>NZ_RHOG01000009.1 GCF_003946405.1 Lacticaseibacillus yichunensis | reverse complement strand
GACGGGCAAACCTATCGTTTCCGGTACAAATTTACTACCAGCACCAAGAATATGGTGGCCTAGTTGAACAGCCACTACTTCGTTTGCCGACACATTCCATCTTGCTTCTTGATGAGGTTACTAGCGGTCTATCGTCAAGTAGTGCCATTCGGATTCAGAGTAAGCTTTTAGCGCTACCGGACAAGACGATTGTCCTAGTAACCCATCAAGAATACCCTGAGCTTTCAGAATTTTTGGACCAGACCATTACTCTGTAATGAGTACACACGTTTACTATTAACTTGTTGCGACGAGAACCGGAAGCTCTTAGGGGGGCTCAGATAATAATTCGGGTTGCTGCGTAACCTGCTGAGATGTAGCTTCTTTGTCTCTTTGTTAAGGGCGGAACAAACTCACTTTCATAGTTGGCCCTCTCGTGACAGGACTGAGGTGGGAGATAGTGCCTAGTACTCGCGGCAATGGCGTCCGCTCGCAACAGACCCTTGTTAGCTACTCAGGTCTGATCACCGCGTTTCACATCGGCCCCCCACCTTCTGGTTTTGCTTGCAGCCCCCTCCGCACGGTGTTAAAGTAGCGATGAAATCAATAGATGGCGATGACGTTCGCCGAAAACACGAGATACTCGTAATGACGCCTGCTGCGCCGCCCCTCACTGAAGGGCGGTGCAACGGGCGTTTTTTGTATAAAAAGGAGTGGTTCGCGATGTTCAAAAGTCTTTTGTTTCCCGCTGCCAAGCCGCCGGATGTTCAAATGTCTGGCAAGTCGATGCTAACGGATCTGCATCTGGATCAGGTCTTTCATGCGATTCAGCAGCTAACTGCTCAGCCGCTGGACGAGTTTTTGCTGCGCCCGCTGACCACGACGGATGAGATCAATTTTCGGCAGGCAGTCTTCGCGGACCTCGCTGCTTCGCAAGTGTTCACGGCGCTGACTGCTTTCAGCAAAAATTATGAGCCGCATCAGGCCTATGTCGGGCGGGTGACTCGCGTCTATGAGGAGGAGGTGAAATGGTACACGCTGCTGATTCGGCTGAAGCGCAATCAGGAGGCACTGCACGATCTCGCGACGCAGCTTGCGGCCAGTCGCTGCCAAAGTGCGGCGTTGCTAGGATTGCAGGGATATCTTGCTGACTATTTTGCCCGGCCGGGAGTCCAGAAATTGGAAAGCGCGCTGGCTGAGATTCAGCAGGCACTCGGCGCGCTTCGCTATCGGCTGGTGATCGATGACCTGCATGTGACGGTCGAGGAGACACCTGGCTTTGCAGATGGCCTGCACGAGACGATCAGCGACGTGTTTGCGCCGATGCTGGCGGACCAGGCGAATGATGATGATTTCTCGGCGATCGAGCCGCCCGAAACGGCGCTTGGCGTCAGCAATCTTCAAGCCATGATTCTGCGGGCGCTTCGCCAAATTTTTCCGGAGGCATTTGCGAAACTGCGGGCCTTTTATCGGCAATACTTGGACGCGCAAGATGAGGTGCTGGACACCGTTGCGTCAGAGGTGCCATTTTATTTGGCCGTGCAGGCGTTTGAAAAACAGCTCGGTGCGGCGTACGACTTGCCGTTTTGCTTGCCCACGGCGGCAGGTCCGGGCGCCACAGAACAGGTGCAAGCCAGCTTTGATCTGGCGCTGGCGGCACAGCGCGGGCACGGTATTGTGACGAACGACTATCGGCTGGCAGCAGACGAACAGTTTCTCATCATCTCTGGGCCCAATCAAGGCGGGAAGACGACCTACGCGCGGATGGTTGGTGAAAATTATTATCTGTATCGCCTGGGCATCCCGATTCCCGGCCGTGACGCCACACTGGGCCTCAATACACAGCTCTTCACGCATTTTGAGCGGGCGGAGAGTGCCGCCAAACTCACCGGTCTGCTGGCGGCCGATGTCGACCGGATCTATGAGATCGTCACCGCCAGCGACGCCAACAGTTTTGTGATCATGAACGAATTGTTTTCCTCAACCACTGCAGCTGATGCGGAGAAAATGGGGCGCGAGGTCCTGACGCTGTTGGCCGCGCGCGGCGCAAAAGGCATCTATGTCACTTTTTTGGACAGTTTAGCCACGCTGCCAAACGTGGTGCCAATGATGAGTCAGGTTGCGCCTGGCTCTACCGCTCGAACGTACAAAGTCGTGCGGACACAACCTGATGGGCAGGCCTACGCGTTGTCACTGCTTGCGCAATACGGATTGCGCACCGAGGATATCTTGAAGGAGGCACAGTCATGAATGTTGGATTGCTTGGTGAGCGGCTTGATTGGACCGGACAGTGGCACCCAACTGAGGCACAGCGCGCGGTGTTTGCAGATCTGGAAATGCAGCCAATTCTTGAGGCGGCGCTTGATGGCCAGCGGGATCTGGCGCAGGTCGTGACCCGCAGTTGGTTTGAACCGGTCACGGATGCGGCAGTGCTGGTGTATCGCCAGCAAATGACGGCCTATGCGACCCAGCACCTCGACTATTTTCGCCAGGTGCATCAGCTTGCGAAGGACACGGGCGCAGAGGTGCGGCGCAACAACTGGCTTGTTGGGACGCAGGCCGCGGCTTACTCGTTGTCCAGCACTTGCAGTCTGTGTGCGCGCTATCTCAAGAGTGTTGCGGCTATTCGTGCGTTGCCATTACCCCCTGCACCATGGCCGGCGGGGCTGACGGCTTTTCACCAGACGCTGACGACGCAATTCGGCGATGGCCGGTTGGCGAAAATGCAGGCTCTGCTCGCGGATCTGAGTGACAATCGCGTGTATGCAGTCGAAGGCCGGATCAGCGCGAGCTTAGGCAGTGATGTCGGCGAGCGCGAGGTGCAACATGTCCATCGTCTGCTCGATCGGGTGAGCGAACAGCTGCATCTGGGTAAGCGCAAGGCGAGCTTTACCCTGTCGGCCCGGGACGATAACGGGACAAAGGCACTGGTGCGTGTGGAAAATCAGGCAAGTTATGCCAGCGCCAAGGCGATGATACAGATCTACCATGCACTCGCGCACTTTTTTGCAGAACTAGAAGCTGAAACGGGCTGGCTGATCGCAGTCGGTCAGCTTGGTGTGGCATTGACAGGTGCACAAACTTATCCCCTGGTTGCGCCAAAACTCACGGCGACTGGCTTGACCAATGCGGTCTTGCAGCTCCAGCCCGACGCCCCGCCTGTGATCGGCAACGCGCTTGATCTGACGCCTGGCCATGGGCTGATCATCACGGGTGCAAATCAAGGCGGGAAGACGACCTTTTTGCGCGCGGTGGGCCAGGCCGTGTTGATGGGCGCGGCGGGGATGCCAGTCTGCGCGGAAAAAATGACCCTGCCGTCTCTTGACCAGGTGCTCACCCATTTCAAGCGGGAGGAAGATGCGCAAGTGGTCAGCGGGAAACTTGATGAGGAGCTCAAACGGATGCGCGGGCTGGTCGATCAGTTGAGGCCATCGACTTTGTTGCTCATGAACGAATCGTTTTCGTCGACGAATGAGCACGAGGGGTCGCAGATCAATTTTGAAATCACCCGCGGATTGCTCAGCCGGGAGTGTACGGTCATCTCGGTCAGCCACCAGTTCGAATATACGCAGCTTCTGCAGCAAGAGGCACTGCCGGTTCGATTTTTGCGGGCGGAGCGGGCGAAAGATGGGAGTCGGTCCTTCAAACTGATGGTAGGGGCGCCGCTTTCGACCAGCTATGGCCAGGATATCTTTGATCGGCGTTTCGGGACGTTGCGGGAAAAACACCGGTGAACTCATAGTCGCAACACACCGGCTTAGGTGGACGAGCAGTGTGAGTGACAGCTGTTTTCAGAGAGATTTGTCTCAGAAAGCCAGTTTTGTCGTTGCACTGGTGACGTCAGCTGTTTTGATATGATATAATCAAACCACAGAAAAAGGCCACGGGTTCCGCGACCTTTTCTGACGAAGCCGTTAGACGGCTGGCCGATATAAATTACGAAGACACAGAGAATCGTCTACTTCCGGCTAGAAGTTTGGTGACGATTCTTTTTGTGTCCTCTCAGTTCCGCGATTTCTTTCCAAGTCTTTCCACCCAGCCTAATAAGATCTAACAGTCGGACAAGGAGGTCGATTGCATCATCGAGCGTCAACAAGGCACCTCCCTTCGCATAGAGTCTAACTGTACCCACATAGGTACCACCCCCAGACGATGGAAAGGCCAACCGGCATCAACTTCTTCGCTGGGCCAGAATCACATGAATTAAGTGATCTGACCACTATAACGTTACTGATAAAGACTGATATGACGGGATTTTAACAGGGTGAGGCACCCTTGTCCACTTGAACCAAAACACAAAAAAGATCCGCCTCGAATTTGATGAGGGCGGATCTTTTACTATCTATTTGAAAATAGGTTACTTCAGCCGATCATGTGGTGATTTGAGCTGATTGTTCGGTGGGACCAACCTTTTTTGCCGGCGGGCCTGCCGCTGGAGCACCGATTCGTGTGTTTGCGTTGCGATGCGCATGGTATCGCGATCGCTTTCGTGCACGAATGGCTGCGGCGGGGCGGTCAGCGTTTGGGTTGGATGGCCAGTCCCCGAGGTCGTGGTGCGGCGCTGTTGTTGAAGCGAGGTTGGATGTTGCGCCTGGCTCGCTTGGCCCTGCTGGCGCGCGCTGGCCTGACCGCGAGACGACTGGGTCACGCGCGTTGCCGGTTGAGCCAGTCGGGTACTAGGCTGCGTTTGGCGCGCACGCTGGACTTGCTGGCTCGCTTGGACCGTGGCCTGGCGTGCAGGTTGCGAGCGTTGTGGCGTCCGGGCCTGTGGGGCCTGTGGTTGTTCGTGGCGGGTCGGCTGGGCGCCGGCATTTTGTCCGGCCTGCTTGCCTTGATTGCGAGCGGCGGGTTGTGATTGCGCTGGCCGGGCCGATTGAGCAGGGCGCGCCGCGGTTGGCCGGACTTGTTGCGTCGGGCCTGTCGTGGCGGTCGGTTTTTGCGGGGCCGCCTGGAATTGGCGCACGATCTCCTTGGCACGGTCAATGTTTTGCTGAGCACGCTGGTCGCTTTGCTGAATCTGTTGCTTGGCTCTGGCCGTGATCTCAGCTGCGGTCGGCGTTTGCTTGCGGACCTTCGTCGCTGCGTTCAGTTGCTGGATTCGCTGCTTTTGTTCTTCTTCTTTCCGGCGGGTGCGGGCTTCCTGCTGGTGGTTGAAGAACCAGACCAGCCCCCAAGCGATGGCGGCGAGCCAGAAAATTGCGTTCATGATCAGTCCTTCTGATCAGGCGTCGACTTCGGCGCAGTCTTTTTTTCAATGGCGTTGACCACCGGCTTGTTGCCGGCCTGCTGGGTCAAGGCACCATTGAGCATCCCGCGAATATCGATGCCGGCGACTTCATTAAGCATATCGAGCTGCTTGACGAGGCTGCCATTGGTTGAGTTGGTCAGGTCGCCATCGCCGTAAAGCTTGATGGAATCGACGTTGGCGTATGGGCTCATCGCGGCTTCGATGATCTTTGGCATTGCCTCGATGGTCATCTTGAAGCGGCCGCTTTCATCCAATTGCTTGGCGGCTTCCGCCTGCTTGGCAATGGCTTCCGCTTGGGCGAGCCCCATGGCCTTGGTCTTTTCGGCTTCGGCACGACCGGTTGCGGTGGTTGCTTCGGCTTGGGCGGACCCAATCTTGGTGGTGCGTTCCGCTTCAGCTTCGGCCGCCAGTTTGATCTTGTTGGCATCCGCTTCGGCAGCGAGTTCGACTTGCTTCGCTTGCGCTTCAGCCGCCGCGATCTGCGTGGCTTTTTGCGCATCCGCGGCACGCTGCGCCTTATACAGATCAGCATCGGCTTGCTTGCGGACGGTGGCGGTCAAGGTCTGCTCTTGCAGTTCGGCATCCTTTTGCGCGAGTTCGATATCCTTTTCCTTTTGGACCTGCTTGGCCTTCATCTGTTCAACGATGGCTGCCTGATCCGCTTGGGCTTGGGCGATCTCTTGTTGCTTCTTGAAATCGGCCAGTTTCACTTGCTGCTCACGTTCGGCGTCGGCGACTTGGGTCTGGCGCTCGATCTCTTGCTGTTTGGCCTCCTGGTCGGCCTGGGCTTGCTGGATTCGGGTGTCACGGTTGGCCGCCGCTTCGGCGATCGCCGCATTTTTCTTCACTTCAGCGATCTGCTTTTTCCCTAAACTATCGAGGTAGCCGTTGTTATCGGCGATGTCCTTGATGGTGAAGGAAATGATCTGCAGGCCCATTTTGGCCAGGTCAGAGGAGGCAACGTCTTGGACTTTTTCCGCGAAGGCGTCACGGTTCTGGTAGGTGTCCTCAACGGTCAAGGTACCTAAGATCGCGCGCAGGTGGCCTTCGAGGATCTCGGTGGCTTCGGCGTTGATCTGGTCATCGTTTTTGCCCAAAAATTGTTCGGCGGCTGTGGCGACTTCCTCTTGGCTGGAGCCAATCTTCAGGATAACTGTCCCGTTGACGATGATCGGCACCCCTTGCTGCGTGTAGACTTCAGGGGTGGAGACTTCGATCGTCCGCGTGTTCAGGGAGAGCACGTCCCAGCGCTGCAGAATCGGCAGAATGAACGACCCGCCGTTGGTGATGAGTTTCACCCGGTTGCCGTTGACGTCTTTGAAGCTGTGCTTGCCGGAGATCAGCGCCCCGGAGATGATCAGCACTTCGTTAGGCAGTGCCGTCTTGCGGTGCGTGGCAAGAAACGCGAAGATCAAAATAATGACGATGGCTGCGATCAGCCAAGGGATAAGCGGTGCAAAATCCATGGATGACTCCTCCTTTATGCTCCCGGTAACACGAGAGCTTTGACATATGCGGTACCTTGTTTGACTTCAATGATGACGACCTGTGCGCCTTTTGCCAGCGGGGTGGTCTGCGACTCATAAGGCTTTGCCGGGTAAGTTTGGCGCGCCCGCCCGCCCCCGGTGATCATCACTTCACCGGTATGCACGCCGTCGAGCCCCAGGGTCAACGTCCCAAGCAAATAATCCTGGTCGGGCATGACTGTTGAGTTTTCGCTCGGCTCAAGTGCTTTTTGAATCAACGCGATCACCGGCAATAAAACCAGCGAAAGCAACATCCAGATCACGGCGATAAAGGCGGCTAACACAAGCAACCCGACGCCGATCTGCCCCCAAAGTGGCAAGGCAGTGAACCAATCAACCATGGCAAAGCCTCCTTTCATGGAACAGGGTGCGCAGCCGAGCGCTTAGGGGTGGACAGCTAACCTGGGCCTGGCGCTTGGGGCGCTTTTAGCCCCGAGTGACGGGTCCAGTTAGATGTCCCACCACTGCTCGGCGGAGCCCGACTGGAAAAGGGTGCGCAGGTGCGCGGGATGGTGGGGCAACGGGTGCTTGAGGCGCCCTTCGCCTCGAGCATCCGAGACAGTTTGATGTCCCCGCCATGCGCACCGGAGCCCAACTGGAAAAGAGTGCGGCGCGCGGCCCCAAAATGCAGTCAAACCAGACGGGGTCAGGATAACGTTTTGTTCCGGTAAAATACCGAATTGCTCGGTGTTGATACTTAATTATAAAACAATAGTTATTACCCGTCTCGTCAAGGACAGTATAGCAAACCCGGCCAAAGTAAGCGACAATTTTTGAAAAGGGTGTGGAGCCGAGCGATTAGGTCTGAGCAGATAGTTCGGCCTGGGCGGTTGATGGCGCATTTTGCCATCGGGCGCCTGGGCCGACTATCTGACTCAGACCTGCTCGGCGAAACCCAACTGGAAAGGGTGCGAAGCCCAACTGGAAAGGGTGCGAAGCCCAACAACAAAGGGTGTGGAGGCTCGCGGGATGGTGGGGCAGCTAACTTGGCTCGAGCGCGTATGGCGCACTCGGCCATGCGTGATCGAGACAGTTAGATGTCCCCGCCATGCGAGCCGGAACCCAACAACAAAGGGTGTGGAGGCTCGCGGGATGGTGGGCAGCGCTTCAACTACCCCCGGCTCCGCCCAGCCCAGGGACTCTCTTCCGCCCTCATAGATTTCGCCAAAATAATTCGCTGAATCTGGCAGTCGTCGCCCCAGCTTATCCGTTATACTTGTCTTATCAATAGAAGGAAGTTGACGCTGATGCCGCATATCACAAATGAGCAGATCGCCCCGGATCTGCGCCGCGCCGGCCGGACCGCCCGCGCCATGATCAAGGGGATGTCCGTGAAGACTTTTCGCCGTAGTAATTGGCTCATGGCAAGGTTTATGAAGGGCCATTTTCCAAGTGATCTGGCCATTCAGACCCGCGAAGTGGCACGGCCGGATGGCTCATTGTTGCGCCTGCTGGTGGTGTTGCCAAAAGACCCCAAGCCACTGGCAACCGGTGTGCTGTGGCTTCATGGCGGCGGTTACGCGATCGGCTTGCCCGAGATGGATTTTTCCTATGTGCGCCGGATTCAGCAAGTCGCTAATGCGGTGGTCGTGCTGCCGGATTATCGGTTGGCCACGGAGGCGCCTTATCCTGCCGCCCTGGATGATGCCTACCTCAGTTTGACTTGGCTGCGCGACAATGCGATCAACCTGGGTGTCAATCCGCGCCAGCTGTTTGTCGCCGGGGAAAGTGCCGGCGGCGGGTTGACGGCGGCCCTGCTGTTGTACAATCGCGACCACGGCAACGTTGATGTCGCATTTCAGATGCCGTTGTACCCGATCTTGGACGACCGGCCGACAGAGACCAATATCGATAACGACGCGCCAGTTTGGGATAGCACCAGCAACAAAAATGCCTGGAATCTGTATCTAGGCGAGTTGGCCGGCAACCAGGACGTGCCGATCTACGCCGCCCCGGGTCGCGCCAGCAATCTAGAAGGCTTGCCGCCTGCCTACACCTTTATCGGCACCATCGAACCGTTTTACGCCGAGACGCTGACCTATGTCCGGCGGCTGCGGGCGGCCGGCATTCGCGCAGACCTCGACCGATATCGTGGCGGGTTCCATGCCCTTGACCTGTTTGGCGCGAAAAAACCGCTTGGCAAAGAGGCCACTGCGCGCTGGCAACGGGCTTTCCGGGACGCGGCCACACACAACTATAGTCAGATCAGACGATAAGGAGACGACCATGACTGCGATCACCAGCACCCGCATCACGCAACTTCTGCTCGGCGGCATGATCGCCGATGCGTATGGCGTCCCGTATGAATTTCGGCCGCGCCAGGCAATGGCCAAGCGCCGAATGGATGGGTACGGAACTTATGACCAACCGGCCGGCTCCTGGTCGGATGACTCGTCATTGACCTTGATCTTGGCGGCCAACTTACTGGAAAATGGCTCGCTGAACGATTTGATGGACAAAATGGTGACCTACCTCGATGGCGCCTACACGCCAATGGGGGAATGCTTCGATATCGGCAACACCACGCGTAAAGCCATTATTGCCTACGCCCAAGGCACCGAACCACGCATGGCGGGGGACCGCTCGCCGGCCGCCAACGGCAATGGCGCACTGATGCGTATCGCCCCGCTGGCTGTGAGCCTGCTCAACGAACCGGATCCCGCAGTGCGGCGCCAGGTGATCACGGATACCACGATCGTGACGCACGGGCATGAGCGCTCGGTGATCGCGTCTGTCATTTATGTGGAGTTGCTGAGGCACTTGCTGGCAGGGGAGTCCCTGACTGTTAGCCTTACCGCCGCGCGCGATGCGATTCAGAATGTCGGATATTCCGTGGCGGAGCTCAGCTATTATCAGTGGCTTTTCACCCCCTCGTTTCCGTTGTTGCCGGAAAGCGACATTCGCTCCTCTGGTTATGTGGTCGACACCTTGGAAGCGGCGATCTGGTTGAATTTTCAGCCAGGGACCTACCCCCAGCTCGTGATGCACGCGGTGGATCTGGGCGAAGATACCGATACCGTGGCGCAGATCGCGGCGACCATATACTGTGCGGCGCATCCGAACGTGGAATTTCCTAAGGCGTGGCGCAACGACTTGATCTTGCCGCATGACATCGCCGTGTTGATCGCGCGGTTTGCCGGCCGGTTCTCGGTGGGCAAATAGGCGAGCGCATTGAGCCAATTCAGTCATTGAGACAACAACACCCCAGCCGCCGGTCGACTGGGGTGTTTGCATTACTCGAATTCGTCCTGATGTTCTCTGAAAAATGCGGCGTAGGCCTGGACTTCCGGCAGCGCCTGCCATTTTTTCGTGCGGACCGGCACACTGTCGAGGTCATAGATCTTGGCATGCGGAATGGCGAGCACGAACGGCGAATGCGTCGCAATGATGAACTGATCGCCGAAAAAGCGGGCGCTGTCGGTCAATAGCTTGGCAAGTTCCTGTTGGTGAGTCGGCGACAGCGAAATTTCCGGTTCGTCGAGCAGGTACAATTGATCGTCCTGCAACTTATCCTGAAAATACTGCATCGCGCTTTCGCCGTTGGAGTATTCGCGTGCATTCTTCGCCAGGTTATCGCGAACATAGCGCGACTGGGTCTTGCGCCGCGTCTCGAGCACCTTTTTCAACTCGTCATAATCGCTCAAGTCGTGGTAATGGAAGTCGCCGAACTTGTTTTGCAGATAATCCTTGAACATGTCCTCACGCGCGTCGTCGATGCCCTGGTTCAGCGCGCGGGTGTGCAGCATGGCGTCGAACACCTCGTCGGACGTGACGATCGCTGATTTCGCTGGCAACGCGCGGGCCAGCTGGAAGTCGCAGCGCGCCAGATAATCTTCGAAAAAACTGGAGCGGTTGTAGAGCGCTGCCCGAGCCAAGCCGAGTTTTTCCGCAATGATGTTCAATAGTGTCGATTTGCCCGAGCCGTTGTCGCCGTACAAAATGGTGACCGGCTCAAAGGAGAGGTCGGTCAATTGCTTGTCTGGAAAAATTTGGAAGGGGTAGTAGTCACTGAACGCCCGACTTTTCTGACTGACGAAAAATTGCCACTCCGCGTCTTCATCCGGCAGGCGAAACGACTCGAGGTATTGCATCAGAAAGCTCCTTTACTTGCGTGCATGCGCCGCGGCCCGTTGATGCTTGCGCCAATAGTGAATGCCAAACGTGGCGGCAAACGCGACGAGGACGAAAATTGAAAAGAAGGTGTTGGAGATCTCGATGCCGATTGCAGGCACCGACAGCCCGAGCTTCAAGGCGATAAAGCCGATGAGCACATAGGCCATCACAAGCAGCTCCGGGATTTTCGCCAGCAGGACGATCATCATCGAGGCCACGAACCGCATGGCCAGAATACCAATCATGCCGCCAAGCAGCACGATCACGGGATTGTTATCGATGGCCAGCGCGGTCAGAATCGAATCGATGGAGAATACGAAATCCAGGAAAATGATCGCGGCGACCGTGCCCCAAAACGAGCGCGGCTTGACCGCGGGCTTGTCAACTTCCTTGGGCTGGTGCTGTTCATAAAAGAAATGCAGCGACATCCACAGGAGGTAAGCCGCCCCCAGCGCTTTGATCACCCAGAACTTGATCAGGAAACTGCCCAGCCCAATGGCGATGAAGCGGAAAATGTAGGAGCCCCACAGGCCCCACAGCAGCGCGCTATTTTCTTTTTTCTTGTCGTGCAGCGAAGCGGTCTGCGCCGCGAGCACCACCGCGTTGTCCACCGACAGCAAGCACTCCATGATGGCCAGCGTGGCGATCGTCATCCAGCCGCTGCCGGTCATGACCGCCGCATGCCAATCGGCGGCGTTAAAAAATGGCGCATATAAGTTGATCAGGGTGTTCATCTGTTTCCTCCGTTTGTTACTGTCCATTATAGCGTAAAACGCGGCCAATTTTGCCCGGACTTGCAGGGGCGTCACTGGCGAGGCAGACAGGCTGCTTGCTACACTGAAGAAAACGGAGGTGTTGCGCGATGAAAAAACAACTCGTTCTGCTGGGGCTACTGGCACTCCTGCTGGCCGTTGGGTCGGTGCTCGTCAGCGTCGGCTATGGCATGGTCGAAGGCGGCGTTTCAGGGGAGGCCCTCTACCTCTCGATGTTCGGCTGGCCGCTGCACTGGCTGATTCTACAGGACGGCGCCACCAATATCGTCGGCGGGCTCTTGTCTCGTGGGCTCGCCCAGCCGGCCTTGCCAAATCTGTTCATGTTGGCGCTGAACTGGGCCTTTTTCTTCATACTCTTGATAGGCCTGCGCGCAATGGCTCGGGGCGCGTGGCACCGGATCCAGGCACAACGCGTCAAATAAGGTGGACAAAGCTTGCAATCGCTTTCAACACCTGCCTGACTAGGTGTCAGGTGTCAGGTGTCAGGTGTCAGGTGTCAGGTGTCAAGAAGGCCTGACCCACGAAAAACTGACCCAAGGAGGCAATATGATGAAAAAAGAAAATGATCTGGGGCTACATTGCGCTCTCCGGCGTCCTGACCGCGCTGCTCACCATTTTTGCAAAAAGCGGTGGCGTAGCGGACGGCGCAGATGGCGGGTATTTCACAATGTTCGGGTGGCCACTGGGTTGGCTGACGGTGCACAATGGGGAAAACTCGACTTCGGCCGGCTTATTCACCCAACTTGGCCAAGGTAGCGCAAGCGCCAATGTGCTGATGCTATTGATCGATTGGCTGATCCTTTTTGCGGCAGTCATGCTGGTTCGCTGGCTTGTGCTGCGCATCCGCAAGCAAAAAGAAGTCCACGCCTAGGGTAGGCGGGATAATTGAATAGTGAGGGAGAACCGGGTCAACTGCAGGCAAAGCTGGCTTGGTTCTTTTTGTTTGAATGGAATCGGCCAAGATCGGGCAATCAGGCGCATCTGTCGACTCGGCTAGGTGATTATGGGATATGGGCATACGCCCCCTCCCGAAATTTTGTCTATCGCCGCGCGAAAGGGTACACTTAATAGGAAGATTTTAGCGAGGAGGCCCGCAGATGAAACAGATCACGGCAGGCATTGTGGCGCATGTTGATGCAGGCAAGACTACGCTGTCTGAAGCTCTACTGTACCGCGCTGGCGCGTTGCGGCAACTCGGCCGGGTCGATAACGGCGACGCCTTTTTGGATACCGAGGCGCTGGAGAAAAAGCGTGGCATCACCATTTTTTCCCATCAGGCCAGCCTCCAGTACGATGACCTGGACTTGACGCTGCTGGACACTCCGGGTCACGTGGATTTTGCCAGCGCGACGGAACAAGTCTTGCCGGTGCTGGACGTGGCGATTCTGGTCGTGTCCGGGCCGGCTGGCGTGCAGGGGTACACCCGCACATTGTGGCGCTTGCTGGCGCGGTACCAAGTGCCCGTGTTTATTTTCGTGAACAAGATGGACACCGTGGGCGCGGACCGCGACTCAGTCTTGGCACAGCTGAAAACACAGCTCGATGATGGCGTCATTGCCTTCGATGCGGACCACCCGTTAGCCGACGCCGCCTTGGAAGATGTGGCCACCACGGACGAAGAGGCGATGGAGACTTATCTTGAGACCGGCACCCTGCCTGAGGACACGGTGCGGGCCTTGATTGCCCGGCGCAAAGTGTTCCCGGTGTATTTCGGCGCGGCGCTGAAACTGACCGGGGTCGATGACTTGATGGCCGGTTTTGCCAAATGGACGCGAGAGGCGACAACGACGCCTGAATTTGGCGCGAAAGTGTTCAAGATCTCGCATGACGATAAAAATGAACGGCTGACTTGGTTGCGGGTCACAGGCGGGCAGCTGCGGCCAAAAGATTTGGTGCTCGGCGACCAAAAGATCAATCAATTGCGTATTTATGATGGGCCGAAATACACTGTCGCGCCAGTCGTTGAAGCGGGGCAGGTCTGTGCGGCGGTCGGGCTGGTCGATACCTTTGCCGGCCAGGGTCTCGGCGTGGCCGCAAATGCTCAGGCGCCGTTGCTTCAACCGGTGTTGACCTACAAGCTTGACCCTATGCAGGAGGATCTGCACGCTTGCCTCGCCGCGCTTCAGACGTTGGCCGACGAGGATCCGCAGCTTCATGTCACCTGGTCCAGCCACTTGCAGGAGTTGCGTGTGCAGATCATGGGCGCGGTGCAGCTGGAGATCCTGCAACAGATTCTCCGCGACCGGTTCGGCCTGACCATTGGTTTTGATGCTGGCAGTATTTTGTACAAGGAAACGGTGACCCAGGCGATCGAAGGCGTCGGGCATTTTGAGCCGCTGCGGCATTACGCGGAAGTCCATTTACTCCTGCGGCCGGCGCCGCGGGGGAGCGGCCTCCAGTTTGATGCGGACGTCTCGCTGGAAGTGCTCGGGAAGAATTTTCAACAACTGGTGCTGGCCAGTCTGCGCGCGAAGGAACAGCTCGGCGTACTGGTCGGGGCACCGCTGACGGATATGCGCGTCACCCTGGTCACCGGCCGCTCGCATTTAGAGCACACGGTTGGCGGGGACTTCAAGGAGGCCACTTGGCGGGCTCTGCGCCAGGGGCTCATGACGCTTCGCGAAAAAGGAGCCTGTCAGCTGCTCGAACCCTGGTACCGATTTTCCCTAGAGGTGGCCCAAAGTCAGCTGGGGCGTGCGATGACGGATATACAGCGGATGAGTGGCCGCTTTGAGCCGCCGGTCGACGTTGGCGCGGAGATGTCGCTGCTGACGGGCGTGGCGCCGGTGTCGGAGATGCAAAATTATGCGCAGGAAGTCAGCGCGTATACGCATGGCAAGGGGCAACTCGAGGTGTTGGTCGATGGCTACCGGCCGTGCCACAATGCGGAAGCGGTGATCGCGGCTCGTGAGTACGACCCGGTCGGCGATCTGGAAAATACGCCCGGCTCAGTTTTTTGCGCGCATGGGGCGGGGTATCCGGTCCACTGGGATGACGTGCCACGCACGCAGCATTTGGCAAATGTGTATGACGACGCGGCGCTGGCCGCAATGACGCAAGGAGAATCTGATGACAAGTAAAAATGAAGTGACCCCACTGCTTGATGCGTTTATGGATTCGCCTGAAATTGAGCAGATCATTGCGTTTCCGACTGAAGTGATCCGCAAAGTTGCGGAGGGGCTTGGCGATGTGATGGAAAAGGCGTATCACAAACCGATGCGCCAATGGCATGCAGATAGGATCAAGGGCGCTCTTGCGGCAATTATGCCGTCCGATAATGCGACGCCAGACGAAGAGAAAGTTTTTGAGACGCACTATTCGATCTGGCGGGCCTTGCTGGTCTACTTGGCATATGAAGGTAAAATTCCGCTGACGCCCAAGACGCTCCAGCCGGTGCTTGAGGAATACGAATGGGTGAACGGCCTCGCTGAAGAGGAGTCGGCGTACGATGATGACGATGATCCGATGTGGGACATGGACATCAACGAGGATCCCTCTTTGCCCGAATGGCGCGAGTCGGTGTATGACGATATCCAAGGCTATGTGGATGACTGGCTCCACGCGTTTTTCATTAGTCCCGCGTGGCGCAACCGTCCGAAAAATGGGCCAGAGCGGGAACAGGACTTTCTTGAGGACATGATTCACGAAATGGTGGATGAGGGGTACAACGAGTACCGCAAAACACCGAAGTCCTGGTCGAAAGCCGTGCTACAAAAGATCTACATTCGCCTGGGCAGCACGCTGAACATGAGCCCCGGGGAATGGGTCTTTGCGGTGCAGGACACCAAGGCCTTTTTCACCTTCCTGAAGCAGAAGAACTTGTTGCCGGCCAAGCGGGCGACGGATTATCTGCGGTATCTTGAGGAGGCCTCAGCTGCACTGTTTGATGCGACCGAGGCGGGGTCCGAGACGCCGGCCGACAATGATGCGGCGAACCAGGCCATAATGCAGCGGCTGGCGGCCAAGGGGGTCGACATTTCTGATGAAGGTGCGATCAGAATGGCGCTACAGGAAATGATCAAGAGTGGGGAATTAAATGAGCTGCTGGAATCGATGCCGGTTGATCCGGGCTCCGGCCAGGATTCAGACCCGGATGATGATGCCTCATTTTTAGTTGCACTGAATGATCCGGCGCAGCGTAACCAGATTCTTGATCAGGCGGATCCAGATACCAAGCACACGTATTTGACCACCGAACACATCCCTGCACTAGATGGTAAAAAGTGGCAGAAAAAAACGGCGACTGAGGTGCATCGGCTCGGCATTGAAACGGGGATTCGGCTCTGGCTGGCCCGCGACCAGTACACCTTGCCAACCGACTGGCTCGGCGGGGATGTGATCAGCGCCGCCATGAACATGATGGATATGCAGTATGGCAACTTTTTGCTACAGCCAAAAGAATGGACGGCCAGAGGAATTCACGTGATGGGTCAGTTTATGGGCCAGCTTGATCCATCAGATGGGGGAAAGGACATTGTGACGGTTATTACCGCGATGTTTGCGTTTATGACCTCGCGCGGCGTCTTGAGTCAAACGACTGGTGCGGCCCTGACTGGCGCCTTACGTGACGGTTTTAGTGGAAAGGCATTCGCGGCACCGGCCACCAAGCCGGGCAAAGTGATCTCCTTTGCGGATGCGAAGAAGAAAAAGAAGAAGTAGTTGGTATGAGGCGGCGTGGCTCTAAGGCGGCGCCGTTTTTTTAGTGGGATGGCGAAACGTGGTGGCCGGCGCTTAGCGAATCGGCGATCACCGTCCGCCGGCGCCCGCTCTGGCCAATTTGAGGGCTTGCACGCAAAAGCGTATGATGGCGGTAATTAGAATGAAGAGGGTCAGACTATGAAAATTGAAGAAGGCTATATGCCATTTCGCGGTTACAAAACATATTATCGAATCGTCGGTGAGCGCACCCCAGGCAAGGCACCGCTTTTGCTGATTCATGGTGGACCTGGGTCATCGCACAACTATTTTGAGCTACTCGACGATTACGCCGAGACCGGCCGCCAGCTGATCATGTATGACCAAGTCGGCTGCGGAAAGTCCAGCCTGCCGGAAGATGCGTCTGTTTATGTTCGGGAGACCTGGCGCGAAGAGCTGGTTGCGCTACGGGAGTATCTGCACCTGGATGAGGTTCACATGCTGGGCCAAAGCTGGGGCGGGATGCTTGAAATGTATTACCTCACCACCCTGGATCCAAAGGGCATCAAATCCGTGATGATCGATGGTTCGCCGTCGTCCATCAAACTCTGGATCGCGGAACAGCACCGCCTGATCCAATATCTCTCCTATGAAGACCGCGAGGCGATCGCAGAAGCCGAACGCACAGGCGATTTTTCCGGGCCGAAGTACTTGGCGGCTAACGACCGCTACATGGAGCGCTATTGCTGGGATGACCCGACGCCGGATTCGCCGGAGCCGTTGCGTCGCCCGACCAACGGCAAGCGCGCCAGTCTGATCGCCGAGGGCCCGAATGAGTTCACGGAAAATGGGACGATCTCCGATTTTGAAGTGACCGATGACCTGCACAAGATCCACGTGCCGGTGCTGGTGACCAACGGGACGGACGATCTGTGCACGCCGCTGATTGCAAAGACGGTCTATGATCACATTCCCGGCGCCAAGTGGCATCTCTTCGCAAATTCCCGCCACCTTGCGCTGCTGGACCAGCACGACGAGTTCATCTCGGTGCTGGACCAGTGGCTGAACGCAAACGACTAACTCGAACGGACCCGCCTGCGCTGCGGAAAATCGCGGGCGGGTCTTTTTTAATTATTTAGTTAGTGCGCGTTGACAAAAGCTAACTAACTGGTTATGCTGTGTTTTGTAGTTAGGCGAGACATATCCTAACTAACAACACGCGAGGTGAACGATGATGAGTGAAAAAGAAGAGACGTTACTGAAGCAATTCAGTCAGTTGTTTGATCACGGCCAGTTGATGTACCTGTTGATGCAAAGCCGCCGACGCCAAGGCGATTGGCGGGAAAATATGCGCGGCCCGCAGCGCTTGCTTCGGCTGATGAAGGACAAGCCCGAATGGACCAATGCCGAGATCAGCGAGGCGCTGGATATCAAGCCAAGCTCCGTGTCCGCGCTGGTCAGCCGGCTGGAAGAGGCGGAATTGGTCGAGCGCCACGCGTCCGCCCAAGACGGCCGGGTGATGTTGATCAGCCTGACGGAAAAGGGCAAGCACGTGATCGCTGACGCGGAAAATAGTCACGAGACAGAGGCCACCAAAGTCTTTGCCGCCTTGACCGAGGAAGAACAGACCGAGCTGTCTGCGCTGATGGCCAAACTCCTCAAGGATCTTGATGACCAGGATACCGTCAATGAGGCCGCTGGCTGGGAGCCGCCATTTACTGGGCGCGGCTTTGGCGGGCGGGGTCCGTGGAATGGTGGACGCCCCGGCCCATGGAACGGCGGGCGCCCGGGCCAAGGCGCCTGGAACGGCCGGCCGGCGCAAGGGTCGTGGCATGGGCGCGGCGGTCAGGGCTTTGGGCCCGGCGCTTGGCAACAGGGCCGCGGTCCGCAAGACTTCGGTGGGCGCGGGTTTGATGGGCGTGAGCAGGATGATTTTGACGACAAGCCGCGTGCCTAAGTAAGCTGAAACTTGGCGGCCGATCAACTGGGACGGATGCGGTCCGCGCAGGTGATGTACCTCGAGCCGATTTCGCATTTTCGCGAGGGTTTCCGCTTGAAAAGAAACCGCTTCCATGCTATACTCATTCTTGTAATAAGGAATGAGCGATGCCCTTGGGAATGCAGGTTCATCGCCTGCCACCGCCATAACAGTTTATGAACGCCGTCCGAAGCCACCCATTATAAGGAAAAAAGTTCGCGAGCTTCTTAAACTGTTTCCTTGCAGCCGCTACCAGAAATGGTGGCGGTTGTTTTTTTGGCCACAGAAAAAGGCTCGCGATGTGGCGGGCCTTACATATAGTCAGGTTTTGGCCCCACCATCCCGCGGCCCTCCACACCCTGTAGTTGGGTTCCGGTCCGCATGGTCGAGGTATCTAGTTGGCTTGTGCACTCGAGGCGAAGTGCGCCTCAAGCACCCAAGCCAAGTTAGCTGCCCCACCATCCCGCGGGCCTTCACACCCTGTAGTTGGGTTCCGGTCCGCATGGCGGGGACATCTAACTGTCTCGTGTACTCGAGGCGAAGTGCGCCTCAAGCACCCAAGCCAAACTAGCTACTCGACCATCCCGCGGCCCTTCACACCCTTACTTTGTCTTTGCTTCTTTTCGCCGGCGCTTCATCACATCGGCCAAGGCTGAGATCTCATTGGCTGAGGCTTTGCTGTCGTTGAGTTGCAGATGTGGGAAACTCTTTAACAAACGACGCTGGACGGCGTTTAGTTGCGGTAATTTGTTTTCAGTATCGCCATGTTTGCGGTAGTCTTCCAGCCAGCCGCGATCCGCTGCAAGCTTGTCGGCTGCCTCGGTCGCCCGGGTGCGCAGCTCTGTTTTCTTCGCGTCGATCGATTCGCCGATGCGCTTGGTCGCCGCGCCGAAGGACAACATGTTGGCCAAGGTGAAGCCGAGGTCGAACATCATCAAGGCGATGAAGACGATCGCGGCGAAAATGCCGTATGCGGTGTCCAGGCGGGTGACCACGTTGGCGACCAGCGGATGGACGAATTTCACAATCGCGACGACGCCGAGGCCCCAAAAAGCGGAGATCGGCAGGGCGACGCGGCCGTTCAGGTTTAGAGGCACGTTGCTGTAATCCCACCAGCGGGCGTGGAAGAGTTTTTCCATCAGCCAGCTTGTGATGTATTCGATCACCGTGACCACCAACGCGGACAGGAGATAGAGGACCACCAGATTATTTTGAAAAGGCGCGATTGCCGCAAGCACGGCGGTCATGGCAAAGCCGTAAACGGGGATGACCGGGCCGGTGAGAAAGCCGGAATTGACCCACTGGTGCTTTTTCACGCTGACATAGCCGCTTTCCCACAGCCAGCCGACAAAGGCATAGGCAAAAAAGTAAAGGACCCAATTCGTGAACGCCTGCTCAACCGCGATCTGATTCATAGAAACGCCTCCATTCGATGCTTTGACTTTAGCACAGGACTTGGCCTGCTGGCTAGCATGCGTTATTATTTGCACGAGAAGCGCCGCGGCTGGCAGGCGGGATCACCGCATTTGGCCGATTGGCGGAAACGTTATTTGACTGTACTTTGGCCAGAGGAGGAAAAACATGTCGCTCATCGCATTGATCTTGGTTGGCTTGTTGGGCGTCGAACATTTGGGTATCGCCGGACTGGAAATGCTGGCGAAACCGGACGTACAGGCGGGCGCCTTTGGGATGCCACTGTCGTTTGTCCAAGAACCCAACGCGCAAGTCGCGCTGAAAAATCAGGGTATTTATAATCTAGCATTGGGCCTCGTCCTGTTATTGACGCTGGTCCTGCTGCATGGCCAAGCGCAAGTCGTGACGGCGGCGCTGCTGGCCGGCTTTGTGACCTTGGTCGGCCTTTATGGCGGGGCGACGGTGACCAAAAAGATCTTTCTGATTCAGGCGCTGCCGGGCGCCGTGACAGTGATCTTGGTGGTGCTCTGAGATGGCGGTGACGGCCGAGACCTTCTTCCTGCAAGGGGACCCCGCCAATGCGGCGCCCATGGCCCATTATATGAGGAATCGGTTTCCGTTTCTTGGGGTCAAAACGCCTGAACGGAAGCGGCAACTGCGACCGCTGATTGCCGCCAGCCGCACCTGGTCGACTGAGGCGTTGCGGGGTGCGGTCGCGGCGCTGTATGCCCGGCCTGAGCGGGAATATCAGTATGCGGCGATCGACTTGGCCAGCGCCCGCGTGCGGCAGTGGACGCTGACGGACATGCGCTGGCTGGCCGAATTTGTGCCGGTGAAGGCCTGGTGGGACAGCGTTGACGCCTGGCGGATGGTGTTTGGCCGCTACATCGCGCGACATCCCGCGGAAAAGGCGGCGATTTTCGACTGGTTTTTCGGCCAGGATGATTTTTGGCTGCGCCGCGTCGGCATCACGCTTCAATTGATGGAAAAAACGCAGACGGACACCGCGATGTTGTCACGCGCGATCTTGGCCGACCGGACTACTCCAGAATTCTTCATTCAGAAGGCGATCGGATGGGCACTGCGGCAGTACAGCAAGACGGATTCCGACTGGGTGCGCGCGTTTATGCGAGACCATGAGTTGATGTCACTGGCAGTGCGCGAGGGCAGTAAATATCTTTGACTGGGTGCGCTGGCGTCCAGGAAAACTGCGTCGCGCCGCCCCACGAGTCACTTTGATTGACGAATACGCCGGCGCCGCCGATAATTTGCCCATCACAGAAAAAGGAGGCGGCCGCGATGCAATTGACGATCGTGATCCCGACGTTTCAGCTGGGCAGCTATTTGCGGGGGATGTTGGATGATCTGACCCACCAGACGCAGGATTTTGAGTTGTGGTTGGTCGATGACGGGTCGACGGATGGGACGGGCGAAACGGTGGTGGACTTTGTGCGCGGGGTGCCGCAGTTTCACGCTGCCGTTTTTCCCAGCCACCGCGGCGTGTCGGCGGCACGAAATTATGGACTGGACCGGGCGACGGGCGAAGCCGTGGCCTTTTTGGATGGCGATGACCTGATCGCGCCGAACTTTGTCGAAGTGCTGGCCGGCGGATTTTCGGCGCCTGATGTGGTCGCTTCGAGCGTTGGCTATAACTGGTATTCGCGGCGCGGAGCTGGAAACCGGGCGATGATGCTTGATCAGCGCGCGATGTTTGAACAGGTCAGCCATCATGGCACAGAGGTCGGCGGATACGTCTGGAACAAGGCGTTTCGGCGCAGCGCGATCGAGGCGGCTAACTTGCGCTTTGATGAGTCTTTGACGCTGGCGGAGGATTATTTGTTCACCGCTGAGTTTGTCGCGAAAACGCCGGGCCGCTATGCGTATCAGCCCGCGGCGCTGTACACCAAGCGCAACCGCCCGGGGAGCACGATTCACACGGCCAGCAGGGCGGATCGGCGCGGTGAAGACGCAGTGTTTGCGAAAATGCGGGCGCTTGGGGCACATTTGAAGTGACAGGAGGCCGGTGCGGTGCTAGCTTGCCTTGGCCTTTCAGAAAAGCCGGTCGCCTTGCCGCCTGCGGTTGAGAACTTGCCCTGCCAACTTGACATGACGGCTCATTCCAAGTTTTGCGGACGCCATCGTTTTTCCCTGACCCGGCCGGCCTTTTCGGGGTAGGATTAAGATGACAACGGTTGCAAAACAACAAAGGCAGGTCATCAACGTGGAACTTCATGTGGCAACGTTCAACATCGCAGGTGGGCAGCATCCTGACTTGGAGGCCCTCCAGCGACTTTTCAGCCAGGAACACTTGGCGGTCATCGGGGTGCAGGAGGTCGACCGGTTCACTGATCGCAATCCGTTCGACATGCCGGCCGTGATCGGCGGCACGCAATACACGAATTCATTTGCCGAGGCGATGCCGCTGATGGGCGGGTCGTATGGTATCGCAACTTTCGCCGACCGCCCGCTGGCAGCCTGCGATGCCACGCATTTTGCCAGCCGCGGCGAGGAACCGCGGGTGTTTCAGCGCGGCGTCTATCACGTGGCAGGGCACGACATCGCCGTGTACAACACCCACTTCGCTTTTGAAAAGCCGGCGCTGCGGATCGATGAAGCTGCGCAGCTTCTGGACGCACTGGGCGCCGACCCACTCAAGGAGCAGATCGTGTTTGGTGATTTCAACATGGATCAGCGCCACGAAGAATGGCAGGTCCTGGCCGAACAGCTGAATATGGCCAATGGGCAGGACGGCAGGTGGCTGGACACGTACATGTGGCGCGATGCGACAATGCAGCAATTTGCCATCGACAATATTTTCACGAGCCGTAATTTGACGCTTTCCAATGTCCGGACGGTGACGCCGATTTTGTCGGATCATTTGATGTTGGCGGCGGATGTGGGATTTTATTGAAGTTGTGCTTGAACACTGCGATGGCGAACACGCTGTCGCGGCCTTTTTTGATTCAGGGTGTGCAGGCTCGCGGGATGGCGGAACAGCTAGGTCGGCTCATGCGCTTGATGGCGGGCTTAGCCATCGAGTGCATGAGACGCCTAGATGCTTCCGCCATGCGAGCCGGAACCCAACTACAGGGTGTGTAGGCCCGCGGGATGGTGGCTCAGTTAGGCAGGCCGCCCCCATTTTCCCCGAAAAACATTTCGCTGGCGGGCCTCAACGCGTAGACTGAAAGAGATCGTCACAACTGGAGGTTACGCCATGCAATTCACCTATCATCAGACCACACTAACTATTGAGACCCTGCCCACTGTTTTTTCCCCGACCGCCCTGGATCGCGGCACTCAGGCCATGCTGGACTTGGCGCCGGTGCAGGACGGCAGCCGTATCCTCGACTTAGGCTGCGGGTCGGGCTTTGTCGGACTCTATTTTGCCAAAACTTTGCCGGCCGCTCAGGTGACGATGGTGGATGTGCAGGAGGATGCGGTGGCGGTCGCAACGGCCAATGCCACCCGCAATGGCGTTGCCCCGCGCATCCTCAAGAGCGATGGCTTTTCGGCGCTGGGCGGTGAGGTGTTTGATGTGGTGCTGTCCAATCCGCCGTATCACACCGATTTTTCCGTGGCCAAGGGGTTCATCGAAGGCGCGTACCGGCAGCTGGCGGTTGGCGGGACGCTGTACATGGTGACCAAGCGCCGCCTGTGGTATGAAAATAAGATTCGCGCGGTCTTCGGCGGGCTGCGCGTGGTCGAGCGCGATGGCTATTTTGTTTTCATCGCGGAAAAACGGCGAGGCGAGGCCGCACGCCGCAAAGCCGCAACGGCCGCCAATAAGCATGGCCTGTCGAAAAAGTTAGCCCGGAAACAAGGAAAGAAGTCTTCTCGTGAGTAAACGTGCCATCATGATCGTCACCGTTGCCTTATTGCTGTCAAACGCCATGAGCGGGCTGGATAGTACCATTGTGAACACGGCGCTGCCGGCGATCATCGCCGATCTGCACGGCCTGCAGTACATGGCGTGGATCGTCGCCTCGTTTTTGCTGGGGACCGCCGTGTCGACGGTGCTTTGGAGCAAGCTCGGCCAGCGCACCTCCAATAAATTTGCTTATGAATTGGCGGCCTTGTTGTTTGTGCTCGGGTCGTTGCTTCAGGGCCTGGCGCCGAACATGGCGTTTTTGATCGCAGCGCGGGCGCTGTCCGGGCTGGGCAACGGTGGCATGGTCTCTCTGCCGTATATCATTTACGCCGACCTTTACCGCGATCCGCGCAAACGGATGCAGGTACTGGGGCTAGTCTCCGGCTCTTACAGCATGGCGACGATCATCGGGCCGCTGGTCGGGGGCTACATTGTCGATACGTTTTCCTGGCACTGGGTCTTTTATCTGAATGTGCCGATTGGGCTGTTGTCCGCGGTGGTCGTCCAGTCGTTTTATCAGGTCGCGAAAAATAGTCAGCAGCGTTCCCCACTGGATCGGTCCGGGGCCATTGCGATGGTGATCGGGCTGGTGGCCTTGCTGGCGGGCATCGAGCCGATCGGCACGGGCAGTCTTGGCACGATCGTGTTGTTGCTGGCGATCGCAGCCGCCGGATTTGGCTGGTTGCTTTTTGCGGAAAAACGGGCGGTGGATCCGATCATTCCGGGCCGGCTTTTCAAAAATCGGGCGCTGGTCATCGATTTTGCCTTATTCGCGCTGATCTGGGCGGCGTTCATGGGCTTCATCACGTATAGTCCAATGTGGGCGCAGGGCCTACTGGGAACATCGGCGCTGATCGGCGGTGCGACGCAGATTCCCAGCTCGTTTGCGAATTTCTTTGGGTCGGCTTCGGTCGCTCCAATGCGTCGGCGGCTGACACCATATCGGGTGATCACAATCGGCATTTTGACCCTGACCATCGCCTTCGTCCCGCTAGTCATCGCCGGTGTCCACGCCCCATACTGGATCTTGCTGGTGGCTGGCGTGTTTGAGGGCTTCGGCAACGGGGCCTGCTTCACCGAACTGCAGGTCAAGGTGCAGACTGATGCCGCGGCCGCGGATGTCCCGGTCGCCACATCGTTCTCGTTTTGGATACGGATGCTGAGTCAGACGTTCATCGCGGCCATTTCGGGCATCGTGATGAACCACGCGCTGGCCGCGGGGGTTGCCGCATCAGCCGGCCGCATCACAATGGGGATGCTCAACAAGCTCAGCGACGCCAGCACTGTCGGCAGCTTGCCGCAACGTTTGCTACCTGAAATGCGGACGATCTTGCATGGCGGGCTGCACAATATCATGACGGTGTCGCTGGCCCTGATGCTCGCGGCCTGGGCGCTGCATATTTGGTCGCAGCGCCGCGCGCGGGTGGCGAACCGAACCGCGGGGTAACTGACGGACGACTTGAAGAGGGATATGCCGCTTCACATTGCCGGAGCAGGGCGGAATGACCCAAGAAAGAAGGACAACACAATGACTGTGATCGACGACTATATTTTCCACCAACCCGAATCGGTGCAGCCACGCCTTCAGGAATGGGCGACGCTGTTGCGCGAGGCCCTGCCGCAAGCGGAAGAGCGGCTCGCATATGGGATGCCAGCTTTTTATCTGCAGGGGAAGGCGGCTGTCTATTTTGCCGCGAATCGCCAGCATGTCGGCTTCTACCCAACGCCGGCGACCATCACCAATTTTTCCGAGGAACTGCAGGCCTTTCACACGAGCAAAGGCGCGATTCAGTTTCCTTATGACCAGCCGTTGCCGGCAAAATTGGTGCGGGCGATGACCCAATGGCGCGCCGCCCGTATGACAGATAAAGGGGCGACGGCGGCCGTGCCAACCGCACGCCAGCGGGAGACCATGCCGGATGCGGTCGCGGCGGCCCTGGCGGCGCATGGCCTGCGGGAAGCCTACGAGGCACGCCCACCGTATCAGCAAAACGATTATCTGCGGTGGCTCGGTCAGGCAAAGCGGCCCGCGACCCAGCAGGCTCGGCTGGCGCAACTATTGACGGAACTGGCGGCCGGGAATGTCTACATGAAGATGCCGTGGCAGCCGCGAAACGCGAAAGAGGTAAGCAAATGAAGACAAGTTATTACCGGGTGATTCAGACGATCGACACAAAAGATGATGACGGCCGGCCTGTGACCCTGATGCCGGGATCGGGACTGTACATCACGACCACGGCGGCGGTGAATGCGCAAGGGGATGCGTTGGTGGATGGCGCGTACCTGCTTTTTGCAAAAGCGACAGGCCTGGCCACCGAAGTTAGCCTTTCGAGTCAGTTGCTCGATCATTTGGCCCCGATCTCGGCCTTGGATTATCAGATCATCGCGGCCGAAGCTAAGTAAGTGTTGTGAGCGGGAACACAAACGAAAAAGGCTTATGGCTGGCGTGATTGGTGTTCTTTAATTGAACATTTTAATGGCGATTATTCAACGTAATTTCGCAGACGGTGCGATTGTGACATCGTCGCTTGAACATGATAGTAGCCCAAACAGACATAGGGTTTTCGGTGATTCAACGGCGAGTGCTTGATTCACAAGATAAGGCGCAAGCGATACAAACAATTTACAATTTTATCTGTTGACGTATCCGCTTACTGGAGTTATTATAATCCCGACACTGAGAGGCGTGGAGGAGCTGGCCACGAGTTCTCTCCCAGCGTCGGTCAGTCCGGCGGGAACCAACCCGCGACCTACCCCGAGCGACGCAATGACGGTTACCTGCAGTAAGGGGGTAACCCAAAGGGCTTAAACGGACCCGGTACTGGGAAGTACCGGAAAAATGTACCACCCACATTTCAAACTGAATAAGTTCCCAAACACCGACGGGAGGAATCTCGAAAATGAAGAGGGAAAGGGATCCAACCTAAAATTTGGCAGGTCGGAGGAGACTTCGGCCTGTTTGCTGTGCCGTCAGAACTTTTTTCAAAAATAGGCCCGACGTGAAGGCGCCGGGCAGACATAAAAACTGGACGCAACCGTTGCGCCCAGTTTTTTTGTATACGGGAAGTTTTCCGTCTTATTCTACTGATCCAGATCCGCCACGCGCCGCAGGGTCACGGTAAGGCCGGTTGCTTCGGCGTAAGTATAGCGCGCCTCGATGCCTTTGACGATGCCATTTGCTTGTCCCTTCTGCAGGGCGGTGTGGTAGGTTTCCAACCAGATGCCGACCGCCTCAACGCCAAACTCGAAGCCCTCGAAGACCTGCATGTACACGCGGCTGGTCGGCGCAGTTGTGTGAATGGTGATCGCCGTTACCTGGCCGCCGCGGATGTGCATGGTCAGCGTCAACGTCCCATCATTGAGCAAACGCTGGTCGCCATCTGCGGCTGTTTTTGGCAAGCGGTGATCAGGCAAAACCATATTGCGATTATAGACGCGCTGGACATAGTCATAAGATCCCAGATCCATGGCGCTCGCCTCCTTATCGCCTGCATTATAGGCACGGGGCGTGCAACCACGCAACGAATCTGACTCGCGCGGCGCGGGGTCAGCTTTCCTTCAAATTCGGATGGAGCCAGTGCCCGACGAGTTGGCGGTTGGCCAGTAAAACAGGGACGAGAAGCACGAGTGCGAGGATCCCGCAGGACGGAAAGCCCCACAGGCCGGTCAACGCGTCCATCACGGAGCCGACATAGATCGAGCCGACCGGGGTGGTGCCTTGGTTGAGCAGCACGTACACACTCATGATGCGGCCACGCAATTCGTTTGGAATGTCGAACTGGAACGAGGCGTTGGACTGGTTGAGGAAGATCATGTTGCAAAAACCGATCAGGACCATCATCACCATGGCGAGTGGATACGAGCGGACGAAGAACATGGCCGCCTGCAAGCCCGCGGTGCCGACTGCGACCCACAGATAAATGTTGCGCTGCAGGCCAAACCGCGACAGGTAGCTCATCAAAAACGCTGCGGCAAGCGAGCCGATCCCGGTGGCCGACAGCAGGTTGGCATAAATGTCCGCGCCGCCGCCCAGCACTTGGTTCGCGTAGATCGGGATGATGACATTATTGTTGAAGTTGAGCGTCGACACGATCAGCATCAATTCCGCACTCATGCGGATGCCGGCATGCGACCAAACATATTTGAGGCCGTCTTTGACATCGGCCCACAACCGTTTTTTCGACGGGGTGGCGACGACCTTGGTCTGCTTGATCAAAAACAGGCCGCCGAGAACGGCTAAGTAGGAGATCGCATCAACGAGAAAACAGATGCCGACCGAGAATTTGACCATCAAAAGGCCAGCCAGTGATGGCCCGGCGATCTTGGCGAGGTTGAAGATCGTGGAGTTCAGTGAAATGCCGTTCATCAGATTTTTGCGGCCAACGAGTTCGACGACGAACGACTGGCGCGTCGGTGTGTCAAAACTCTGCAGGACGCCGTAACCTAAGGCGATGGCAAGGACCATCCAATACTGGACCACGCCAGTCATCACAATCACCGTCATGATGACGCCGAGCACCAAAAAACCGGCCTGCGTGATCATCAAAATGCGGCGCTTGGGATGGCGGTCGATCAAAGAGCCTGCGACAAGCGTCAGGCCGAGAATCGGTAAAAACTGGCAGGCGGAGAGCAACCCCACCAGAAAGGCCGACTTGGTCATTTGGTACACGAGCCAGGTCTGGGCGGTGCGCTGGATCCAGGTGCCCATGACGGAGATACACTGGCCGATCCAGAAATACCGGAAATTCTTTTCACGAAGCGAGGAAAACATGGTGCCTAAGACGTTCAATGCGGCCGCATCCTTTACGGTAAGATAACTTCTACGATAGCCTTTAATTACACTATGTCAATATCAACGCGGGTGTTGCTCTCGAAATTGCTTGTGGGGCATTCGATGGTGCGGCGAGGCGTGACGCACCCTTTTGTCTGGTGGTCTTGGTACAATACGGATAGACGGGGACGGCGCACGGGATTAGCACTATCTTCATTCAAGTGCTAAAAAAGTGCGCCGGTCGCTGGCAAATGCGTTATACTGTTGTTGTCCGTAAGGTAAGAAAACAATGATGGAGGTAAAGATCATGGCAGATGTTGAAAAGACGCTTGTACTTGATAAGCCGATGAACGCGGTGTTTGATTGGAGCGATTCCGAGACCCCGGTTCGCGATGCATTGTGGGACTACTACATGGAGAAGAACGGAAAGGATACGATCAAGACCGAAAAGGAAATGAAGCCGGTCCTGGACAAGAGCGATGATGAAGTCAAAGCTCTTGTGGAATCCGTTCTCAAGAAGTAATAGCCGACGCGTGCAACGCTGCGGCGACCCCGTTGTCCGAGGACAGCGGGTTTTTTTGATTCAGGGTGCTCCGGCCCGCGGGATAGTGGGGCAGCTAACTTGGCTCGGGTGCTTGAGACGCACTTCGCCTCGAGTGCACGAGACAGTTAGATGTCCCCACCATGCGGGCTGGAGCCCAACTTCAGGGTGCGAAGCGCGGCGTTTAGGTCTGAACAGCTAGTGCGGCCTGGGTGGTTGATGGCGTCCTTGGCCATCGAGCGACCGGGACGACTAGATGTTTCAGACCTGCCGCGCGTAGCCCAACTTCAGGGTGCGGAGCCGAGCGTTCAGGGGTGGGCAGGGAGTGCGGCCTGGACGGTTGATGGCGCTGAAAATTGTTATACTGTCTGTTTTTCATACCCAAGGGCAGAGTTCTTTAATCAATTGGTCTACCTCGCCAAAAAGAGGATGCGCTCGGCCGGGCGTTTCAGGCACTTCACAAGCAGGACCGGGCATGATTGATCTGTCAAAGCCCATACTGGCGCGGGCGATGGGTGATCCGACCTGTCTTGTTGTCAGACTGATCGCGGCTGGATGACGGCTTTCGAGGTAGCCGACGCGGGGGTGAGAACGCCGCAGGGACGCTGTTATTCGGCGGCCAGCTTCTTGTTAAAAAATCGCCAATTATGTATAATTTATCTTCCAGGGAACAACATCGCCGTGGGGACGATGTGCGAGCGTTCGGGGGCATTTTTGGGAGGAAACCTGTATGGAGATCTTCGAGATTCTTGATGCAGATGAGCAGCGCCAGCTTCGATTATTACAATTTTTATTGCGGCAGAGTAAGCCGCTTAGTTTTGGTGCGCTCACGCAACAGCTTGCGCAGTCGCCGGCCACGCTTCACAGTGACCTGAGCGCCTTGTGCAATCGACTGGTCCGGCTGGAAGGCGGGCTGACGCTAGATCTGACGGATGATGTGATCGTCTTGCATGGGACGCATCAGTGGTCAGCCCAGGAGATCGACTACTATTGTTTTTTCGAGCGGTCGTTGTCTTATCGGCTCTTGATCGACCTGTTGATTCACCCGGAGCTGAGTTTGGTTCAACGAGCGGAGATGCTGCATATCAGCCGGGCGACGTTAGCGCGACGGATTCGCGAGCTTAACGGCCATCTGGAAGAATTTCAGGTGCAGATCAAGGCGGGCCGGCTGGTTGGCAGTGAGCCGCAGATTCGCCATCTTTTTGTCCAGTGGATCTGGGCAACGGTGCCGTATGATCTGATCGTCTCGCAGATCATGGTCCCTTCTGGAACGGCGGTGATCGAAGGCATCGAGCGCCGCAGCCCGGGCCTTTTTTCCTGGGATGGGACGGTGCGAATGCAGCTGTATTTTGCCATCATGAAGGCGCGGGCGGCAAAACACACGGCGAATCTACCCCGCGGGGTGTGTCTGGATGACGCGACGCCTGAGCTCGCACTGATTCGCGATGTTGTGGCGACACACGCCCATGCGACTGGCATGACTTGGACCGCCGGCGAACAGCTGTGGCTCGAACGCATGATGATGGCGAACATGGCCTTTTCCACGGACAGCGAAGGCGGGCGGCGCGCGATCGCGGCTGAGACGGCAAAAGACCCGGCGATCACTGCGTTGGACCGCACGATCGGCCAGCTGGTGCGCACATCGCTGGGCGCGTTCACGATCACTGATGATGTGTTCGACATGCTGTCTTATTCCTTGCAGCAAAGTTATTTCAGCGTGCTGTATTTCAACGGCATCATCAACGTACCCGCCAATTACATTCCGATGCCGGTCATGTTCCGCGTGCCAAGCGAGCGCGTCACCAAGGTCCTTGTGCGCATGCGCCAGGCGACGGCCACGATCATGGCGACCCATGGCGGCATCTCAGCTGAAAAATTGGATGAGCTTTCCCTGCGTTACCGCATGGCAATGGACTTAGTGATCGCCAATATTCAGGATAAAATCGTGGTCGGCTGTAATTTTGGGCGCGACCGGATGTTCACCGAGGCGCAGATCGAATTGATCAGACGCACGCTGCGGACCACGGTAACGGTCGATTTTGAAGCCTATCACCCCGCCCATCATTATGATGCGGTGATCACGGCGCGCCCGACCGGTGCCGCCGAGCGTGAGGATTCGCGCGTCTTCATCGTCCTGTCACCGGATTTCACGCCGGACATGGGCGACCTGGAGCTGTTTTTGGAGCACATCTACATGCGCTTTTTGAGCGACCGGTATGACCGGTTCGTGGCGGCGCAGCGGGACCAAGCAACCGAGGACTGAGCGCTGGATTCATTTTGATATAAAACAAAAAAGTCATTGTCTCCGTCGTGGTTGGTCACGGAGAAAATGGCTTTTTCGGTTGAGCAGACGTCGTGCTAGATAGTTCGGAGACGCTGGTGAGCAACCGCTCTTGCTGTGGGGTGAGCCGGCTTGCTGTAGATACAAAGCCATGTGACCCAGCGCATTCACATGGCCGGCGGCAGATGCCGCTTCAAAAACAGACACTCAATTCGCGAAGAAGAGATCAAGCGGTGAAACGCCGCTACCACCTGTTTGGACACAGGTCTGAAGAGAAATGCCGCCGTACTGCGCCTTCAGCGTCTTCAACGTCGTGATCGCCGCCTGGTCATTGACCACGTGGCGCTTGATCGCAACTAGGTGGTAGAGATGACCGTTCACGGTGATTGGCGCACCGATGCTGAGTTGTTGCAGGGCATCATGCGCGACCCCGGTGGCCTCGACCAGATAATGGTTGGCCACCGCCGTCCATGAGTAGACGCGGTCGCCTGGCACGTGGCCGAGCCCGGTGAAGGTGCCAATGGCAAACGTTTGGCCCGCCATCGTTAAACCGCTCACCGATTTGGGCACGGTCGACTTTTTGACAGTCGACTTTGCCGGCGTGATGGCCTGTTGCGCAGAGACCTTGCTGACCGGCTTTGCGGGCGTGGCCGGCTCGCGGTTGGTCGCAGGCGCGGCTTTCGCAGAGGCGGTTTCCGCTCTTGCGGTTGTGACTTGCTTGGCTGGGGCGTGCGCTGCCGATTTTGCAGGCGTTCCGGCCGGTTTTGGACTGGCCTGGACGCGCGCTTTCGGCTTTTGCACACGAACAGACGGTACGGAAACGGCTGGCTGGTGCCGGCCACTTCGGTTCACCACCGGGACGACAGGCGCAGGCGCCGAAACGACGAGCGCTTCCGTTGCGGCCGGGCTCGTTGCGGCTTGTTGACCGCAGCCCGCACCAAACACGACAAAGATCAGGGCCGCGACTGCTGCCGTGATCTGCTTCTTGTTGACCAAAAAAATTCCCCCAGAAACTGTAAAACAGATGGCGATCCCCATCGCCGCATTACTTACACACCTAGTATGATGTCACATGCCAACTTTCGAAAGTGCTCAGTAATTGATTCTAATAAATAAATTAGTGAGACATTCACATCGCGAATGCCAGTGCCTCGGAAAGTGGTGGTTACGGCCTTTCCTATATAAAGAACGCCGGTTTTTTAAAGAAAACTCGCCGTTTCGACTAGACCAATTTTGCGCTTTGCGTCCAATTTCCGAAACGAATTTTGTCAATATTGGCAACGAACTTGTTTTTTTTAATGCTACGCTCAACGTGTTCGAAAACGGTTTCTATCTGCACTAATTAGAATATGGTATAAACAATTCAGCACGGGAACGGTTTTTCCACGGTCATGTGGGGACAGTGAAAATACCAACCGGCTGAAGGCTTTTCGGCATTGCTACGCGATCGATCGGTTATTTCCGGGCGGCTGGCGTGGCGGGCTAGACCAGACTGGAGGGTTCGGAGCAATGAAAGAGCATTATAAGATGTACAAAAAGGGCAAGACGTGGTTGTTTGCCCTGGTGTTAGGCGCAACGCTTGTGGTCGGCGGCTGGTCAATTGCCCAGCCGGTCGCTGCGGCGGGTGAGCCTGCGGGACAAAGCGAAGTCGCAGCCAGCATGGCGATCGTCACGACCACAGATGTCAATGGCGATCTGTCGGTCAATCTGGCGCAGACTGGACGTGAAATCGCGGTCAGCGGCGATACGATGGCCCAAAACTTCACGGCGCGCTCCGCGACAAACGGGGATCCGCTGACGATCAACGGCAATCAGGTACAACTGACGACTGGGTATGAGACTGAGCCAACTGAAGAGAATCCAAATTCTTATCCGGCTGGTATTGGGATGGTCGTCGCCAAACGGCAGGTCGACTTCACGACTGATTTTCATATCAACATTACGACAAACATCGCATGGGACCCGTCCATGAGCGATTGGTTGGGTGGGGATGGGACGGCGCTGTTCTTTGAAGATGTTTCACCTGAGGACGCACCGACCACAGCTCAGACTGGTGGCCAATTGGGTGTCAGCTATGATGCGACCAAGCTACTTAGCTTCAATGTGTCCACGAATGCATTGGGCGCTTCGCCGTCTAAATACTATGACGCTGATGGGAACATACAATCTTGGACCACACCTGGCATCACGTATTACACATCGGGCCTGAATCCCGGCATAGCGTTGGACAAGCCAGTTTCCACGGGTATCGTGCCATCTAACAGCGAAGCAGGGGCGCTCACATACACATTTGACCTCAGCTATGATGCGGCTACGCAGACGATCACCACGACGGTCTATGATGATAGCGGTACTCAGGTCGCACAATGGACAAATGACTACACTGCGAAACAATATGCCGGCACACCATTCTCCATTGTTTTGACCGGCGCCACTGCGGGTTCCCATGCGGCGTATTCGGCCACGTTCAACGATTTTTCCTATACGCCAATTGAGACAACGCTAGACATCGCTTCGACTGGGCTGCCGGCGGGTGTCACTGGGCCATCGCAGACTGGACTCAAGGGATTGCCTGGCGACGTGATTGCGTTCTATCCTGCCGGGACCGCGGCACCGACGACGGATAAGGACGGTAATGCTGTGACAGCGGCTTATCCGGTCAACGCGATCGGCAATTCGCGGCTGGATGGCGCACAGTTCATCACCTTGTCTTCTGATACGGCTCAAAATGATATTGAGCTGCCATTTGTCACCTATGGTAATGTCACCGTCAATTATGTCGATGAAAATGGGAACACGATCGCCCCAAGTAAGAAGTTGGACGAGGCACTTCTAGGGACGCCTTACACGGTTGAGGTCCCGAGCATCGAAAATTATATTTATGATCCGACCGCGGCCGGCTCTTCCCCGCTGACTGGCACTTACACGGCTGGCAATCAGCTGGTGACCCTAGTTTATCGTCCGTCTCACGTGGAGACCACACCAGTCAAAGCCGGTGATCTGACCGTGAAGTACGTCGATGATTATGGCAATACGATCAAAGCGGATACGGTCCGCGCGGGCTATGTGGGCAATGGCTACTCGGTAACCGCACCGGAGCTTGAGAATTATACCTTCAATAAAGTCGCCAGTGGCTCCGCATCATTGACAGGGACTTTGAAGGCCGACGCGCAGACGATCACCCTGGTCTACACGCCAAAACGTGGTGAGACGACGCCGGTCAAGGCCGGTGATCTGACCGTGAAGTATGTCGATGATTATGGCAACACGATCAAAGCGGATACGATCAAGTCTGGTTATATTGGTAATGGGTACTCGGTCACGGCGCCAGAGCTGGCGAATTATACCTTCAACAAGGTAGCTTCGGGTTCCGCTGCATTGACCGGCACACTCAAGGCTGATGCGCAGACGATCACCCTGGTCTACACGCCAAAACGTGGTGAGACGACGCCAATCAAAGCCAGTGATCTGACTGTGAAGTACGTCGATGATTACGGCAACACGATCAAAGCGGCTACGGTCCGGTCGGGGTATGTTGGCAACGGTTATTCGGTCACGGCGCCGGAGCTGGCGAACTATACCTTCAAGAAGGTTGCCAGCGGTTCCGCCGCATTGACGGGTACGCTCAAAGCTGACGCGCAGACGATCGCTTTTGTCTACACGCCAAAACGCGGTGTGACGACGCCGGTCAAGGCCGGTGATCTGACCGTCAAGTTTGTCGATGAGAAGGGCAACGCGATCGCCCCCGACGCGGTCCATACCGGCTCTATCGGCAACGGCTATACTATCGCGCTGACCAGCATCAAGGGCTATCACTACACGTCGCTGGGCGCAGGCTCTGCAGCACTGGCCGGGCGGCTGACCGCTGAGGCGCAGACTGTGATCTTGGTCTACACCAAGGATGCTGTGACCCCATCGACGAATCCGACCACCAAACCAGACGCCAAGCCTGATACAAAATCCGAGTCGAAGCCTGCGACAACGGATGAGACGACGACCAAGAAAGCGGACAACTCGGCCGCGACGAAGACGTCTGATCAGAAGTCAACGGATAAAAAGGATTCTGCCGCATCGCTTCCGCAAACTGGCGAGACTGCGACTGAACCACTGACCGTTTTGGGCCTTGTGGTTTTGGCAACGTCGGCACTTCTGATCGGCATGCGCAAACAGCGCCGCGAATAATCGATCATCTCATCAAAACTGGGCCTGGCCATTTGCTGGGCCTTGTTTGATTCCCAGAAAAACGACGGCATATTGATGTTGCGAGAAAAATAGTTATACCGGATTAACAATTTCATCTTTTGTAAAATTCTATTGTTATTTTGGAACTGTGTTTCTGGCAAAAGAACACAACCGCATCACACCGCCTTTTTGCGATAGAACTCCCACCGTATAAGTAATAACGGTTAATTATTTTGCCGGTCTTGGCCAATTTGATATTGTTACAGATTTCGGTTATAATTAAGACAGTAATGATAACACCAATAATTTTTACGAGTTATTGGCTCGCGCTGTGGCGAGTTGCTGTTGTCGACTGACATCGTGTCTAGGAGGTTCTATATAAATGGCTAAAATGATAAATGAATCGAAACATCGTGTGAAGTTGTACAAGCGCGGCCGCCAATGGGTCGCGATGGGATTGACGGTCCTGGCGCTCGGCAGTGCGGTTGCGGTCACGTTGCCAATGACGTCGCCGGTCCAAGTAGTACAGGCGGCTGATGATGACGGAACGATTCCGACCTTTAATGGGGTTGGCCGGATACAGCTGACTGGCAATACCGCGACAAATCCACAACCTGTGACGTTGGTGATCGAATATGTCGACGTTGATAACAATGATGCGGTGTTGGAACGCGACATTTTCGCTAACCAGCTGACGGGTAATACCGGTACGTATAATACGGTGGGCACAAATCTGACCCCGCTTGATTATGGAAATTTTGGCTCTCAGCCAAGTCGCTATGAGTATGCCGACCAATACATTATCAACTTTTCTATCCCCGAAGATGCCACCGGCGAATATGTGGTCCAATTCCCAATGAAACAGGTCCACGCATATGACACCACGACAACCACTCTCGCCGTCAGCTACACCGGTCTTCCTAATGCCGCCAGCTATGCGACAAATGCGACCTATACTTGGAATACGGATATCAACAACGCGACCGGCCAAGTGGTGTACACCTATGCCGGACTGAGCGGGCTGACGCTGCCGACTGTGATGGGCTATTCGACGACCGCGACGCAGGCCAGCGCGAACCCTGCCGTCACGACTTACGACACGCTGACGAATGGCGCGCCGCAGAATACGTCGATCACGTTCAATTACACGGCCGACCCGCAATACTCGTATATCCAGTACATCGATGATGATAATAATCACTACCAAGTCGGGACGCTCGAGAATCTCTCTGGTGTGACCGACGAAACCATCAACTGGACGGCGACCGTTCCGGATGGCTACCAGCTTGCGGATGGCCAAGCCGCCAGTGGAACGTTGACGCTGTCTTACAACGAAGATGGCGACATGCCTGTCGTGCAGGTTCACCTGACGCACAAGCATACGCAATCGACCATGACGACCACGAATTCGGTGGCCTACACCTACGCGGAAACGGATGGTTTTTTACCTGCGGCCCAGCGCACGGCCTTGCCTGCCACGCAAAACGTGACGGTGCAATGGCAAGGCGACACCGATGAAGTGACCGGGATCACGACCTGGACGCCAGCTACCGAGACAAATACGGTCACCAACCCCGCTGTAACCGGCTATCATGCGGCGACGGCCACCACTGATTTTTCCCAAGCAAGCACGACCGAGACGCCTGCGGATCAGACGCAGACGGTTGCCTATGAAGCGGATCCCGAAACGGTGACGGTCGAGTTCGTCGACGCCGATGGGAATGTGCTGAAGCAGCAGACCCTCAACGGCTACACGGATCAGCAGCTGACCATCGACACCGCGGCGCTTGGCTTGCCGGATGGTTATGTGCTGGCAAACGGGCAGGCCGCAAGCGTGGCTTATGTGCTAACGGGGGCTGCGGACCAGACTGTCCAGATCCACCTCATCAGCAAGGACGCTTCGACCAGCGATGACACCACGGATCCGGATGATACCAATACTGGCGATCCGGATACCAATACGGGCAACCCGGACACCAACCCGGGCACCTCGACCGATGATCAAGGTGCAGGCACCGACTCGACAGGCACTCAGCAGCCTGCCACATCGAAGTCAGAAACGACCACCGGCCAAGCGAAAACAGCGCAGACGACGAAGACTAAGAATGGCCAAAATAGTCTGCCGCAGACCGGCGACGAAACAAGTCCGGCCGGCGTCATTGCAGGGCTGGTCGTGATCGGTCTCTTGTTCGGCTTTGCCGGTAAGCGGAGGCATGACGGTCAAAACGAGGCGTAATGGCTCAACGCCGCACGCCCTGTAACGCACTCAAGGCACCCTCATCAGGCACTTCCGCTGGTGGGGTGCCTTTTTTCGTTGCCGCGTGTTGCGGGAAAATTAATCTCAAGTCGCGAGAAACCGGCCTTATTTCGCGCCTGACTTCTCGCCGGCGACGGTTGAGTGCCCGGCGGTTTTACGGTACACTAGACGGGTACGTGAAACGGCGCCTCTGTTTCACAAAAACCGGCGTTGAAACGCTGAGATAAAGGGCTGGTGCAAGATGGATCCAGAACAATTCAAGGCGGCACTGGCGGCGGCAGACTGGCCGCATGACCCAGCGCAACTCGCACAGTTTGCGACGTATTATCGCTATCTGGTCGCGGAAAACGAGAAGATGAACCTGACGGCGCTGACTGCCGAAGCCGACGTGTACCTGAAGCATTTTTACGACTCGCTCACGCTTTTGCAGGCGGCCCCGGACCTCAAGCTCGCCGATCTCGCCTTGTGTGATGTCGGCGCTGGCGCGGGTTTTCCGTCCCTGCCAGTGAAAATTCTGAATCCGCAGCTGCATGTGACCATCGTCGATGCGCTTCAAAAACGGATCGATTTTCTGGCCAGACTCACCGAGCAATTGGGCGTGGATGGTGTTCAGCTGGTGCATGCGCGGGCCGAAGAGTTTGGCGCCAAGACAAGCGGCTATCGGGCGAGCTTCGATGTCGTCACCGCGCGCGCTGTGGCCCCACTGAATGTGCTGGCCGAGCTGTGCCTGCCGCTGGTGAAAATCGGCGGGCGGTTCATCGCGATGAAGGGCAGCCGGGCGGAGCGCGAAGTCGATGCGGCGCAAACCGCACTCGATCTACTTGGCGGCGAGGTGACGGCCGAGCTTGATGTGACGTTGCCTGAAACTGGGGACGCGCGAAGCCTCGTGGTCATCACAAAGGTCGCTAAAACGCCGGGCAAATATCCGCGTAAGCCTGGTACGCCGGCAAAGCAACCGTTGGGTGGGAAATAGGCAAGGAGGAAAAAGACGTGGCACTTTCGTTTTTTGGGCGTAAAAAACAGGAACCAGAACGGCCGAGCGTAACTGAGATTCCGCTCGCCGATATCGTGCCGAACCGGTTTCAGCCCCGCAAAGTCTTTTCTAAAGAGGCAATCGCGGAGCTGGCTGAAACGATCAAGGCACATGGCTTGCTTCAGCCGATCGTCGTGCGCGAATACGAGCCAGGCAAATATGAGATCATCGCAGGCGAACGGCGGTTTCGGGCTATGCAGAGCCTGAAATTCGACACGGCGCCGGCTTTGGTCCAGAAGATGAGCGACGAGGAAAGTGCCGCAATGGCGCTGATCGAGAACCTCCAGCGCGAGGGCCTGTCCGCCATCGAGGAAGCCGAAGCCTATACCGAGTTGATGACGCTGAATCACATGACCCAGCAGGCGTTGGCCCAGCAGCTCGGCAAGAGTCAGTCCTTTGTCGCCAACAAGTTGCGCCTGCTCAAGCTGTCTGAAGGCGCCCAGCAGGCCATCATGAACGGCGAGCTGTCCGAGCGCCATGGCCGCGAACTGTTGCGGCTGGATGATTATCATCAGGAACTGCTTTTGCACGAGATCTTGGCCAATGACCTGACCGTCCAAGACACACACCAGGCCGTGGAAAAAATTCTGAATCCGGCCGCCGCCACGCAGGCCCCAACCGCTACGGCTGACTCACAGGCCACGGCCCAACCAAGTGCCCCGAGCGACGCGGACTCCGGCGACTCGGCAGAAGCCGCTGCGTCGTCTGCGGAACCGGTCAAGTCGACCCGCGGCCGCAAACCGAAAAATCCCAACCGCCACCAGATTGGCGGGCGGGATGCTCGCATGGCGGTAAATACTCTAAAACAGTCGGTCGAGATGATACGTGACTCCGGTTTCAAGGCCACCGTCAAGCAAACGGAAACCGACGACGAGCTGCTCTTCACCATCGCGATCAAGAAAGACAAGAAGTAGGAGGCACCATGGCACATATCATTGCGGTAGCCAACCAAAAAGGCGGCGTCGGCAAAACGACGACCACCATCAATCTGGGCGCGTGTCTCGCCAACGCCGGCAAAAAGGTCCTGCTTATCGATGCCGATGCGCAGGGCAATGCGACCAGCGGCGTGGGCATTCAAAAATCCCAGGTGGTCAAGGATATCTATGACGTTTTGGTCAACGAAGATCCGATCACCGAAGCAATCTTGCCGACCAGTCACAAAAATCTGTGGATCGTGCCGGCCACGATTCAGTTGGCCGGCGCCGAGATCGAACTGACCTCCCAGATGGCCCGCGAAATGCGGCTTAAGCTCGGCCTTGATCCGGTGGAAGACCAATACGATTACGTCTTGATCGACTGCCCGCCGTCGCTCGGCCAGCTCTCCATCAATGCTTTTACCGCGGCGCATTCCATCTTGATTCCGGTGCAAAGCGAATACTACGCGCTGGAAGGGCTGAGCCAATTGCTCAACACCGTACGTTTGGTGCAAAAGCATTTCAATCCAAAACTCGCGATCGAAGGGGTCCTGCTCACGATGTACGACGCCCGCACGAACTTGGGCGCGCAAGTGATTCAGGAGGTGCGGAAGTATTTTGGCGACAAAGTTTATGAAGTCGTCATTCCGCGCATCACTCGCCTGGCCGAGGCACCCAGTTATGGCCAGCCAATCGTGGATTATGATCCAAAGTCAAAGGGCGCAGACGTTTACAACGCGCTTGCAAAGGAAGTGTTGAAGGCCCATGGCGAATAAGAATAGCAAAGGCCTCGGTCGCGGCATCGATGCCATTTTCAAGGATTTCGAAAGCCCGGATCTCAGCTTCTCCAATGTGGAGGAGCTGCCGCTGAAGGACATTCGGCCGAATCCTTACCAGCCGCGGAAGACGTTTGACGAAGAGGCGCTGGAAGAGCTCGCCGCGTCGATCAAAAACACCGGTGTTTTTCAGCCGATCATTGTGCGCCAAAGCGTTTCTGGCTATGAGATCATCACCGGCGAGCGGCGCTTCCGGGCATCCAAAATGGCTGGTAAGGAAACCATTCCGGCAATCATCCGCACCTTCGATGATCCGGCCATGATGGAGATCGCTGTGCTGGAAAATCTACAGCGCGAGGATCTCACGCCGCTGGATGAGGCGCAGGCCTATGACACTTTGATCAAGAAACTCAAGCTGACCCAGGCGGAAGTCTCCAAGCGCCTCGGTAAGAGTCGGCCATATATCGCCAATTACTTGCGCCTGTTGACGCTGCCGCCGGAAGTGAAGAAGCTGCTCAACACCAACAAGCTTTCGATGGGCCAGGCGCGCACCTTGCTTTCGCTGAAGGATAAGAAGAAGATCAATGCCGTCGCGAAAAAAACGGTGGCGGATGGTCTGACCGTGCGTCAGCTTGAACGGCTGATCAATCAGATGAATGCCGGCGAGGCGCGGCAGCAGCACACCGAAAAGAAGAAGTCGCCGTATTTGCGCGCCAGCGAGAACCAGCTGGCCGGGCGCTTTGGCACCAAGGTCAATATCGCGCAGACCCAGCGCGGTAAAGGGAAAATCGAGATCGATTTTACCGACAACAGCGACCTGACCCGCATTCTCGAACTGCTGGATGTCGACTTGAATTAACTTGCTTCTATTAGAAGGAGGGACCACGCGATGTATGACTTACACGACCACGTCCTGATGAAAAAGGCGCATGCCTGCGGGACGAATGATTGGGAGATCATCCGGCTGGGCATGGACATCAAGATCCGGTGTTCGGGCTGCGGCCACATCGTGATGATGAGTCGCCATGATTTTGACCGGAAAATGAAAAAGATCCTGAGCCACGCTGCCGAGGCAGAAGGCTAAACCAAACAGAAAGCGTGAAGATCACTTATGGCTTTAACAGCAGGTATCGTGGGCTTGCCCAACGTCGGTAAATCCACCTTGTTCAACGCGATCACCAAAGCGGGCGCGGAAATGGCAAACTACCCATTTGCTACGATCGACCCGAATGTCGGCATGGTCGAAGTGCCGGACGCACGGCTGACGCGCATCGATGAATTGATTCCGGCCAAGAAGATCGTCCACACGACCTTCGAGTTCACAGACATTGCCGGCATCGTCAAGGGCGCCTCGAAAGGGGAAGGCCTCGGCAACAAGTTTTTGGAAAATATTCGCCAAGTCGATGCGATCGTCCATGTCGTCCGGGCGTTTGATGACGACGAAATCACCAGCGTCACCGGCAAAGTCGACCCAATCGACGATATCGAGACCATCAACTTGGAGCTGGCCATCGCCGATCTTGACGCCATCAATAAGCGCTACGCCAAGGTGGAAAAAGTCGCCCGCACCAAGGACAAGGCGGCGCTGGCCGAATTTGCGGTCCTGCAGAAGATCAAACCGGCTCTTGAAGAAGGCAAGCCGGTGCGCTCGCTGGACTTCAATGAAGATGAGCAAAAGATCGTGAAGGGGCTCTTCCTGTTGACCTCTAAGCCCGTGCTGTATGTGGCCAACATTGCCGAAGACGACATGGCCGACCCAGAGCAGTCGCCTTACGTCAAGCAGATCGAGGACTACGCGGCTGAGGATGGCGCCGAGGCACTGGCCATTTCCGCGAAGACCGAAGAAGAGATCGCCGAGCTCGATGACGACGAAAAGGCCGATTTTCTGGAAGCAGAAGGTGTCACCGAACCTGGTCTGGACAAATTGATTCGCGCCAGCTATCATCTGCTGGGGCTGGCCACCTTCTTCACGGCTGGCGGCCCTGAGACTCGGGCCTGGACGTTCAAGCAGGGGATGAAGGCGCCGCAAGTAGCGGGCGTTATCCATTCCGATTTTGAGCGCGGCTTTATTCGCGCCGAGACTGTGTCCTTCGCAGATCTCGATAAATTCGGCTCGATGCAGGCGGTCCGCGAAGCTGGGCGCCTGCGCTCCGAAGGCAAGGAATACGTCGTGCAAGACGGCGACATCATCGAATTCCGCTTCAATGTATAGGGGGAACAAAATTGGCAGAGAAAGACTTGAACCAAGAGGAACCAAAAACGACGCCGGACGCCGCGCCTGAAGACACCGCCTCGCAGACTGCGACCCAGGCCACACCTTCGGACGCCGCGACTCAAGACGCGCCGGCAACCGAGACTGACACTGAAACGGACGCCCCGCAAACAACGGCGGAGGTGCGCGCCCAATTGGCTGAGCACGAAGACGCTGCCAAGCCAGCGGGCCGCAATGCCAGCCGCGCCCAGAAACAGGCGGAAAAGCATGCCGCAGCCAAGGAAGCGGAAGTCGCAGACGCCGCCCTTGCTGAGGCCTCTGTGTCCGAGATGTTGGGCCAATTGACCCGCAAAAATGACGAGTACGTCTTCAAACTGCGCCGGCAGATGACCGACAGTGCCCTTTCCGATGAGCGCCAGGAACAGATTCTCAAGGATATTTTGCCTGAGATCCTGACCGCCCAGCGCAAGGGCCAGCCGGCAACGGCGCTGTACGGCCCCGTTTCCGCCAAGGCGTCTGCATTGATCTATGCGCCAAAGCCGATCAAAAAGGCGCCTCTGTGGCTTTCCATGATCGATATCTCGCTGATCTTCATGGCGATCTTGGCCCTGGTCAACGGGGTGATGATGTACTTCGTGAAATCCAAAGATGCTGGCACGACCCAGGGCATCATTCCGCTTTTGATGATGTCCATCACAGCCGGCGTGATCTTCGCCTATTACAACGACTGGAGCATTCGCCCCAAGGATCAACGGCCAAAGTTCTGGCTGCTGATCTTGGCGGGCATCGTGGTCTTCATGGTCGGCTCCATCATCTCCGGTGTGTCGGCCCTGCTTCCTGGACCGCTGACCCACGGCATGCCGTTCTGGGGTTACCTGATCGCCGCCGCGCTGTCATACGGGATCCACTACCTGCTCAAGCGTCGCTATCACCTGCCAGGCTTGGTCGGTGGGGCCTTAGCCGCCACCAACAGAAACGCCAACTAATGACTGAAAGCGTTCGGAATTTTTCCGAACGCTTTTTGTGTCGAAAAATTATTGCTTGAATAAAAACCGAACGAGTTTCGAATTTTCGGCGGATCTGCGGGACCTCGTTCGGCCTTTTTCCACGAAAATGAGGGCTTTATCATTTTAAAAGGCCGTCGCAGCGGCTTTTTATCACTGTTCGTCAGAAAAAATTGACGGGTTTTGGCGAAAATGCTACGATGGTCAACAACAAAATCGAAAGAGGGCCTTCCACTTGTCTAATTGGGATACGAAGTTTGCACGTCGCGGATTTACGTTTGATGATGTCTTATTGATACCGGCTGAGAGTCATGTTTTACCGCAGGATGTCGATCTTTCTGTCCAACTTGCAGACAACTTGAAACTGAATATCCCGATCATTTCCGCGGGCATGGATACTGTCACGGAAGCCGACATGGCGATCGCAATGGCGCGTCAAGGCGGCCTGGGCGTCATCCACAAGAACACCACCATTGAAGAGCAGGCGGACGAGGTGTTGACCGTGAAGCGCTCTGAAAATGGGGTCATCGCCAATCCATTTTTCCTGACGGCCAGCGATCCTGTCACGGCGGCCACGGAACTGATGATCAAGTACCGCATTTCCGGCGTACCGATCGTCGATGACAAGGACTCGCGCCTGCTCACCGGCATCATCACCAACCGCGACCTGCGCTATGTGGAAGACCACAGCGTTGCGATCGGCACCGTGATGACCAAGGACCACCTGATCACCGCCCCGACCGGCACGAGCCTCAAGGAAGCCGAAGCAATCCTGCAAAAATACAAGATCGAAAAGCTGCCACTCGTCGATCCTCAGGGCCGCTTGTCCGGGCTGATCACGATCAAGGATATCGAAAAAGTCGTGGAGTTCCCGAATGCGGCCAAGGACGAACATGGCCGCTTGCTGGTCGCCGCCGCCGTTGGGGTCACCTCAGATACCTTTGAACGCGCCCAGGCCCTGCTTGATGCCGGTGCCGATGCGATCGTCATTGATACCGCCCATGGCCACTCCGCGGGCGTTTTACGGAAGATTGCTGAGATCCGCGCCCACTTCCCGCATGCGACCCTGATTGCCGGCAACGTGGCGACCGCAGAAGGCGCCGCGGCCTTGTATGACGCGGGCGTCGATGTCGTTAAAGTCGGCATCGGCCCTGGCTCGATCTGCACGACCCGCATCGTCGCCGGTGTCGGCGTCCCTCAATTGACCGCCGTTTATGACGCGGCCACCGAAGCCCGCAAGCGCGGCAAGGCCATCATCGCAGATGGCGGGATCAAGTATTCCGGCGATATCGTGAAGGCGCTGGCTGCCGGCGGTTCCGCCGTGATGCTGGGCTCCATGCTGGCGGGCACGACCGAAGCCCCTGGCGACATGGAGATCTACCAAGGCCGCCGCTTCAAGACCTATCGCGGCATGGGCAGCCTCGGTGCGATGGAGCAGGCGCATGGCTCCAAGGACCGCTACTTCCAAAGCGGCGTCAACGAAGCCAAGAAGCTCGTTCCAGAAGGCATCGAAGGGCGCGTGGAATACAAGGGCGCCTTGGCCGATGTCATCTATCAAATGGATGGCGGCCTTCGCTCGGGCATGGGTTATGTCGGCGCGCCAAACATCCAGGCGCTTCAGGACAACGCCCAGTTCATTCAGATCTCAAACGCCGGCCTGCGCGAAAGCCATCCGCATGACGTGCAGATCACTAAGGAAGCACCAAATTACTCGATCAAGTGATCGATCATTAAAAACGCCGAAGCTGGGGTCCCCGGTCTCGGCGTTTTTTGACCTTGCGCCTGAGTGCGGTGGCCACCGAGAAGACCGGCACAAGAGCGAAAATGAACTGATTAAACAAAAACACAACAACTTGTCTATTTTGTTTAAAACCGCTATCCTATCAATAACAGACAAGGAGGGGCGCGATGCTTTCAGAGGACGAACGCAAAGATGATCTATTGACGCGCATCGATCAGGTGCTGGTGCGCGATGGCCTTAATGGGTTGGCCATGGGCACGCTGGCCAAACGCGTGGGCGTCAGTCGGGGCAAGCTCTATTTGTATTTTGAGTCGAAGGAAGCGGTGATCGAGGCCGTCGTTGCGCAGCAGAGCGCAATCATCGAGGCGGCCAGTGCAGGTAGAGATGAGGCGCTGGCGCTTCGCCTGGTGGACGAACTGACGGTTTTGACGGCGGGGAGCCCTCTTTTCCTCAGTGACCTGATGCAGCAATATCCGCGGCTGGCCGCGCGCCTCAATCGCGTGTTGAATGAGTGGCAGGCGCAACTGGCTGATGAACTGCAGGCCGGCATCAACAAGGGCCGCCTGCAAGCCATCGACCCGGTCTTGCTGCTCCGCGTGCTTAAGGCTGGGGTCGGGGACCTGCTCGCTGATCCGCGGTTTGGCGGCGATGCGGTGCGCGAGGCGCTTACGGGCTTGCTTCAGCTCCAACTCGTGGCGCTGGTCGGGACGGACAAAGCGGCCAAGGCGCTCAGCAAACCCAAGCTTCAGCAACGCCTCAGCCTACTGGTGACGCAATTAGCCGAGCGCTATCCGCAATGACGGCTGGCCTTTTTAAATTTTCTGGAAAGTTTTCACTGAATCCAGCGGCGCCGCGGTTTTTGTGGTGCGGTCTGGTACAATGAACTTGCAACGCACACCCATTTTTCCAAGGAGATCGTGCTAATGAAAATTCTGATCGTTGATGACGACAAAGAGATCGTCGAATTATTGAGTATCTATGTGCAAAATGAAGGGTATGACCCAGTCCTCGCGTACAGCGGCAAAGAGGCGATCACCAAGCTCGCTACCAATCCGGACATCGCGCTGATGATCTTGGACATCATGATGCCGAATATGTCGGGCATCGATGTGGTCAAGCAGGTCCGCAAAGACAGCGAACTGCCGATCATCATCGTGTCGGCGAAGACCGGCGACATGGACAAGATTCGCGGCCTCATTACCGGCGCGGATGATTACGTGACGAAGCCGTTCAATCCGCTTGAAGTGATGGCGCGGGTGAAGAGCCTGCTGCGGCGCACCGAGGGCAAGGTAACTAACGACGAGCCCGATGTGCTGGAAGTCGGCCCGCTGACCATTAAAAAAGACAGCCATGAAGTGACCACCCTGACAGGCAAACAGATTCAGCTGACCGCGCTGGAATTCGGCATTTTATACCTGCTGGCCAGCCATCCGAACCGTGTTTTCTCGGCCGACGAGATCTTCGAGCGTGTCTGGCAACAGGAGTCGATCGTGTCGGCGAAAACCGTCATGGTCCATGTCTCGCACTTGCGCGATAAGATCGAAGAAGCCACAGACGGCGAAAAAGTGATCGAGACCGTCTGGGGCGTCGGCTATAAAGTCGAGGCCTGATCATGGGCGAGAAAGTGCGCCTGACCGGCAAGGAAAAATCCGAGCTGTGGATCGAAGGGGTCGTCACGGTGATCTTACTGCTGATGCTGAACTTTGCGGTGCTAGTCCTGCTCAAGCAGGTCATCGCGATGAATCAGAATCTGCAAAACTCGATCTGGGGCATCAAAAATGTCCTGACCTTTGGCGACGGCGAGCACATTTGGAGCTGGCGGTATCTATTCATCTGGCTGATGCTGCTGGCCGATGCCATTGTTGTGTATTGGCGCCTGATCAGGCGGTACCGCCAAATTCAGATGCGCCATGTCATTCGCGAGTTGCATTACATCGCGGATGGCCATTTGGATCACCGGATTCGCTTTGCCGTCAACACCGATCTGCAAAAGGTGATCAATTCGATCAACGCGCTGGTCGAGTCGACCGTGGGTTCCATGGAAGAAGAGCGGCGCATGGAGCAAAGCAAAGACGAGCTGATCACCAATGTCTCGCATGACATTCGCACGCCTTTGACCTCGATCATCGGCTATCTCGGTCTGATCGAGGATCGCCAGTACCGCAGCGACGAGGAACTGTTGAAATACACCCACGTCGCGTATCTCAAGGCCAAGCAGATGAAAGTCCTGACCGACGACCTTTTTGAATACACCAAGGTCCGCCAGACCACGACGCCGCTGAACACCACCGAATTCAACATGGTCGCGATGCTCGAGCAGCTCGCCGCCAGTTTTGAGCTTGAGGCGCAAAAAAAGCAGATCGCGATCTCGGTATCGGGCAAACCGGATCCGCTGATGATGGAAGCCGACACGGAAAAACTCGGCCGTGTTTTCAACAACCTGATCGTCAATGCGCTGAAATACGGGCAAGGTGCCAAGCATATTTTCCTCACCGCCGAACGAATCGGTTCCGAAGTTGTCGTGAAAGTGTCCAATGATGGCGCCCAGATTCCAAATGATTCACTAAGTCAATTATTCGACCGCTTCTATCGCGTCGAGGAATCGCGCTCCCAGGAGACCGGCGGCACCGGCCTGGGCCTGGCAATCGCGCAAAGCATCGTCACCCTGCACGGCGGGTACATTTACGCCGACTCCACCCCCGAACTCACCTCGTTTGTCATGCATTTACCGCTTAAAGTCGGCCAGCCGCTTGAAAAAAAGTCGGCGCCGGCCAACCCACAGAAGGAGTTATGATCTTGAGTAAAAAATTCTGGCGTCACCTGGCCACTTTGGCCGCAGCAGTTCTTCTTGGCTTTGGCGGCATCGCCACCACCAGCGCAGCGGCGCCGGTCGCGGCCGCCGAAACAAGCGTGGCCATCAACGCAAAGGCTGCCCTTGCCATCGATGAAGCAAGCGGCAAGGTGCTTTACGCGAAAAATGCCGACACGCCACTGCCGATCGCTTCAATGACCAAAATGATCTCGATCTATCTGGTTCTGCAGGCAATCAAGAACGGCGACCTGAAATGGACAGACACGTTGACACCAGACAGCGGGATCTACAAGATCTCCCAGGACACCTCGCTTTCAAACGTCCCGTTGCGGGCAGACGGCAAATACACTGTCAAGGAGCTGTATCAAGCGAGTTTGATCTACTCCGCCAATGCCGCCATGATGCTGCTGGGGAACGGCGTGGCCGGCACCCAGGTGAAATTCGTCGACATGATGCGCGACCAGCTCAAGAAGTGGCGTATCAACGACGCGACCATCGTCAACGCGACCGGCCTGACCAACAACGCCTTGACCGCCGACCGCTATCCCGGCACCGGCGAAAATGATCAGAACACCATGACGGCCAAGGACTTGGCGCAAGTGGCCCAGCACCTGCTAAAGGATTTTCCCGAAGTCCTCGACACGACCAGCATTCCGACCATGACCTTCCGCGCAGGCACCAGTGATGCGACGCGCATGGACAGCTTCGATTGGATGCTCAAAGGCCTGATCTCCGCGCGCACCGAGCTGCCCGTTGATGGCCTTAAGACCGGCACCACCGATGCGGCTGGCGACTGTTTTACCGGCACGGTGAAAAAAGATGGCCACCGCATCATCACGGTGGTCATGCACGCCAATGGCAGTAAGACGACCCGGCGTTTTGACGAGACCACCAAGCTCATGTCCTACGCGCTGAATAACTGGAAACAAATGACGGTCTTGAAAAAGGGACAGGCGATCAAAGGCGCGACCGATTTCACGGTGCCAAAGGGGAACACGACCTCTTTGAAGGCTGCGGCCGATAAGACCATCACGCTGTGGGTGCCAAAGTCCACAACGGCCCAGGACATCACCATCGCGACTAAAAAGACAGCCATTGTTGGCAAAAAGAATGAACTCGAGGCCCCAGTCAAGAAAGGGACCACGGTTGCCGGTTTGACCATCACCGTTAAAGGCGATACGCTAGGTTATGTGAACGGCGGAAAGACTGAAACGGCTTCCGTCAAATTGGCCCACGGCACCGCAAAGGCAAACTTCTTTGTGCTTTTGTTCCGCGGCATCGGCGATTTCTTCAGTAATCTCTTTTAGCAAGAAGCGTGCCGATCACACGGCGCGCTTTTTTTCTAGAGTGCGGCGCGGGGCGCTTAGGGCTGAACCGCGAGTGTGGCCTTGCCGCATTGACTGCGCCGCTGTAAAGGAAGGTTGAATATGGTCACCTATCATGACATCACACCCGATGGCCTCAAAGAGTTGAAGGCGGAAGTGATCCTCTTACAAGCGGAGCGACCTCGGCGCATCAAGGCACTGGCAGACGCCCGCGCACTCGGCGACCTCTCGGAAAACGCGGACTACAGCGCCGCCAAACGCGACCTGCGCCACCTGGAAAGTCGGCTGCGATACCTAGACAAATTGATCAGGTACGCCCAAGTCGTCACAGCCGGCCCAACCGACATTGCAGGCCTGGGCATGCACGTCACCCTCAGATTTGAAGATGACGATGAACTAGAAGTCTATCACCTAGTCGGCCAAGCCGAAGCCAGCATGGCCCCAGGCAACATCGCCATCAACTCCCCACTAGGCCGCGCCATCGCAGCCCGCAAAGTAGGCGACACCGTCACAGTAGAAGCCCCAAGCGGCGCCTACCAAGTGACCGTGGTAAAACTGGAAGCGTGACGACGGGTGGGGAAGGGCCTGTGGGGTCGTGGCGTTGAATGCCGGTGTTTACGGAAGCAAGCGTCTCAACGGATGAGGCGTACGCATACACGGGAGCTTCAATCTCACAGAGTCTGAGTGAAACCAGACTGTGCGCAATAGCAGGTTGTCGAATATTTCGGCATAGCGAGCAGTATCTTTAATGTGTGATGTGAGGGTGGGCTTCGGCCAGAAACGGCTCAGCCCCCTCGTCGGCGTTAGCGGCAAAGCCGCTTACGCCGAAAGTGAGCTTTAAGACCGCGCACTTCGCGGGCTTAAAGTCACTTGGGAGCGTTCCAGCCAGTTTCTGGCTGGAGACCACCCGGGTGTTTTATTCAAACCAACGACACGCCAAAGCCCGAGCCAAAGAATTTTCGCCCAGCCTGCTATGGTATAATCGACGCAGTAGTTTGAAACTCAATTACGTAGATAAGGAGCCTTCATATGGCAATCTCTTTGAACGCGTGCATTCTTTTACTCAAAGAACATCACCTGCTGAAAAGCAGTGCAGTCCAAAACGACATCAACACCGAAATGACCGGCATCGCGTATGACTCACGCAAAGTCTCCGGCCCGAGCCTGTTCTTCTGCAAAGGCGCGAAGTTTCGGCCGATCTACCTCTCGATGGCCAAAGACAACGGGGCCATCACCTATGTCGCTGAAAAGCCATACGTGGAAGGCAATGGCATGAACGCCCTGATCGTCGTCAATATCACCAAGGCAATGGCAATCTTGAGTGCGGCCTTTTATGATTTTCCGCAGGACGACCTGTTCGTCATTGCGTATACCGGCACCAAGGGTAAAACGACCTCGGCTTATTTCACACGCGGCATTTTGGAACAGGCCCATCCCAAGCGCGTCGCCCTGTTTTCCACGATCGACCGGATCATCGGCCCGAATCCGGATCAGCGGTTCAAGTCGGATCTGACCACGCCGGAAAGCATGGATTTGTTCCACGACATGCGCCAAGCGGTCGACAACGGCATGACACACCTGGTGATGGAGGTCTCCAGCCAGGCGTATCTGCGCAACCGCGTGTTTGGTCTGACGTATGACGTTGGCTTTTTCCTCAACATCACGCCGGATCACATTGGTCCCAACGAGCACCCGACCTTCGCCAATTATCTGCACAACAAGATGCAGCTGCTGGTCAACTCGCGCAAAGTCGTGATCAACGCGGAGACTGAACATTTCGATGAGGTCTACGCCGCGGCGATGACGACGACCTATCCGGACAGTATCTATCTGTTTGCGTCGGCCGGCTTTACGCCAAAACGCGATGATCTTGATATCGATTTTCGCTTCGAGAGCCAGACCTTGTCGACGACCCGCAGTCAGTTCACCCTGGTGCCGGCCTCCGACAAAGCCGCGGCCCTGAATGTCGGCGGCCAGTATCATCTGAGTCTCATTGGCGACTTCAACGAAAGCAACGCCACAGCCGCGATCATCGGCGCCGGACTGGCTGGTGTCGATAACCGCAGTGCCGTGCCTGGTATTGCCGACGTCACCATTCCCGGCCGCATGGAGCACCAGGAGATCCCGGGCCACGGGGTCACCTATGTCGATTACGCGCATAACTATGCGAGTGTGCAGGCCTTGCTGCATTTTCTCAAGGCGGAGTACCACGACCCGGCCATTCGCGTGGTCATCGGAGCGCCTGGCGACAAAGGGGTCTCCCGTCGCGCCGATTTTTCAAAAGTGCTCAGTGAATATGCCACCGAGGCGTATTTGACCACCGATGATCCAGGCTATGAGGATCCGGCGAAAATTGCCAGCGAGATCGATGCCGGAATCGATCATGACAAAGTCACGGTCCACATCGAACTTGACCGGGCCAAAGCGATTCGCGAGGCCATCGAAGCCAGTGGGCCAGAGGATGTCGTCGTGGTCGCGGCTAAAGGGGCGGACCCGTATCAAAAAGTGCGCGGCGTCGATACCCCATGGCCGATGGATCTCGTCGTGGTCGGGCAGGTCGCAGACACGCTGAAAGAAGGCGAGTAGATGAAGCGATTTTTCACCGTGATCGGCGGTATGGGGACCCCAGCCACCAATAGCTATCTGCGCCTGCTCACCGAGCGGACCCACGCGACCAAGGATCAGGATTACATGGATTACATCTTGGTCAACCACGCCACGGTGCCGGATCGCACCACCTACATCCTCGATCACAGCCAGCCGAGCTTTTACCCGGACCTGTTGTCGGACATTCAGCAGCAGAGTCTTTTAAAGCCCGATTTCATGGTGATGGTCTGTAACACCGCGCATTATTTTTACGATGAGCTTCAGGCCGCGACGACCGTGCCCCTGCTGCACATGCCGCGCCAAGCCGTGCGGACCTTGTACAAGCAGTATCCCGATGAGCAGAAAATTGGCCTGATCGCAACGCAAGGCACCATCGCCGATGGCATCTATGCGCATGAACTTCAGGAAGCCGGCCGCGCCGTCGAATTGGGCGATGAAGCCCTGCAGGCGATGGTCACGGACCTGATCTACAATTACGTCAAGGCCAAGGGCGAAGTCAACGCGCCGCTGTATCATCAGATTTTGAAGACGATGCACGACCAATTCGGCGTCAACGTGATCGTGCTAGGCTGCACCGAGCTCTCCTTCGCTCAGGAAAAGGCGCCGGATCACCCGTATCACGTGGTGGACGCCCAAAGCATCATCGCCGATGAAACACTGGCACTCGGCCGCGCCTTTCGCACCAGCAAGGATGCCGGGGATAAGATGTTGGCAGAATTGATGAAGTAGCGCTTTCGTCGCTGACTGGTTTCGGCCGGGATGGCGGGGGGTTACCCAAGTAAATCAGATTCAGACACGCGACTGCTTCATTGGGTCGCGTGTTTTTTGTTGCCCGTCTCGTGAGCCCCGCGGTGTATGCTAAAATAGACCCCAAAGGAAGTGGTTCCAGTGGCCCATTTGACCGGACCGACAGATACGTACCAACTGAAAAACGGGACGCAGATTCCCATCATGGCGTTTCGTGCCACAGATGATGAAACGCTGAGACAAGCACAGACGGCAGGCTTCACCCATTTTGTGATCACAGGACCAGATGACCTGGTGCCCGCCGCACCCACCGCGACTCGCACTGTGCTGGGCGAAGCGGTGACCCAAGTTGCGACGCTGACCCCAACGCTGACCATTCCAGCGCCGACCGCACCGAACACGCCCGCATCGGCCGCCGCGCCTGTTGTGTGGCGCCAGCTCGACCTGCTACACCAGGATGCAGCCGGGCGCGCGCACGATCGCGACGCCGGCCAAGTGACCTTGGTGACCGACCTATTTTTCAACGGGCAGCTGAACCAGCTCAAGCCGCTGCGCAAAATGGCGGCGCGGTTCCAGAAGTTGCCTGAGCAACTCGCGCTTCGCTGGGCTTTGGAGCGCGGGCTCCTGCCGGTCGTGGATAGCCAGTGGCTTACCCCGGCGCAGGCCACCGCAATATTTGATTTCGAATTGAGTTTTCAAGACATGCAGGTGCTCGACGCCTTGGATGGCCGGATCTTCAAGCCTAGCCGCTACCAGATTCCGGCCGCCGAACGCGCCGCGACGCACCGCAAGGAAAATGAGGCAAACCACCATGACTGAATTGACACCAGAGCAGATCGACGCCCAATATGCCTACTATGGGCCGCTGGGGCCAACGTACCGCAAGACCTTCACCCGTTTTCGGCTGTGGGCACCGACTGCCCGCGCCGTGACCCTGAAGCGCTATGCCGACGCGACGCCGGACAGTGTGCTGGAAGAGACGATATCCATGATGCGCGGGGATCAAGGCGTGTGGACGGTCGATATTGTCGGCGATATGCGCGGCACGGTCTACACATTTTCCGTGGTGCATGCCGACGAAACGCGCGACGACCTATTTGACCCGTATGCTAAGGCGGCGATCGTCAACGGCGAGCGCTCGGTGGTGCTAGCGCCCGAAGACACGGTGCCGGCCAACTGGGGCGAGCGGCTACCGGCTTTTTCCAGTCCAGTGGATGCCGTGATCGTGGAGGCGGACATCCGCGATTTTTCCATCGCTGAAAATAGTGGGATTCAGCACCGCGGGCAGTACCTCGGCCTGACAGAAGCGAACACCCATACCCCGCGTGGCGCCGTCAGTGGTCTCGCCTATTTGAAGACAAGCGGCGCGACGCATGTGCAGTTGATGCCGATTTATGATTTTGCCACCGTCGACGAGACCAAGCCGGACGTACCCCAGCAAAATTGGGGCTATGATCCGCTGAATCACAGCGTTCCGGAAGGCAGTTATGCGACGGATGCCACGACTCCGGCGACCCGCATCAAGGAACTCAAGACAATGATTCAGACGCTTCACGACAACGGGTTGCGCGTGATCATGGACGTCGTGTACAACCACGTCTTTGATGCGGCGACCCACGCGCTGGGGAAAGTCGAACCTGGTTACTTTTTCCGCCACGACGCAGACGGCAGCCTTTCCGATGGCACCGGGACCGGAAACGATTTTGCCTCAGAGCGCGTGATGGCCCGCAAATACATCGTCGACAGCGTGCGCGATTGGGCAAAAGACTACCAGCTCGACGGGTTTCGCTTCGATCTGATGGGTATCCTGGACGTGGCGACCATGCAGGCGGTGCGCGCGGCGCTAGACGAGATCGACCCCAGCATCATTGTGCTCGGCGAGGGCTGGGCCATGGCCACGCCGCTGCCGGCTGCGCAAAAGGCGATTCAGGCCAACGCCAGTCAATTGCCGCACATCGCGTTTTTCAATGATGACTTGCGCGACTTGGCCAAGGGGGATGTGTTTATCGCAAGCAACCCTGGCTTTGTCAGCGGCGCTGGCAATGGGGCGACCCTTGCGCCACAGATGACCGGGCGGGTGGCGGTGCCTGCGTTGAAAGGCCAGTATCTTGGCCCCGACCAGGTCATCCAGTATGTGGAAGCCCACGACAATTTGACCCTTTACGATAAACTGACCGCGGTTGCACCGGATGAGCCGGATGCGACCCGGGTGCGGCGGGCGCTGTTGGCCATCAGCATCGTGCTCCTTGCGCAGGGCGTGCCATTTTTGCAGCTCGGCCAGGCCTTCATGCGCACCAAGAACGGCGACGACAACTCTTATCGCGCCGGCGACGCGGTCAATGCGATCGACTGGGACCGCCAGCTGCAATACCCCGCCACCGTCGCTTATGTCCATGCGCTGATTGAGTTGCGGCGCGCCCACCCGGCACTGCGCCAGCCCGATGCCAACGCCTTATTGGAAAATGTGGCGCCATTGGTGGCCGCGGCGTCGCTTGTCGCCTACCAAACGACGAGTGGCAACGAGACCATGATCATCGCCGTCAACGCCAGCGACCAGCCGCAACAACTGACCGTTCCCGCCGGCGAGTATTCGGTCCTGGTCGATGATACGACGGTGATCAACGCGCCCCAGCCTCAGTCAACGACCACCCTGACCGTCGCGCCCCTCAGCGCTCTGGTCGCGGTGGCGGAGGCACGTCATGCTTGAGCCGCAGGTGGTCTTAGGCGTGGATATCGGCACGACCAGCACGAAGGTGGCCGCATTTGGCGCCGATGGAACGCTTTTTGCTGAAACGGAACACGGTTACCCAATGGTAGAAGATGCCACAGGCAAAGCCGAACAGGACGCGGATGCGATCGTTGCGGCGGTCGTGGCCGGCCTGCGCGATATGTCGGGGAAAATTGCCCCAGCCCGGATCAGCGGGCTCAGTTTTTCCGCAGCGATGCATAGTCTCTTGCTTCTTGACCAGGCGGGCCACCCATTGGCCCCGCTGATGACCTGGGCGGACAATCGGCCCGCCGAGGCAACGGAAACGCTCAAGGCCCGGCCGGATGCGGCGACGATCTTCGCCCGGACCGGGGTGCCGTTGCATCCGATGGCGCCCCTTAGCAAATTGGTGTGGCTTCGGCAGACGCAACCGGCGCTGGTGACGCAGGCCGTTCGCGTGTGCGGCATCAAGTCCTATGTGCTATTGGCGTTGGGCGGCGACTATGTGATCGACCGCTCGCTGGCCAATGCGACGGCGCTATTTGACCTGCACACGATGGACTGGGCGGATGATCTGGTGGCGCTGGCGGGCATTTCGCGCGCCCAGTTGCCACAGCTGGTCGAGCCCACCGCAGAAGTGGGACGGCTGGCGGCGAACGTGGCTGAGGAGACTGGCTTGCCGGCGGGACTGCCGTTGTTTGCGGGCGCGAGTGACGGCTGTTTGAGTACGCTCGGGGCGGGGGCCGCGACAGCCGGGCGCCTCGCACTTTCAGTCGGAACGTCCGGTGCGGTGCGCGTGATGACGGAAAAGTCAGTGCAGGATCTCGGCGGCCGACTTTTTACTTATTATCTGGGACCGGATCAATGGGTGCTGGGCGGCCCGCTCAATAATGGTGCCAATGCCTTGGTGTGGCTGCGTGACCTGGTCGGGGCACCCAGCGTCGAAGCGTTGACCGAAGCCGCCGGAACTCGTCCAGTTGGGGCCAATGGGCTACTATTTTTACCTTATCTGGCCGGGGCCCGGGCGCCGTTGTGGACGGCCGAAGCGCGCGGCGCCTTCTTGGGCCTTGCGCGGCAACACACACAGGCGGATATGGCCCGCGCCGTGATGGAAGGCATCGGGTTTGCGCTGCTGGATGTCGCCGAATTGATGTGGCCATTGATCGGCGAAATGGATCTGATCACAGCCACCGGCGGCTTTACCCAAAGCCCGCTGTGGCGGCAGATCGTCGCCGACATCTTTGGCCTGCCACTTGCGGTTCAAGCAGGCGGGCAGGCGGCGGCCCTGGGTGCGGCGGCGATTGGCATGCAGGCCTTGAATTGGGTCGTGGCAGCCGAAGACGTGGTCCCGCCGATCACGGGTGCCGCGGTTCAGCCGGATTCGGCGCGCCATGCCGCGTATCGCCAATTATTTCATCTGTGGCATCAGGCCAGCCGGCAAAACGAGGCGACCGCGGCGGCCCTGGCGGCGATTCAGCGTCAGCCGCTGTTGTAGTAGGCGCGGATATGGTATGCTGAGCCTATCAATTTTCAGAAAGCAGGGACATGATGTATGAGTCTTCAAAGCGCTCGCATGTGAGCGAGGCAGTGGCTGCCGTTTTTCCCAAAGAAGTGACCGATCAGTTGTTTGACGTCCTTCACCTCATGAGCAAAGCCGATCAGCTGGTCACGGCGCCGGTTGCGGTGTTCTTCTCCGATGATCATGATGAGGACGAGATGTACGCGATGATCGTTCAGGGCGACTTGGCGCCGGCCCAGGAATTTCCGCTGACTTACAGTGGCGACAAGCCGTTTCTCGGCCATGGCTACATTCTGATCGCCAAGGACAAGCCAAAGACGATCTACCTGGACTTCAGTGAGGCCAACGATCTCAGTCAGCTGAAGCAGAACTAAATGAAACGCTGCGTGCCTCGGTGCGCGGCTTTTTTTTCGGGCTTTGCGCCGGTGGGCCGCCTCGCCGCGCTGAAAAAAAACGGGTGGGGCACTGGCATTTTCAGCAAACCTCGGGTAAGATAGAATTATTAATCGTAACTGTTACTGTTTTGGAGGGATGATATGACGGCGCCATTATTGACCGTCGACCACCTGAGCTTCGGCTTCCGCGATCGGCCGCTTTATGAAGATCTCAGTTTTACCCTGCCGCGGGGCTCGATGACCAGTCTCATCGGGGCCAACGGGGTGGGCAAGACCACGCTGGTGCGCCTTTTGATGGGTGAGCTGCAGCCAAATGCCGGGACCATCACTTTCACGGCGGACATGAAGCTGGGCTACGTGCCGCAATTTCGCAACATCGATAGCGAATTTCCGCTGACGATTGCCAGTTTCGTGCAACTCAATCAGCTGGGGCACGGGTTTCCATGGCACACCAAGCGGGAAAAGGTGGCGTTGCATCAGGCGCTGGCGCAGACCCACTTGCTCGAGCGGCGGAATCTCGCCATGGGCCGGGCGTCCGGTGGGGAAAAGCAAAAGGCGTATCTGGCCCAGGCGTTGTTGACGCAGCCAAACTTTTTGATTCTCGACGAGGCGACGGCCAGCCTGGACGTCAACACGAAAGAGGAATTGATGGGGCTGGTCAAGGAGCTCAACGAAACGCTAGGTCTCACCGTGCTATTTGTCACGCATGACCTCGGCTTGGCCAAAGCCTACACCGACCAATATCTGCTGCTGACGCCGGGGCATTACGAGATGCGGGCCACCGATCAGATGGATATCGCGACGATGCCAGACGAGCTTAAAAGCGGCGAGGAAGAGGAGGCGGCCCACTGATGTTCACGTATGACTTTATGCAAAATGCGTGGCTGGCGGCCACCTTCATCGCGATCACGACCGGTATTGTCGGGGTCTTTGTCACGGCGCGGGGGATGTCGTTTCTCGCCCACACGCTGTCGGAAGTCGGCTTTGCCGGCGCCGCCTTTGCCGTCTTTGTGGCGATCAGGCCGCTGGATGGCATGCTGCTGTTCACGATTTTGGCCAGCCTGACCGTGGGCAAATTATCCGTCAAGCAGTCGCGGCGGGAGGCCTCGATCTCGGCAGTCTCAAGCGTCTTCATCGGCCTAGGCATCCTGTTTCTCTCGCTGTCCAACGAAAGCTCAAGTTACGCGACGACGATTCTGTTCGGTAGCATCATCGGCATTTCGCGCCAGGATGTGTGGCAGCTGGTCGCCTTGGCCGCCGGGGTGCTTCTGACAATGGGCTTTGGCTACCGAAAATTGGCCTTCGATTCATTTGATGCAGTGGGCGCGCGGGCCCAAGGCGTTCGCGGCAACTGGATCTCGATCTATTTTCTCCTGATCCTCGCGATCTCTGTGTCGATCGGGGCGCAGATCGTCGGGTCCTTGCTGGTGTTCATCCTTCTGACGCTGCCGCCGTCTGTGGCCAAGTACCTGGGCCGCACGCTGCCGCAGATGCTCGTGATCTCCGTTGCGGCGGGGCTGATCGGGGTGTGGGCCGGCCTGGCGCTGGGGTACCTCACCAACTGGCCGGTGACGTTCTTCATCGCGGCGATCGAGTTCGTCTTCTACTTCATCGCGCTTGGGGTTCATCGGCTGCGGGACTGAGGTAGCTCAATTGTTGCGGGGCAGCGGAAGATGGTCGCCCCTCAGTTTGAGCCTCGAATTGTCTCATCGACTCCCCACTCATGGACACGCGACTACGTAATTTTTCTAAAGTAAAAGCCGTTCAGCGTTTTCGCGCGCTGAACGGCTTTTTACGTACATTGAGATTGGTTGCGGCTAGGTTACCCGATCAAGCCTTCGAGTTCGTTGAGGCGGCTTTCAAATAGTGCGAAGGCGTTTTCGAGGTAGTCTGGCTTGGTCATGTCAACGCCGGCTGCCTGCATGGTGTCGATCGCGTATTTTGAGCTACCTGATTTGAGGTAGCCGAGGTACTGGTCAACGGCGCCTGGGACGCCATCGTTGATGCGGCCGGCCAGGGTCGAGGCCGCCGCGAATCCGGTCGCGTATTGATAGACGTAATACTGGCGATAAAAATGCGGGATGCGGGCCCATTCCAGGGCGATCTCCGGGTCCTTTTCCACGTCTGGGCCGTAATAGCGGGCGTTGAGCTCCCCGTAAAAGGCGGACATGGACTTGCCGGTGAGTGGGCGTTGGTGCTGATCCTGCTGGTGGATCCAGTGCTCGAACTCGGTGAACTGGGTCTGGCGGAAAATGGTGCCCTTAAAGCCGTCCAGATAGTGGTTCAGGATGTACGCACGGACTTTCGGATCCGTTTGCGTTTTGAGGAAATAGTCCGTCAGCAGGTTTTCATTCGTGGTCGAAGCGATCTCCGCCACGAAGATCGGGTAATCCCCATAAACATAAGGCTGGTTGTGGCGCGTGTACCAGCTGTGCACGGAATGGCCGCTTTCGTGGACCAGCGTGAACAGCTCATCCAGTGAGTCGTGCCAGTTCAGCAGCATGAATGGGTTCGTATCGTAAGCCCCACCGGAATAGGCACCGGAGCGCTTGCCCTGATTTTCCACGACATCGATGTAGCGGTTGTCATAGATCTCAGTCAAATGGGCCTGATAATCCTCGCCCAGTGGTGCCAGGGCCTTTTTCGCTTCGGCCTTGGCCTCGTCGATCGTGTAGGTCAACGGCGGCTCGCCAGTTAGCGGCACATACATGTCGTACATGTGCAGGTCGTCCACCTTGAGCAGGCGTTTGCGCAACGCGACATAACGATGTAGCAGTGGCAGGTGGGCCTCCACTTCATTGACCAGCGTCTCGTAGACGGCTTCCGGAATGTGATTGCCGCTCATTGCAGCCTGGCGCGCGCTATCGTAATGATGGGCGCTGGCGCGGAAGTTGTCGGCTTTCACGGAGCCGGTGAGGGTCTGCGCAAACGTATTTTCCAATTGGCCGTATGACTTGTACAGGGTCTGGAAAACATCCTTGCGCACGCGGCGGTCAGTCGAGCTGATCAATTCGCCGTATTTGCCATGCGACAGCTGGACCTCGTTGCCATCCTTATCGGTGATCGTCCCGAATTCGATGTCTGAGTTGTTCAAAATGTTGAAGGTGGCACTGCTTGCGCCAAGCGCATCGGCCGCGGCGGAAAGCAAGGCCTCCTCGGAACTGGTGCGGATGTGGGCGCGATTGGCGGTGATGCCATCGATGAAATGACGGTAGCCGGCCAGCGTTTCGTTGGCACCCAGCCAAGCGGTCAGGTCGGCGGCTGGAATCGCCAAGATCTCAGGCTCCATGAAGGCGAGCTCGCTGTTCACAGAAGCCAGCGTAGAAGCCGCGCGTGCCTTCATGGCCTGATAGACGGCGTTGCCAGTATCCTGGTCGCTTTTCAGGCTGGCATAGACATAGACGGTCTCCAGCTGGCGATACACGCCAAGAATGGTTGTGATGCCACTGGCAAGGGCGTCGGCGTCGGTCGCAAGCGTGCCGGCCAGCGCACTGGCTTTTTTGCCGCTTGCCTGCACGTCGGCGAGGGCTTGCTCCCAAGCCTCATCAGTAGGAAAAATCGTGGTCAGGTCCCAAGTCGAATCGGTTGGGACAGCATCGCGGGTGGGTAGTTGTTGCATAAAGACATCTCCTCTATTTCTAATAATAATCTAATTGTAACATTGCCGCTCGCCCGTTGCACCACGGCATTCGCCGCTTTTGACTCGCCAGCGAATTTTTCCGACCCAGCGCAATTTGCGGGGAAATCGGGTAAAATAATTTTATGCCATTTTAGACGGAGGTCCGCCCATGGACGATGACAAATTGAACCGCACGCGCAAGCCACACCGCAATGCCAACTTGATCGGCAAATTGATCACACTGTTTGTTTTGACGGCAGTCATGCTGGTTGGCGGCTACGCGGCGCGTATTTTTACCCAAACGAAAGATGCGGTCGCCAAGACCTATGTGCCGGTCAAGACCAAGTCAGGCAAGGTGGAGAAGCCGATCAACACCACGTTTGATGGAAAAAAGCCGCTGAGCATCCTGCTGCTGGGCACGGATACCGGCGCCTTTGGTCGAAGCGACCGCGGCCGCTCGGATACGATCATTGTCGTGACCATCAATCCGACCGCCAAGCGCACCACGATGCTTAGCATTCCGCGCGACACCGCCGCCGAAATGATCGACACAGGCAGCGTTACCGGCATCGATAAAATCAATTCCGCCTATGCATACGGTGATTCCACGGCCGCAATCAAGACGGTGGAAAATCTGTTGAACATCCCGATTGATTACTATGTCACCGTTAACATGGCGGGGCTCGTCAAGATCGTGGACGCGGTCGGCGGCGTCGATGTCAACGTGCCGTTCACCTGGACCGACGCCAACACCGGCGGCCAGACCTTCACCAAGGGGCCGGCCCACCTGGATGGCGCGCACGCCTTGGCATATGCCCGGATGCGCGACGAGGATCCGGAAGGCGACAACGGCCGGCAAAAACGGCAACAGGAAGTGATCATGTCGATCGTGAAGAATGCCCTGTCTGCCGGCTCGCTCAGCAACTACTCAAATCTGATGGACTCACTTTCCAGCAGTATGCGGACGAATTTTACCTTTGATGACCTTGTCGCCATCGTCCAAAATTATCGGGCTTGCGCCAAAACCGTGCAGCGCAAGCAGCTCAAGGCAATCGGCGCCTACATCGGGGATGCGGCCTTCCAAGTGGCCAGCACCGCCAATCTTCAGGCCGCGTCGGACACCATCCGCACCGAGCTGGGCCTGAGCAAAACGACCCTGAATAATATGATCACCAAGGAAAATGCCCTGAACACGCAATATGGCTTTGATTGGAACTCTGGGGCCAATCCGTCTTATACCTTGTACAACGTGGGACAGTAAGCGGACATAAATAAATAGCGCCTCGCTTCTTCTGTGTGGAGAGGCGAGGCGCTATTTTTGTGGTGGTGTTTCGCGCACCGGGTGGTTACTTCCCCGCCGCATCGAGGGCCTGGGTCAGGTCGGCGAGCAGATCCTCTTTGTCCTCCAAACCCACACTGAGGCGAATGAGGTTTGGCGTGATGCCGAGGGCGCGGCGCTGGGCGATCGGCATGTCGTGGTGCGTCTGCACATCCGGGACGGTGACGAGGCTTTCGACCCCGCCGAGACTTTCGGCGAATGAACAGACGGCAAGGTGCTGCAAAAAGGCGTTCACGTCCGTATTTTCCGTCAGATAGAAGCTGATCATGCCGCCTTGTCCCGCGTAAAGCACCTTGCTGACAGCGGGCAGGGTCGCAAGCCCTTTCGCCAGAAACTGAGCGTTAGCGGTGTGCGCATGCATCCGGACGCTCAGGGTCTTCAGCGACCGCAACAACAGCCATGAGTCGAACGGGTCGAGCACTTGGCCGGTCGTGGTCAGTTGCGCGCGCAACGCCTCGGCCAGTGCGTCGGACTTGGCAATCACCGCCCCGGCGAGAATGTCGTTATGCCCGCCGAGGTATTTGGTCGCCGAATGCACGACCAGATCTGCGCCTTCAGTCAGCGGGGTCTGGTAGACCGGGGTCAAAAATGTGTTGTCGACCGCCAGCAAAATGTCGTCGCGCACTGCATGGACCGCCGTCGCAACGGCCTGAATGTCGATGATCTTCATCGTCGGGTTTGACGGGGTCTCCAACCAGATCAGCTTCGTCGCGGGCGTGATCTTGGCCACCAGGTTCTCGATCGCCTGGCCGTCCCAAGTGGTGTAGTCGATCTGATAATTGGCCTTGCGCGTGTCAAAATAGCGGAACGTCCCGCCGTACAGATCGTCGCTAGCAATGATCTGGTCGCCTGTTTTGGTGAACGTGCTGAAGACCAGATCGATTGCCGCCATGCCGGATGAGGTGGCCAGGGCCTGACTGCCGTGCTCGATCGTGGCGAGCTGCTGCTCAAGCAGGGCACGCGTCGGCTCGGTCAGGCGGGAATAGTCAAACCCCGTCGAGGCCCCCAGACCGGGATGGCGGAAGGCGGTCGAAAAATACAGTGGGGCAGAAACGGCGCCAGTGTTGGCGTCATCACTGCCGTTGGATCCTTGAATCAGAGTCGTTGCTAATTTTGTCATCTGTTTTTCCTCCTAGACTAAAAAACCGCAGTTCAAAATGAACTGCGGGACGATGGACTTCGCGGTGCCACCCGGTTTTCAGCTGACGTCACCGCCAGCCGCTCATGAAGCAAACTGCTTCAGCGCGGTAACGGGCGGACCCGGCCCGAGTTTGGCGAACCACTTCGCCCGGGCAGCTTCAAGACCATCTTCAGCTACATGCGGCGATCGGCTTGCACCAGGTCCGACTCGCTAGGCGTCCGCAGGCAGCGTACTCATCTTTTCTACGCTTGCGCTAATCCTAGCCCAACCAGCCAGATGGGTCAATAGTGAAAATCAGATGAGAGATCGGTGGGTGCGATGAAAGCGAGCGCTGGGCCAAGCCTCGGTGATTTTGGGGACCGATAAGCTGATGATCGAGGGTGGGAAAAGTTATTTTAAATAAATATATCACGGGCTGACAAGACATTGGCCAAAACGCCTAATATATGGGGATTATCGGCACGACTCTTGCCGCCATAAAAAGTTGACAAAAGCGTTTTCGAGGTGCTATATTAATCGACAGCAGAAGGGGCTTCTGGTGTGGCCACACGGAACGGTTTCCCCCGAGGCAGGCGGACCCAGTGCGGGGGATACCGTACGCAAACCTAGAGTGGCTGCTATGAAGGGCATCCGAGTCAGTGGTGTCATAAATTAGGGGAGTGGGTCAGTTCCACAGTTCCATCGTTTTACCAGTACCACCGTTGTCCGGCAGTAAGCATCGACTTTTGATCACGCTGTCGCCGTTGAAATCTGATCGCGCCAAGCCCCACAAGCAAGGCGCCCGCAGTATCCTAATCTAATAATCACGCAAACACACTGGCAATGCTTAAAACGACACCTCGACCGGTGTGTTTGTTGTACATAGGGGCCAGAATCTTTTTTTTCGATTCTGACCTTTTTTCAAAAAAGTGAGAATCGACAAAAAATCTAAACATGCACAAAAATTCGGCCGAATTTTGGGCACATTGACAAACTGGAAAAAGCAAAGACGTTTCAACTCGACGGCCCACATTTGGTCGGAGCTGAAACGCCTTTTTGCGTTCGGTGAGGCCAGACGGGCGCACCACCACCCCAGGGCCAATCACACCGGCGCATCAAAAAAGCCAGGAGACGCGCTCCCGGCTTCGATCGTGCTATTCAGTTGTGATCAGCCAACAACGTAGACCGTTGCGTAAAGGATCCCGGCTGATGGAATTTGGCTGTTTGGCATTGCGACATCCAGCTGGTTGGGGTTCGCATAGGCGAAGCCGCCGGTGTCGTTGACGGTGCGGTACCAAACTGTGCCGTTGGAAAGGACGATCTTCAGTTGCGTGCCACGAGGGAACACGGACAGGTTAGCGGCAACACCACCATAACCCAGGCTTGAGCCCATGGCGGCCGGATCGTAGAAGCTGAGCTTGAAGGTGCCTTTGTTGCTACCAGTCGTGTTGGAAACAGTCGTGGTCGTTGCAGCCTGGCTAGCCGCAGCGGCTTTGGCGGCCGCCGCCTTTGCAGCAGCTGCCTTGGCAGCTGCCGCTTTTTGTGCCGCGAGGGCTGCCGCAGCTTTTGCAGCGGCAGCCTTTTGTGCGGCGAGCTTTTCAGCCGCAGCCTTCTTGGCAGCCGCAGCTTTGCGGGCCGCAGCGGCTTTCTTGGCGGCTGCGATCTTCGCTTCGCGTTTTTCTTCAGCGACGGCGTATGGGTTCACGCCAACGGTGATGACGATCTTATTCGGTTGATTGCGCAAGTCGTTGGTGGCCACGATGTTGGCGGCCATGCTTGCAGCAGCGTTGTCTGAGATTGAGGTTACTTGATCGGCTTGAACGATCTGGGTCCCGGTAGCCGGGCGCGCGATCGCTTCAACAGGTTTGTCAGATGAGTAGAACGCGAGCAGTCCCCCAAGAACTGTGAACATCGCGACTGCCATCATTTTGATTCGCTTCATTAAAATAAAAGTCACTCCCAAAAGTGTGATTCGCGGTTTTTCAACTTAAATCTGAGAGTAGTATATCGAGCTGGTGTGTCATGATAGTGCCAGCAAGTTTACAAATACGCAGTGGACTGTCACAATGTCATGCTCCTGTAATATTGGCACATTCCCACTTCACTTGTCATATTTCCGTGCAAGCGTTCACACAGTGGGCTTTTTTGCCGAAAAGCGGCGGCTCGCGTGGGCCAGCGCCCCACTTTACAAAAATCGTTGTGCGTGCAAATTTTCACCAGAGCCTTCATCTTACAATCCTGACGTAACAGTTGGGCTCCGGCCCGCATGGTGGCAACATGCGGCGGCTCAAGTACTCGACGGCAAAGGACGCCATCAAGTGTTTGAGCCGACCTAGCTATTCCACCATCCCGCGGACCGACGCACCCTACAACAAATCCAGTCATGGTAAGATAGACGTATCCCAACGGAACTCAGGCAGAGAAAATATGTTGAAACAGCTGACCAAAATTCATCGCCGGATCTCTTTTCGCGCGGTGATCATGCTGGTGATCGTGATCACGGTCGCCATTGCGCTGATCATTTCCGGGCTATTCGTCGCCGGGCAGACCGCGACCAATGAAGAGACCCGGACTAATCAGACCATTCATAATATCGGCGAGGCGGTGCGCAAAAATCCGGTCGTGCTCCAGCACCTCAAGGCGTATCAGGCGCCCGAGTCGGCGGATAATGCCATCGAGCGCTACACGCACCGCATTCAGACCACGATGCAGGTCGACGCGGTGGTCGTGATGAACATGGACCTCATCCGCTGGTCGCATCCGGTGAAAGATCAGATCGGTCGTTCCTTCCTATTAAGAGACGATGCGGCCAAGTCGTTGAACGGCAAGCCCCACTATTCGAAAACAGTCGGCGTGCTTGGTCCCGAATATCGCTACTTCACCCCGGTGATCAAAGATGGCCAGCAGATCGGCATCGTCTGCATCACTGTCACCGTCAAGACGGTTCAAGCGGAGATTCTCGCGGTGCAAAAACCGATTCTGATCGGTGGCCTCATCGGGCTGTTGCTCGGGGTGTTCGGGGCGGCGTGGGTCTCTTTGTATCTGCGCAAGCGGCTGCTGGGCATGACGCCTGATCAGATCACGGCCCAGGTCACTGAATTGACCGCGCTGCGGGAAAGTATGTCAGATGGCCTGATCGCGATCGATGACCAGCACGTGATCATTCAGCTCAACGCCCAGGCCAGTCAGCTGTTTCCGGCGTTGACGCCCGGCAATGCGCTGACGACGGATCTATATGACGCGCTTTTTCATGAAGCCAAGGCGATGAATCGACCGGTGGCGGTCAGGGGCAAGGAACTGATCGTCTCGACCACGCCTCTGATGGCCGGCAAGCGCAACTTGGGGCAGTTGGCCCTGGTCCATGACCAATCCGATTACCAGCAGCTCGTCGCCCAGCTGGCTGGCACCAAGCAGTACATCGAAGCCCTGCGCGCCCAGCAGCACGAGTTCATGAACAAGTTGCAGGTGATCTCCGGGCTGGTCGAGCTCAAGCAATACGATCGCCTGCAGACGCTGGTCTTTGATTTTCATCACGATTATCAAAGCGAGTTTGGCAGTCTCAACAGTCGCATCAAGTTGCCGGCCGTGACAGGATTTTTGCTGGCGAAGGCCAACGAAGCTCATGAGCAGGGCAAGACCTTCACCGTCAGCGAGGACAGCCAGCTGCCGGCGCTGAATGAGACGGATACGAAGATTGAGGCCGAATTGATCAAGGTCCTAGGCAATCTGATCGACAACGCCTTGGATGCTGTTTCGGTGAAAACAGGCACGGTCGCTGTCAGTCTGAATTATGATGAAGAAAGCCGCACCATTTTGCTGGAAGTGGCGGATAATGGACAAGGCGTTGCACCGGCGCTGAAAGACAAGATCCTGGCCAAGCATTTTTCCACGAAAGGCTCGGATCGCGGTTACGGGCTGGCACTGGTGAATGATGTGATCAAGGCCCATCACGGCTTTCTGGCAATCGAGGACAACGACCCGGCCGGCACCGTGATGACCGTGGAGCTGCCACTGGTGGATAAGGAGGATGCAGATGACCCAAGTGATGATCGTTGAAGATGACCCGATGGTACGGGAATTGAATGGCCAATATTTGCGGCGGGTGCTGGGCGCGGATCTCACCTTGCGCGAATTCGGCGATGCCCAGTCGGCGCTGGACGCCTATCAGAGTCAGCCGGCGGACCTGATCTTGCTGGATGTCTACATGCCGACCCTGTCAGGCGCCGAGATGCTTCAGGAATTGACGGCCCGCAACTGGCATCCGCAAGTCATCATGCTGACCGCCGCCAGCGACCTCGGACATGTGCGAGAGGCGCTGGATTACGGGGTGCTGGATTATCTCGTCAAACCATTTTCCTTTGCGCGGTTTCAAACGGCGATTCAGCGCTTCCAGACGGTGCAGAAAATGACCAGCGGAGACGGCTCCGTTTCCCAGACCGACCTCGACCAGCTATTTGTCGCCGAGACGCCGACCGAAACGGCGCCGGAGCCGACACTGCCCAAGGGCCTGTCCGCCTATACCCTCGGCCGCATTCGCCAGCAATTGCAGGAAATGGCGCAGCCTTTTTCCAATCAGGAGGTCGCCAAGGTCGTGAAGCTGTCGCGTATTTCGACCAAAAAATACTTAGATTACCTGCTGGCGCAGGGCGAGGTCAGCGGGGCGGTCAAGTACCTGAAAGTGGGCCGCCCGGTCACCGTGTACCGCTTAACGGACAATGAGGGGCCAACGCAAGCAGAGGGGCCAACTCAAGCCCCAAAATGAGTACGAGGAGACACAAAAGGGCACCGAGGTTTTTTCCTCGGTGCCCTTTGCGCGTTCTATGGACTCGTGATCAGTCTTTTGGCAATGGAATATCGTTATCGGTATGGCCGGTCTGCTGCGCTTGCTCGAAGTTGTCATAGGAAACGGCAATCATGTCGTGCAAGGCTGGCTCCGTGTAAGAGCCGATATGCGGCGTCATCAGGACCTTTGGATAAAGGTCGCGCAAGGCTTCCATGTCGGCCTGCGCCAAGGCCCCGTCAAACGTGTGGCCGAGCAGTTCGGTCTCGTTTTTGTAAACGTCGGTGGCAAACCCGTCGAGCTTGCCGGACTTCAATGCGGCAAGAACCGCCTTGTAGTCATTCAGCTCGCCGCGCGCGGTGTTGACCAGCATGACGCCATCTTTCATCTTGGCGATCAAGTCGGCGTTGACGAAATCATCGTTTTGGCCCTTGAAATAAGGCGTGTGAATCGAGATGATGTCGGATTTTGCCAGCAGTTCGTCTTGCTCGACGAAGGTCACGAACTGGCGGGCATAGTCGCTTGGGTACGGATCATATGCCAGGACGGTCGCGCCCATACCATGATACAAGCTGGCCTCAGTCGCGCCAATTTTCCCGGCGCCGATAATGCCGACGGTGCTGGAATGAATCTCCTTGGAAAAAGTGTTCGGATCAACGGCAAACTTGCCAGCGTTGGTATTGCTGGTGGCCAGGGCCGTGTGCCGGTACAGCATCATGCCCAAGGTCATCGCAAGCTCCGCGACCGCATATGGCGAATAGGCAGGCACGCGCGCGCACTTCATGCCATATTGCTTGATCGCGTTCAAGTCGATGTGGTTGAAGCCCACGGTGCGGGTCATCACATATTGAATGCCCCATTCGTTAAACTTCGCCAGGTTCTGCGCATCGGCGACACAATTCGCCCGCAGCATCACCCCATCTGCCCCTTTGGCCGTTTCGACATTGTCGTGGGTCAAGAATTCCGGCACCAGCTTCAGCTCATAATTGTATTTGTTGAGGGCCTTGAAATACGGCACCTCATTGTCTCGTACGCCATAAGCAACGATCTTAAACATATCAGACACGCACCCTTTCTATTCACTCAGTTATGTAGCGGCATAAGCTCGCTATTTTTTAAAAATAAGTCTGCCGGTTCATATAGTGCCGCGTGTTAAAACAGTCCTGCGGCATTGAGAATCTGCAGAATCGCGATCCAAAATGGCATGGCGACAACGGCAACAATGGTCGAAAGCAGCGAGGCATCCGAGGCCATGACTGCTTCATGATCAAAACTGATCGCGTATGCAGAGGTGACAGCGGCTGTCGGCGTGGCCATCATAATGCACATTGTGGCGATCGCCGTGTAGTCGACGGGCATGATGTGCGTCGCATTCAAGATCAGCAGCAGGACCAAGTTGAGCAGCGGTACCAAGATGACCTTGTTGAAGCTGTAATACCAGGAAGTCTTATCGGACGCCGCTTCCTTGAAGGAGATGGAGCCAAGCGTGATCCCGATGGACAACCAGGCCAGCGGGGAGGTCAGGTTCGCCAGATAAGACAGCGGCTGGAAGAGCCATTTTGCCGTCTGGTCGATGCGGTAAAAGGCAACGGTTGCGGTGCCACCAGTAGCAGCGGCAACGGTGACTTGCGGCATGGAGCCCTGGATCAGCCACAGAATCAAGCCGGCAAACGTCGCGATGACGACTGGATTGAGGAACATTTTCTTAATATTGTCCTTGTCCATCTTCAGCCCAGACATCCGGATGTAGCCATAGCTATAAAGGAAGATTCGGTAGCCAATGTTGAAGATCGAGCTGTACATGATCCCCTTTGGCCCAAGAACGGCGCCGACGATCGGAATCCCGAAGAACGTCGTCGACCCGAAAATGGTCAAAACAGACAGCGTGGTCCGCTTATCGCCCTTGTACTCCAGGTACGGCAGCGGGGTCACGAAGATCAGAATCACATAGATGATGATCCCCCAGATCAGCACGTTCATCCCTTGCGCAAGCGTCTTGGAGTCGATGTCGGCCATGAATGAATTGAAAGCCAATGCCGGCAATGCGACAGACAGAACGACTTTGGACAAGACCTTCCCAAAGTTCTCGGCAAAAGTCCCTTTCTTTCGCATGTAGAACCCAAGCAGGATGATAAAGATCACAGACGTAATGGCACTAATAATGGCACTGTTCGTGAATGTCGCCTTGATCGCGTCTAACAAACCCATAGTATTTCCACCTTTCATGAATTGAACTCAACAACGTCTTCACCTTACCGTGCAATTGTGAATCCGTGAACATTTTCCAACTAACGAAACCTTCAGAAACAAACGAAACACTGTGAAAAACCGTAAGCAACCGCGCCGTAAACCGCTTTCCAAAACCTCTAGATAACGTTCACGTAGTTTCGTATCAAAGTGAAAATAGATACAGAATGCGGAAACGATGAGACACACAAGATGGCCGAAGTGGACCGCCATCTGGAAACTGTTGTCCTAGTAAAATTGCAACAGATCGCAAGCTACGTTTCAAAGCGAGGCGGGGCGGCACGCGGAAAAAACGGCTTGCTCAGTAGAAAATGCTTGTGGGAAGGGGCGTGAGGCGGTGAGAACCGAGGGACTGGGACATGGAAGGCGCCTGTTCATCGGCTTTCAGTTGGTTGCTGGTCCAGAAGCCATAGGGCGTGGCCAAGAAGAATCTATTGCGTCAACTTCTCTGAAACTTTCGGAAAGGTTTTGGTTTTACGGTCTAAGCGGTTATCAGATCAAAGCTAGATATGAGGGTGGGCGGAGGGCAGAAATGGCTCGCTTCACATGTCTGGGCGTAAGGCATAAATGCCTAACGCCCAGAGCAAGCCCCCTCGTCGGCGTTAGCGGCAAAGCCGCTTACGCCGAAAGCAAGCTTTGAGACCGCGGTTTTTGCAGGCTCAAAGTTGCTTGTCCGCTCTACTTCGGTCGCCAGCCAATTTTCGGCCGGCGCTCAACCGGGCATTTCGCCCAACCCCCGCGTTTTGCAGGTTGAGCCCAATTTCCGAAAGTTTCAGTTATAATAGAAGCAATAGGTTATTCAGGAGGCAGCCACACATGGCCATGTATCGGGAAAAACGCTTCGAGGAGATCCGCCAGCTGCTCGCCGAGCGCAAAGAACTCAGCGTCGAGGACATCATGCACGCAGTCGGCGTCTCGCGCGACACCGCGCGCCGCGACATCGTGGCCCTGGTGGCGGCCGGCCAAGCTCGTCGCACCCGCGGTGGCATCGTAGCGCTGACATTCGGCCATTCCGTGCCCAGTTACACCGAGCGGCTCAAGCATTTTTCCAAGGAAAAGACGGCGATGGCCCAGCGCGCCTTGCAGCTGATTCATCCCGGCGGCGTGTATTTCATCGATGATTCCACGACACTGTTGAAGCTGTCCCAAAGCGTGACCGATGGCGTGACCATCTACACCCATTCGCTGGACAACGCGATCGCACTTTCTGTCAAAAGCGGCGTGGCGCTTCACATGCTGGGCGGGGAGCTCAACCATCACGGCCGCTTTTTCTTTTCGCCGGCCAATCTCAACACGCTCAGCCGCATTGCGTTTGATGCGGCGTTTATCGGGGCCACCGCGATCGCCAAGGACGGGGTGTATTTTCCCTATGCCAATGATGCCGAGGTGAAGGCGGTCCTGGCGGAGAGTGCACGGCAGGTCGTCGTGGTCTCCGAGACGGAAAAATTCCACATTCAGGCGCCGTATCGCGGGTTTGCGCTGAATGCCATCGACACCCTGATCACGGAACGGCCGCTTGCCAGCACCGAGCGCGCCTGGTTCGATCCGGTGACCGAGTTGCTTGACGCGGAAAATTGAGCGCAGATGCCGTTTTGTTTGGCGCTGTCACTTTCCTGACAGAAAAGTCGGGTATACTACGGATAAGGAAGGGATGGTGACAGTGGTTTGACGCCATTAGTCTCAGTGATCATGCCGATCTTCAATCTTCGGCCGTATCTCAAGCGCAGCCTCGACAGTGTGCTGCATCAAACGTATCCCGCGCTGCAGGTGCTGGTGATCGACGATGCGTCGACGGATGACACGACCGACCTGATCGCGGCCTATGCCGCACGCGATGCCCGCGTCGAACCGGTCTACCTCCCGCTAAATGGCGGGGTGTCGGCGGCGCGCAATGCTGGTCTCACCCAAGCTCGAGGTAAATACGTCACCTTTTTTGATGGCGACGACTGGGCGCTGCCTGCCCATGTGGCCACGTTGGTTGCGGCAATGGAACGCGGCGCCGATATGGCCATCGCGCCCTATTTTCTCGACGATACCAACGAACGCAGTCACCAACCGGCGGATCGGCTGGCTCGCCCGCTGACGCAAAGCCAGTTGTTGCGCGGGCTGCTGGCACCGGTGGGGACGGTGCGCGGGTACACTTGGAATAAAATGTATCGCCGCGCGCTGATCACGGCGCATGACTTGTCTTTCAATGAGCATGTCGCGATCATGGAAGACGCGCTGTTCAATGTCCAGTACGTGCTGGAGGGCCACCGCTTTACATACACCGGGACGCCGCATTACCATTATGTCATGCGGGCGGATTCGGTGACCCAGTCGCTTGGTACCCTCGGCCTTTTGCCGCAGGAGATCCACGCCCTTTGGCTGATTCAAAAACTGATCCGCGTTCGCCATACTGAAGGAGAACGTGCCGCAGAAGATGTGATCAAACAGATGGGCTCTGATCTGTGATCACAAAAAGGAGACCACTGAATGGAAACTGCCTATAAGACGCGCCGAGAATTGAAAAAAACGGCAAAGCAACAGCTGCGCCAGCCGGGCCTGTACGGCGATCTGATCAAAGCAAATATCGTGCCATGGCTGATCAACGTGTTTTTCGCGGTGGCCATGGTGCTGGTCTTCCTGCAGTTGCTTCAGGCATACGGCTTTGACAACTGGTTGCGCGACCCCGATGGCTTCATCGACTACTATCTCGGCCACAGCGGGAACACGACCGCGCGTACGGCGCTACAATCGCTATTGTTGCTGTGGTTTGGCGCCGGCCTGAACTTTACCGCGCTGGATGTGACCCGCGGCAAGCTGACCCGCGTGTCGCCACTTCAAGCCTTGATGCGTACCTTTAATAGCCGCTACTTTTTCGGGTTGTTGCTGCTGGTCATCGTCTCAACGATGCTGACGGCGTTTGGCACCTCGCTTTTCGTCATTCCGGGGCTGATGCTCAGCTTGGGCCTGGCGCAAGGCGAGTACCTGTATTATGACGGCCGTGAGCAGGATCCGCATTTTGGGTCGATGCGCGCGCTGGTCGGCTCCTGGGCCATGATGCGCGGCTTCAAGACGGACTTCTTGCTGCTGGAATTGTCGATCATCGGCTGGCGTCTTTTGGAAAATGTGACGCTGCATCTAGCCGACCTGTTGATCGAGCCGTATCTGCAGTTGGTGAAGGCGGCGTACTACGACAATCTGCGCAACTTCATCATTGCGCGCGCACAAGAATAAAACGCCGGGTGGGCGCGCTGCCACGGCATGCAAAAAAGGACTGGGGAAAAAACTTCCGCAGTCCTTTTTTGCATATACCAGGCACGTGGTCAGTCTTGATCTGAATCAGTTTCCTGCAGGTGCAGGTCGTACATGATGCTGCGCGGATAACTCCGCCAACTCAGCCAGGCGATCGCCCCGAAGATGGCCGCGCCGATCAAGTCGAGCCACCACGCGTGGACCAGGCCGCCGACCATGATCACAGCGAAGATCAACAGCATCGCCAAGCCGACGGTCACGCAGCCGATGGTCCCATTTTGCATGCCTTTTGCCGGGCTGAATTCAGCGGAAAATGGCAGGACCTTGCCAACCATGAAGCGGCCAAACAGGAAGGTGACCGCCAGCGACAAGGTGAGCACGAGGAGCCCCGACGTCAGCGCGGTCGCCGGGGCCACCGCCAGCATCGCCAGCGGATAGAGGAGCAGAAGCGGCAAAAAGAGCCGGGCGAACATCGCCAGCACAATGCCGCGCAGCAGCAGGCCTTGCGTGGCAAACGGCACGAAGCGGAAAATGCCCATCGCCTCGGGCTGCGAGGCGTACCGCAACATCATCAACGCCGTCGGAATGGCCAAGATCAGGCCCGCCGACAAATACGGCGCAAAATTTTTCGCCATGCCCCAAGACATGTTCCGCAAAAACGCGCTGCCCATAATCAGGGGAATGATCAGGCCATAAGCGAGCTGCGGATACACGCGCAATTTGTATTCGCGCTCATATTGCAGCATCCGCCACCCCAGCGTGTAGTAAGTGGCCTCTTCGGAATTGGCGGTCAAGACGCGGCGCGACAGGGTGAACCACCAGCCATTTTTCCGGGAGGTGGCGTCGCTTTGCTCGAGCTTTTCCAAATATTGCTCGAAGCGGTCCGCGTGCTTGAGGTAGATCACCAGCAGAACGGCTGGCACCAGGACGGCCAGCGCGGTCAACAGCCAGGCGCTTAGCGCAAACACGCCCGCCGTCAGCAGCCCGGGGCCGGCGAACCACACGGGCACAGTCGGCAGGTACCACCAGAAAAAGACGTCGTTAGGGATGGTGAAGTTGAACCTGGCCAACACATCGGCGCCGAGCAGATTCGGCAGTTGGGCGGAGATGTAAAACCCGATGGCGATCACGATCTGCAGGATGTTCAGGATGTTTTTCAGCCGCTCGCCGTCAAAGAAGCGAAGGACCAGCAAGTATAAAAAGAGGGAGAGCACGAAGCAAAATAGCGCCAAGAGCAAGGCGCCCAGTAGCGTGCCGAGCACCAGCGGGATATTCTGCTGGCTCATCGCGATCACAATCAAAGAAGGCCCGCCCAGCGACAAAATCGTCAGCAGCAAAAACATTCCGACGATCGACAGACGCGCGAGGTTTAAGGTGCGGCCGGACACCCCGCGCACCGTGAAGATCTGGCGGTCGCGCGGATCGAGAATGAGGCTCGAGTAGCTGGTCAGCATTGTCAGGAAAAACATGATGAACAGCGTCGAAAAGAGGGTGGTCAGCTGGGTCATCAGCGAGGTCCGGGCATACAGCGCCATCAGCAGGGCGATCACGCCACCGATCAGCAGGTTGACCAGAAAACTGTTGCGCATGGGATGGGCGCTGGGCTTTTTTGGGCCGTTAGTCTGCATCGTCAGGCCGATGCCGTTTTGGCTGCGCGCGGCCATTTCATATTTGGTGCGGACGACCAAGCAATACTGGCGGTAATCCACTCCGTTTTTTTCAAGCAATGGGCGAAGGAGGCGGACCCACTGCAAGGCTTTGGGCATCTCAATGTCCGCCATCAGCGGTCGCCTCCTGTCACGATATCGACGAACGCCTTGGCCTTTTCCCCGTGTTCCGCAAAGCCGGTCAGCTCGTTGAACAGCTCCTGCAAGTTGGTGTCGGCGCCGCGGGTGATCTCCTTGAACGGTCCGTCCGCCTGCACCTCGCCATCATTGAGCAAAATGATCCGGTCGGAGAGCTTTTGAACCACGTCCATGATGTGACTGGAATAGAAAATCGTCTTCCCGCGATTCTTCAACTCGTGCAGAATCTCCTCGATCACCAGCACCGTGTTGGCGTCCAGGCCGTTAAGCGGCTCGTCCCAAAACAGGATGTCGGGGTCATGCAACAGGCTGGCAATGATCAACACCAGCTGGCGCATGCCCTTGGAATACGAGGTGATGCGGCGGTCAAAGGCCGGGGCGAGGCCGACGATCGCGGCCAGCTGTTCCGCTTTTTCCCCGGCGACCGCTTCGTCGAGGCCGTACAGCTGGCCGATCAGCGTGAGGTATTCCCGGGCGGTCAGGGCATCGAACACATCGACGGCTTCCGGGACGTAACCGATGTGGCGCTTGTAGTCGTTGTCGTCCTCGCGCAGCGGCTGGCCGTTGATCTCGATCGTGCCGGCGTCTTGGCGAAGCAGCCCCAAGATGATCTTGACCGTGGTGCTTTTGCCGGCTCCGTTTGGCCCAATGTACCCCACAATGGTGCCCGGATCGATCGCAAAACTGACATCTTTGAGGACCGTTTTGGCCCCGAAAGATTTTTGCACATGTGACAACTTGATGGCTGGTTGCATACCCTGATGCCTCCTTCATAGATGCCTCAAGTATGACAGAGGCAACAGGGATGTCCACAGATTTTGCGCCGAGCTGACAAAATTGTTAGGGGGGCAAACAAAAACGTGGCGGCGGCCAACGTACAAAAAAAGAGCCGAGACTCGCATGCCTCAGCTCTTTGGTAACAATCAGAAGATCTTCATTTTATTCAGCGGCCAGTAGCGCCAGACCACGACCGATTGGACCTTACTCTTTTTGATAAAGCCAAAATCGCGCCCGTCATGCGACACCAGACGATTATCGCCCATCACGAAGTAGGAGCCCTTGGGGACCGTTTTCGACTTGGTGCTCGGCAGCGTCGCGATGTCAAAGTCATACGTGAACTTCAGCGAATTGAGATCGATGCCCTGTTGCGCGGCATAGGTCTTCATCTCCTGTTTCATGAAGCTCGCCTTGAGGTAGGGCTCCTTGGTCTCCTTGCCGTTGATGTACAGCTTGTCGTCCTGGACCGCCACCGTGTCGCCCGGCATCCCGATCACGCGCTTGATGTACAGCTGGCCCGGCTGATCCGGGGCATCGATGACCACGATATCATTGCGATGGATGCTCTTGTTGCGCAACGAGTACAGGCGGTCGCCATTTTCCAGCGTCGGCTGCATCGAGGTGCCCTGCACCACATCTTTTGAGACCACGTGATTCATGAGCAGCTTGGTGCCCACCAGCACCACCAAGATGATCACGACCATCTCGAGCAACCATTTCACTGTTTCGTTCATCTTTGAAGCTTTTTTGTGCGAATTGGTCGCGCGTGTATCCCCTGTTGGTCGATCCGCCACGGTCACACCTTCTTGCATCTAATTTTCCCTAGCATAACACAAGCAAGGGCTCCGCGACTAGCATCACAGCAAGGATGACGGGAAAAATAGACAGTGGGTGCTGATATTTCTTCTATTATATAGTCACGTGTGCGATGAGGCGGCTGCGGCAGGCGGCAGTCCTGCGGGGGTCGGACCGCGATGTGCGCGGGGATCCGGCGGGTGCTGTCGCGGGGGCCGCGACTGGCGTTTTCGCGTGAGAAGGCCCGTGCGTCAGCCTTTGTCGCGTGAGAAGGCCGGTGTCCTGCCGTTTTTGCGCGTTGCTGCGATCAGTGGTCGCCGCCTTCAGTCGTCGCCGTAAGTCGGAAAATGCCCGCTGGCTTCGGCCTCATTAATGTCATCGACGATCTCACTGTATTTGACCAGCGTCAGGCACCAGCGATGCGGAATCTTCGTGTAGCCATAGCCGAGCCCCGCGAGCCCGCCAGTCAGCGCGCCCGTCGCATCTGTGGTGCCGCCCAAATTGACCGCAGTCAGCGTCGCCTCGCGGTAATCACTGGTGCTGCCCAGCGCAAACCAGACGACGCCCAACACATTGCGCGGGGTGGGTGCCGCCTCGGCCATCGTTTGCGCACGCCGGGCATCAAGTTGGGTCAGCACTTGAAAATCGAGCGCCTCGGGGACATCGGCAAAATAGGTCAGCGCCCGCTGCAAGGCTTGCGGCAAAGCAGCGGCGATCGTCATGTCGCTCAGCAGATACAGCGCTGCCTGGGCATAGATACTTGCGGCGATGAGGTTGGCGGGGTCCGGACTGGTCACGGCCAAGAACGCCTGTAATTTTTGCATGGCGTCCGCGTTGCCGAAAAGATCCGGCCCATTTTCCTGATAGAGAAAATACGCCAGTGGCAGCACGCGCACCAGCCCACCCGGATCCGCCGCCGTGTTGACCTGCGGCGCCCCATTTTCAACAGCGGCGCGGACACTGGGCCACACTTCAAAAACTGGTCCGGTATAAGGTGCGTACTCGCGGTCGTGATACCAATGCTGATACGTCGCCAACAGGTCGGCCGGGTCAAAGCCGCGGCTCAACGACGCCAGACTGGCCCGCATGAGCGAGGTCTCATCCGAATAATACCCGGCCGGCAGATCGAAGTGGCCATACCCCCGCATCGTCGCCACGGGATCCGCCGCAAGCGCCGCCAGGGACTGCCCCTTGACCGGCAATCCAAGTGCGTCGCCGATCGCAAACCCGATCAGGCCATGCGTGAGTCGTGAATCGATGATCGCCATTCAGATCAACTCCTTTGATTTGTTATCTTAAGCGTACTTGCTTCAGGGAAAAACGCAAGGAATTTGACTTGGCTCAGGAGCAACGATGTGTCGGCCCCGTGGGTGGGCTTGCGTTCTATTCTGTGATGTCTCTTGTTCAACAAAGAGCACGGACTTTACGATTTTCGGTTTTTTTAGGTGTTTGTTTATGGCATCCTCCCCAGATACTGACCAAGGCTTCGATAGACGCGGTGGAAGCAGAACCACAGAATGAATGGCCTGGAAGGCACAGTTAGAGGAGGACTAGTTAAGACTACACGCTGCGCTTTGGGGAAGCTGGGGTTGACAGCTCTGCTTTGTTGGGCTGTTGAATTGATTAAGCTTGGGTCAGCATATTTATGACTCGAGTGCTGGATGTGAGGGTGGGCGCCGGCCAGGAATGGCTCAGCCCCCTCGTCGGTGTTAGCGGCTGTGCCGCTTACACCGAAAGCAAGCTTTGAGACCGCGACCTGTGCGGGCTCAAAGTTGCTTGGGAGCGTTCCAGCCAATTCCTGGTCGGCGCCCACCCGGCCGTAGGATCGCTTATGACGTTGTTCAGCTGTAGCCGGGCGCCTTCATTGCAAAAACCGCCTCGCTGTGCTAGCCTTAATATCATTGATTTTCAGAAAATAAACGAAGGAGGCAGCCCCGATGAGTGTGCTGACCGTAACGGGTCTTTCCCAGCGGTTCCTGGACAAACAGCTTTACCAGGATGCCAGTTTTCAAGTGAATATCGAAGACCACTTGGGGGTGATCGGCCAAAATGGGGTGGGTAAAAGTACCCTGATCAAGATCCTGACCGGCGCGCTGGAGCCCGACGCCGGGACGATCGTTTGGCAAAAGCACCTGCACGTGGGCTACCTCGATCAATATGTGAACCTCAAGCCGGGCCAGACGATCATGGAATTTTTGCGCACGGCCTACGCGGACCTCTACGCGAAAAATGCGAAGATGACGCAGATCTACAACGATTACGCCGAAACGCCGGATGACGAGCTGCTGGCCAAGGCCGGCGAGTTGCAGGAACAACTCGAAGCCGCCGAGTTTTACGACGTAGATACCAAGATCGAGACCGTCGCCAGTGGCCTGGGCATCGATGCGATCGGCCTCGATCATCCGGTCGACGCGCTTTCAGGTGGCCAGCGGTCGAAAATTATTTTGGCCAAGCTGTTGCTGGAAAAACCGGCGATGCTCCTGCTGGATGAGCCAACCAACTACCTCGATGTCAGTCACATCGAATGGCTGACCGGCTGGCTGCAGGATTTCGATGGCGCGTTCATTGTCATTTCCCATGATTACGATTTTCTCCAAGACGTGACCAACGCGATTCTCGACATCGAATTCGGCACGATCACCAAGTACACTGGCACGCTCAAGCAGGCGATGCGGCAAAAACAGGCGGATCACGACACCTACATGAAGGCCTACGAAAAGCAGCAGACCGAGATCAAGAAGCAGGAGGCCTTTATCCGTAAGTTCAAGGCCGGCACGCGCTCCACAATGGCCAAGAGCCGGGAAAAACAGCTCGCGCGGATGACCAAACTCACGCCGCCGGGCAACCGGGCGCATGCCCATCTCGAGTTTCCGTATCTCGATGTGCAAAGCCGCATCCTGATCGACGTCAACGATCTGGTGGTCGGGTATGAGAAGCCGCTTTTACCCGCAATCAATTTTTCCGTCAGCAAGGATCAAGTCATCGCGCTTGAAGGATTCAACGGAATCGGTAAGTCGACCCTGCTGAAAAGCATTCTCGGTCAGCTGCCGCCCTTGGCTGGGGATGTGGCCATCAACGAAAATGTCGTGTTCGGCTACTTTGAGCAGGAGTTGAACTGGCCCGTGCCAAAACAGACCCCGCTGCAATTTTTGATGGCCAAGTATCCGGCCCTGTCTCAGCGCCCGCTTCGTCAGGTGATGGCGCGCACGGCGCTGACCCGCGAGGAAATGGACAAGCCGCTGGTCATGTTGTCAGGTGGTGAGCAAAGCAAAGTGAAGCTCGCGGACCTCATGTTGCAACAGACCAACGTGCTGATCATGGATGAGCCGACCAATCACTTGGATGAGGATACAAAAAATGCGCTGGCGGAGGCCCTGCAGGCCTACCCCGGCGCAATCTTGCTGGTGTCCCATGAAGCTGGGTTCTATGACGACAGCTGGGTGGATACCACCTTGGATATCGAACGACTTCTGAAGTAATGAGCTGAATGTGATCGGGCCCGGCGGCAGCGTCGGGCCTTTTTTGTCGGGTGCAGCGCCCGAGCGTTTAGGGGTGGCCAGGTAGCGCGGCCTGAGTGGTTGATGGCGCACTTGGCCATTAAGTGCGAAGGACGACGACATTTCCCACCTCTACTCGGCGGCGCCCGACTGCGCATTGGGGCAGGCGGCTGCGTGTGGGGGAGCCACTATTTATTTTTCCGGCAGGTAGACCAGCCGGCCGTGTGTTGTGTCCTGCCAGGTGGCCTGCACGTCGTTGAGCGGCTGCACATTGACCTCGCCTGGCAAAAACTCGCCACTGGTCAGGTAGGCGGCAAGGCGCGGCAATTCCTTCAGATAATCGCGCAAGCCGACAGAGCCGATGCCGCTGCCCCGCACCGTGAAGTCGCGACTGCGCAAGGCGACGGCAGGTAAGGCCAGCGTCTGGCCGGCGATGCTGCCGATCTCGAGCCAGGTCAGCGGCGCGTGGCTCGCGCGGTGGGTGAGCAACGTCGACATCAGCGTTTGGGCAGGCGTCCCCCAGAGAAAATCGAGGACCACATCGACCTGCGACAGCGTCTCCTGTACCTCATCGCTGACCGGTGTTTCCAGCTGAAGCGTCTGCGTGGCACCAAGCGCAGGTAGCGTGGCGAGTACGTCGGCATTGCGGCCAGCTGCGAGTATCGATTGTGCTCCGAAGTGTCGGGAGATCTGAATGGCGGCGCGGCCGGCTTGCCCTGTGGCGCCGAGAATCAACACGCTGGCGCCTTCAATGGACTGGTCCAGCCGGGTGGTCAACGCCATCCAACTGGCCATAGCGGGATTCATGCTCGCGGCAATGCGCGTTGTGTCGGCTTGGGCGGGCAGGGCGATCAACCGTTGCGCCGGCACCGCGACCTGTTCAGCCAAGGCCCCATTTTCACTCATGAAATACACCAGCTGGCCATCTGGCGTGCGGCCGACCCCGTCCATTCCGGGAATTAGCGGCGCAGTCGGCGCGCTGGTCGAATAATGCGTGCCGGCCGCCCGGGCACGCGTGACTGTGCTGACGGCGCTGGCCAAGACGGACACCACCGTTTCGCCCGGTTGTGCCTGCACCTCTGGACTGGTTGCATAGACGGGCGCATTGGCATTTGGTTGAAGAATTGCTGCTTTCATTGAGAATCGCTCCTTGTTTTTAAAAATAATTAGTGGCTGTTCAAAAACGTGTAGCATTTGATACTAGTGATTTTAGGTCATTACTGTCATATAATAAATGCATACGAAATTCCGGTTTTCAGACATTTCCCGTGCATTTACGAAATTCACTCGGAGGTTTTATCCATGGTTTATCG
>NZ_RHOG01000008.1 GCF_003946405.1 Lacticaseibacillus yichunensis | reverse complement strand
CTCTCATATAATGAGCCGTTTGAATAGCTCGATTTGTTGTTACTAGCGAATTGACTTCGCTCATGTTTAATTCTCCGACCAATTAAGGCCGAATCACCTACACATTTACGAAACTTTGTTCAGTTTTCAAAGGACGACTTGTCCAAAAGACAACTTTAACAGTATATCTTTTGGTCGGTTCGCTGTCAACAATAATCTAGAAGTGAATAATTATTCTTTTCTTTCATATTCAAGCGCTGCCGTAATGGCTGTGGTCGCGTTGACAACAACAAGTATCTTACCAGCCAGAAGCCGCATGAGTCAATAAGAAAATGCCAAAACTGAGCAAAAGTTGTGTTCTCCGAATGCTCTTGCGATGAGTAAACGTCAATGCATAATAATTAGACCAAATCGCGAACAAAGTCGTCCATTCAAGCCGCATCATCCACAAAAATACGACCGATCACTCGGCCGCATTCTTGTTCATTCGTTTGAGGTACTCATCGACCCATCCCGGCAGGCGCGCCGCGATCGGGGCAAACCCGGTATGAACCTTGCGTGTCGTCCAAAAATGTTTGCGGCGACGAAACGGAGTCAGATCGGGTGCAGGCTGCAAGGCCCGCAGTGAGAGACTGATCTTACCTGAATATTCATCGATATCTAAGATCACAACTGTCACCCGTTGCCCCACTTTGAAAAGGTCGCTGAGCGCCTTGACGTATCCGTGCTGACATTCCGAGATGTGGATCAGCCCTTGATCATGTTCGTTCAATAGAACAAACACCCCATATGGCTGAATCCCCGTCACCTTGCCAGTGAGGATATCCCCAATGCGATAGTTCATAATGACCCTTCATTCTGTGGTGCAGGTTTTCATGACCAGTATACCGTAAAGCGAGGGCCGATGAAACTAGGCTTCTTTTGCCAGCATGAAGGCACCGATGACCCCGGCGTCATCCTTCAATGCGATTGGCACAATATAATCGTCCAGTGCCGGATACTCAACGTAATCTGCGATTTTTTCCTGGAAGGCCTCACGAATCATTGGGAACAGTTGCGGTTGATGCATCACGCCGCCGCCAAAAACGATGCGCTCCGGTGCAACTGTGAGCGTGACGTTCATGCAGGCCTGGGCGAGGTAATTCGCCTCGATCTCCCACGCCACATGATCAGGCGCGAGTTCGATTGCCGGCTTGCCAAATCGCTGCTCGATTGCCGGGCCTGCCGCCAATCCCTCGAGGCAGTCATGGTGATACGGGCAAAAGCCGGCGAACTCATCGCGCGGATCTCGGCGCACCAGCATATGGCCTGCTTCAGGATGACTGTACCCTTGCAACAATTTGCCATTTGAGACAATGCCAGCGCCAATACCAGTCCCGACCGTCCAGTAAACGACATCCTGGACGCCTTTTGCCGCGCCGGCTTTCAATTCGCCATACGCCGCCGCGTTGACATCCGTGGTGAAGGCAAACTTCACCTCCGGATAATGGGCCTTCATGTCGCCTAAAATGTCATAGTGGCGCCATGGCAACTTGGGCGTGTTGGTAATGCTGCCATAGCTCTCACTGCGAACGTTGACATTCAGTGGGCCAAACGATGCGAGCCCCAATGCAGTCACAGGGTACTTGTCAAAATAGGCGAAGACTTGGGCCATCGTCTCTTCCGGGGTCGTGGTCTTGATGCTGACGCGGTGTTCAACCGTCAGTCCATCCTCGGAAACGGCCAACACAAATTTAGTCCCGCCAGCTTCGATCGCTCCTAACATCTATTTGGCCTCCTCGATTGTCACGTGGTTGATCGTTACCGGTGTCTCCGGCTTGTCGTTCGTTGTTTTGACTTTGCTGATCGCGTCAACGACAGACATGCCCTCAAGAACGTGGCCGAAAACGGTGTGGCGGCCATCGAGCCACGGGGTCCCGCCCTGCTGATAGGCATCGGTCGCCGCTTGTGGGTACCCGGCCGCTGGCAACTGCGAGGCCATGCTCGGATTCAGATGTTCATTGGTGACAATGAAAAATTGACTGCCATTTGTGTTTGGTCCGGCGTTTGCCATCGACAGCGCACCCCGAAGATTGAAGAGCTCTGCGGAAAATTCATCCTCAAAGGCGTCCCCCCAGATGCTCTCACCGCCGGCCCCTGTGCCAGTCGGGTCGCCGCCTTGAATCATGAAGTCTGGAATCACACGGTGGAACGTGCCCCCGTCATAGTAGCCTTTGTTGGCCAAGCCGATGAAATTCTCAACGGCTTTTGGCGCCTGCGCCGGAAAAAGGGCCACCGTGATCGTGCCCATCGTCGTGTCGATCACGGCTTTTGGCCCGGAAAAGTTTTCAAGTTCTAATTGTGGATATGTCATGATTGCCTCCTCGTATTTCTCAACCATTTTACCTAATACCGCTTTCAAATACTAGGCGAAGCGCCACGCACAGGGAGATGTTGGTCTGTGGGTTATATCAAGTGCGCGCGGACCGGGGCTACCGGAGTCACCTCGCAAAGATGCGTCTGTCGCTTGGCCCACGCCATTTCGTTTAGACCACCGACTCCCTTGCCTGACCAGTCGCATAAAACGGCGTACAATAGTAAAGAACGTCTCGCATCAAAGTCGGCTGCACCCATTTGTCTTAGTTCCGGTTGTGCGTTGGCCGATGTGCCACTATGATGATAGAAGACAGCGATTGAACAGAAACGGAGAACGCACATGAACGAAATGAGCCATCAACCGAAAAACCAAACGAACTATCCTGCTAACCACGACACAAACCACGAACCGGAGCGTCAGCACTTGTACGAGATCGCGGTCATCGGCGGCGGCCCGGTTGGCATGTTCGCCGCTTTTTATGCGGGACTGCACAGCGCCGACGTCCTGCTGCTGGAAAGCCTGAGTGAACTGGGCGGTCAGACTGGCAACTTGTATCCAGCGAAAATTCTATACGACATCGGCGGCTTTACCGGCATCAGCGGCCAAGAGCTAGTCGCCCAACTCGAGCAACAAGCCGCCCATTTTCACCCGACGATCAAGACCGCAACCAATGTGCAAACAATTGACCCGCAGCCCGATGGCACCTTTTTGCTGGGGACGACGAATGGTATTTTTCACACAAAAAGCGTGATCATCGCAACTGGCGGCGGGGCCTTCACGCCGCGAAAACTCGCCTGCCCCTACGACCCGGCACTGGAGGGGACAAAGCTTTTCTATTATGTGCGCGACCTCGACAGCTTCAAGGGCCTCGATGTTGCGATCGCAGGTGGCGGCGACTCCGCGATCGATTGGGCACTGGCTCTGGCGCCGATCGCAAAAAGCGTGCATTTGATCCATCGCCGCGACCAGTTCCGCGGGCTGGAATCCAGCGTGGATGAGCTCCATCACTCCACCGTTCAGCTGCACACGCCATTTCTGATTCAAGGTGTCACCGCCAACGGTCCGCGCCTGGATGTCACCCTTGACCAAGTCCGCGGGGATGAGACCCGCACGCTGAACGTCGACCGCCTGCTCGTCAACTACGGCTTTATGAGCGAAAATCGGCAGCTGCGCAACTGGCCCCTGACCCTCGAGCACAACGAGATCGTGGTCACCTCGCAGATGCAAACCTCCACCCCTGGCATTTTTGCCGTGGGCGATGCGGTCACTTATCCTGGCAAGGTAAAATTGATCGCCAGTGGGTTCGGTGAGGCGCCGACTGCGGTCAATGAGACCCTGAGTTTTCTGTATCCGGAGCGGCGTCAGGCCCTCCACAGCACACAACTCTATCATTAATAGGAAGAAGGATGGTCATGGACAACGACAACAAGGCGCAAGAAAAGGCCGCACGCCAAGCCGCACGGGAAAAAGTCGAGACGAATGAGGCACGGCTTTATGCGCACACGATCGCAATGCTGAAAGAGCGCGGGGTCGAACTCCCGGCAATCGGCGAACTGGTCATGTTTTTACAGGCAAAATTCATCCCGGGTCTCACCCTCGAAGCTGCCACGGAAAATGTGCGGATCGTCTTGCATAAACGCGAGGTCCAAAATGCGGTGATGACCGGCATCGCGCTGGACAAGGCGGCCGAAGCTGGCACGCTTGAGCAGCCGCTGCAAAACATCATTGCCGAAGATGAAGGGCTGTATGGCTGCGATGAGATTCTCGCTTTTTCCATCGTCAACGTCTATGGTTCGATCGGCTTCACCAACTATGGCTACATCGACCGGGTCAAACCGGGCATCTTGGCAAAGCTCAACGCCCATGAGCCTGGCATCATTCACACCTTCCTCGATGATATAGTCGGGGCGATCGCGGCGGCCTCGGCCAGCCGCTTGGCGCATTCCCATCCCGAATTGGAAGACGACAATTACTGATAACTTTACCGTTTCTTATGCGGTTCACCCACGGGGCTTCGGTATACTTGCTTTAACACGTTCTCAAAGGAGGGCCTCATGCCCCAACTGATCGATTTTATTTTGCACATCGACGAACACCTGATCACCATCATCAACAGTTTTGGCAACTGGACCTACCTGATCTTGTTCGTGATGATCTTCATCGAGACCGGTATCGTGATCTTTCCGTTTCTGCCTGGCGATTCGCTACTCTTTGCGGCATGCGCGCTGGCAGCAAATGAAGCATATCACCTCAACGTCTGGCTGTTGTTTGCGATCTTCTTGGCGGCGGCGGTGCTCGGCGATACGGTCAATTACGAGATTGGCCGACACCTCGGGCTCGCCGCCAGCAATAGCTCGCGCTTTGGCCGCCTGATCAATCAGGAGAAGCTCGGCCAGGCGGAGGCATTTTTCAATAAACACGGGGGCAAGACGATCGCGATCGCACGGTTCATCCCGCTGATTCGCACCTTCGCCCCATTCGTTTCCGGCGGCTCGCGGATGAATTATCGAAAATTCATCCACTACAATCTTCTCGGGGGCTTCCTCTGGGTGACCATGTGCTGCATCGCCGGCTTTTTCTTCGGCAACCAGCCATTCGTGAAGGCCCATTTTTCCCTGGTCGTCATCGGCATCATCGCCATTTCACTTGTTCCAGTCCTCATCACAGCGCTACGCAACCGCAAGCCCACAGCCGAATGACCGGCACACAAAAGCACCCGCAAGCTCTCAAAATGAGGTTGCGGGTGCTATTTTTTCTGTTCAATTGCGCCGGGCGTCTTGGCGGCCCCGCCAGATTGCCCAGATCATCGCTGCCTCAAACAGCAGGAGCGCCAGCCCAAAACAGGCCGCAAAGAAATCCTCAGGCAAAACATTGATGATCGGATCGGTGGCCGGATCAAACAGCCAGTCGTCATTGCGGAACAGCAATTTGTGAAACGTGATGAAGACCGTGTCGAAATTCACCGCCATCAGCCCCAACAGCACGATCGGCACCACTGCGCCGACCTGTGCCCCGCGCACCAGGCGCCAGCGCTCATGTCTCTGGCTAAGTCGCCGCAGAAAATGGACCAGCACAGGCGAGGTCAAAATAAAGATCACAAGGGCAAGCAGAAACAGATTTTTCACATCGGCAAAATGCTGCGCGCCACTGGCTGAAACTGGAAAATCGGGCAGACGCAACGGACTGACCCCGGGCACGCAAAGATACAGCATCAAGATGGCATAATTGCGAAAAAGCTGCCCCGCTGGCATGGCCGCGATCGCCGGTAGATCCTCCACCTGCATGAAAAAGGCGTACAGCGGAAACGACAAAAGCAGCGTCAGCACCACCGCCCCACTGATCACCGCCAGCCAACTCCCCAGCTTCCAGGGCCAAAGACGCGTCATACTCAGACCTCCCAGTCCGCCAGCGAATCGATCTGATGCGTCGGTTGTACTTTTTCCTCGGCCACTTCCGCCTTGGTCGAGATGCCGGTGTAAACCAACAAGGTATCGATGCCCGCGTTGATGCCTGCCATGATATCCGTGTGGTAGTTGTCGCCGACCATCACCACGTCCTCTTTGTTCAACTGCATCCGGCGTAGGCCCTGGCGCATAATGATCGCCTCTGGTTTGCCAATATAAAACGCCTTTTGCTGCGTTGCCCGTTCGACCAAGGCGATCACAGAGCCCGCGCCTGGCACATGGCCGCGCTCGTTTGGCAAATTGGTATCCGCGTTCGTCCCGATGAAAAATGCCCCGCGCTGAATGGCCAATGTCGCAAGCTCAAATTTGTGGTATGTGACATCATAATCCAGCCCGACCACCACATAATCGGGATCGACCTCATTGAAGGTCAGCCCAATGTCCAGCAGCGCCTGCTTCAACCCGAGCTCCCCGATCACATACACCGTCTTGCCGCGCGCATCGCCTCCGTTTTGTTCCTGGATCCAGGCCGCCGTGGCCAAAGATGGCGTATAGACTTGGCTGGGTTCGGCAAAAATATCGTGGTTGGCCGCCAGGTTCCGGCAGACATCTTGCGGCGACTTGGTCGTGTTATTGGTGAGAAAAAGAAACGGCAGATGTTTCGCTTGCAGACGCAAGATGAAATCCCGCGCCTCGGGAATTCGTTCCCGGCCGCGATACACGGTGCCGTCTAGATCAATCATGTAGCCTTTATATGTCACTTATCAGTCCTGCTTCTTTCCGTCTTGATCATCGCGCTGGCGAATGGTGAAGCGCCGGTGATGGCCACCGCCGCGGCTTTGAACGTGCTTGCCTTTCGGGTCGACGGCATGCACCTTTTGCTCCGTGTAGGGTTTGGCCGGTCGCGTGTCGCGGGTCTCCGCACCATTTTTGCCAGCGCGTGAGCCTCGTGTGCGGCGCCGCGGCGGCTTCACGGCCGGCGCATCGAGCCTGGCCAGCACGAAATAGGCACAGCCAAAGTTGCAATATTCATAGAGGTAATCCTCGAGCGTTGAGATCAACTGATCTTTGGGCGCACGCGGGTCGTCCGCTCGGTAAAAACCGCGAAGCCGCAATTGATCGTAACCCCAGTCGCCGACGACGTAATCGTATTTATCGAGAATCTCGTTATACCGCTCGCTGAGGCGTTCGCGCTCAAAGGCTTGCTTGTGATCCACTTCGATGCGGTAGCGCCGCTGGTCGATCGTGATCAGGTCCGGCGTCAGTTGCACCACCCGCAATGGCTCGCCAGGCGCCGTCGCCTGCTCGATCTGGTCGCTGAGTGAGCGGCTATTTTTTTGTTCTGCCATCGATGGTCTCCTTTCGCGACACTTCCCAGTTATTGTAACGAAGCAGCGCAAATCGCGCAAATTTTCGGAAGGTGCTACGGCCCGCGGGATGGTGGAACAGCTAGGTCAGCTCAGGTGCTTGGTGGTGCTCCTAGCCACCGAGTGCATGAGCTGCCTAGATGTTTCCACCATGCGGGCCGGCGCCCGACTGAATAGGGTGGACGGCCCGCTGTGCCCAATCGTTGTGCGCCGCCTCCCCTTCGCCCGCACCAAAAAACCGGACCAGCCGGCCGCCTCACACGATCCAGTCACGGAAACGTGCGGCTAACGCAGGCTGATCCGGCTCGCTGAGATACGGCAAAAGCTGTGGCCAAAAGCTGAACTGAAAATAATCCGATGAAAAGTTGCCAGCTGTGATCTTGCGAAAGCCCAGCACCAGCAGGGCGTTGATGCGCGCCGCCGCCTCATTTGGACAGGCCGCAAGCACATCGCGGCGCAACTGCTGCAATTTTGTTTGATCCTGCGTTTCCATTCCCCTACCCCCGTTAGGAACAGTGTAACGGGAATAAGATGAGAAATCAATGTGAATATTATTTTTCTTTCATTTTTGTCAAAACGCGCCGCTTGGCTTTGAAAATCTCATGGATCTCCAAAGCAATCAAAGGGCTCCCCCAAGCCGGCGGATCTGCCAATAGGTCACGCTCCGGGGCATCGACCCCAACGTTGATGTTTTCGGCGAGCGGCACCATGCTGTGGTGAATGTGACCATGGAGATTCAATGTCTGGCTGGTGATGCCGAGCATCAGTGGATAATGCGTCATGATGAACTGCGTGTGGTCATCCTTGATGATCGTGCCGACCTCGTGGAACTCGTACCGCGGCTGCCCATGCCACCCGGGATCATGCGCGGCCAGGTACTTGAAGCGGCTGTTGTAATCGTGATTGCCCTTGATGAACACGATGCGCCCATTCAGCCGCGTCAGAAGCGCCGCCACGTCACCATCGCTGGGCATGGCTTCGGGATTCATCGCAATGTCGCCAAGATGATAGACGACATCGTTATCATCGACCCGCGCGTTCCACGCCGCAATCAGCGCCTCGTCCATCGCCTCGACTGAGTCAAACAAGCGCGGCGCGAAATCATTTTGGCCGAGCAGATCGACGTGGAAAAAATGCGTATCCGCAATGAAAAAATTCATCTTACCCCTTCTCTCTGTGGCGCCGGCCGACCACCCACATCGTCATTGGCACTGTCGCCGCCACCGCGATCACTGAAAACAGGACCTGAATCAGCTCACCGGCAAAGATCTGGTCGTTGAGGACCTCCCAGAATGGATAGCGCAGTTTGGCAAACCAGATGAACAGGGCGGAAAAGCCGCCGAAAAAACCGAAGAACAGCGTATTAAGCGCCGTCCCAATGATCGCCTGGGCGATATCTTGCCGGCCGGCTGCAGTGGCATTATCCCCGAGCTCGATCAAACCCGCCGCAACCGCAGTCGCTGCCTCGGCGATCGCGCCCAGCGTCGACAGCAAGCCCGTGGCGATCAGGACTTGCTGAAAAGAGACACCGACCGTCAACGAAAAGCCTTCCAGGTCCTCGGTATCCTCAGCACCAAAGCCGCCTGTGTGACTGAACAACACGCCGACCACGACCACCGCGATCACCCCTGTCATCACTAACAGCGAGGCCACAAACGCCGGTCCCGCGACATTCATATCCGTGGTGGATAAAAAGATGGTGACCGCCAGCACGATCAGCCCAATCACCGCCGCCACGGCCAGCGGCGCAAAGCCACCGGCAATCAAAATCACGGCCAAGATCATCAGCCCAGCATTCAGCAATAGCGCAAAGGCATCGCTGAGGCCCTGTTTGCCGCCTACCGCCAGCATCAAAACCAGCAGCGTCAAAGCCAGTGCAGAAAGTGTCGTCATGCCGCCACCTCCTTTTTTCCGGCCAAAGTCGCAAGTAAGGACGTCAGCGGAATCGCGATGACGATGCCAAAGCCTGAGATCAAGGATTGCGCAAACCCGAGCCCCATCACCCAACTGATGGTCTGGTCGATCGCGTTGCCATTGCGCAGCCACAAAACAGCCTCCGCAAAGGTCTCAGCGATAAAAATCATGAACAATACAGTGATCAGTGGCCCCATCACGTTGCGCCCGATCGCCATCCCCGCGTTGAAGCGTTTCTTGCCCGACCCATCCAGTTGCATGATCGAGATCGCGATATCGCTACATTCATCGAGCACAGCGCCCAACGACCCGATCACGATCTGAATGAAAAACAAGAGTTGCGGCGATTGCGTCACATATTTGACCGCCTCAAGATGGAGGTCCCGATAACCGGTCAGCGCGAAGATTGCGTAGCCCAAGCCCACCGCCAGCGCCGTTGCCCCGACAGTGCCCCCGACGACCACCGCGCAAACAGGCCGCCAGCCGACCACGAATAAAGCCGTCACCACCGCAAACACGATCGCCAGGCCGCTGAACAGGGCCCAAACCAGCGGCCGGCTGGCATCCGTTTGAATGTGGGTCGCCAGCGTGAACAAGATGGCGTTCACCGCAATGCTGGCGCTGATGAGCCAGATGCGCTTACGTACGATCAGCATCAGCAGCACCAAGGTGAAGGCGGCCAGCGCCAAGACGATCGCATCCCGCTTAAAATTGGACAATCGCCATGGGCCGCCGCTATTGGTCAAAAACAGTTGGGTCCCGCGCCGCAGCGGACTGTCGACCGTTCCGCTATACGTATATTGATTGGTGATCGTCGTGGTCTGCCCGCGCCGGCTGGTATTCAAAAAGCGCACCGTCGCTTGTTGCGTGGTGGTGCGATCTTGATTATCAAAATTGTCGACCGTCTTCACACTTTTGACCGTTTTCACCGCGGTCACCTGCCCGATCGGCTGGCGATACAGGCGACTATCCAGCCGACCTAATCCAAACGCGACGATGAAGGCCAACACCGGAAGTAGCCACTTGAGCCATTGTTTGCGCATGGCGCCCCTCCGTTAGCCGATATGATTTTGCTTCAAGATCTCATCAAAGGCGTCCCTGATTTTTCCTTCAGGCTTGGCCCAGACCTCCCAAGTGGTCAGCTCAAACGGCGGAAATTCATACGTGTCATTGACGTAATTTTCATAGATCTGAACCGGATTGGAATGTGGGATGTTTAGTTGTAAGATCCGGACCTGCTTGATCAGCCCCTTGATCGCCGCTTTTTCCGCGCGGCCATTCATCATGATGTTGCCGAGTTCATAGTAACGGGTGCCATCATTCAACGTGATCTCCTGAATCAGATCAAACGTCTGATGTTCTTGTTCTGCCATGATCAGCGCTCCTTTCATCGCGGCATGACCGCCGCAACTCGCTATTTCTGCTGACCACGCGGCGATTGTTCCCGGCCGCCGCGTGTCCTGCAAGCTTGCGTCCTTATCTTACACCAGTTGGCCGGCTGGAAAAAACAGGCACCAGTTGCTCCTCAACAGGCAACGGCTCACAAATTTGCCGATCTCTTCTATTTAAAAAGAGAAACCCACTGGCCGGCCGCCCCCCAAAGCCGTTTTTAGCCCTTCCACGGACTCCGAGGGCACCTGCGCCCTATTTTCAGCGTTTCCGTGCCAGCCACCGCCTTCCAAGCGTTTTCGCTAGGCGCGGCTTAGGCCGATATGATATGGTTAAACCAATCAACCACAGAAAGCGGGATGTCATATGACCATTGATTGGCAAAAAGAAGCAGAAGGTTACCAAGATGATCTATTGCGCGACTTATTCACCTTGCTGAAGATCGACTCTGTCCGCGACGTCGAACACAAGACGGACACCGCACCGCTGGGCCCTGGCCCGGCTGAGGCGCTCAAGCAGATGCTGGCGCTGGGGCAACGCGACGGATTCAAGACCCTCAACGTCGATAACGTGGCCGGCCGCATAGAATATGGGGACGGCGACGAGATCTTCGGACTGTTCGGCCACATGGATGTCGTGCCGGCGGGTCCGGGTTGGCAGACCGATCCGTTCTCGCCTGAGATCAAAGACGGCAAGCTATACGCCCGTGGTTCCTCAGACGACAAAGGCCCGAGCATCGCGGCCTATTACGCCTTGAAGATGATCAAGGACCTCGGCCTGCCCGTCAATAAGAAAATTCATTTCATTATTGGCACCGACGAGGAATCGGAATGGGTCGGCATCAACCGCTACCTGGAAACAGAACCGGCCCCAGACTTCGGCTTTTCGCCAGACGCTGAATTCCCGATCATCAATGGGGAAAAAGGCATCGCGACCTTCCTTGTCTCGTTTGCCAAACAGGCCCCAGCGCCGACCAGCATGACCTTGAACCGCTTTGAAGCCGGCGTGCGCGTGAACATGGTGCCGCAAGAAGCGACCGCGACGATCAGCGGCACCCTGCCCGGCACCTTCGAGCACGAACTGGCGCAATTTGCCGCGGCCCAAAACGTGACTGTCAACACCCAGCCAGTTGCCGGTGGCTTGACCATCACCATGACCGGCAAAGGGGCACATGCCCAGGAGCCAAAAGACGGCATCAACGCCGCCACCTTCCTGGCCACATTTTTAGCCCCATACCCGTTTGATCCAGCTGGCAAAACGTATCTCACGGCGATCGCCACGAAGATGCACAGCGACTCGCGCGGGTCCAGGCTGGGCATCAACTACACGGACAAAGTCATGGGCGAGCTGACCGCGAGTCCTGATCTGTTCAATTTTACCCAGGACGGCCCGCAGACCATCGCCATCAACGTGCGCTACCCGCAAGGCACAGATGCCGATAAGATCCGCGACCAGATCGAAACCGCGCTGGCGCCAGACGACGTGGAAGTGACGATCAACGGCCATGCCCAGCCGCCGCATTATGTTGCCGGGGACGATCCGCTGGTTCAGACGTTGCTTGCGGTCTACACTGAGCAAACTGGCAAGCCGGGGCATGAACAAGTGATCGGCGGTGGCACCTATGGCCGCATCATCAAGCGTGGCGTCGCGTTTGGCGCACAAATGGAAGGCCAGGAGAACGTGATGCACCAGGCCAACGAATACATGCCGGTCAAAGACATCATCAAAGCTGTGGCAATCTATGCCGAAGCGATCAGCCGGCTTGTCAAATAACCGCTGACCGCCCCTGCCACCCGTCCGGTAAACGCCGGTGCGGGTGGTTTTTACATTCAGCCAACCGCTGAGAAAAGAGGCACTTATGTTTTCTGCACACCAAGTGACGGCGGCCCTTCCGCCCCATCTCAAGCACTTACCGATCTTGACCTATGATAGTGTCAGCTCGACCAACCAAGTGGCCGCCGCCCTGCTGGCAAGCGGCCGCCGTGCGCCATTTATCTTGACCGCCAATGGGCAAACAGCCGGCATCGGACGCAGCGGCCATCAATTTCTCTCGCCGCAACAAAGTGGCCTCTATCTGACTGTCACGATTCCGCTGGCCGATTGGCGGCCGGCACCGGCACTGTTGACACCGGCCGCTGGCGTCGCGCTGTGTCAGACGATCACAGCCATGACCGGCCAAGCGCCGCGCCTGAAATGGGTCAATGATGTGCTACTCGACGACGCCAAGATCGCCGGCATTTTAGCGCAGCTGGTCGCGGCGCCAACACCCACCGTCGTGCTCGGCGTTGGCCTTAACCTCGCCCCTCTGACCACGCAGCCGGAAAGCACTGTGCCTGCCGGAAGCCTCTTCACCGCGCTTCCCGCATCTGATCTCCGTCCGCTTCTCGCCGCAAATTGGCTGGCGGCGCTGGCCAATCTCAATCAGCCCGATGCTGCGATTTTGCCAGCCTACCGCAAGCGCGCGGCATGGGTCGGCCGCCAAGTGATCTTGACCACGGGAACCGTTCAAACGGCCGGCATCTTGACAGGCTTTGCGGATGACGGGCAACTGCTCCTAACAACCGCGAAGGGCCCTCGTTCTTTTGCGGATGGCACCTTGCGACTCGGGTGATCTGCTAGCTGTCAAGGCAAATCTTTAGTTATTTGAAATAAATATAGCGGTGGTTGACAGGACATCTATCAAAACCCCTTTGTGACGTGCATATTTCGCGTTTATATTGCCGATAAATAAAGTTGACAAAACCGTTTTCACGGTGCTATAGTAATCGCACAGTGGAAGGGTGTTCGGTGTGGCCACACGAACTGATTTCCCCGAGACAGGCGGACCCAGCGGGGAGGGATTCCTCGAGCAAACCTAGAGTAGCTGCTATGAAGGGCACCCGAGTCAGTGGTGTCATAAATTAGGTGAATGGGTGTTTCACAGATCCATCGTTCTACCCGTTCTACCAGCGCGACGGTTCCTCAGTCGCACCGTTGTCCGGCAGTAAGTATCGAACTTTGATCACGCTGTCGCCGTTGAAATCTGATCGCGCCAAGCCCCACAAGCAAGGCGCCCGCAGTATCCTAATCTAAAATCACGCAAACACACTGGCCATGCCTGAAAAGACACGTCGACCGGTGTGTTTGTCGTACCTAGCCCCAAAATATTCATTTTCGATTCTGATCTTTTTTCAAAAAAGTGAGAATCGATGAAAAATCTAAACATGCACAAAAATTCGGACGAATCTTTGTGCACATAAACAAATAGGACGATACGCAGAGCCCAAATCATTTTTTTCCGCTTCTGATCTTTTTCAAAACCAACCAAAAATCGGCCAACTGACGCAGATACCCCGCTGTCAGTTGGCCGATTTTTTGTCTAACGTGTGCGCGCCACACTCCCCGTCACTGCGCCGCGATCTGTGTGAGGTCCGTGAAGTCGCTGATCTGATACACCGGCGTGATCGCGGTCCGATTCGGTAATAGCCCAGGGTTGAACCACACGCTGTCGATATGCGCATTGCGCCCGCCTTGAATGTCCGAGGTCAGCGAGTCCCCCACAATCAGCGTCTGCGCAGGCTCAAAGCGCGGAATGCGGGCCGCCACATAGTTAAAGAAAGCCATGGTCGGTTTGGGCGACCCGATCGTGTCCGACACAAAAATATCTTGAAAATGATCCTGCAGACCAGCCTTGGCCAAGCGCTCACGCTGCACAGTCTCGATGCCGTTTGAGACGATATACAGCTGATAATCGCCAAGTGCATCCAGCGTGTCCGCGACCCGCGGGCCAATGATTGCCTCTTGGTCAAGCAAGCGGTGATAGTGTTTTTCCGCCTGGATGCCGTCCGCAGCCAAGTGGAACTGGGCAAATACCTTCGTGAAGCGGGTGGTGAAGATCTCGCTGCGCTTGATCTCGCGGCGTTCATAAGCCGCCCACAGATTGGCGTTGACGGTGAGATAGCGCTGCTCGATCACCGGCGTGTACGGCAAGTCGAAGTCGTGAAAAGTCTGCGCGAGACATTTCAGCTCCCCTGCCTTGAAATCCAAGATGGTGTCATCCACATCAAATAAAATCGTCCGATACATCGCGTGTCCTCCATTGTCCTTAGCTTTAATATAGCCGGCGCGTGGGCGTTCCACAAGGCCTGCTAGGAAAACTCCCGGCGGCTTTGTTTTTACGGTATAATAGAGCAACATCATGTCCCTTTTTGTTTTCAGATCGGAGCCATCCATGAAACGTAAACGATCCAATCAGACCTGGTGGCAGCGTCGTGTCGCAGGACTGTCGGAAAAGACCCGGCGGCAGCCGCAATCCCTCCCGCCTTTTTCACGAAAAACATGGCCGCTGTATGCGGACATCACGGTGCAAACGATCAAGTCATTGGCCTACTATTTTATCGGCGCGCTCTTTATCGGGGGCTGCTTTGCCGGTGGGCTACTGGCTGGCTATTTTGCCTCGATCATCGACCAGACGCCGGTCCCGACCAAGGCGGCGATGACGAAGACGCTCAACAACGTCAGCGCCTCGACGACGCTTTACTGGGCGAAAAACGTTGAGATCAGTCATGTGAAAAGTGACCTGATCCGCGACACCGTCAGCATCGATAAAATGTCGCCATGGGTCCAAAAGGCGATCATCGCGACCGAAGACGAAAACTTCTATCAACATTCGGGCGTCGTTCCCAAGGCGCTGGTCCGCGCGCTGGTCTCCGAGGTCACCGGCATCGGCAGTCAGACCGGTGGCTCAACGCTGACCCAGCAAGTGGTGAAAATGCAGTACCTCAGCAATGAGACCACCTTCAAGCGCAAGGCCATCGAGATCATGTATGCCCTGCGCCTGAATCACTATTTCTCCAAGCAGGAGATTCTGCAGGAATACCTGAACATCGCCACGCTTGGCCGCAACAACAAGGGTCAAAACATCGCCGGGGTCCAGACCGCTGCCAAGGGCTTGTTCGGCGTCGATGCCGCGCATTTGACCCTGCCGCAAGCGGCGTACATCGCCGGCCTGCCGCAAAGTCCCTCGGTTTACACCCCCTACACGATCACAGGGTCGCTGAAACCCGCTAAGGAACTCGCGTATGGGCTCGATCGGCAGAAAACAGTGCTGTTTCGGATGTACCGCGCCGGCTCGATCACCAAGAAGCAATACACGGCAGCCAAGGCCTATGACCTGAAAAAAGATTTTCTGCCGCAACAAAGTGCCACCAGCGCGACGCAGAAATACAGTTACGTTTACAACATGGTCTATGATCAGGCAATCGAGGTACTAGCCAAGCAGCTCGCGCAGACAGATGGCCACAGCGAAAGTGACTACAACAAAAATGCCGCCTTGGCGCAGACCTATGAGGCCCAAGCTGAAGAACTGTTGACGACCAAGGGCTACCAGGTCACCTCCACGCTGAACAAGACTGTTTACGATACGATGCAGACCGTCCTGGCCAACAATAAAAATAGTTTCGGCCAGACCTATACCTCGACCGAGACCGACCCCAAGACTGGTGAGCCAACGACCATCACCGAACCGGTCCAAAACGGCTCGATTCTGCTGGATAACGACACCGGTGCAGTGCTTGGCTTCATCGGCGGGGTGTCCGGCGAGCTGAACCACATTTACACCACCCGCTCCCCTGGCTCATCGATCAAGCCGCTGTTGGTCTATGGCCCGGCGATCGAAAATAAGCTGATCGGCTCCGAGACGATGCTCGCCGATTTTCCGAACAACTTCGTCAATTACTCGGTCACCGATTACGGCAACACTATTCAAAACCGGTTCCTGTCCGCCACCGAGGCGCTCAAGTGGTCCTATAACGTGCCGGCCGTCCATCTGTACGACAAGGTGCGCCAGACCGTCAGCGTGAAGAAGTACATGGACGCGATGGGCATCACCACCTTGACCGACCGCGATTACCAGACACTTGGGTTGGCCTTGGGCGGGTCGGATTACGGCCTCACGGTCCAGGAAAATGCCAGCGCGTTTTCCACCTTCGCCCGCGGCGGTACCCATGTCGATGCCTATGTGATCGACAAGATCGTGGATCCGCTCGGCAAGGTGATCTACCAGCATAAGAAGCCGAAAGCAACGCAGGTCTTCAGCAAGGCCACCGCGTACATCATGCAACAGATGATGCATAACGTGGTCAGCACCGGGACCGCCGCCACCCTGTCTTGGCAATTGAATTTCAACGACACCAATGTTTTTGGCAAAACAGGGACGTCAAACGACTACAAGGATCTCTGGTTCGTCGGCTCCACACCAGGCGTCACGCTGGCGTCGTGGATCGGCTATGACAACAACAACGGTACTGCGCACACGCTGAGCACCAATGCCAGCCAGTACAACATCAACTTCTGGGCGGCGCTGGCCAATGCGATCTATGCGAAAATTCCTCAGAGCTTCAAGCTCACCGATAGCATGGCCCGCCCTTCGACCGTAAAATCCGTGAAGGTCAACGCGTACACCGGGCTGCCCGCGGCGGATGTCTCGTTTGACGGGACGACCTATAAGCTCTCCGCGAATACGCTGACCAGTCTGTATAACGATTGGGAGCCGAGCAAGAGCACCGCGAATTTTGCGATCGGCGGCAACGATGAAGATTACAAGCTGTTTTGGCAGCATCTGACCGGCGCCAACAATGGTTACGGCGTTGTCTCCAAGGGCAACAAACGCGCAACCGTCAAGAAGTCGACCACCAGCGCCTCAACTACCGAGAAAAAGAAGGAAGAAGAGGCAGACAAGGAAGACGAAGAAGACGACGCGGACGAGAAGGAAACGCCGAGCACCGAGGACAAGGCGGACACCGCGGCGACCAGCTCTTCCGCCGCCAGCAGTTCTTCCAGCCAGGCGACGACCAGCAGCGAGCGCACCGATACCGGCCGCACGCAGAGTCAACAAGGCAACACCGAAACAGGGACTGGCAGCAAGGATTAACGCCAACCCTGCCCTGCAGCAAAAAAAGCTGAGACGCGAGCCACTGCGTCTCAGCTTTTTTGCATCCACCCATTTTGCGGGGGCGCATCGGGCCAAAAAAAGATCCGTCCCAAGGCCAAAGCCTAGGACGGATCTGATAAATCGTGTATTTATTTCGTCGACTGCCGGGTCGTGATGTCAAAGCCCAGGCGAATCGTCTTGGCGTCGATATCTTCCTTGTTCATCATCTTGGTGAGCAGGCGCATCGCAACGGCGCCGATATCATACAGCGGCTGATCGATCGAGGTCAGCTGCGGGCGGGCCATTTCGGTGAGCTTGGTGTTGTTGGAGGTGATGATCTCAAAATCTTCTGGGACCTTCACGCCCGCATCAAGCGCGGCATCAAGCAAGCCAACCGCCAGTTCGTCGTCGCCGACGATCGCCGCGGTGGCCCCACTCTTTTGCAGCTGCGGGAACAGCGCAAGGCCGGCATGATAGCTGTATTCACTTTCAAAAACCAGCGATTCGTCATACGCCAGGCCAGCCTTGGCCAATGCCTGTTTGTAGCCTTGAAGGCGATACTGGCCATTGATCGGTTGGGCCAGAGAGCCGGTGACCAGTGCAACCTGGGTGCTGCCGGACTTGATCAGCTGGGTCGTTGCCGCTTCCACGGCCGCCACGTAATCGATGTTGACGGAGCCGACCTGTTCGTCTGGATCCACGGAACCTGCCAGCACGATTGGGGTCTTGCTCCGAGAGAATTCCTGGCGAATGTTGTCGGAAATGTCGTTGCCCATGTAGATCAGGCCATCGACCTGCTTGGCCAGCAACGTGTTGAGCACCTGAACTTCTTTTTGACTGTTTTCATCCGAGTTAGCCAAAATGATGTTGTACTTGTACATGGTCGCAACATCGTCGATGCCTCGAGCCAAACTGGAGAAGAACATATTGGTGACATCGGGAATGATGACGCCGACAGTGGTGGTCTTCTTGGAGGCCAAGCCACGCGCAACCGCGTTCGGGCGATAGTCGAGTTTGTCGATCACCTCAAGGACCTTTTTGCGGGTCGCGGGCTTCACATTCGGATTGCCGTTGACAACGCGTGATACGGTGGCCATTGAGACATTTGCCTCGCGTGCCACGTCATAAATGGTGATGGTTTGTTTTTCCATGTTGATTGCTCCTTAATTGCGCGAACTTTTGCTTAAAAACGGTTGCGTTCATTTCCAGTTCACTGTAACAAAAGCGGAATGGCAATGCAAGCGGTTTACTGAATTTTTCACAGAAATTTTCACAAGGGCTTTTCAGAAAGCTAGTCAGGTCAAGGACACGCTTTATGCTATAATTCTTTATAAAGTTCGCGCATCAGCGCATTTATTGCAGGAGGAGTCGTCATGAATCAACATCTCACGGACTTAGTGGCATGGGTCAACGCCCAGCATCTCTCGTTGGCTTACATCACCGATCCGACCAACATCAACTATTTCACCGGGTTCGACAGCGATCCGGAAGAGCGCATCACCGCGCTGTTTGTTTTTCCAGACGCGGAACCGTTCCTGTTCGTGCCTGCCCTGTCGATCGAAGGGGTCAAAAAAGTCGGCTGGCCGTATGCCGTCAGTGGCTATCTCGATCACGAGGACCCGTTTGCCTTGATCGCGGCCGAGATCAAAAAGCGCGACGCCTCGCCGCTGCGCTGGGGCGTGGAAAAAGACGCCCTGTCTGTCTTGAAATATGAAGCAATGACCCGTCATTTTCCGCAGGCGACCTTCCCGGCAGATGCCTCCCGCTTCATTGAACAGCTCAAGTTGATCAAAACGCCTGAAGAAATCGCTCTGATGACCGAAGCTGGCCAGCAAGCCGACCGCGCGTTCCAGGCCGGCTTTGCGGCGCTGCGCACTGGCATCACCGAGCAACAGATCGTCGCCGAGATCGAATACGCGATGATGAAAGAAGGCGTGATGCACATGTCCTTTGACACCATCGTGCAGGCTGGCCAGGATGCCGCAGACCCGCACGGCGGACCTGTTGCCACCAAGGTCGCGCCTGGCGATCTCGTGCTGTTTGACCTCGGCACCAACAACCACGGCTACATGAGTGATGCGACCAGGACCGTGGCGTTTGGCGGCCCGGTCGCACCAAAGGCCAAGGAGATCTACAAGGTCTGCTTGGAAGCACAATTGACGGCTCAGTCCGCGGTGCGGCCAGGGCTGACTGCGGCCGCCTTGGACAAGATCGCGCGCGACGTGATCACCAAAGCGGGGTACGGCGAGTACTTTAACCATCGCCTCGGGCACGGCATCGGCATGTCGACGCATGAATTTCCGTCAATCATGGCTGGCAATGACATGGAACTGCAGCCTGGCATGTGCTTCTCCATTGAACCGGGCATCTACATTCCAGGCGTGGCTGGCGTGCGTATCGAGGATTGCGTCCATGTGACGGCGACCGGCTGCGAGCCATTCACCCACACGCCAAAAGACTATACCGTGTACGGTCTGTAAAAAATTGAAGAGACTCAAAAAGACGCCGCAGGTTGCGACGTCTTTTTGCTTGCCCCAGAGTCGGGCAACGTTGAGAATTAGTCCTGCGTCTCAGATTGGTCAGCGGCTGGCGTGTCGTCTTCTGCCGGCGCGGTCGAATCGGCGCTTTCGTCGGTCGCCTCAGCCGCATCAGCTTCAGCCGTGAAGTCATCCTTGGCCTGGGCAAAGGCGCTCTTGCCATCCAGCACGATATCGTCGAAGTCATCGCTGGCCGGTGCGTCAGGGGTGTCGGTCAATTCGTCCTTCAGCGCCTGAGTCGCGCCATCGTAATCGGCGAGGCCTTCCGTCTGCTTCTTCTTGGCCTTTTCCTTCATGTCGCCGACAAAATTGGTGGCGGAATCACGCCATTCGGTCGTTGCATCTTTTGCATAGTCATAATAGTCGGCGGCGCGATCAGCAAGTGCCTCTTTCTTCTCGGCAAATTTTGCCTTGAGTTCATCGCTGGTCTGCGGGGTCAACAGATACGTCGCTGCAAGAGCGCTTGCGGCGCCAAAAACAAAACCTAAGAAAAAGTGTCCCTTATTTGCCATTTGTAACTGCCTCCTGATCTGCTGGTTTCTTCTTCAACAACGACAAAGCCTTCTTGCTGACCTTTGCGGCAACGGCCACTTTGCCGCTTTCCTTGGCCCCATTGGTCACTTTGGACGCGAGGTTGCGGGTCGACGTATTCAGATCCGACACACTTTCGCCCAATTCGCCGATCGCGGTGAAAACAGGATCGATCGCCGCGACCTTACCGTTCACATCATTGAGCAATGTGTTCGACTTGGTCAGCAGGGCTTCGACCTCATGCGTCAATGGGCCGACTTCCGCGTTGATCGCATCAAGTGACTTATTGACTTCTGCCACAGTATCCTTAATTTCCCGCGTCACCCCACCAATTCGAATGGCGATGAGCGCAATCGCGCAGGCGATGATCAAAAATGCGATTGCCGCGATCAAGCCGGCAACTTCTGCTCCTGACATGCAACCCCTCCTCAGTTCACGCCGGCCTCTGCCGGTTTTGGTCCGCTTACACGGCCACGTACATTAAGAATATCATCAATAAGAGCGCGTTTCAATTGAAGTTGAGTGAAGGTTCACAAGCTCCCAGGCCCTGGCGCCGCCATCTGGCAAACCGGTCCATTCTAGGCAGACGCCGTCGGATTTGGTACACTGGAAGTTAACAAAGGAGCGGTTGCATTGAAAAAAGTAGTCAGTGGCAATGTCTTGACCCGGTATTTTGACAAGATCGACTGGGACGCGATGCTCGATCACGCCCTCTTGATCATCGGTGAGCTGATCTTCTTCAGCCTGCTATTTTGGCTGATCGAGCGCGTCGGCAAGGCGGTGATCGCCCGCGGCTTCAAGGCCTATCAAGCCAAGGCGACCAACGCCAGCACCCGGGTGGATACGATCAGGGTGCTCTCGATCAACGCCCTTTCATATATCGTGCTGTTTTTCTACTGCTACGCGATTCTCTCCATCCTCGGCGTTCCGGTCGGTACCTTGCTGGCTGGGGCCGGCATCGTAGGCATCGCGCTTGGCCTTGGCGCGCAGGGCTTCGTTGCCGATGTCGTGACCGGCTTTTTCATTATTCTTGAAGGCCAGTTCGATGTTGGCGATCAGGTGACCTTGGGCGCGATCAGCGGCACCGTCAGCTCGGTCGGCCTGCGCACCACCATCGTGCAAAGCGCAGACGGGACGATCAATTACATCCCCAACCGCAACATCTCCGTCGTCTCCAACCTCTCGCGCAACCAGATGCTGGTCTTGATCCAGTTGCCCCTTGCCCCAGATACCGATCTGAAAAAAGTCGGCGAGGTGGTGGCCGCGGTCAATGAAAAATTGGTCAAAGACACCCCGACCGTCACCGATGGCCCAGATGTCTTGGGCCTGACCACCAGTCCTCACGGGGGGCTGGTCTACCAGGTGCGCATGCATGCGCAAAATGGCGAGCAGCTCAATGTCCAGCGGAAGTTCCTGGCCGCCTATGTGCAGGCCCTTGCGGAAGCGGGCATCACACTTGCCACCCCACCTTTGACGCTTCGCTAATTCCCCCACCATTGGAGGTCCTATGCTCAACTTTATCAAAGGCATCCTGATCGGCGTTGCGCTGGTCATCCCCGGCTTATCCGGCAGTATTTTCGCCGTGGTGGTCGGTTTGTACGATCAACTGATCGAAGCCGTCAGCGACCTGCGCCGAGACCCGCGCCGCCATCTCTTGTTTCTGCTACCGATCGCAGCCGGCGCCGTGCTTGGCGTGCTCCTTTCGACGAAGCTGACGCTGGTCGTCACCGCTCGTTGGCCCCTTGCCAGCTACGCCTTTTTCATTGGGTTGATGCTCGGCGCCGCTCCGTTCATCCGGCGAAAATTGACCCTGGTCCGCTGGCGGCCGCAGTATCTGCTACTCACAGTCTTGGGCTTTGGCGTGATCTACGGCCTGGCCCAACTCGGCGGCGCGAGTTCGACCGAGCTTGTGACCATCGCCCGCCTGAGCAGCGTTCAAGACGCCGGCATGATGGCCTTCGCGGGACTATTTTCCGTGTCCCTGATGGCCATTCCCGGCGTGTCTGGCGCGATCATGTTGATGGTGATCAATCAGTACGGCACGGTCTACAACGCCGTCAGCCAGCTCGGCGATGCCGCCCGTGCGCTACTGCGGGGCAACTGGGGCGCGATGGGCACCGCCCTTCAAAGCAGCGCCTTGCTGATTCCATTTGTGGTCGGCGCCTTGATCGGGCTGCTTGCGATCGCCAAACTCATGCGGTGGCTGCTGACCCGTTTTGAAGGCCAAGTCTACTATGCAGTCTGCGGCGTCGTGCTGGCCGCCGTCGTGATTCTCGTCCAAACCGGGCTCACCCCACACTGGCCAAGCGGCTGGCTGGCCCCAGTCGCACTGTGCCTGATCAGCGCCGGCGTGGGTGTGGCCGCAACACTCGTGTTGGATAAACCAGAGTAACGGTGCATAGGCCCGCGGGATGGTGGAACGGCTAGGTTGTCTCGCTTGCTTGAGGGCGCTCTTAGCCCTCGAGTGAGCGAGCCACCTAGGCGCTTCCACCATGCGGGCCGAAACCCAAGTAGACGGTGCGTAGGCCCGCGGGATGGTGGAACGGCTAGGTTGTCTCGCTTGCTTGAGGGCGTTCTTAGCCCTCGAGTGAGCGAGCCACCTAGGCGCTTCCACCATGCGGGCCGAAACCCAAGTAGACGGTGCGTAGGCCCGCGGGATGGTGGAACGGTTAGGTTGTCTCGCTTGCTTGAGGGCGCGCTTAGCCCTCGAGTGAGCGAGCCACCTAGGCGCTTCCACCATGCGGGCCGAAACCCAAGTAGACGGTGCGTAGGCCCGCGGGATGGTGGAACGCCAAACACAAAGGGAGCCAAGACCTCACAGTCTCGACTCCCTTTTTGCTTGTTAGATTGCGTTGGCACCCTACCTACTGATGATGGACCCCGTGGTTTTCGGCGTCACGTCATAAAAATCATCCAGATTGTGGCCGATGTAGTTGACGCCTTTCATGACTTCGCGGCGCGTCACAATGCCAGTGAAGGTGCCATCCGCCTGGACAACAGGCAAGAACGCATCGTCGACCAACAGGTGCAGCACGTTTTCCAGATCATAGGGATCTTCGACCGTGTGGACATCTGTTTGCATGACATCCTTGACGCACATGGTGTCTAGCGACGTCAGGCTCACATCGTCCATTCCCAGCATGGTCTCGGTGATCATGGACAGGCTCAAAAGCCCCTTGAAATGGTCGGCATTGTCCAGGACCGGGATCTTAGCGTAGCGCACCTTGGTCAACACCAGAAACGCGTGGCGCAGCTTGTTGTCTTCCGCGACGCTGGCAACGACTTCGCCGGGGATCATGAAGTGCTTGCGATTTGCGATCATCATTTGGTCAATGGCTTGATTGATCATTGAATTGTCTCCTTTTCGGTACGTCTTCTATGATAGCGGAAAGCGCTTGTGAAATCATCCGCCGGCCAAAACCTTTACACGAATGCAAAAAGTAATTGTCACCCCGCTTATAAGTTGATAGACTGAAACTACTTGTCAAAAACACGACTATCTTTTGGGGGCATCAACATGACATATGATCTGACCGTCCGCTTGGCGGCAGAGTTTATCGGCACCGCGATCATGGTGGCGCTGGGCAACGGCTCAGTGGCCAACGTGGATCTGAAGGGGACAAAAGGCAACGGCTCTGACTGGATGCTGATCGCCGTTGGGTATGGCGCTGGGGTGATGATTCCGGCGATGATCATCGGCGGAATTTCCGGCAACCACATCAACCCGGCCTTCACACTGGGGCTCGCCGTTGCGGGAATGTTCCCGTGGCGCGAAGTCCTGCCTTACCTGTTGGTGCAATTTGCCGGGGCGATGGTTGGCCAGCTGGCGGTGGTGGCCGCCTACAAGCCGCATTATGACCTGACCACAAACACCCAGCACATCCTGGGCACCTTCAGCACGATCAATGCCACCAAGAGCAAGCTCAATGGCTTCATCAACGAATTTATCGGCTCCTTCATTCTCTTCTTCGGGGCACTGGGCATCACCAAGGCGCCATTTTTCCAAAATAATCTGGGGACCGCCCACATGGCGCTGGGATTCCTTGTCGCCACGCTGGTCGCCAGCTTCGGGGGACCAACAGGACCCGCGCTGAATCCTGCCCGTGACCTGGCGCCCCGCCTGCTGCATCAACTATTGCCGCTCAAGCACAAGGGCAGCTCGGATTGGGGCTACGCATGGGTCCCGGTGGTGGCGCCGATTGCCGCCGCAATCTGTGCGATTCTGCTTTACAAGACCGTCTTCATGGCGCATTAACACCGACCGCAACACAAAAAATATGGCACCGGGACAACTTGTCCTAGTGCCATGTTTTTTTACCTCGAGATTCTGGGCCGGCCCGGTTACCGCTCAAACACGCGGGTCAACTTGGCCACTGGTTGACCGTCGCGCAGGTGGTAGGTCACTTTAAGCTGGGTGGGCGTTGTTTCCACCACGGCGTAAGTCCCGCCCAGTGGCATGAATTCGCCCCGCGGCTGGCTGATGCTACCCGGATTGAGCAGCACGACGCCTTCGTGTTTTTCCACGCCAAGCTGATGGGTGTGGCCAAAAATGATCAAGCCGGCATGGACCGCCTGCCCCGCCGCCAGAATCTGGTCCAACGTCCAGTTGACGCCAAAGCGGTGTCCATGCGTCAAAAAAACGGTCAAGTCGCCCAGCTGAACAGTGCGGGTCAGTGGAAATGCGGAATCAAAATCCATGTTCCCCCGCACCGCCTGATAGTGGTCAAACACCGAGTCAGCGGCCGGCAGCTCGGAGTCCCCGGCATATAAAAACAGATCTGCATCCGGCTGCTGGGCCAAGATAGCTTCGAGAATCGCCTTATCCCCATGCGTATCACTGACTGCCACGAGTTTCATTGGACATCCTCCTTGAACCAGTCCTGCCACCGGCTTTCAAGCGCGCGCAGGGCATTACCGCGATGGCTGATCTGATTTTTCTCATCGGCGGTCAGCTCAGCTAACGTTTTGCCGATGCTCGGCACAAAAAAGTACGGGTCGTAGCCAAATCCGTTGGCGCCGGCTGGCACGCCGATGATCTGCCCATCAATGTGCCCCTCAACGACCAGATCACGCGCTGCATCATTCGGCCGGGCGAGGACCAAGGTGCTGACAAACCGCGCCTGCCGCTTCTCTTGCGGCACCTCAGCGAGGTCCGCGATCAATTTGGCGTTATTAGCCGCATCATTGTGCCCGCGGCCGGCATAGCGCGCGGAAAAAACGCCCGGCGCGCCATCCAGCGCCTCAACGCATAGCCCGGAATCATCCGCCAAAACAGGCAGCTCAAGCATTTTGGCATAGCCATCCGCCTTGAGCCGTGCGTTTTCCTCAAAGGTGCGCCCGCTTTCGGCGACGGTTGGCAGCGGGGGAAAATCGTTCAGGCTTTTCACCTGCACGCCGAGCTTGGCAAACATCGCGGCGATCTCCTTGACCTTGCCGGGGTTCTTGGACGCGACAACAATGGTCGTGGGCGTCACGGCCGCCGCGTGGGTCGTCGGCTGATCGGTGATGGCCACGCGGGTCGCGGCGATGTGCAGCCCGAGCCATTCCGACGCGATCACATCGAACATATCGGCGTTGCCAGTGGTGTAAAAATCGCGCTGCGGGGTCGGATTCGGCTGGTCATTGGCGATGTCAAAATAATCCAGCAACGTCGACACTTCACTGACCGTTTCCGCGCCGGAATCGATCAAGGTCACATCCGGGCCCATCACTTGCTGAATCAGCGGCCGAAGCAGCGGGTAATGCGTGCACCCGAGCACCAGCGTATCCAGACCCAAGGCCCCAAGTGGCTGCAGGGTCTCAGCCACGACGCGTTTGGCCACGGCCGACTGCATCTCGTTGCTTTCGACCAGCGGCACAAACTTCGGGGCGGCCAAACTAGTCACCTGCATCTGTGCGGCTTTTTGGTGAATCGTCGTCGCATACGCCTCACTTTTGACCGTGCCTTCTGTGCCGATCACGCCGATGCGCCCATTTTTTGTCTCGCGAATCGCAGCCCGACTGCCGGGCACAATGACACCAATCACCGGAATCGCCAGGTTGGCACGCAGCTCAGGCAAGGCCGCCGCGGTCGCCGTATTACAGGCAACAACCAGCATCTTGATCTGTTTTGTCAGCAAGAAGTTGACCATTTGCCAGGTAAAGGCGCGGACCTGCTTGGGGTCCCGCGGGCCATAGGGCAACCGCGCCTGGTCGCCCAAGAAAATAATGTTTTCGCCGGGAAGTTGGCGCAGTGCCTCTTTGACCACCGTCAACCCGCCGACGCCAGAATCGATAAATCCGATCGGTTGCGTATTCATGCTGATGCCTCTCTTCCATTCGTAAACTCCATTGTGGCGAATATTCGGCCAAAATTCAAGCGACAGCGTCTCCCAGCCTATTTTTCCGCGGCGGGATTGCGGTATACTGGAAAGGAAATCGGTCGATCAAGGAGCGCGTCATGCCAAATCAAGCTAGTTATCCAGAATTATTGAACCTACCCGCCGAATCACCGTTGTTCGGCCAACTCATGCTGCGGGACTTGCTCCTGCCAGAATTGCTGGGCGATGAAGACACCATGATCGCCTACTGGGCCGGCCGGGCGATGGCGCGCCGCCTGCCTGTGGAAGAAGAGGCCCTGCCGGAATTGTTCACCCGCCTTGGCCTTGGGGACCTCAAGGCGGCCGCCGCCAAGCGGAAAAGTCGTACATATCTGCTCAGCGGCACCATTGTCGAGACCCGGCTCAAACATTTTTCGGCGCCGGACTTTCGCTTTGAAGCCGGCTTCTTGGCCCAAAGTCTCCAGCAAGTGATGGGCATCGTGGTCGAGGCGAATGCGGAAAGCGACCCGAAGCTCAAACAGGTCACGGTGACCGTCGCCCTTGACCCTACCACGCCGCAGCCGATCGCCAAGACATTTTACTCGCTGACCTGATCTTGTTGGCTGGCGCAAAAAAGGCCCTGAGCCTGGCCCCTATGATGGGGCGCCAAGACTCAGGGCCTTTTGCTTACGCTTCTTTGGTGTATTTATCGAGCACTTGGATCAACTGATCCTTGGTGTGATAGCCGACCAGCTTCTCGACAACTTCACCGTCTTTTTTGATGATCAAGGTCGGAATGGCCATGATGCCAAAGGACTGTGGGGTGTCTGGGTTCTGGTCGACATCCATCTTCGTGAACTTGACGTCGCTGCGGCTGCCCTCAAGCGCGTCGATCACCGGACTCTGCATTTTGCAGGGGCCGCACCATGTTGCCCAAAAGTCGGTCAAAACAACGCCAGTATCTGTTTCCTGCTTAAAATCCTGATCTGTGACTACCTGAACCATAATATCCCTCCGCTATGATGTCACTGACATCTTACTTTTTGTAACTAAATTATACCGCGTTGCCCGCGAAAAAGCCAATCAATTGAGTGCAATGTAACATTTCATTTGAACTGCACAATGGTCGCGCCTGACCCACCGGCATTTTGCGGGGCAAAGCCAAATTTTTTGACCTGCTTGTTGCGGCGCAGGTACTGGGTGACCCCGTTGCGAATCGCGCCTGTGCCAAGCCCATGAATGATCGTGACCTGCTGATAATTGGCCAGCAGCGCCGCGTCGATGTACCGGTCGAGCTCGGTCATCGCCTCTTCGTAGCGCTTGCCGCGCAGATCCAGCGTGGTCGACGGCCCGCTTGCCCCGCCTGACACGGTGGCGATTCGCCGCTTCGGCGCGGCCTCTGCCTGCGCCTTTTCCAGATCGGCTGTCGGCAGCTTCATGCGAATCACGCCCATTTGCACATCCCAGTGGTCGGCATCGACTTGCTCGAGCAGCACCCCATCGTTTTGATAGGATAAAACGCGGACGGCATCGCCAACATGCAGCGCCTGCTTTGCCTTTTCTCGGCGCAGGACCTTATTTTGGCGGACCGCCTTGTCCTGATGGAGCGCATTAAGCCCAGACTTCGCGGCGATCAGCTGGTCCTCTTTGATGGTACCTGGATGCGCCAGCTGCATGGCCCGCAAGTCCTTGATGATCTTGTCGGCCTTTTCCTGCGCCTTTTCGACCAGTGCATTGGCTTGGTCCTTGGCCTTGTCCAACTGCTGATCACGCTCACGGGAGAAGGTGTCAAAGGCGCTTTGCAGCTGGTCATGCAGCGCCTGCGCGTCCGCCAGCTGACGGCGGGTCTCGGTGTATTCGATCTCGGCGGCCTTGCGCTGACTTTCCAGATCCGCGATCATGTTGTTCAAGTCGTGGCTGTCATCGGCGATCAGCGCCTTCGCCCGGTCGACCACGCTGCCATCCAGTCCCAGCCGGCGCGAGATGTCGAAGGCATTGGAGCGCCCCGGCACGCCGATCAACAGGCGGTAAGTCGGCTGAAGCGTGTCCGAGTCGAATTCCATCGAGGCGTTGATTGTGCCCGGCGTGTTGTAGCCATACAGCTTCAACTCCGGATAATGCGTCGTCGCCACGACCTCGGCGCCACTTGCGCCCACTTCATCCAAAATGGCGATCGCCAGCGCCGCCCCTTCCTGGGGATCGGTGCCCGCGCCAAGCTCATCAAACAGCACCAGCGCGCGCTGATCAAGCGCCTGCAAGATCGTCACGATGTTCGCCATGTGTCCGGAAAAAGTCGAGAGGTTTTGCTCGATCGACTGTTCATCCCCAATATCGGCAAAGACGTTGGAGAAGACCCCGATCACACTATTTTCCTCGGCTGGGACAAACAACCCCGCCTGACCCATCAGTTGGAGCAGGCCCAGCGTTTTCAGCGTGATCGTCTTACCCCCGGTGTTTGGCCCGGTGACCACGATTGCCTGATAATCCTCGCCGAGCGTGATGCGGTTGGGCACCACCTTGCGCCGGTCGAGCAGCGGATGCCGCGCCGCCAGCAGGTCCACGTGATTGGCGGCGGAGACTTGCGGTTCGGTCGCCTTCAGGTCGCGGGCGTATTTTGCCTTGGCGTTGATGAAATCAAAATGCCCCACCACCGCTTCATCCGCGGCCAAGGCGTCCACATAAGGCGCCACCGCATTCGACAGGTCGGCCAAAATGCGGGCGATCTCCTGTTGCTCCTTGATGGTGGTTTCCCGCAGCCGGTTGTTCATGTCGACCACAGCTTGCGGTTCGATGAACAGCGTCTGGCCCGTGGCACTTTGGTCATGGACCACGCCGCCGAATTGATGGCGATACTCCGCCTTGACCGGAATCACATAGCGGTCATCGCGAATCGTCACCAGCGGATCGCTGAGCATTTTTGCTGAATTGCCACGCGTGTACTGATCCATCCGGCTGCGAATGTCGCTTTCCAGCCGTTTGATCTGCGCGCGGATGCCGTGCAGCTCCGGACTGGCTTCGTCGGTCACGTTGCCTTCCTCATCGATCGCCGTGTACAGCCGGCGCTCAAGGGCGGGCAGGACGGTCAACTGATTCTGCAGGTCATAGACCCGGCGCAGGTCGAGTTTTTCCTTGAGGTCCTCCAGAAACTGGTCGACGCGACTGACGGTCCGCAAGACCCGGGTGATGCTGGCCAGTTCCGTGCCATTGAGCACCGCGCCGATCTTCACGCGCTTCAGGGCTGGCCCGATATTTTCTAGTTGCGCAACGGGGATGCCCCCTTGCAGCCGCAAAATACTGGCGCCGTCCGCCGTTTCGTCCAGCCATTCCTGAACTTCGGCCGCGTCCGTGCTCGGCGTCAATTTAGCCACCTGGGCGCTACCGCTGGCGGTCACGACCAGCTGGCTCAGCGCGCCTTGGATGCGGTCAAATTCGAGTGTTTTTAAGATCTTATTGTTCATGTTCGTCGCTCCTTGCCCTACTCAAAAAAAGAAGTGAGCCAAATGTCGATTTTGGGTCCGACAGGTAAGTGTTCCAAGCGCCAGGTCCGAACTTGGACCAGGCGCTTGGAGCCTTAGCTGTTCGGACGCGGACATTTGGCCCACGACACTGCAGTATTATCAGTGGACTATACAGTAACTGGGACAAAACGTTGTTTTGTCCCAGTTACTTAGGCGATGATCCAGAGATTGGTGATCATTTGCTCCAACAGCGGGGTGTGAATGATCGTCTTGGCCGCAAAAGAATCCGCGAGCAAAGACTGAATGCCAGAGACCGGCACCAGCGCCGCCAGATAGATCAGCAGAAAAATAAACAGATAGCCGATCACCAGGTTCAGCACCCCACCGCCAAACAACCTTAACGCCGCATCATGGCCGCTGTAGCTGAGATCATGGACCCACAGCGCCAGATATCGCGTCAGCAGCCACCCGATCATCAGAATCAGGATGAACGCCACGCCGCGATAAAACGCGTCATCCAGCGTCAATCCCACTTTATTTGAGAAAAATACAAAGCGGCTCTGCTCCGTTGCCGAGGGATACGGCACAAACAGGCTGATGGTCTGGCCCAATGGTTTGCACAGCGCCCAGGCCGCCAAAAAGCTGACCAGGTACCCCGCCACATGGACCAACTGAAGCCACATGCCCCGCCGCGCGCCGGCGTAGAAAAAATACAGCAGCGTCAGGAGGATCAAAAAAGTCAACATACGCGCTCCTACTCTGCCTGGTCTTGGGCTTCCTGCTGCTTGATCACGTCGGAAACGGCGTTGAACGCCAGCAGAATCGCCGCCTGTTCGTCACTCATTGCTGGGGACAGGGCCTTGATCTGGGCGAGTTGGGCATTGAGAAGCTGAGTCGTCGCCGCAAAATGTTCTGGCGTGGCCGCGCCGATGATCGTATAAGTGTGGTTGCCGATAACGGCTTTGTAACGTCTTTTCTGTTCGCCCACCTGACTGCCTCCTTGAAATGTCATACTGATTGATTTTACCATGAAATCAGGGTAACGAAAAGCCAGCATCCCGACTGGGGGCTGCTGGCTTTGTGCAAGTCTTATTCGTTTGTGTCGTCTGAGTCGTCCGAATCGTCATCCTCATCATCAAGGAAGGTGTTCAGGACCTCTTCGACCATCGCCCATTCATCGTCGTCTTCGATCGGGAAGAGGTCGCCTTGCGACGCATCCCCATTTTCATCCGGCGTGAAGGAAAAGGCCTGGATCTCGACTTCTTCATCATCGGCTGCGCTTTGCGGGAACAACAGCACATAGCTCTTGCCGTAATCTTCCGAGTCGAAGGTGAAAAGCACTTGGTATAATTCTTCGTTCCCTTTTTCGTCGACCAGCGTGATCAGCTGATCGTCGCCGCCTGGGGTGAGGTGTTCGTTGTTATCTGCCATGATTGCCCTCCTGAGGTCAATGACTGTGTTGATCGAGATAATTTTGCAGAATCATTTGTGCCGCAAGCTTGTCGATCACCTGTTTTTGCCGTTTCCGCGACGCGTCTGCCTCTTCGATCAACATCCGCGATGCCTCAACGGTGGTGAGTCGCTCATCTGAAAAAACGACCGGTAAGCCGAACAGTTGCTCAAGCTTGGCCCCGTACTCCTGGGATTTTTCAGCCCGCGGACCCAGCGTGTTGTTCATGTTTTTGGGTAGCCCCACAACAAAGCCGGTCACCTCATACTGAGCGACCAGCTCCTGAACGCGTGGCAACCCAAAGTCGCCTTTATCTTCATTGATTCGGATGATCTCGAGTCCCTGTGCGGTCCAGCCAAATGGGTCGCTGATCGCGACACCGACAGTCCGTGAACCGACATCTAGGCCCATCAAACGCATCTAGTCTTTCTCCTTGCCGAGATAGTTGCGAACGAGCTCTTCAATGATCTCGTCGCGTTCGTGTTTGCGAATCAAGCTTCGCGCGTCGTTATACCGCGGGATATAGGCCGGGTCTCCGGAGATCAGGTACCCCACGATCTGGTTGATCGGGTTATATCCTTTCTCCTCAAGCGACTTGTAGACCGTCTCCAGCGTTTCGTGAACATTCTTCGGGTTGTTATCCTTAAAATCAAAGTGGACGGTTTGATCCAATGTGCTCATTCTTAACACCTCTATTCTGTCCAATTCATTGCCTATTTTACTTGAAAAAGGCAAAAAGTACAAACATGTAAGACCAGGGTGCGGAGTGCGGCGTTTAGGCCTGAGCGGCTAGTGCGGCCTGGGCGCGTGTGGCGCACTTAGCCATGCGTGACCAGGCCGTACTAGATGCCTCAGACCTGCCGCGCGAAGCCCAACTACGGTGCGGAGGCCCGCGGGATGGTGGGACAGCTAACTTAGCTCGGGTGCTTGAGGCGCACTTCGCCTCGAGTGCGCGAGACAGTTAGATGTCCCCACCTCCTCAACGCCCTACTTCGCCGCCAGTGTCTCCGCCGCCAGCTTCAGTGCGTCTTGAATGCCAGCCGGCTTTTTCCCGCCAGCTTGGGCCATGTCTGGACGGCCGCCGCCACCGCCACCGATCGCCGGGGCAATGGCTTTGATCAGATCACCCGCCTTGACGCCGCGCTTGATGGCATCCTTGCTGGCGCCGACGAGCAGGCTGACTTTATCGTCGCTTGCTGTGGCAAGAACCAGCACGTCAGAGACCGCCTTGTCGCGCCACTGGTCGCCCAATTGCCGCAATTCGTTCATCCCGGCCACATTGACCTTGGCCGCGACCAGCGTGAAGTCGCCGGCCTTTTGGACATTGCCGAACACGTCGCCAGCTTCTTGTCTCGCCAATTTTGCCTGCAAACCTTCGACGGTCTTTTGGCTGGCTTTAAGGTCGGCCTGCAACTGCTCGACTTTATGCGGCACATTTTTCACCTGGTCGCTCTTCAGGTTCGCCGCCGTCTCTGCCAGCAGGTCTTCCTGCTGGGTCAGATACTCATAGGCTTCCTTGGAGGTCACCGCTTCGATGCGCCGAACACCAGCGCCGATCCCGGATTCGCCGGTGATCTTGAACAGGCCGAGCGCCGCGGTGTTGATAGGATGCGTGCCCCCATCGAATTCGCGGTTGAAGTCACCGATCGTCACAACGCGCACCGTCTTGCCGTACTTATCACCGAACATCGCAATCGCGCCTTGCTTCTTCGCCTCTTCGATCGGCATTTCTTCCCAAGTGATCGGGAGCTGACGCCAGATCTGCTCATTGACGATTGCTTCCACCTGGCGGAGCTGCTCGCTGGTGACCTGACCGAAGTTTGTGAAGTCAAAACGCAGATAGGTCGGCTCAACCAAGGAGCCTGCCTGATGCGTATGCTCGCCGAGGACTTGGCGCAGGGCCTGATCCAGCAAATGCGTCGCGGTATGGTTCATCGAGACCTTGCGCCGACGTTCTGTGTCGACCTTCAGGAAGTAAGTCGCGCCTTTTTCAAGCGTGTTTTCGACTTCGACGGTATGCAAGTTCTGGCCATTTGGCGCATGCTGCACATCGGTGACCTTTGCGACCACCGCGCCATCTTCGTCTTCGATCACCCCAGTATCCGCGACCTGGCCACCCATTTCTGCATAAAATGGCGTCTGGTCAAAGATCAATTGCGCAGTGCCGGCCTCGACCCGCGTCTTTTCAGTATCGTCTTGGATGAGGTCCGTCAACGTTGCCTGATCTTCAAGATCCGTCCAGCCGGTGAACTTGCTTTCGGACTTGATCGCCATCAGCGTCTTGTCCTGGCTGCCCATGGACTGCTGATCGCCACGTGCGGCCCGGGCGCGTTCGCGCTGAGCGGTCATGTTCGCTTCGTAGCCCTTCATGTCGACATCGATGCCTTGGTCGCCGGCGATCTCCTTCGTCAATTCGACCGGGAAACCAAAAGTGTCAAACAGTTTAAAGGCAGTCGCGCCTGGAATGACGGTCTCGCCGGTTGCCTGCAGATCCGCGATGCTCTTGTTGAGCAGGCTCAGCCCGGCATCGAGGGTCTCTGCGAACCGTTTTTCCTCAGAGCGAATGACCTTCTGGATGAATTCCTGATTGCGCAGGATCTCCGGGTAATAGCTCTGCATGATGTTGCCAACAACAGGCACGAGCTGGTACAGGAATTCGCCCTGAATGCCGAGACGGCGGCCGTTGACTGCCGCGCGGCGAATCAGTCGACGGAGCACATAGCCGCGGCCTTCATTGGATGGCAACGCGCCATCCCCGATCGCAAACGTCACGGTGCGGGCGTGGTCGGCGATGATCTTGAAGGCCACGTCATCATGCTTGTCGGCGCCATATGTTCGGTGGTCGCTGAGCGTTTCCGTGTATTTGATCAGCGGCATGAACAGATCCGTCTCGAAGTTCGTGGCAGTATGCTGCATCACCGAAACGACACGTTCAAGGCCCATCCCCGTATCAATATTCTTATGCGGCTGGTCGACATAGCGGCCATCCGGCAAATGATTGTATTGGGAAAAGACGATGTTCCAGATCTCCAGGTAGCGCTCGTTTTCCCCGCCCGGATAATTTTCCGGATCGTCATCGGCCACGTTGTTATACTGCTGGCCGCGGTCAAAAAAGATCTCCGTATCCGGACCCGATGGCCCTTCGCCGATATCCCAGAAGTTGTCTTCAACCTCAAAGATATGCGACGCCGGCACGCCGGTCTTTTCCCACAAGGCCTTGGCATCTTGGTCCTTCGGGTAGACCGTGACATACAGTTTCTCTGGATCAAGCGCGAACCATTTCGGGCTGGTCAGCAATTCCCACGCCCAAGGAATCACTTCTTTTTTAAAATAATCCCCGACGGAAAAATTCCCCAGCATCTCGAAAAAGGTCAGATGGCGGGCAGTCTTGCCGACGTTTTCGATATCATTGGTCCGAATGGATTTCTGCGCATTTGTGATCCGCGGGTTCTTCGGGACCACGGAGCCATCAAAATACTTTTTCAGCGTCGCCACGCCAGAGTTGATCCACAAAAGGGTCGGATCATCCACTGGAATCAGGCTGGCTGAAGGCTCAACGTCATGCCCTTTTTCCTTGAAAAAATCCAAGAACATCTGGCGCACTTGGCTGCTCGATAATTCTTTCATCTGTTTTCCTCCCAAAATAAAAACACCGCTGCATATTCAAGGACGCTTGCGCGCGGTACCACCTTGTTTGCAACGATGTTGATCGTTTACCACTTCATTGATGTATTCACTTGATGATCAGGGAGCATGCTCGACATGGACCACACGGCTCTCAGCAATACCGCATTTTCTGGATGGTCAGCCAACTCGAACACATATCCTAACAATGGCTCATTATACGAAGAGAGACAGGGCGTGTCAAACAAGAAAGGGTGCGGAGCGCGGCGTTCAGGTCTGAGCAGCTAGTGCGGCCTAGGCGCGTATGGCGCTTTTAGCCATGCGTGCCCAGGTCGACTAGATGCCTCAGACATGCCGCGCGGAGCCCAACTGAAAAGGGTGCGGAGACCCGCGGGATGGTGGAACAGCTAAGTCGGCTCAAGCGCTTGAGGGCGCTCTTTGCCATCGAGCGTTTGAGTTGCCTAGATGCTTCCACCATGCGGGCCGGAGCCCGACTGAAAAAGGTGCGGAGACCCGCGGGATGGAACACCTAACCCGCCTCGGGTGCATGAAGTCCCCTGCCATCCCGGCGCACCTGCTCTAATTCAGCTCGATCCGCACCAATTTCCGATACCGCTGCTGCTCAAACGGTTGTGCCACCGCCGCCCGATAAAATGGTGACAGCTTCAACAGCGAGTCCCCCTTTTGATAAGGCGCGGCCGCAACCTCATCCCCTTGCGTCAATTCGGCGCTTGACCGCTGCGTTGGGAAGGTCAGGCCAAAGCGGTTTGGCAGATACGCCGGCAGCGTTTCTGGCACCGCGTTTCCCCAGGCAAACAGCTGTAAAAAGCCGCCGCCCAGCAACCATTCATAGTCCCGAGCTGTCGGCAACGCAAACCCGAAGCCGCCGAGTTGTTTGACCAGTGCCGCCTTGGTCCAGCGATGCTTGAGCGCGACCTGATAATGATGGCTGCTGGCCAAGCGAAGCACGACCTGGCCCGCGGTCAACACCGCCGGCCAAGGCTCTTGGGCCGCGGGATCTAGCGAGGTGGTCCGTGGCTCGATCAGTGACAGCACGGTGGGCTTGTACGGCACATAAGCAAAATGATTGCCGCGAAAAACCTGCGTGGTCAAATTGATCTGGCCGATCACTTCCTCATCGCTGGCCACGCTGCTGCGGGCAACCAGCATCGGCGGCAAGTCCACCACGGCAGGCGCACTGAGCTGATCACGCATCTCCTGGCTGGAAAGACCCAGCGACTCGGCCAACCCGGCAAGCTCAGTCGGCAGTGGCGTCTCAATACCGAGCTTGACGTGGCGCTGACCTGGCACGAACCGCAACCACTCGCCACCGATCAAAGCGTCGAAGGTCTGCAGCACCTGGCCAAAATAGCTGACGCTCACCGGCACCAACGCATCAACTGCCAAAAGTGGGCTGAGAAAATACCGCGTGAGTTGTTCAAAGATAAAGCGGCGCCGGTCATCCGGCAAAAGCCGCCAATTGTCCATCAAAAGATCCTGGCTTGCCATCATTTTCCTGCTTTCACACGTTGACGAAACGGTCAGTATTCCTTCTTGTTTTGCTTCCGCGCGGTGCGGGCCGCGTCACGTTTTTCAACCCGGCGATTGAACCAAGCCTCTTTGTCCGCGGCTTTCTTGATCTTTTTCTTGTAGCCTGGCATCTTGGTCTTGGCGGCCTTGGCTGCCATGCCCTTGATGCGGCCCGATCGCGTATCGGCTTGCGGCTTGCGACTGCGACGCCGATCACGATCATAACTATCGACGATGCGGCCATCCTTGACCTGCTTTGGGGCAAAATGAATCCCGAGATGCTCCAATTCGGCGATCTGCGCTTCTTGACCGGGTTCATACAAAGTGATCGCAGTCCCTGAAAGGCCATTGCGCCCGGTCCGCCCCACCCGATGAACGAAGAACTCGTTGTCCTTTGGCAGCTCCGCGTTGATCACCAGCGACACACCTTCGATATCGATGCCGCGGGCGGCCAGATCCGTCGCCACCACGTATTGGAACTTCTGGTCAACGACTTCCTTCATCACGCGCTTGCGTTCACGTGGTGGCAGGCCGCCATGAATCTTCGCCACTTTCAGGCCTTGCTCGGTGAGGTAGTGATGAATCGCATCCACCGAGGTCTTCGTGTTCGCAAAGATCAGTGCGAGAAACGGCTCGCCCATTGTCAGGAGCTGATACAGCAATTGATTTTTATCCCGTCCCTTGGACGCGATCAGCAGATTCTCGACGGTATCGGCGATCACCGACTGCGGCTTGATCATGATCGTGGTGGGATTCGCCATGTATTTTTTCAAAAATGGCTGGAGCTTTTGCGGAATCGTGGCGGAAAAGACCAACATCTGCAGGCCAGCCGGGAAGGTCGACGCGATCTTATCCACATCGCCTAAAAAGCCCATGTCCAGGGTCATGTCGGCTTCATCGACAACAAAGACTTGCGCCGTGTACGCCGCCAGCGCCCCATCTTGCATTAAGTCCAGGACGCGGCCTGGTGTGCCAATGACCAAATGGGGCTGTTGATGATGTAATTTGTCGATCTGTTTTTGCTTGTCGGTGCCGCCGACATAGTTTTGCATGCGCAAGCCCGGTATGAACTGGCCGAGCTGCTCGGCGACGGTGAAAAGTTGGGTCGCCAGCTCCCGTGATGGCGCCGTGATCACGGCCTGAACCTCATCCTTGGCCACGTCGATGTGCGACAAGATCGGCACCAAAAAGGCATGCGTCTTGCCTGAGCCAGTCTGACTTTGGCCGATGATGCTTTCGCCGCGCAAAACGGCTGGAATGACCTTGGCCTGAATCGGCGTCGGCGTGGTGATCTTCATCGCGTCCAGGCCCTGAAGCACTTCGGGACGCAAGGTGTACTGAGCAAATTGATTAGCCATTTTGTCCTGCTTTCTGGTAAGCCTCGACCAACGCGGCCAAGGCGGTGATCATCTCATCGATCTCCGCTTGGTCCTGGGCGTTTGCGCCGGATGCCAAGGGGTGCCCGCCGCCATTGTGCGCCTTGGCCAATTCGTTGATGATTGGGCCTTTCGAGCGCAGATGGACGCGATAGGTGCCGTCTTTTTTCTCAACGAACTCCAGCCATGACTGGACTTCCGCTAAGCGGCCAGGGGTGCTGACTGCCGCGGAGACTTCATCATCCGCAAGCCCCAAGCCTTGAATCGTTGCTTGCGGAATCACGACGCTCGCTGCGCCGGCGGGGGTGACCGTCAGATGATCGAAAACATAGCTCTGCAGGCGCGCTTGGGCCAGTGTCAGAGAATTCATCTGATTGTTGACCTTGGCCGGATCGAAATCCTGCTTGATCAGCTCCGCCGCGACTTGGAACGTATGCGGTGTCGTGTTGTTGTAGAGGAAGCGACCGGTATCGCCGACGATGCCGCCATACAGCATCCGCGCGGCGGCCGCGTTGACCGTCAAAAGGCCATCGCTTGCGGCGACCAGATCATAGATCAGCTCGGAGGCCGAACTGGCATCGTTGTCGACCCAGTTAAGCTTGGCATACGGATCGTCATTGGGATGATGATCGATCTTGATCAGCATTTTCCCCGTCGTGAAGCGGTCATCCGACACCCGCGGCGTATCGGCAGTATCCGTGACGATCACCAGCGCGTCTTGATACAGGTCATCGCCGATTTCCTGCTCCTGGCCAAACCAGGCGAGGTCGCCTACTTCACTGCCGACTTGATAGATGTGTTTCGCCGGAAAACTGGCCCGCAAGATCTCGGCCAAACCGATCTGGCTGCCAAGCGCATCGGGATCCGGATTGATGTGGCGATGGATGATGATCGTGTCGTATTTTTGAATCTCGGTTAAGATTTCTTGTTGAATCATTTCTGGTTCCTTTCTAGTAATTGACAGGTCACGATGGCCTTTGCGACTGGCAAGCCATCTGTTTGAAGGTCGATATCCAGCGTCCCCTCGTGCTTCGTGAGCTCAAGCGGCGTGACGGCGATGTTAACGATCGACTCGAGCTGAATCGGCCGAAAAGTCGTCAGCGACAATTGTTCGATCAACACGTTGCGCCGCCCGGTCGCGTTCAGGAATTTCGTCACACATGAGTTGACCGCCTCGCTCAGCACCCCAAAACTCAAGGTCCCCAGCGCGTTGGTCATCATTGGCGTCGTGTGCAGCGCAAATCTGGCCGGTTGATCTTCCGGCGCACCGACCGTGGTGAGCTGAGCGATCACGGAATCCGCGATCGTGGTTTTGTCCTGGCTGTTGTGGCCAAGTTCGGCCAAGCTGGCAAAAACAGCGCTGCGCGTCACGATACCGAGGAGTTGCCAGGAGTCATCGACCACCGGCATCACATTTTCACCATTGCCTTGCATCGTGTGGCCCACTGTCGTCACCGACAGATAAGGCTTCACGGTCTGCGGGTCCTTGAGCATCACGCGTTCAAGCGGTGTGGTCTGTTTTTTCCCGGCGATCTCACGGGGCGTCACAATGCCAACAAGCCGGCCGCTTGTCGTGATGATCGGCAAGACAAAATCGCCGCGATCGCCGCGCAACGCAGAAAAATCGGCCACGGTCTGATCCGGATGGGCGATCTTCGTGTCCTTCAGCGGGGTGTAGAGCGAGGCCACCGTCATGATATCCTGCTTGATCGCCTGGTCGGACAGTGCGCGGTTGATCATCGTGGCGACGGTGAAGGTGTCGTGACTCGTCTGCAAAACAGGCAATTCAAACCGGTTGGCCAGCTTGATCACGGCATCGGAGGTCATAAACCCACCGGTGATCAGGACCGCCGCCCCATTTTGGAGCGCCAGGCGCTGGGCATCTTCGCGATTACCGATGATCACCAAGGAATTCTTCGTGATGTAGCGCAACATTTCGTCTGGCGTCATCGCGCCAATGACAAATTTATCCAGCTTCTTTTTCAAGCCGGCCGATCCGCCCAAAACGCGCGCATCGATCAGGGTGACGAGGACCTTGAATGTCAGTGAGTCGATGTTGTTGATCGGTTTTTGCTCGATGCGAATGGTCCCGACACGCTCGATGGTCGAGACGAGGCCGGTATTTTCCGCTTCCTTGATCGCGCGATAAGCCGTGCCTTCGCTGACTTTTTCGCGTCTGGCGATGCGGCGCACGGAGATCTTCGTGCCGACTGCCAAGTTCATGATGTAGTTGAGAATCTGTTCGTGTTTCGTCGCCATAGCGCTGCCTCGCTTCACTGTATTCCGCTTCAGTATACCATACGGCTGCGCGCCTTTGAGCACGCGGGTCGTTGTGGTTGTGGTCTTTTGTTTTTGCAGCAGAGTACGGGCAGACTCCGGCCTCACATCGAGGACATGTCCTATCACCCTGGCCGGCCTGCTCTCTGACGGTCACCCCATGAGTCGATCCGCCTCAGCGTAAAAGCGGAAACAGCCACGCTCAGCCGTCAACGTGCCTGACTCATAGGAAGACTGAGGCTCTGCCGGAATGATCGTCGCATCGTTCTAGGCTGGATGACAGAATTCATATGAATCGTATGCACCGGCTGTTCTGCTTATAGGATGCACACAGCGTCCTCACAGAACTTCCCTCACACGTCCAGATCCAGATTCACGTACTGCGCCGGCTCCAGGCCTGTCATGGTGATACCGAGCAGCCGGACGCCGGCTGGGCGTTCGGCGCGCTCTTGCCACAAGGACCAAGCCTGGTCGAAGAGCTGCTGGCGATCCGCGATGAAATGATCGAGGGTCCGCCGCCTTGTTTGCGTCTCAAACTCGCTGTCGCGGACTTTGAGCGCCACGACTTTGCCATGCATTTGGTGCCGTGCCAAGGCGTCTTCCACCATGGCGGCCAGCGCCTCTAACCGCTCGCGGACCTGTGTCTCCGTGGTCAAAAACGTGCGGTAAGTCTCTTCCTTGCCGATGGATTTGGCCACGCGCCGTTCGACCGGCCGCAGATCGATGCCGCGGACGTGTTGATACAGGCCGAAGCCGAATTTGCCAAAAGCGTCGATCAACTCACTTTGCGAAAAAGCCCGCAGATGCGCCCCATCGATCGCGCCCATCGCCTCAAGTTTCGGCAACGTCTTTTTCCCAACACCGCGAAACGCCGCGATCGGCAAGGCGTCCAAAAACAGTTGGGCCTGGGCTGGCATGATCACGGTCCGGCCGCGGGGCTTGTTGTATTCCGACGCCTCCTTGGCCAAAAACTTGTTGTACGACAGGCCAAATGAACAAGTCAATTGGGTCGCTTCACGGATCTGGTCTTGCAGCCACAGCGCCAAGGCGACCTTGCTGGGAAAATCGTGGTTGGCCGTGACATCCAAATAGGCTTCATCCAACGCAACAGGCTCCATCAAGTCCGTCACCTGACGAAAAATATCGTGAATCTGATGCGACACCGCGCGGTACTTGGTGAAATCCGGATCTTTGAACGTCAGCAAGTGTTTCGGCACCAACCGCAATGCCTCATTGGCAGGCATCGCAGAATGCACGCCATACTGCCGGGCCACGTAATTCGCGGTCGTGACGACCCCTTTTCCGCCAGTGGTGCGTGGATCATGCGCAATCACCAGCGCGCGGCGACGCAACGCCGGCGCGTCACGCATCTCGATCGAAGCGTAGAACGCATCCATGTCAACATGTAAGATCCGGCGCTGGGTGTCGTTGCGCATCGGCAATTCAAATAGCGCCATGATGCGCCCTCCTTCCCGCGAAAAAAAGCCGGGGCACCGCTGCCACCGACCGTTTTCTTTCATTGAACCAGGTAAAACCAGCGCGTTAATCTGCCATTTGAATGCGCGTCGGTTGCCAGTACCAGCTGGACCCTGTTTTCGCCAAGAGCTGACTGGCTTCGCGTGGCCCCATCGACCCTGGCGTATACGTCAGCATCGTGCTGTCTTTGCGCCAGGCGCTTTCGATGACATCGACAAAGCGCCAGGTCTGCGCCAACTCATGCCAATTGGTGAAGTTGGTCTGATCGCCTTCCAGCGCATTTTCGATCAAGCGCTCATAGGCTTCCGGCGCGCGCGCCGTCACCTGCGCGTCGTGCTGATAATGCAATTCTTCTGGCATCAAACTTTGCGCTTGGCCGATCGTTTTGCCGTTGATCTGCAGCGTGAAGCCTTCCGTTGGCTCGATATAGATCGTCAGCGCCGACGCCTTAGCATCATCGCCGAACAAGCCTGTGCCGACCGGTTTGAAGGTGACCGTGATCTGGGTCGACTTGCGCGTCAGGCGCTTGCCCGTACGCACATAGATCGGCACCCCGGCCAATGCAGGCTGGTCGGTCAGAATTTTTCCTGCAACAAAGGTCTCGGTCAGCGAATCCGGCGCCACGCCATCTTCGTCGCGGTAGGCCTTGATGTTGGTGCCGGCGATCGTCGCCGCCCCGTATTGTGCCCGGACAAAATTCGCCGCCGCCTCTTCTTCAGTGTATAGATGCAGCTGCTCAAACGCCTCGCGCTTGACCTCGTGAATCGCTTCCGGGGTCATCGCCGCCGGTTTGGCCATAGTCAAAAAGCCCAGCAACTGCATGACATGATTTTGCACCATATCGCGCAAGGCGCCGGCTGTTTCATAATAACCGGCCCGCGTCTCAACGCCGACCGCTTCGGCCAGCGTGATCTGCATGTCCTGAATATAATCCTTGTTCCAGATCGCCTCAAACATCGGGTTGGCGAACCGCAGCGCCAGTAGCGCCTGAGTCATTTCCTTGCCGAGGTAATGATCGATGCGATAGATCTGCTCTTCGTGGAAGGTCGCCGTGATCGAGTCATTCAAGGCCTTGGCACTGGCAAAATCATGGCCAAACGGTTTTTCGATCACCAGCCGGTTGAAGCCATTTGGAGCCAGCAGCGCCTCGGACTTGATGTGCTCGGCGATTGTCGAGAAGAAATTCGGGGCCATCGCCATGTAAAACAGCCGGTTGCCCGCCGCCTCATACTGATCATCCAGCTTTTGCGCCAGGTCCTTGAGCGTCACATAATGCGCCGCGTCCGTGACATCGTGCGACTGGTAATAGAAATGCGAGGCAAACGCCCGGGCCAGCTCGAGCGTGTAATCGGAATCATCTTCCAGCGCGCCGCAAATAATGTCCCGGTAATGCTCATCACTCCAGGGCCGCCGGGCAGTGCCGATCACCGCAAAATGATCATGCAAGATACCGCGCTTGTACAGACCAAACAACGCGGGATACAGCTTGCGGCGGGCCAGATCGCCCGAGCCGCCAAACAAAATAATGACTGCGTGTGTTTCTGTCATGTTCGCTCCTCTTTAGATCGCAAGATCCACAAAAATATGATTGGCACGCTTCAATTCGATTGGCAGTATTTTGCCAGTGCGCGCCTGTTGAAGGCTGATCGTCTCGTCATCCTTGGCCACCACGGTGAAATGATCTTCAATGTGCAGGCCAAGGCCAAAAATATAATCGATCAGCGCCGCTTCGTCGACGACCCGCTCAATGTGCCCCTTTCGCCCCACTTCAAGGCTGGCCAGCGGGACCCGGCTCTGGTCAAAATAATGGCCATCGCCATCTGGAATCACGCCGCCATGGGGACAATATTGCGGATCCCCCAGCATTTTGGACAGGCGTAGCGCCATTTCCGGTGTTGTCGCGTGTTCCAGTTTTTCCGCCTCCTGGTGAATGGCATCGACGGGGTAGCCCAGTGACTGCACCAAAAAGACTTCCCAGAGACGATGATTGCGCACTAATAGCGCGGCATTTTTCTGGCCGCTTGCCGTCAGTTTGATGCCCTGATACGGCGTGTGGGTGACATAGTGCTGCTCGACCAGCTTGGCGATCATCTCACTGACGCTGGCGGCGGAAACATCAAGACCGCTGACGATCTGTTTGTTGGAGATCAGCGCCGTGTCGCCGCCGAGTTCAAAAATCATTTTTAAATAATCTTCTTTATTTGGTGTCATTATCTACCCTTACTTTTTGTCCGTGATGTGTCCTCTCTATTATGCATGAACTCAGGCAAAAAAACACGCCTTTTACCTAGGCGTGTTCATCACAATTCTGATAATCCAGCGTGGCAGGAACCGCCTGTGCGATCAGGTGACGGGCCGTGGGTGCGCCGACACCGTATTTTTCAAGAAGGGGCTTGGCGTGGCCCTTTGCGTCCCAGCTAGAAAACAAAAAGTCCAAGCCGCTTGGCGACCTGAACTTTTTGGCTAGCATGACTGCAAATTAGTTGTGAACGGATGGGCTGGACTCGGTGCCTTCGTACTCATCGAGCACGATCTGCTTCATGTCCGCGATCAACGGTTCAACAGGGTTGGTGACCGTGCAGTTGTCTTCGTAGGCAAGTTCGGCGATACGATCGACATTCTTCAGCACGTCTTCCTTGCTGATGCCCTGATCCTTCAAGCTCATCTTCACGCCGACGCGGTGCGCCAGATCGATGTAGGCTTGCGCAAAGGCTTCAACCAGTTCAGCCGTCGTGTTGCCCTTGAGGCCGAGGTAGCGGGCGATCTCTGCGTAATCTTCATCCGCACGGAAGTAGTTGTACTTGGACCATACAGCACGCTTCTTCGGGGTCTTGGCGTTGTAACGCACGATATGTGGGAAGGTGATCGCAATGCAACGTCCGTGAGGCAGATGGTAAGTCTGGCCAAGCTTATGGGCGATACTGTGGTTAATGCCCAGCAGCGCGTTGGCAAAGGCCATCCCTGCAATCGTCGAGGCGTCATGCATCTTCGCCTTCGCTTCGAGGTCGCCATTGTAGGACAATTCGAGGTTGTCAAACGCAAGCTTCAACGCCTGCAGCGAGAGGCCACGGGTGTAGGAGCTGGCCATCGTCGACACAAAGCTTTCGGTAGCATGGCAGATGACATCCAGACCGGTATCCGCAACAACCTTTGGTGGCACGGTCTCGATGAACTGCGGATCGATCAGTGCAACGTCTGGGGTCAGCGCATAATCAGCCAATGGGTACTTGATGCCAGTCTCGGAGTCTGTGATGACCGCAAATGGGGTCACTTCAGAACCGGTACCAGACGTGGTCGGGATGCAGACAAGCTTGGACTTGGTCGGCTTCGGGAACTTGTATGTCCGCTTACGGATATCCAAGAACTTCTGCTTTGCGCCGAAGAAGTCGCCATCGCCATCATAGAACAGCCAGATGCCCTTGGCCGCATCCATGACGGAGCCGCCGCCGATCGCAACGATTGCGTCCGGCTTGAAGTCTTTGGCAATGGCTGTGCCTTTGTAAACGGTGTTGCTGGAAGGATCTGGTTCAACATCGAGGAAGGTCTGAACATCGACTGGGTTGGTCCGGTTTTTCAAAACATCTTCAACGATGCGGACATACCCGAGTTTTTCCATCCCACGGTCGCCGACGATCAGGACGCGGTCGAGGCCGTCCATCTTCTCCAGGTAACGGACCGAGTTGCGTTCGAAGTAGATCTTCGGTGGCAATTTGACCCATTGCATGTTGTTGCGGCGCTTCGCTAATGTCTTGATATTCAGCAAGTCGATCGTCCCCACGTTATGTGAAATTGAGTTACCACCATACGAGCCGCAGCCAAGTGTCAGAGACGGGATCATTTCGTTGTACAGATCACCGATCCCACCGAATGTGGACGGGGAGTTAACAAGGACACGGCATGCCTGCATCTTGTCTGCGTAATCCAAGGCCAGATCTTCATCCGCGGTGTGAATGATCGCGGTATGGCCCAGGCCGCCGATGTCGAGCATGGTCTCGCAAAGTTTGAAGGCATCTTCATGGCCTTCCGCTTTGAACATGGCCAAAACTGGGCTGAGTTTTTCATGGGACAGTGGCCACTTGTCGCCAACACCTTTGAGTTCAGCAATCAGAAGCGGTGTGTCCTTTGGTACATCAATGCCGGCCCAGTTGGCGATCTGCCAAGCACTTTGACCAACGATCCGCGGGTTAACAGCCATGCGATCTTGATCGATAACTGTTTCGGTCAGTGCCTTGATGTCCTTTTGCTTAACGAAATAGGCACCCTGCTTCGTGAATTCCGCCTTCACCGGTTCGTAGATGGCGTCATCGACGATGCAGCCCTGCTCGGAGGCGCAGACCATGCCGTTATCAAAGCTCTTGGACAAAACGATGTCGTTAACGGCCTGTTTGATGTCAGCTGTCGCTTCGATGTAGGCAGGCGCGTTCCCGGCACCAACGCCCAGCGCTGGCTTGCCTGAGGAATAAGCGGACTTGACCATGCCAGGACCGCCAGTGGCCAAGATCGTCGCAATGCCAGGATGATGCATCAGCGCTTGGCACGCCTCGATGGAAGGAACCGGAATGAACTGCAACGCGCCTGCTGGCAGACCAGCTTTAACGGCTTCGTCGCGGATCACTTCCAGGGCATGCGCGGAAGACTTTTGTGCGCCCGGATGGAATGAGAAGATGATCGGGTTACGGGTCTTGATCGCGATCTCAGACTTGAACATGGTCGTTGAGGTCGGGTTCGTCACTGGGGTCACCCCAGCGATCACGCCGATTGGTTCCGCGATCTGAATGATATTCTTCTGTTTGTCTTCACTGATCACGCCAACGGTCTTGTCGTCTTTGATCGAGTGCCAGATCTCTTCAGTGGCGAACATGTTTTTGATCGCCTTGTCTTCATAGACCCCACGGCCCGTTTCTTCAACGGCCATCTTGGCCAATTCCATATGATGGTCAAGGCCTGCGATCGCCATGCGGTGAACGATATGGTCGATCTTCTTTTGGTCGAAGGTCTTCATGATCTTGAGCGCTTCCTGGGCGTTTGCCACCAGTTCATCGATCATTGCATTAACGTCGAGCGTGGTGTCTGCCTTACTGTCTTTCAGCATCCGGATCCCTCCACAAGTTGTTTAAGAATTTTTGTTAACCATTTCACAAAACACATGATACACAGCCTTTGTGATTTTGTAAACAATTTTTGGTGAATTTTTTCACGGAAATTTTGACGGTGGCGGCATCACGCGCTGTATCAACCTTTTCATTTTTATTTTCATCTGTTTGTTGGTGAGCTTGAAGCGCATACATCGGCCGGATCTGAACACGTCGAGGCCCGGATTCATGGGTGGTGCTTCTGCGCAACCGCGCCAGCCGAGTCACCGGCCAGCCCGGATTCAAGTCCACGCGGCTGGTCCAACGCAAAAAAAGACGCACTAGCCAAAATGGCCAGTGCGTCGTGTGCGACTAGGATCAGTCTTTGTTTTCGCTATCGTCGTTGGTCTCGCTGTCATCCGCTGCGGACTGATCATCGTCTGCAGGCGTGTCTGCGGAATCATCGTTTGCCGGTGTGTCGTCCTTGGCGGCTGGCGCAGCAGTGCCTGCAGCCGGCGTGCCATTTGCCGCACCGTTGACCGTGCGAATCGCGGTCAGGTTGAATGTGAGATAAACGCCATCAAGATCAAGGTCAACGGTTTTTGCGTCCTGATCGATACTATCGACCACGCCGTGCAGACCACCGATCGTCACGACCTTGTCACCTTTTTTCATGTTGTTAAGCATATCTTGGTGCTGCTGTTGCTGCTTTTTTTGCGGCCGCATCATGAAGAAATACATGAATGCAAACAGCAGGACCATCGTAATGAGCATACCGCCGATTCCCAATGTAAGGCACCTCGTTTCAAAATTTGTTCATTGACCACTGTACCAGAATAACCAGCCTTGCGCTAGGGGCTTGAGACTGATTTCGGTCGTGAACGGTCAAAACGCCTTGGCGTTTGGCTGATCATAGCCGTACTTCTCGAAAACTTCTTCGCGTAGATCAAGCAGTGCATCGTCGGCGATCGCCGCCCGCACGCGCTTCATCAGGTGAAGCAGGAAATACAGATTGTGGTAGGTCGTCAGCCGAATACCAAACGCCTCGCCCACATGGACCAAATGGCGAATATAAGCGCGTGAATAATTACGGCATGTGTAGCAGTCGCAATCCGGATCAAGCGGGCCAAAATCATGCGCGTACTTGCCATTTTTGATCACGAGTCGGCCGCGGCTGGTCATCACCATCCCGTGGCGAGCGATGCGCGTCGGCAAGACACAATCGAACATGTCGATGCCGCGCAGTGCGCCATCGATCAAAGCATCCGGCGAACCGACGCCCATCAGATACCGCGGCTTGGTCTCCGGCAACAACGGTGTCGTGAAGTCCAGGACGTGATTCATTTCCTCTTTGGACTCCCCAACGGACAGGCCACCGATCGAATATCCCGGAAAATCCAGACTGACCAGATCTTTGGCACTTTGCGCCCGAAGATCCTTGAACCCGGCGCCTTGGACGATGCCAAAAAGGGCCTGCCACTCCGGATTTTTATGCGCCTTGAGTCCGCGCTCCGCCCAGCGGCTCGTCCGCGCGACGCTTTTGGCCACATAGTCATAGCTTTCGAAAAACGGCGGGCATTCGTCCAGACTCATCATGATGTCTGGCCCCAGCGCATTTTCGATCGCGATCGCTTTTTCCGGCGACAAAAACATCTTGGCGCCGTCGATGTGATTCTTGAAATTGACGCCTTCTTCGGTGATGTCGCGCATGTGCGCCAGCGAAAAGACCTGAAAACCGCCCGAATCGGTGAGGATGCCCTTGTTCCAGTTCATGAACTTGTGCAACCCGCCGGCCTCTTCGACCAGCTCCGGCCCCGGCCGTAGCCAAAGATGGTAGGTGTTGGCCAAAATGACGCCAGCCCCCATTTCATCCAGCTCTTCCGGCGCCATGGTCTTCACCGAAGCCTGGGTCCCCACTGGCATAAACATCGGGGTCGGAAATGTACCGTGCGGGGTGATGATCTCGCCAAGCCGCGCGCCCGAGTGTTTGTCTTGATGTATGAGATGGTACTTGATCGCAGGTTCCATAAAAACTCCTTTGCTGAAACGAGTTGTTTGAGTCCCGCCCGCTGAGCCTCTATAATAAACAGTGGAAGGGGGCCGTTGGACTTACAATGCCATTGCCGCTGGATGAAGGGGCGGCCGCCTGAGAGTGAACGATCTGACACGAAATGTTTCCCGCAGCGATGCGTTAGAAAAAATCGAGTTTAGTCGACTTCGCACAGGGCCCTTTCCACTAGGAGCTGAGACAATTGTCCCGGCTCCCTTTTTGCGTGCCACAAAGCTGATCGCCTTTTAGGCACTGCCGTTACTGCAGTGTCGTGGGCCAAATGTCTGGGTCCGAGCAGCTACGGCGCTACGCTTACCTGTCGGACCCAAGCGCGAGATTTGTCCCACTTTCTTTTAGCGATGAATGTACATCGCGTCACCAAAACTGAAGAAGCGGTATTTTTCCTCGATCGCGTGATGATACGCGTTCAAAATGTTTTCGCGGCCCGTGAAGCTGGCGACCAGCATCACCAGTGTCGACTTTGGCAAATGGAAGTTGGTGATGAAGGCGTCGACCAGCCGCCACTGATAACCCGGCTTGATGAAAATATCGGTCCAGCCAGAATCCGGGTGGATCTCGCCATCATACTTCGTGCCGATCGTCTCCAGCGTGCGAATCGACGTGGTGCCGGTGGCAATGATCCGCCCACCGTTTTTCTTCACCTCGTTCAGCGTATCCGCCGCTTCCTGGGAAAAACGGTAGAATTCGCTGTGCATCTGATGGTCCTCGATATTGTCTTCAGAAACAGGCCGGAATGTCCCTAGCCCCACATGGAGCGTCAAATAAACCAGCTTAGCCCCTTTGTCCTGGACCTTTTGCAGCAATTCCGGCGTCCAGTGCAAGCCAGCAGTCGGCGCCGCAGCGGAGCCACTTTCCTTGGCATAGACGGTCTGGTACATTTCAGGATCTTCCAATTTTTCCTTGATGTATGGCGGAAGCGGCGTTTCGCCCAGCTGCTCGAGGACTTCCATGAAGATACCCTCGTAGCTGAAGCGAATCATTCGGCCGCCGTGATCGAGCTCTTCGGTGACCGTGCCCTTGAGCAGGCCGTCGCCAAATTCGATCTCCGTGCCAACTGGGGCTTTGCGCGCCGGCTTCATCAGCGTTTCCCAGTTATCGCCTTCCGTGTTGTGAAGCAGCAAGACTTCCATATGGGCGCCGGTCTCTTTTTTGACCCCATACAGCCGCGCCGGCATCACGCGGGTATCGTTCATCACGATCGCGTCGCCTGGCTGGATATAATCCAAGATATCATAAAAATGTTTATCCTCGTAGGCCCCCGTGTCAGCGTTGAGTACCAAGAGCCGGCTGGCATCGCGCTGCTTGAGCGGCGTCTGGGCGATCAGTTCCTGGGGCAGATCATAATCAAAATCTTCAGTGGTTAGCAAAATAGATCCTTCCAATCATTTTTCAGTGTAGGCAAACCCAAGATGTTCATAACCAGCAGGCGTCACCATGCGGCCCTGCGGCGTGCGTTTCAAAAAGCCGATCTGCATCAAATACGGTTCGACCATCTCTTCGATCGTCGCGCTTTCCTCACCGATGTTTGCGGCAATCGTGTTCAACCCGACCGGCCCGCCATCGTAGTCGCGAATCATGATCGAAAGCAGTTTGCGGTCGATCTGATCGAGCCCAGAGCCGTCGACTTGCAGTTGATCCAGCGCATGATCGACCAGTGCGACCGAGATCTCGTCGGCCTCGGCCACCTCTGCGAAGTCGCGGATCCGGCGCAGCAGGCGGTTGGCGATGCGCGGCGTCCCCCGCGAGCGGCGCGCCAATTCTAGGGCGCTGGCTTCCGGCAGTGTCATGTTGAAAATACCGGCCGACCGCTGCACGATCTGCGTCAATTCCTCCGGGGCATAATAAACCATATGGCCCGTGATGCCAAACCGGTCGCGCAAGGGCGCAGACAGCATCCCCGCCCGCGTCGTCGCACCGATCAGGGTAAATGGCGGGAGCGGAAAATGCACCGGATGCGCCGTCGGACCCTGCCCGACCACGATATCGACGTAAAAGTCTTCCATCGCCGAGTACAGCATCTCTTCGATCGGTTTGGGCAGGCGGTGTATCTCATCGATAAAAAGCACGTCGCCTGGCTGCAATTCATTGAGCATCGCTACCAAGTCGCCGGCTTTTTCGATTGCCGGGCCAGAAGTCGTGCGAATCCCAGCGCCAAGCTCGTTGGCGATGACGATCGCCAACGTGGTCTTCCCAAGACCCGGCGGCCCATAAAGTAGCACGTGATCCATCGCCTCTTCACGCTTTTTGGCGGCCTTGATGTAGATCGCCAGCTGCTTTTTAATGGCGGACTGGCCGATATAATCATCGAGGCGCTGAGGGCGCAAGGTCCGCTCAATTGTTTCATCATCGCCTGACGCTTCATCCGAAATAAGCCGTTCGTCTGCCATCATGCGCTCCTTTCATCTTATTGACTCAACAGTTTCAATCCGGCGCGCAGATACGCGTCAGTCGTGGTAGCCGAAGCCGCCGCAAGTTTTGGCTGCACCTTGGCCACCGCTTTTTCCGGATAACCCAGCGCCACCAGCGCCGCCAGCGCATCGGCCAGCGCCGGATCGAGGTCGTCGGGCACCTCTGCAATGCTCGCCGCAGCCGGCACGGCCAGTTTTCCCTTCAGATCCAAAATGATCTGCTGCGCGGTTTTTTTGCCCACGCCCGGGAATTTCGTCAAGAATGCGGCATCGCCCTGCGCGATCGCCGCAGCCAGCCCGGCCGCGTCAACATTAGCCAAGATCGCCAGCGCCGACTTGGGGCCGATGCCGGTCACGGACAACAGCTGATTGAAGGTGCGCTTGGCCTCTTCTGTGGCAAACCCATACAGTGTCTGATCATTTTCGCGGATGATCAACTGCACGTACATCGTGACCACCGCGCCTTCGTGAAAATCATAAGGATCGGCGCACAGCAATCGGTAGCCGACCCCGCCAACATCCAGCACGACATAGGCCGGCGTCACCGCAGCGACGCGGCCGGTTAAATACTCGTACATACACGCCTCTCTTTTCCGTCCATAGTTTCGGTCTATTGTAGCATAGATTCACTTTTCATTTTACCGCACGCTGGCCGCGATGTGACAAAATCGTTCGCCTTGCCGACCCAAAAATCGGTCCCGCGCCCGAGCGCCATCGGTAGGCAGGACCGGCCCCCTCTGCTAAAATTAAAGAACGGAGGAAGGGGGATGGCGATGAGCCCAACAGTCTCAAGGCGCCTGCTTAATGTCACAACGCTGCTCGTTCTTTTAGCCACGATCGGCCTGACGATCTATTGGTGGCGGCTCGGCGTTTTTGCCGACCTGCCGCATCTTCAGGCCTATCTCAACGGTAGTGGCCTGCTTGGGCCGCTGATCTTCATCGTCATTCAGATCATCCAAGTCGTTATTCCAGTGATTCCCGGCGGCGTTTCGCTGGCAGCCGGCGTGGTCCTGTTTGGCCCGTGGAGCGGCTTTTTATATAACTACCTCGGCATCTGCATCGGCTCGATGATCAATTTCCTGCTCGCCCGCCATTACGGCAAGCCGTTCATCATGCACGTGATCTCGGAAAAGACATACGATAAATACATCGGCTACACCACCAATCAGAAACAGTTCGACCGCCTCTTTGCGCTGGCGATCTTCCTGCCTGTTGCGCCGGATGACGTCCTGTGCCTACTTGCCGGATTGACCAAAATGAAGACCCGGACGTTTACCTGGATCATCCTCCTGGGCAAACCCGTCACCATCGCCGCCTACTCTTGGGCCCTCGTGACAGGCGCGCAATGGCTGATGAGGCTGTTTGGCTAGGGTGCGGAGCCGAGCGTTCAGGGGTGGACGGCGGTGCGCAGGCCCGCGGGATGGTCGCGGCGCCCGACCCGTTCACTGATCAAAAAGACACGCTGACCGTTTTTCCCGTCAACGTGTCTTTTTTGCATCCTGGCGCATCCCCCTATATCAAGATATCGGCGACATTTGCGCGGCGGTGGTCCCCCATCCCGGGAACATGCTACGATGCGGGTAAACAATGAGGAGGCACTGTATGTCAGACATGACTGAAAAGGCGCGCTCGTTCACCGAGCACCTTTACCAACCTTACGCACCGGAGCTCGTCGAAGAGCGCGATGAAACGATCAAGAAGGTCTACGATTACAACCACATCTACCCACTGGACCGACCGGCACGTGAAGCCAAGTTGCGCGAGATTCTCGGCGGTGTCGGCAAAACGCCAGTGATCGAGCAACCTTTTTTCACCACCTATGGCTCAAACACGACGGTCGGCGATAATTTCTACATGAACGTCAACGGAAAATTGATGGACAGCGGCAAGATCACGATCGGCGACAATGTCTTCATCGCGCCAAACGTCTGCATCATCACCGAGCAGCACCCGCTGAATGTCGAGCAGCGCAACGAAGGGCTCGAGTACACGCATCCTATCACCATCGGCAACAACGTCTGGATCGCCACCAACGTCAATGTCCTGCCTGGCGTGACGATCGGCGACAATTGCGTGATTGGCGCCGGCAGCGTCGTCACCCGCGACATCCCGGCCAACAGCCTCGCAGTCGGCGTGCCCGCCAAAGTGATTCGCCACTTGGACAACGCCAGAGAAGACTAGCGCAACAAAATAGCCTCACCATTTCGCATGAAAAATGCGAAACCGGTGAGGCCTTTTTGATTCGCGCAAAACGACGCGTCAGTACCCAGTCGGTAATTGGGCAAGTAGCCGTGCAAGCGTACTGATCGGCAACCCGACCACGTTGTAAAAATCGCCGTCGATTTTTTTCACGAGCAGCGCGCCTTGTCCCTGGATGCCATATGCACCTGCCTTGTCGCGGTACTCACCGGTCGCCAGGTACTGCTCGAGCTGCTGGTCAGTCAGCGGCCAAAAGGTGACGGCCGTCGAGACTACCGCGCTGACGGTCTGGCCACGGTAAGTCGCAAATATTCCGGTCAAAACGTGATGCGTGCGACCACTGAACGCTTGGAGCATCGCCTTGGCCGCCGCCTCGTTTGCGGGCTTGCCCACCAGCTGTTCGCCGTCGACCACCATCGTGTCCGCCGCGATCACCAGGGCCTCTGGATACAAGACCCTGACCGCCTCGCCTTTTGCCTGGGCCAGCGAGCGAACATACGGCGCCGGCGCCAACAGGGGCAGCGCCCGTTCATCGATCGGCGCGGGCACATGCGTGAAGGTCGGAAACAGGCGGTGCAGCAGCTCGATGCGCCGCGGCGATTGACTGGCCAAAACGATCATTGGTCCACCCCGCCGGACACGTGACTGTCCTGAATGCGCTTGAACATTTTTTCCAAGTCTTGGTTGGAAAAATGGACCAGCACCGGCCGACCATGCGGGCAGTTGAATGGATTTTCGCAATCCGGCAGCCTGGTCAAAAGCGCCTGGGCCTGCTGATGATCCAAATGATGATTGGCTTTGATCGCGCGCTTACAGCTCATCATGATCGCTGTTTTTTCGCGGAACGCGGCGACACTAAGTTTGCCGTCGCGCAGCAGCCAGTCGATCATCTCCTTGATTGTCTCCTCCTCCTGCCCCGCTTTGAACCAGGTGGGGTGTTGGCGGATGATGAACGTGTTTTGGCCAAAATCCTCGAGGTGGATTCCAACGGCGGCCAGCGTCTCGAAATGGTCGCGGATGAGCGCCGCATCACTGGCCGGATAATCCAGCACGATCGGTACCAACAGCGCCTGCTGGTCTGCAGCCACCTCGCCGATCGCCTGGCGGTAAAATTCATAGTTCACGCGTTCCTGCGCGGCGTGCTGATCCAAAATGTACAGCCCGCTTTCATCTTCGGCCAACAGGTACGTGCCATGGACCTGGGCGAGATACGTCAGGGTCGGAAAACGCGGGGTGTCGCCGGCAACGCGGGCGGCCTCCCGGGCAGTCTCGTCGGAAACACCAGTCAGGTCGTCGTCAGACTCCGAAGCCGCAGCCGGCGCCGGGCTTGGCGTGCGCGTTGCAAGCGCCGCATCCCAGGCGGCCAAGCGCTCCGGATGATCAAAGATCGGCGCACTTGGCAGGTCGTCGATGCCCAGGCCAAATGACGAATCGACCGGTTGGCCAGTTGATTCAACCTCGACGTCGCCGTTGTTTTCCGGGACCGGGTGCGCGGTCTGCCCGGTCTGCCCGGTCTGTCCGGTTCGCCCGGTCTGCCCTGGCATGGCCGCGGGTGCCGTTGGCGACTCGCTAGATGCGCCATTGCTTGTGCCTGACGTTTGCCCTGCCCCTTGCCCTGCCCCGGCATCCTGGCCCCACTGCGCGGCTGGTTCGTGCACCGCAGAGGCCGCATTCAGATCGCGGGTCAGCGCATCCATGTCCACCGGGGTGCGGCCGCGCAGATTGGACAAGGCATCCGGAATCAGATTTTCCTTGGCCAGGCGCTCGCGAATGCTCTGACTGATCAGCGCGCGCAGCTGATCCTCCTTGCTGAGGCGCACCTCGGCCTTGGTCGGATGGACGTTGACATCTACCAGCAGCGGATCCATCGCGATGTCGATCACCGCCAGCGGATAGCGCCCGACCATGAGCTTCGAGCCGTAGCCGTCGATCACCGCATGCGTCAACTTGTAGTTGCGGATGTAGCGGCCGTTGATCATCAGCGAGATATACTGCTGGCTGGCGCGCGTGGTGTCAGGCAGCGACACATACCCGCTGACCTTAAAGTCGAGGTCTTCCCCTTCGAAAAATAGCATCGACTTTGCCGCCGAAACACCGTAAATGCCCGCAAGCGTCTGCTGCAGGTCGCCATGGCCAGCGGTGCGGCTGACCATTTTCCCGTTGTGGCGCAGTGTGAACGCGACTTCTGGATGGCCCATCGCCAGCCGGTTGACGATATCCACAATGCGCGCCAACTCCGTGTTTTGCGACTTCACATATTTCAGCCGGGCCGGCGTGTTGAAAAAGAGATCCCGCACGATCAGCTGCGTCCCGCGCCGACTCGCGGTCTCTTCCGTCGTCAAAAGCTTGCCACCGCGCAAATGCGCCTTGGTGCCCAAGCCATTGTCCGTCGCCGTGGTCATCGTGACATCGGCGACCGCGGCGATCGACGCTAAGGCCTCGCCGCGAAAGCCGAGCGAGTGCACATTGAACAGGTCGCGCGTCGTCAAGATCTTTGACGTCGCGTGACGCAAAAAGGCGGTCGGCACATCTTCTGCCTCGATGCCGATGCCGTTATCCAGAATCTCGATCAGCTTCAATCCCGCCTCTTCGACGGTGATATCCACCTGCGTCGCCTGCGCGTCGATCGCATTTTCCGCCAGCTCCTTGACGACACTGGCAGGCCGCTCGATCACTTCCCCAGCGGCGATCTGGTTGCTGAGCGTTGCTGATAATTGATGAATCTTGGCCATAAGATCACTTCTTCTTTAAATGCTTTTGCAGGTCATAGATTAAATTCATCGCGTCCATCGGTGTGGCCGCCAACAGGTCAAAGGCGGTCAGTTTCTTGATCACCGGATCGTTTTTCGGCCGCACCGGCTCGGGCTCAAATAAACTGAGCTGCGCCTCGGCTTCCTTCGTTTCCGGCACCGGCGCGGCCTTGTCGACACTGCTGCTTTCCAGATGCGTCAAGATCGTATCCGCCCGGCTCAAGAGATCCGCCGGCAGCCCTGCCAGCTTCGCCACATGGATCCCGTATGACTTGTCGGCAGGCCCCGGCAGCATTTTGTGTAAAAACACCAAGGTGCCGTTTTGCTCGACGGCCCCGACATGCACATTGCGCAACTTCGGCAGGCTGTCGGACAGCGCCGTCAATTCATGATAATGCGTGGAAAACAGTGTTTTGGCGTGGACGTGGTCGTGCAGGTACTCGATGATCGCCTGGGCCAGCGCCATCCCATCATAGGTGGCGGTGCCGCGGCCGATCTCATCGAACAACACCAGTGAACTCGCTGTTGCATGGGCCAGTGCGGCATTAGCCTCCATCATTTCGACCATGAACGTACTTTGGCCCGCCGCCAGATCATCGGCAGCGCCAATGCGGGTGAAGATCTGGTCGAAAACAGGCAGTTGCGCGTCATCGGCAGGCACAAACGACCCCGCCTGCGCCATGATCACGATCAAGGCAAGCTGACGCATGTACGTGCTTTTCCCAGACATGTTGGGCCCGGTGATCAACAGCATATCCGTGTCGTCGCCCATGAGCACATCGTTGGGGATGTACTGTTGGGCGCCAAGCACATGCTCGACGACCGGATGGCGGCCGCCGTGAATCGTGACGGTGTGGCTGCCGGCATGCATCACCGGCCGCACATAATGTTCCGCTTCGGCCACCACTGCAAAACTCTGCAGCACATCCAGGCTTGCCAATTGCGCCGCCAATTTTTGCAGCCGGCCGATCTGCAGCTTGACCTGTTCGCGGATCTCCTGGAACAGATCGTATTCCAGCGCGGTGGATTTTTCCTCCGCCTCCAGAATCAACGTCTCTTTTTCCTTGAGCGCCGGCGTGATGAACCGCTCGGCGTTTGTCAGCGTCTGTTTGCGCTCGTAACGGTCAGTCGGCACCTTGGCGAGGTTGCTGTTGGTCACCTCAATGTAATAGCCAAAGACCTTGTTGTAACGAATACGCAGGTTGTGGATCCCCGTTGCCTCGCGCTCCGACGCTTCAAGATCGGCGATCCATTGCTTTGAATTTTGCATCGCGTCGCGGTATTGATCCAGCTGCGCATTGTAGCCGCGCATGATCACCCCGCCATCCGTGATACTGATTGGAGGCTCCGGCTCGACGGCGCGGCGAATGAGCCCCGCCACATCGGCCACCGGATCCAATTCCGCCCGCAAGTCTTTGAAGCTCCCATCATCCAGCTTCGCTAAAATATCTTGCAGCGCCGGCACCTGATCCAGACTCGTTTGCAACTGAATAAGATCGCGCCCATTGACGTTGCCATATGCGACGCGCCCAGCCAGCCGCTCCAGGTCATAGACTTTGGTCAGCCGGTCTTGCAACTCGCTGCGCTCAAAAAAGTGATCCAGAAGCGTCTGCACCTGATCTTGGCGGGCCGTGATGTGGCCGAGGTCCAATAGCGGCCGTTCGAGCCACTGCTTGAGCAGCCGGCCGCCCATCGCCGTTTTGGTCGCATCAAGAATCGCCAGCAACGTGTCGCCTTTGCGACCCGTGCGACTGTTTTTCAAAATGTCCAAGTTGGTGCGGGCATCTTGATCCATTTCCAGATAATTCGCGGGCTGATAGAAAACGGCCTTTTGAATGTGGGCCAGGCTGCGCTTTTGCGTCGCCAGCAGGTATTGCATCAACATGACCGCCGTCGCCTTGGCCAGCGGGTCCGCCAGATCCTGGCTGACATAGCTGGCCTCGGCAGTCGGCTGACTGGCGGGCTGTTTGGAGAGCAGCCGCCCGCCACCAAGCAACTTGGCATCGTCTTCGGCCAGGTCTTCCGGCACCACGACCTCTTTGCTGCCCAACGCCCCAAGCTCATTTTGCAAGGTGAATTTCGACGTCAGCGTCGCCACTTTCAGCTCGCCGGTCGACAAATCCGCATACGCAAACCCATATTGACCCTTGTCCGGCACCACCGCGGCCAGATAGTTATTGCTTTTAGCTTCGCCAGCTTTGACATCCATCGTGGTGCCTGGGGTGACCAGCTGAATCACTTCGCGCTTGACCATCCCCACCGCCTTTTTCGGATCCTCCATCTGCTCGCAAATGGCGACCTTGTAGCCATGGTCGATCAGCACGTCGATATAACTTTGCACCGCGTGATGCGGCACCCCACACATCGGAATCGGGTCATCCGCACTTTTATTCCGCGCCGTCAGCGTCAGCTCCAGTAGCTGCGAGCCCTTGATCGCGTCGTCATTGAATAATTCATAAAAATCCCCGATGCGATAAAACAAAAACGCGTCCGGATATTGATCTTTGATCGCCTGATATTGCTGCATCATCGGCGTTTCGCTTGTCTTTTGCGGCATCGCCCTCGTCGCTCCTCACATTCTGCTTTGGTTCAATTCTAACATTGATGGCAACCCCCTGCGCGGTCAGGTTCGGGGAAAAACGGATGGCGGGGATGTCACAGGCCTGCCCGGCATCTCGTGGCCTAATTGACCCGTGAATCAAAAAAGCCAGCCACAACTTCTGGCTGGCCACTGAGATTATTGCTTCAAGTGATAACTATACGTTGCGATGATGACATTTTCCCGACTGGCAAACGCCGCCCGCAACCGCACATTCGTCTGGTTATGCAAAATGTTTTGCCAAGGCTTCTTCGGCACGAATTGCGGAATCAAGACCGTGGTCGTGAAATCGCGTTTAGCCGCATTTTTCGAAATAATGTCGACAAAGCGAATGACCGGTTGCTCGACGGAGCGGTAAGACGAATGCACGTCGACGAAACGGACATCCGGGAAGTCGCGCTTAAATTCCGCCTGTGTCTCTTGTTCCTTGTTCGGGTTCTCATCCATCGACACATGCATCGCGATCACATAATCCCCGATGGTCTGCGCATAATTCAGCGCCCCGCGCGTCACCCGCGTCACATTGCCGACCAGCACAATGACGGTCGAGCCGGCATATTCGTGAATCTCGGTATCCGCTGGCAGTCGCAACTGAGCCGCGACTTTGGTGTAATGATCATGAATTTTATAAAAGACAAACACCAGCGATGGCATGATGATGAAAAATGGCCAAATGTCTGGCAAGCGATAAACGAAGAGAATCACCAGAATCGCAAAGGAAATAAACGCCCCGGCAAAGTTGGCGAGGCTTCGGCCGATCCAGCCTTTGCCGCGCTCGCGCCACCAATGGCGAATCATCCCTGTTTGCGACAGCGTGAACGGGATGAACACGCCGACCGCATACAGCGGAATCAGGCGTTCGGTCGAGCCCTGGAACAATGCGATCAAAAGCCCTGACCCGACAGCCAGCGTCATGATCCCGTTGGAATAGCCCAAGCGATCCCCGCGGTCCATGAACATGTGCGGCACGAATTTATCCTTGCCCATGTTGAAGGCCAGCACCGGAAACGCCGAGAAGCCGGTGTTCGCGGCAACAGCCAAGATCAGCGCCGTGGCAAACTGAATCACATAATACATGATGCCTGTGCCGCCAAATGTGACTTTAGCGACCTGCGACAGCACCGTCACCTTGGCTTCGGGCACGATGCCGTACCAGTAGTTCAAGAATGTGATGCCGGCGAAGAAAAAGCCCAAGATCGTCGCCATGATGGCCAGCGTGGCCGCGGCATTATGCGAACGCGGCTTCTTGAAGAATGGCACCGCATTTGAGATCGCCTCGACCCCAGTCAAAGAACTGGACCCACTGGAAAACGCGCGGAAGATCAAGGCCATCGAGATGCCCGGCACGACCGAACCGACGACCGCCGTTGCCTTGAACGGAATGGCCCCGGTGGCGATCTGAATCAGCCCCCAAACGATCATCGCCGTGATGGTGATCACGAATAGGTAAACTGGAATCATCAAAAACGACGCCGACTCGCTCATCCCACGCAGGTTCATCGCCGTCAAGATCACGATGATCACCAGTGAGATCAGCACCTGGTGGCCGTACAGCGCCGGAATCGCTGAGGTGATCGCCTCCGCGCCGGCCGACGTTGAAACGGCCACGGTCAGCATGTAGTCGATCAACAGCGACCCGCCTGCCGCCAGCCCCGCATTTTGCCCGAGGTTCTGGCTCGCCACGACATACGCCCCACCGCCGCTTGGATAAGCGTGAATGATCTGGCGGTACGACAATGTGAGCGACAGCAGCAAGATCAACACAAACGCCGCGATCGGCAGTGAATACCAGATTGCCGCAGCCGACAGCGTGGTCAGGACCAGGACGATCTGTTCGGTGCCGTAAGCCACAGACGACAGCGCGTCTGATGACAACATGGCCAGCGCCTTGAACTTGCCGAGCTTTTGCCCGCCTTCTTCAGATGATTTTAGCGGCTTCCCCACCAAAAATCGTTTGAGATGCAACATATATGACACTCCGTTCCCCGATGTGCGAGTTGATTAAGATTTCGTAAACAAACATACGATATTCTAGCGCAGCCCGTCGTAAAAGCCAAACTTCTTCGCAAAAACGGGCCAAATGGCGGTCTTGCGACTGTCATTTGACCCTTTGGTGCGTATTCAGAAAGTGATCCGTGCCGCCTTTTGTCGCGAGGTGCTCAGGCGGCCGAATGCGCGACTGGCAGACTGATGATCACCAGGTCATGGACCCCGATCTTATGGTGGACCTGCCCCTCGATTTCATCCTTGGCCGCGTGGTTCACCGTCAGCTGCGCGGTCTCGGTGTTGGCAAACAGTTTGCCGATCACAAAATCGATCTCGTCTTGGCGGATGTTTCGCTTCTCATGGGTCATCACCACATCGATCGACTTGAACCCTTCGATGTAATGCACATGAACAGACCCTAATGTATAGAGCCGAAAAGTTTTGACTGCGCTTTTGCCATAAAGGTAACGCACGGTGTACGGCAGCATTTTATGCAGACTTGCATTGAGTCGAATCGGATTTTCAACCAATTTCATAATGATCAGCTCCTTTATTTAATTTTATCATAGCGCGCCGGGCAAAATATATGGTTGCAGCGTATTTTGCGGGCGTCAGCCTTGTGTGACGCCGCCCGCAGTCTGAGGCGCGGTCGGTAGCCAAGGTACCAGCCACCTTCTCCAGTTCCGGCCCCCTCGCCGTTATTCCCGCGCCGGGCCACTCACCACGGCAGCGGCCCGGCGTTTTCCGTGAACGTCCCGGTCGCGCCGCTGTCATCCAGCGCCATTTTGATGATCTGCGCCGCGCCAGTTGCGACATCCTGCATCCCCGCCGGCGCCGCCTGAGTCACATCGCGGCCGCCAAAGCCCGTCGCCGTCCAACCCGGATTGACCGAATTGACCGTGATTCCCGTCGAGGCGAGTTCCTTGGCAAACGTGATCGTCGCAAAATTTGCGGCGGCCTTGGACGCCTGATAGCCTAGCGAATTCACATGGTAGAATTGCGACGTCGGATCCGTGGCCAAGCCAAGCGACCCCATGTTAGAAGTGACATTGACGATCTTCGCCCTGTGCGTCGCCTTCAAAAGCGGCAACATCACCTGCGTCACATCTACTAGGCCAAAATAATTGACGGCCATGTCCTGCCGCGCGAGATCCAGCGCCAACTGACTGGCCGGCTGATGATGATCCACCGCAATGCCGGCATTGTTGATGAGGACGCTGAGGTAGCCGAACTGGGCGCGAATCCAGTCCGCCGCCGCGACGATCTGCGCGTGATCCGTCACATCCAGCTGAACCGCATCCGCCGTGATGCCTAGATCCCGCAACGTCGCCACAGCCGCCGCCCCTTTTTCCGCGTGGCGCGCGCCGACTAACACATGGTGGCCGGCCGCGCCGACCCCCTTGGCCGTTTCAAAGCCTAAGCCCTTGTCCGCCCCGGTGATCAGGGTGATGAGCGGTCGTTGATCCGTCATTCATGTCGCTCCTTTCTGATTCGCCTGAATTATACGCGCCTTTTGATACTTGTTAAAACAAATTTTTTACAATTAAAAACGCCTCGGTGCGTGCCGAGACGTCAATGCGGGCAAGATCAAAAATCTAAATAATAGTAGATATCCGTTTCTCCGCGAGCGCGCGTGTGGAAATAGTCATTCGTATTAAAGCCACCAATATGAAAACCGTAATTCAGGTAAAAACGGTTGGCGGCCAGATTGGAGCCTTGTGCGACGGTGCAAAATCCCCGCGCCCCTGCCGCTTGGGCAAACGGCCTAGCAAAATCCATCAGCTGATGGGCAAGACCCAGTCGACGTTGGGGGACGTTGACCTTCAGATCAGCGAGATACGTGTATTTGGTCCAGCGATTCTCAAACGTCGCCAAGGCCACGCATTCGTCGCCGGCAAACGCCCCGATGGCAAACCCCTTTGCGTCGATGTCGGCCAGCTGATAATTTTCTTCAGGGAAGGTCTGCTCGCGCACATGGGCGTCTAAGACCTCATGGTGCTGCCAGCCGGCTTCATCGCGCGTGACAATAAAATGGCCAAACAGTTTGAACGGTTGGTTGGGTAGGCGGACCGCCGCCTCATCTGCTTCAGTGATGCGACGCAAGGTAAAATCTGTCAATTTGATGTTCTCCTTTACAGTGAAAGGCGCGCGCGGCGACTGCGGGCGTGCGACCACGACCCACGGGAATCAAAAAACGTCACCACAAGAATTTCGCAGCGGTTGAGGGCTGCGATGGTGAAAATGCCGCGCAACGCTGGGACGAAAAAACCGGACACGAAACAAGCCTTGTTGAATCGTGTGAATTTTTATCCGCGCGCGTTGCTCATAAAAACATTTCCCCTATCTGTTGGTGACACAATTCAACGTCGAGTCTACCTGCCGGGTGGGCGCGTGTCAACTGGCCTTGACGCGGAGAAGTTCGGCTCTATACACCGCACTGCTGTTACTGCAGTGTCGTGGGCCAAATGTCCGGGCCCGAGCAGCTAAGGCGCTACGCAATTGAGCCTGTAAGACGCAAGCGTCTAACGGGCTCATATCCAATCACCTGGTCCAAAGTTCGGACCTGGCGCTTGGAACACTTACCTGTCGGCCCCAAGAACGACATTTGTCCCACTTCCAAAAAAAAGAAAGCCGAGACCGCAGTCCCAGCTTCCTTATTGTTGGCGTGAGGGCTTACATCATGCCGCCCATGCCTGCTGCCGGATTGCCGGCGCCGGCTGCCGCGTTGTCTTGCGGTTCTGGCTTGTCGGCAACGACCGCTTCCGTGGTGAGTAGCAAGGCGGCAACAGAGGCCGCGTTTTGCAGCGCAGAACGGGTCACCTTGGTCGGGTCGATGATGCCAGCTGCGGCCATATCTTCCCAGCTGTCGGTGGCGGCATTGTAACCGAAGCCGTCCTTTTCCTTCTTCATGCGATCGACGATGACGGAGCCTTCCTTGCCAGCGTTTTGCGCGATTTGGCGAACAGGTTCTTCAAGGGCGCGCAGCACGATGTTGATCCCGGTCTGAACGTCGCCTTCCTCTTTGAGGGCCGCGACTGCCTTGATCGTGTTCACAAGGGCGGTGCCACCGCCGGCCACGTAGCCTTCGTCAACCGCTGCACGGGTCGCGTTCAGCGCGTCTTCGATCCGATACTTGCGCTCCTTGAGCTCCGTTTCGGTCGCCGCGCCGACTTTGATCACAGCCACACCGCCGGCCAACTTGGCCAAGCGTTCCTGCAGCTTTTCTTTGTCAAAATCGCTGGTGGTGTCTTCGATCTGCTTGCGAATCGTGGCCACGCGTTCGTCGATAACCGCCTTGTCGCCGGCGCCTTCAACGATGGTCGTGTTGTCCTTGGTGACCGTCACTTTGCCAGCCTGGCCAAGTTGCTCGATCTTCGTGTCCTTGAGATCAAGGCCAAGATCGGCGGTGATGACAGTTGCACCAGTCAAGGCAGCGATGTCTTCAAGTTGCGCCTTGCGCCGATCGCCAAAGCCTGGAGCCTTGACCGCAACTACATTGAACGTGCCACGAATCTTGTTCAAAACAAGAGTCGGCAGCGCTTCGCCATCCACGTCATCCGCAATGATGAGCAGCGCCTTACCCTGCTGCACGATTTCTTGAAGCAGTGGCAGGATGTCTTGAATGTTAGAGATCTTCTTGTCGGTGATCAAGATGTACGGATTGTCGAGGTCCGCTTCCATCTTGTCGTTATCAGTGACCATGTACTGAGACAGGTAGCCGCGATCGAACTGCATCCCTTCAACAACGGACAATTCGGTCTGAATGCCTTTGCCTTCTTCAATGGTGATGACGCCATCGTGACCGACTTTTTCCATCGCATCTGCGATCAGATTGCCGACTTCCTGGCTGGAAGACGAAACAGAGGCAACCTGCGCGATCTCTTTTTTACCAGAGACCTTGTGCGAGATCTTGTGCAATTCATCGACAGCGGCCTGCGTCGCCTCTTCGATCCCGGTGCGAATGCCAACAGGGTTTGCGCCGGCCGTGACGTTCTTCATGCCTTCGCGAATGATGGCCTGGGCCAAAACAGTCGCAGTGGTCGTCCCATCACCGGCGATGTCGTTCGTCTTGGAAGCAACTTCCGCGACCAACTTGGCCCCCATGTTCTCATAGTGGTCTTCCAGATCGATCGATTTGGCGATGGTCACCCCATCGTTGGTGATCTCAGGAGAGCCGTAAGATTTGTCCAAAACAACGTTGCGGCCTTTAGGACCAAGCGTGGTCTTAACGGTATCCGCCAACTTATCAACGCCGTCCAGCATTGCACGCCGGGCGTCTTCACCGAATTTGATTTCTTTTGCCATGTGTGAAATTCACCTCATATATTTTTCAACGTTTGACCGGAGCAACTGTAAAATCGAGTTTAGCCCGCGATCGCCATGATGTCCTTGTCGTGCAGGACCAAGTACTTTTCGCCTTCGTACTTGACTTCAGAGCCGGCATACTTATCGTAAACGATCACGTCGCCGACCTTGACACTCATCGGCAGGCGCTTGCCATCCGGCGTGAGGCCGCCTTCACCGACAGCGATAACTTTGCCGGATTGTGGCTTCTCTTTGGCGTTGTTGGCCAAAACGATACCGCCGACAGTCTCTTCTTCCTCTTCAACGACTTGAACGATGACACGATCTCCTAACGGTTTTAACAAGACGATCCCTCCATACATTGATTTCGATTTAGCACTTTGTATTGTTGAGTGCTAACACAATTGTCAGTATACCGAGACGAGTGCTAAAATGCAACCCCGTTTTGCATCCCCGTCTGGAAAAATGCCCCAGATCTTGCCGCCATGCCGCAGGGGCCAGGCGGTCTGGTATACTAGCGGTATCAAAGACAAAGGAGACGTTCACATGTCACTTCGCAAACACGCGTTGACGATCATCGCCGCGTTCATTGCCGCCGTGGCCGGCAATGCTTTACTGACGTCGTTGCTAAAAGGGGCGGCCGGCTTATGGGCGACCACCGCCTTGTTGCTGGTGCTCACGATCCTGGCTTGGCAGCGCGAACGCCACTTGGTGATCGCCAATGCGATCGAGACCCCCGGCGTTGCGGGACGCCAGGAACAAGTCCTGTGGGGCATGATCGGCATCGCCATCGTGCTGGCGTGCGAATTGCTCGGTGCCTTCATTGAAGTGCGTCTCTTCCACCAAGTCCAGACCAGCCAAGCCGTGAGCCAGACCATGGCCGCGATGATGACCGCCCCAGGTTATGCCGTTGCGGTGGTGATCTGCTGGCCGATCTTGCAGGAGCTGACCTTTCGAAAAGTCGTGTTCGGCGATCTGGCGGAGACCACCGGCGTATTTGGCGCCGCGCTGATCTCGAGCCTGCTCTTTGCGCTCAGCGTCGACCCTGCGCACTGGTTTACCCAGACGCTGGTCGGCCTCGCGCTGGCCTATCTTTACCGCCACACCGGCAGCCTGGCCACGCCACTCATTGCCAACATTGGCACCACCGCGTTGACGCTACTCTACGCATTTTCGCGCTAAGCGGTCCGGCCAAATCTTTAACGAACCGTTAAAAAACGGCCAAAACACCCCAACGCACGAGGCAGGCAGGTATTCTGATGGCAGAGGAAGTGGGTAAAAATGGAAACACGTCAGCAGCACCGCCAGCAGCGGCCCCCCCGCATCGCGGGCAAATTGATCATTTTAGTCGTCATCGCCGCGCTGTTTGCCGTCGCCGCGTATGGCTTGCGGCTCTACAGTCAGGCGCGCTATGCCGCCGATCAGACCTACCACGGTGTTGACGGCAAAGTCGCCACCGAGATCCAGCAGAAAAAGCCGTTTGCGGCCTTGCTGCTGGGGGTGGATACGGGCGCGCAGGGACGCGTCGACAAGGGCCACTCCGACACCATCATCATCGCCGTGGTCAACCCTGCGAAAAACCAGACGACCATGGTCAGCATTCCGCGCGACACTGCGGCGCAGATGATCGGCACCAAGTCTTTCAACATGCAAAAGATCAACGCCGCGTATAACATCGGCGGCTCAAAAATGGCGATCGACACGGTTTCCAGTTTGGTCAACGTGCCGATCGACTACTACCTGACCATCAACATGGGCGCCTTGCAAAAAGTGGTCGATGCAGTCGGCGGCATCGATGTGACCGTGCCTTTTTCCTGGACCGACAAAAACACTGGCGGTCAGACGTTCACCAAAGGCCCCGCCCATCTCAACGGCGACATGGCCTTGGCCTTTGCCCGCATGCGCGATGAAGATCCGCAAGGCGACTATGGCCGCCAGCAGCGCCAGCAGCAGGTGATCAAGGCGATCTTGAAAAAGGCAGTCTCCGTGTCGACCCTGGCCAATTTCAAGCCGCTGCTCAAGACGCTGTCCACCAACATCGCCACCAATTTAAGCTTTGATGACATGACCGCCCTGCTGCAAAATTATCGCGGCGCGGCCAAATCGATCAAGACGGACCACCTGCAAGGCAAAAATGCTTGGGTCTATCCCGGCCCTTCCGCCTACCAGATCGCGCCGACAAAAGAAATGCAGCGTGTCTCAAACGTCCTGCGCACCGCGCTGGGGCTGAAGACCGAAACGCTGACGAATGAAGAAACAAAGCAAAACGCGGCCAACACTGGCTTTGATTGGAACAACGTCACCACCGTCCAGACCTACACGATCTTCACTCCGGCGAATTAGGCATGCCGCCGATTTTTCCAAGAAGACACAAACGGCGCTGAGAGCTCGCACTCCCAGCGCCGTTTTTCGTGTCTATTAAAGATCGTCGTCTAGCTCGGTTTCCTTGAGCGTCGGACCATAATGCTGCAAGAAATAGATCAGCGTCTGCAGTTCTGTTGCCAGATCCACATTTTGCACACGGACATAACTCGGCACCGAAATGCGCAGCGGCGTGAAATTCATGATGCCCTTGATGCCCGCCACGACCAGATCATTGGTGATCGCCTGCGCCGCATCGGTCGGCACGGTGAGAATGACGATCTCGATCTGTTGCACGCGGAGCTGTTCGATCAGTTCATCCATCGGGTACACCGGCACGCCGCTTTGAATCGTTCCGGCGATCTTCGGGTCCACATCAAACGCCGCCGAGATCCGGATATTATTGGCCTGCCGGAAGTTGTAATTGAGCAGCGCGTGGCCGAGATTGCCAACGCCGACCAAGGCAACGTTGGTCAGGCGATCCTGATTGAGAATCTTTTTGAAAAATTTGATCAGGTCCATGACATCATAGCCATAGCCGCGCTTGCCCAATGCGCCAAAATATGAGAAGTCGCGGCGAATCGTGGCCGAATCCACTTTGACCGCCTCGGACAATTCAGTCGACGAGATCTTGGTCGTCCCTGAATTGGCTAAAAAGTTCAGATACCGGTAATACAATGGCAGGCGTTTTGCCGTTGCCTTTGGAATGATCGTTTCCGCCATGAAGTGCCTCCTGCGTGGTTTTTTGTTTTCACAAGCCCCGTGCTTGTGAACTGTCGGACATGCTTTCAATAGTATAGTAAACGACATTGTGAATGGATGCAAGCACGACGCCTCGGTTGCGCATCGAGCTTCACGAGCGGCACCACCTCAGTTGCGTCGTTGTGCTATGATGAAAGGGATATTCACGCGAAAGGAACACGAACATGATCATCTTACAGGCCCAAAACGTCGGTCGCACGTTTTCCGGCAACGACCTCTTCACCGGCATCTCACTTGAGGTGCAGACCGGCGCCCGCGTCGGCTTAGTCGGCCCCAACGGCATCGGCAAGACCACCCTGCTGGAGATCTTAGCCGGCCTTCACGCCCCAGATGGCGGCCAAGTGACGACTGGCAAAAACGTCTCCATCGGCTATCTCGCCCAGGACTCTGGACTCGACTCCCAGCGCACGATCTTCGACGAGATGCTGACGATTTTTGCCCCGCTCATCGCGATGGAAAAACGGATGCACGACATGGAACGTCAGATCGCGGATCCGACCGCCGCAAACGACCCCGCTGCTTATGAGAAATTACTGGCGCAATATGACCAGATTCAGCACGATTTTGCCGACCAAAACGGCTATGGCTATCGAGCCGAGATTCGCTCAGTGCTGGCGGGATTCAATTTTCCCGAAGCCACCTTCGACATGCCGATTCACACACTGTCAGGCGGCGAACGCTCACGTCTGGCCCTGGCCAAGCTTCTGCTGGAAAAACACGACCTGATCATTCTCGATGAGCCAACGAACCACTTGGACATCGACACCTTGGCGTGGCTTGAAGGCTATCTGAAAGGCTACGCGGGGGCCGTGCTCACCGTCAGCCATGACCAATACTTCCTCGATCACGTCGTCACCGAACTTTACGAATTGACCGCTGGCCGGGCCGTGCACTACACGACCAACTATTCCGGCTACCTCAAGCGCAAGGCGGAAAACAAGGCGCTTGAATGGAAAGCTTACGAGAAGCAGCAAGAAGAGATTCACAAGCTGGAAGATTTTGTCGCCAAAAATATCGTCCGCGCCAGCTCCACCAAACAGGCCCAAGCGCGCCGCAAGCAACTAGAAAAAATGGTGCGGCTGCCAAAACCGGCCGGCGATGACAAGTCCGTTCATTTTCGGTTCACGCCGGACACGACCAGCGGCAACGAGGTCCTGCAGGTCGCAGCGGCCACCGTCGGCTACGAAGCCGCTTCCCCGATGGCCGGCCCAATCGTTTTTCAAGTCAACAAAGGCGACCGGGTGGCGATCATCGGCCAAAACGGCGTCGGCAAGTCGACCCTGCTCAAAAGTGTGCTGGGCCAGATTCCATTTCTCGCCGGCCGCTCGCGCTTTGGCACCAACGTCACAGTCGGTTACTACGATCAGGATCAACACCAGCTGCACTGGAACAAGACGGTTTTGGCCGAGATTTGGGATGACCATCCCACCATGCCGGAAAAAGACGTCCGCGCCGCCCTTGCCGCCTTCCTTTTTGATGCCGAGGATGTGACGAAGACCGTCGCCGATCTCTCTGGCGGCCAAAAAGCGCGTCTTGAGCTGACCAAGCTGGCGCTTAAGCACGACAATTTCCTGATTCTCGATGAGCCGACGAACCACTTGGACATCAACTCCAAGGAAGTGCTCGAAAATGCGCTCGCCGATTTCACCGGCACCGTGCTGTTCGTTTCCCATGACCGGTATTTCATCAATGAACTCGCGACCACGATCGTCGACCTGACCCCGGATGGCAGCCACCTGTACCTTGGCAACTGGGACTATTACCAGGAAAAATTGGCCGAGACACAGGCCCTTGAGGCGGAAAAAGCGGCAGACGCCCCCACCGAAGCGGTCGCGCCGACAGCCGCAGCGGTCGATTATCAGCAATCCAAGCAAGACGCGCGGGAACGACGCAAACGTGAACGGCAAGTCGCCGATATCGAAACGCAGTTGACCGACTTGGCGGACCAAACACAGGCCGTTCAGGAGCAAATGACCGCGCCAGCCGTTTTATCGGATTACGTTGAGATGCAGAAACTGCAGACCCAGCTCGATGCGTTGACCGCCCAGACCACCGAACTGGAAAGCCAATGGGAAGAAGCCAGCCTCGCGCTGGAGGAACTTTCAGATTAGTATTTGCTTCATATTAAAGGTGCCTCGCAGCATTTTTGCGAGGCACCTTTTGTCGTCACTTACTCTCGGCCGGTTTGTGCTTCGATTGCGGGCGTCCTTCCATCAGCTGAAAACGAATCGCCGGGGGCAAAAGCGACAGGTCATACATGTGGGCGCGGTGAGTCGTGATCTGGCGGCGCTGGTCATTGAGCGCGGTGAGCCGTTCATGACGATACACCGGGTCCTTCACCAGCTGTGAATCCACCGGCGGCAACACGGCGTCGCGAAACGCCGGCGTCGAGATGACCTTGATGCGGCTCGGGCGCGTGAGCACGTAGATCGCCGGGGAAAGGGCTTCGATCTGGGCGATGCTTTCCTTTATGATCTCTTGTTGCTTTTTTTGAACTCTCTGCAGAAATTCTTGGACATGCGGGCTCAGGGTCTTGGCCGTGCGTTTTTGAGCCGCTTGAAACAAGACAAGTGACACTTCTTCGTGAATATACGTCGTTGTCTGATCTTCTAAAGTTCGCTTAGCCTTTTCGTGTTTATTGAAATAAGCTTCCTGAACTCTCAGCCAGTGACGTGTGATCTCGACCACTTCTCGACGTGAATTATGATGAATCTGTTTGATCTTATTGCGTTGGACAGTAGACAACGGCTGTGAGAACGCTTGAACATGGCCCATCAGGCTCACCCGCGTGCCAATGTTCGTCAGTAACCTCACAAGTGTCGGCGTTGCCTCTACATAGATTGTTTGATAGTCAAGATTCAATTCCTGCTCCTGACTATCAAAGAAACGCTCCGGGGCAATGCGTAAGACATCAACGGTCGTCTCAGTATCCCGCACTAATACCTTTAGGGTTGTCGCGCCAAGTAGCCATCCCGCGATCCCCAATCGACTGATTCCCATCTTCATCGGCCTCTCCCTTCCTCTCACGTTAAGCTAACTATACAACGGATCTCGTTAAACTAGTGTCAGATAGGCTTGGGACGACTGGCCTCACCAATCTGGTTCACAGAAATAGAATACGCGATCGAAGCGGAAACAAACTTGTTGACAAGAAACCGCTTACTATATAAAATAAAGTAGAATTCTCGATTGCAGGTGTAGGCCCTGCTAACCTACTGCTCTCCTGTACAATTAGTCGGAGATCCACCCGGTGCGCCGGGTTCCGAGCATCATCAGCTTTTCCCGGGGCCACTTGGGCTAGGTCCGCTGACTTAGTTTAAGTGGTATGAAGCCACGACGGTCACCATTACTACTATAGTGACTAGAGGTAGCGACAGTTCCATCGCCGTTACCCGCCAAGGTGAAAAGGGTCCCGCCAGTTGTCACCGTGCTGGCGGTCACATAGGGCACTGCAGTCACGTAATCGCATCAAGTTAAAAATGGGGCCTTTCGGGGCCTCTTTGTCGTGGGCTGGGCGAAAAAAGTCTCACTTTTCCCAAAAATTTCGAACCACACAAAAATTTTCCAGCCATATAAAAATGCAGCGCCGATTTTTCCGGCGCTGCATTTTGTTAGTCTCATGATTTTAGGCTTCACTCGCCTGCGGAAGATCCAATCCCGGCACCGCGTTCAGCGTCGCATCGGCGAAGTGACCCTTTGCCAATTCAATGTGCGCGGCAGCTCCGATCATCGCGGCATTGTCCCCTGTCAGCCGAAGTGGCGGCACGATCACATCCACATTTGGAAAAGCCTCAGCCAGCGCGGCAGTCAATTTTTCCTTCAAGCCTTGGTTCGCCGCGACCCCACCGGCGACGATCAATTGCTGAACCGGATACTGCTGAAGCGCCTTGATCGTCTTGTGCGTCAGAACATCTGTGACCGCCGCCTGAAAGCTAGCCGCCAGATCATTTTTATCCAACGTTTGCCCCAGTTGATCGGCGTGATGCACCGTGTTGATAAACGCTGACTTCAGCCCACTGAAGCTGAAATCCAGGTTATCTTCTTGATCCATCGCGCGCGGAAAATCAAAGGTGTCCTTGCCCTGATGCGCCATGGCATCGACCTGCTTGCCGGCGGGATACGAAATACCGAGCACGCGCCCGATCTTGTCGTAAGCTTCCCCAGCGGCATCATCGCGGGTATCGCCGATGATGGCAAATTCGCCGGGCGCTGAAACAGTCACCAGTTCCGTATGTCCCCCCGAGACCACCAAGGCCAACAGTGGATAGACCAGCGGCTTCACGAAGCGGGCGGCATAGATATGGCCGGCCAAGTGGTTGACGGGAATCAGCGGCAGATGATGGGCGAAGGCGACAACCTTCGCCGCAGTCACGCCGATCAAAAGCGAGCCGACCAACCCGGGGCCATAAGTGACCGCGACCGCCGTGAGCTCGTCAAAGGTCACCTCGGCCTCGGCCATGGCTAAGTCGATGCATTCGGTGATCTGCTCAACATGATGGCGGCTCGCGACTTCGGGCACAACACCACCGAACCGTTTATGCGAGTTGATCTGGGTGGCGATGATGTTGCTCAAGATCGTCTCGCCATTTTCGATCACCGCCACCGACGTTTCATCGCAGCTACTTTCAAAAGCTAAAATCAGTTCCCGCTCAGCCATCTTTTTCCCCTTCTAATTCAAAGGTAACCACATGTCCATCGCGTCTTCGTGATGCGCCACATAGTACCCCTTCTTGATCTTGCCATCCTTAAAGCCCAGCGCATGATACAGCGCCTGGGCCACCACATTGTCCGTTCGCACCTCAAGCGTCATTTTCGCCGCCCCACTGGCGATCGCTCGATCGATCATTTCCTGCATCAAAAAGCGACCGAGTCCCTGATGCTGAAACACCGGCGACACGGCGATATTCGTGATGTGGGCCTCGTCTTTGCTGAACCAGCAACCCACATAGGCGGCTAACTGGCCATCTTCCGTTTCGGCAACAACATACAGCGAGTGCGCCGTTTTGCGTAGCTCGGAGATAAACGCCACACGATCCCACGGCGTCTCAGCATAAATGCGGCGCTCAAGATCCAGCGCCGCATCGATATCATCGGTCGACATTTTCCGAAGATGATAGACCCGCGCCTTGATCGTGACAACTTGGGGCTCAAACAACAGATCATCTTCTCCGCCGCGGTCAAACCATGATCTAAACTTTCTCAACATAAGGCTCATGTCCTGTTTCTTGATGTGTTTTCAGCCAGGTAGTCTCGGCTTCGGTCAGCCGCAAATAGCGCGGCACGAAAGCATCGATGTCTGCGACCGGTGCGGCGACCCGCCCCAATGCGCCTAACCGACTGGCGCGCGGCAAGGCCGAGACCGGATCCGCAAACCGCGCGAGACTCCCGAGTTGTTCAACAATCGTTTCCCGCATGCTCAAGGCGTCCGGGCCGGTGAAAACGGTTAGCTGACCGAGGGCGGCGATCTGTGCCAACACCTCAGTTAGCGCAAGATGCCGATCCGCGATCACCGTTTTGAGCCGGCCATCATCCGTCCATTGATACCCGCCGGCAAAAACATTCCCGCGCCGGGCATCCATCAAGGCCACGATCAGCTCTGAGGTGTGGCGTTCACCGGCAGCCAGCGCCGCCAGACTCGAGACGCCAACTAACTCTTTATGCAGGGTCGAGGCAAACGTCTTGGCCGTCGTGACCGCGATGCGCAATCCCGTGTAGGACCCGGGGCCTGCCGCCACCACGAACCGATCGATGTCGTCTGCGCCCAGCCCACTGGCCGCCAGCAGACTTTCAATCGTCGGCAATAATTGCTCGCTGTGATCTTTCATCCGCCGGTTCAGGGTGGTCTCGGCCAACAGTGTCGCATCTTCCATGACCGCCACACTCATCGCCTGCTCAGATGTATCTAACGCCAGCAGCTTCATGAAAAGTCCTCCCATCATATCTTTGTTGATTGTAACACAACCTGAGAAGATGCAAAGACGGGCGCCGGTTCATGTCTGCCCCGCGCATAAAAAAAACCGAGGCGATCGCCCCGGCGTGTGATGCTAAAACGCAATATGCGGTTTGACCCGCTCGACTGTTTTCAAAACAGCATAACCCAATGCGACGTTGATCGGCAGCTCGATCAGGTTCTTGACCGTGCGGATGCCGATGATGCCCTGCCATGGCGTGCCCATGATGTTCAGCCACAGCGTGTTCAAAAAAATGTTGGCGATCACCATGACCAACACGAACGGAATGATCGTGCGAACCAGGCTGACCTTCCGATCGTGCAAAAACAGGCCATACAGAATCGCGGCCACGGCGGCGGTCAATGTGAAGCCCGGGAAGTTGTTCCCCGGTGAAAACAAAATGGTCTTGAATTGATCTGCAAACGCAGCATCGACCGCGCCCCACCATGGCCCAAGGTAATACCCCATCAGAACCGTCGCCAGAAACGCCGGCGAGATCTGAAGCCACGTGTTGCCAAACGAAAACCGGCTCAGGATCACGGAAAAGACCATGAACATGGCCATGTACACCACGGTGCGGGTGGACATTTTGGGACTGGACAAAGATAAAACAGGTTGTTGCATGATGACAATCTCCCTTTGTAGGAGACGCCTAACCCAATAGGCGAATGCGGCTGCCGTACCGCGGCCAAAGCCTTCGTCCGCTGTTCACATTCCGTTCCAGCGGCACTTAACGCACGGCAACCTACTCCTTTATTTTTTGGTGCGGCTTCATCATACCGCAGCCTTCATGAAAAGAAAATATTCGTGTTTTGCCGCTCTGCCATGAAAATGGGATGGCCCTCATCGCGACTTCACCGCCCACTCAGCAGCGATTCAGGCGCCCGTCGCTTGCGTTTTTTGGCGGTACGGCATAAGCTCAGAGCAAACCCGAAAAAAGGAGCTTGCGCAATGAAAAAAATTCTTGTGCTCCATACCGGTGGCACGATCTCGATGCATGCAGATGCAAGCGGCGCCGTTTTGCCCAGCGAGACCAATCCACTTTTGGCGATCGACGCGGCAATGCCGGCCGATGTCACGTTGATCACCGAAGAGGCTTTCAACCTGCCTTCCCCGCACATCACCCCAGAAAAGATGCTCGCCCTTTCCCTGCGCATTCATCAGGCGGAAGACGATGGCATCGATGGCGTCGTGGTCACCCACGGCACCGATACGCTGGAGGAGACCGCCTATTTTCTCGATCTGACCCTAGACAGCACGATTCCGGTCGTTGTAACGGGGGCGATGCGCTCAGCTAACGAGATTGGCACCGATGGCAGTTACAACTTTATTTCTGCCATTCGCACGGCGGCCAGTGATGGTGCCCGCGGCAAAGGGTGCCTGGTCGTGATGAACGATGAGGTCCACACCGCGCGTTTTGTGACGAAAACACATACGACTAACGTGGCGACATTCCGCACCCCAACCTTTGGCCCAATCGGCTTGGTCACAAAAAATGGCGTCCGCTTCTTCCAGGAGCTGATCAACTATCGCGCCTGCCCGATCGATCATGTCGTTGCGAACGTCTTTTTGCTCAAAGCGTACGCCGGCATGGACGGCACACTTTTCGACGCACTGCCAGAGAACACCAACGGCCTTGTGATCGAGGCGCTGGGCGCCGGCAATCTGCCACCTGCCAGTCTCCCAGCGCTGGGCCGCCTGCTTGCCCGCGGCGTCCCGGTAGTTCTGGTCTCTCGCTGTTTCAACGGCGTGGCGGAAGACTTTTACGATTACGAAGGCGGCGGCGTGCAGCTCAAACAAATGGGCGTGATCTTCTGCCAGGGTTTGAACGGCCAAAAAGCACGGATCAAACTGATCGTCGGGTTGTCCGGCGGCAAGACCGGCGCTCAACTCGCCCGGTACGTGAACAATGCCGTTAGCTGATTTGTCGCTGACAACGCTGTACCACGAGCTCGCGCAACAAGGTCCATCCGGCTGGTGGCCCGCCGACTCAAAATATGAGATCCTCGTCGGCGCCATTTTGGTGCAAAACACCAACTGGACCAATGTCGCAAAGAGCCTCGCTAATTTACGCACCAGCACCGATTTTGATCCAGCCAAACTTGCGGCCATGCCGCAAGCAACGCTGATCGAGCAGATTCGCCCCAGTGGGTTTTACCAGAATAAGAGTCGGGCACTCCTCGCGCTGTTTGCTTGGCTGAAACGCCGCAACTTCGACCTGACCGCGATCGCCCAGACCCCGCTTGATCAATTACGGCCGAAGCTTCTTGCGCTACCCGGCATCTGTCAGGAAACGGCGGATGCCATGCTACTATTTGTTTTCGACCACCCAGTATTTGTCGCCGACACCTACGCAAGACGGCTGTTCGCCTGGCTCGGCCAGCCCACCGCCACATACAGCGCGTTGAAAGCCAAAACGCATGAAGTCGACGCCTGGCCGCTTCACGACGCGCAGGAATTGCATGGCCTGATCGATAATTATGGCAAAACGGTGAAAGATCCGATGACTTTTGCGGCCAGTTCACTGGCTGGCATGCAGCTGGTTCTGTGAGGCCGATGAGCCGGATTAATTTTTCGCCATTCAAAAAGCACCACAGGACGCCGCAGCAATTTGCGTGTGCCTGTGGTGCTTTTTGTTGTGTGCACCTCAGCGTCGGTCGCGCCAACGCAGCTGGGCTTCGGCATTCACCACGCCAGCCGTGACCACCTGATGCGCCGTGTCCAGGCCATCCGCACTGACGGTGAATTGCGCCTCGGGCTGCGTCCCATAAGCGACTTCCCGGGCATATTTGATGCTAGCGCCGGTCAGTTCATGCGAATTGAGAAAATCCGCGCCGAGCGAATCCTCCATCCAGTCTAAGTACCGGGTGTTGTGCACATGGCCATTCTCGTCGATGTCAAAATACCGCACGCGATATGGCACCGCCTGGACGTCGCCGCTCAGCTTGGCCAGCCGCGGGAAGCGTTTGACGTGGGTGTCAAATGGGGCGCCGACCCGCTCAGCAAAATCGGCGATCACCGGAATCAGCTTGCGCGTCGTCAGGTCCATCATCACCCACGCGCCTGTGAACCGCAGCAGTTCGTCGCCGGCCACATCCTTGATCCAATAGTCGCGATAGGTCATCAATTTGTTGTACGTCGTCGCGGCAGTGCCCAAGATCAATTCTTCTTCGGCTTTTGGCATCCGGTTGATCGTCATTTCGTATTGTGTGATCACCCAGCCTGCGCCGTGTTTGGCTAGGGACGAAATGCCGGCGTCGAGTTGATCCAGTTGGTGCTCAGACCCCATCAGCGCGATATCAACGGCACTGCCCAGCGAGATCTGGCCTTTTTGATTGCCCAGATACACTGGAACTCGGTATGGCTCTTCATAATTCATTCTGCATCCCCCTCATCCAACTCGTGATAGGCGTTGTAGACGACTTGTTTCTTGACTCCGTTGCGTTTGGCCACCGTCTTGATCGCCTCATTCGGCCGGGCGCCGGCCACAATAGCAGCCTCAACTTGCGCCTTCAGCGGTAAGTCTGGCGCCTGCAACGGCTGATCCGGGGCCCCAGCCACCAAGATCACGAATTCCCCGCGCGCCTCTTCCGTCATCGCCGCCGCCAATTCGCTGAGCGAACCGCGCAGAAACTCCTCGAACTTTTTTGTCAGTTCCCTGGCCAAAACAGCTTGGCGATCGCCGAACACGGTCTCCATCATCGTCAGCGTCTTGGCGACCCGAAACGGCGATTCGTAAAAGATCATCGTGGCTCGCTCGTTGTTCAGGTCCTCGAGTGCCGTGCGCTGCTCTCCCTGTTTTCGCGGCAAAAAACCGTAAAACAAGAATGGCTGCGGCACTAAGCCGGACGCGATCAATGCGGTCAACCCGGCATTCGGGCCAGGGAGCGGCACAACTGGCACGCCAACCTCGATCGCTGCGTGCACTAATTCCTTGCCCGGATCGGAAATGGACGGCATGCCGGCATCGGATAGTTGGGCAATGTTCTGCCCTTCTTGAAGGCGGGCCAAGAGCTCCGGAATCCGCGCCTGCGTATTGTGTTCATGAAAACTGATCTGCTTGGTGGCGATGTCAAACCGGTTGAGCAACTTTTGCGTGTTGCGCGTGTCCTCAGCGGCAATCAGATCGACGGCCTGAAGCGTCTCGATGGCGCGTTGCGTCATGTCGCCCAGATTGCCGATCGGCGTCGGCACCAAATATAGCGTCCCACTGTCATGCGCGGCAAAACTCGACACGCGCTGCATTATTGCTCACCATAGATGATATCGACGCAAAAGGCGCAGGGTTCATCATCGATTCGGCGCTGGCCATAATAATAGGGGCAGACATGAAAGCCTTCTTCATACAGGCTTTCGAGGTTCTGCTTGGATCTGGACAGTTCAACATCGCCGTTGGAGCGATGCTCGGGACTATTTTCCATCGCCTGCAGGTGCTCGCGCAGGTGCTGGTTCTCCATTTCAAGCTCCGAATTTTTGGCCAAAACATCTGCCATTTCGGCCTTGATTGCCCCGAGTTGGGCAAGGATGCTGGACGTTTGCTGCTCCAATTTGACGATGCCGTCGTATAGCGCTTTTTTTTCCATATCTATCCTTCTAACAAAGTGAGTATCAACTGCTCCGTGGTGGACTGAAAGGTGACGTTTTGGCTGAGCTGGACCTGCGCCATGAGCACCGCGCTCAAGGCACCTGCTAGCTGTTTTTCCGACTGGTCCGCCAGCAGCTCGATCAAGGGGCCACCGAACGTCGCGGGCACCTTCGCGTGAAAATGTTGATTCAACGCGTCTTGGTAAACAAGCGCGATCAGCGACAGCAGGACCTGCTGATCGGCCGGCTTTGGTGCGAGCGGTACCAGCGTCGTTTGCACCTGCACAAAGGCCTCGTCGTCATGGGCGGCGACCAGCCCGATCACAGTCTGGACCTTGGCCACCTGTTGCTGAAACGTCTCATCAGCTGCCAGGGTCTGGGCCGTCTGCACATCCGCACTCAAGGCCGCAGCCGCTGCGGCAAGCGAGGGCGCAACGCCACTTTGATCCAGCGCCGCGATCACGGTCTCGCGACGTGGCGGAGGAAAATTGATCACTTGCGCCCGTGACAAAATGGTCGGTAGCAACTGATTTTTCGCCGTGGTGGTCAAGATGATCACCATCCCTGGCACCGGCTCCTCGTAAAATTTCAAGAGGCTGTTAGCGGCCTGGGCGGTCATTTTATCCGCATCATCGATGATGAACACACGCTGATTGCGCTCGACCCCTGTTTTCGCCATTTCCGCCTTCATGTCGCGAATGTCATCGACCTTCAGGCTGCGCAGCGTCGTTTGCAGGATCACCACATCCGGATGATTGCCCGTCAGCACCCGCTGACATTCACTGCAGCTGTAATCCGGCTCACCGTTTTCCTGGACATGTTCACAAAAAAGGCGCAAGGCGATCCACACGGCCAAGTCATGCTTGCCGGTTCCGCTTGCACCGTTAAATACATAGGCCTGCGACAACTGTCCGCGCGCGATCACTGAGGCAAACTGGCGGACCAGCTTGGGCTGCAGGGTCGCAATATCAGAAGCAGCCATTAGAACCGCTCAAATTGTTCGATTGGCAGCACAAACACGGTCGCGCCACCGACTTGCACTTCGATCGGGTAGGACATGGTGCTATCCGCGGTGGTATCCAGGTGGACTGGCGGGGTCATGAACTGTTCACGCGTCTGCGCGCTGTCTTTGATGATCTGCAAGACCTCATCGACACGCTCGTCTTCGATCCCGATCAAAAACGTGGTGTTGCCAGACTTCAAAAAGCCGCCCGTCGTCGACAGCTTGGTCGCCCGCACGTTTGCGTCGATAAACTCGCTTGAAAGCAGATTGCTATCCTTATCCTGAACGATTGCTAAGATCAATTTCATGATGATTCCCTCCTTAATTGCTGGTCATGACTGCCAATCTGAGACTAAATGTTGCTGCAGGACGCTGAGACACGCGGCAATCACCTGCGGCAGCGGCTGCGTGGCGTCGATCGTGTGAATGCGGGTCGGCGAAGCGGCCGCCAGATCTAAGTAAGCCTGCCGTACGCGCAGATGAAACGCCTCTTTTTCCTGATCCAACCGGTCGTATTGCCGCTCGCCTTGATGCGCCTTGATGCGGGCCAGCCCCACTTCACTTGGCACATCCAGGTACAACGTCAGATCCGGCTGCCGACCCGCTGTCGCAAACAGGTTGATGGCGCGCACCGCGTCTTCCCCGATACCGCGCCCGGCGCCTTGATAAGCGATCGAGCTGTCGACAAATCGATCACAGATCACCACGCGCCCCGTCGCCAGCGCCGGCTCGATCACCTCGACCAGGTGCTGTCGGCGTGAGGCCGCGTATAGCAACGCCTCGGTCCGCGCATCCATCGCAGTGTTGGCCGGGTCCAAAATGAGCTCGCGAATCTGTTCGGCGATCGGTGTGCCGCCTGGTTCGCGGGTCAAAACGGCCGGCTGGCTCAAATGTGCGTTCAATCGTGGCATCAACCCGTTCAAGACACTTGTTTTGCCCGCGCCGTCGGGTCCCTCAAAAGTGATCAATTGGCCCACGCCAACGCCCCCATTTCTCATCCAGTTACTCCTAGTTTACTTGAAAAACGACGTGAAAGAAACTGCCAGCCTTCGGAAATCATGCCCGCGTATCAAAAAACGGCCGGGTCGCCCCGGCCGTCCGTCGTTTAGCGGCCATTTGCCGCGCTGAGCTGCTCGGCCGCCGTTTTTTGAATGATTGCTCCGGAGACTTTGCGTACCCGGGCCTCCCGGTATAAAAAGTCAAACAGGGCTTCCTGCAAGGCGAGGCTGGCGCGGGTCTGCTCATCGACCTCGCGAAAGGTCCGCAGCAAATTTCTTTGATGCGCCATGCGGCCGCGAACATCGGTCACGGCGTCCATCAACGCCTGGTCCGCATTTTCCTTGATCGCCGGTTTTGCTTTGAAAAACATCGCGCACCTCCTATAACTCAGTGCGGCCCTCGACCGCCTTCAACAAGGTCATCTGGTCGGCATACTCAATGTCAGAACCCACCGCCAGGCCATGTGCCAGGCGAGTCACCTTGATGCCAGCCGGCTTGATCAAGCGTGCCAGATATTGCGCGGTGGCTTCCCCTTCTGGCGTGGCGTTGGTCGCAACGATCACTTCGCCTACCGCCGCATCATCTTTAAGCCGCTGCAAGAGACTTGAGATGTTGAGGTCTTCTGGCCCGCGCCCATCGATCGGGCTGAGGACGCCGTGCAGCACATGATACAGGCCGTGATAATCCCCGCTGCGATCGATGCTCATGACATCTTTGGGCTGTTCGACCACCAAGATCGTCTTGTGGTCCCGGCTGGGGTCCTTGCAGATCGCACACGGGTCCTCATCCGTAATATTGCCGCAGATCGAGCAGTAATGCAGGTCGTTTTTGGCGGCCGTCAAGCTCCTGGCGAACGTCTCGACGTCCTCTTTGTTCATATCGATGGTGAAAAAAGCGAGCCGGGTCGCTGTTTTGCTGCCGATACCCGGTAACTTCATGTAACTATCGATCAATTTTGCGATTGGATCTGGATATTGCATCTTAACCTCGCTACATCGGCAAGCCTTGTGTGAACTTGCCCATCGTCTTTTGTGTCTTTTCTTCGATGTCAGAAAGCGCCTTGTTGACCGCTTCGATGATCAGATCCTGGAGCATGTCCGGGTCGTCAGGGTCGATTGCCTCGGGCTTGATGGTCAGATCCTTCAGCTTCTTGTCGCCGGTGAAGACCACGGTCACCATGTCTTCAGCCGACGTGGCGGTGAATTCGGTCCGGTTGAGTTCATCCTGGGCCGCCGTCATGTTACTTTGGAGCTTCTTCATCTGTTTCATCATACCTTGCATATTGCCCATGCCACGCATAGTCGTCACCATTCCTTTTTAATCATTTTTGATCGTGATATTGTCTGCCTGCCCAAAAAGGTCGCCGATCGTCTTCACGACCGGATCCTCTTGCGGCTTTTTCTTGGCCTGCGTCGTCGGTGCGCCTTTCGTCTTCAGATAGGTGGTGCGAATCTCTGGCCAATCCACGGCCTCGACCAAGACGATGACCGGGCGTTTGCCAGTCAGCCGCTCCAGCCCATTTTCCAGTTCCGCCATCAGGGTCTCGTCGCTGTTGGCGCGCGCGACGAAGATGTCGAACTGAAATTGGACGATCACCCCATCCGGACTGGCCGCGACCGGCTTTGAGACGTTCATCATCGCCCGTTTTGGCGGCGTCAGCATGCTGAGCAGATCCGGCCAGACCTCCTTGAGCGATTCGAGATCGCCTTTGGTGGCTTTTTCCAAAATCGGGTAGATGTGCGCCTTATCGACCTGCTTCGGCCCTTTTTTCCGGGCTGACCCTTTAGCTGAGGCCGGCGCACTTTTCGCAGTCAGGCGCCCCATCGCTTCCTTGAGCGTCGTCACCTGTTGCGCCAAGTCCGCAACTTCTTGACTGCCGGCCGGGTCGGCTTGGGCGACCAGCGCGCTCACCGCTGGCCGCTCGCCTAAGCGGACCGTTGCAACTTGAAGGTACAGCGCCGGATGATTCGTCAGCCGCAACTGCTGCTGCGTCTCATTGAGCACGTCGATCATGTGGTACAGCTGGTCGGCGCTCAACTGGCCGGCCAGGTCCTTAAAGGCATCATCCAACAGCGCCGCCTGGGTCGCATCGATCAAACTCGGGGCCGCCTGATAGACCAACAAGTCGCGCAGATATTCGATCAGGTCCTCGATCAGGCGTCCCGCGTCCTTGCCCGCCGCAAGCAACTCGGCGATCGTCGTCAGTGCTTTTGCCACATCGCGGCTCGCAATGGCCGCCAGATACACCCCAAGCTCGGCGGTGCTGGCGCTGCCGGTCACATCCAGAGCATTTTCCGTTGTGACGTGATCGTCGCCAAACGCCATCACCTGGTCGAGGATGGACAAGGCGTCACGCATCCCGCCTGCCGCCGCCCGGGCGATCACCGCCAGGGCCGTATCGTCGTACGTGATGCCTTTGTCGTCGAGAATGAAGGCCATCCGTTTGATCAGGTCTTCCGGCGTGATTCGGCGAAAATCAAACCGCTGGGTCCGCGAGATAATGGTCGCTGGAATTTTTTGCGGCTCCGTCGTGGCGAGAATGAAAACCACATGCGCAGGCGGCTCTTCCAGCGTTTTGAGCAGCGCATTGAACGCGCCGGTCGAAAGCATATGCACTTCGTCGATGATGTAGACCTTGACCCGCGCCTGGGTCGGGGCGTATTTTGCCTTGTCGCGAATGTCGCGGATCTCATCGACGCCGTTGTTGGACGCGGCATCGATCTCGATGACATCCGTCAGGCGCCCTTCGTTCATGGCCACACACAGCTCGCAAGTATTATCCGGCTCGCCATCTTGGAGGTGCTCACAATTCAACGCCTTGGCCAAGATTTTGGCAACCGAGGTCTTGCCCGTCCCGCGCGGCCCCGTGAAGAGATAGGCGTGGCTGGTCTGCCCGGTGATCAGCGCATTTTTCAGCGTCCGCACGATTGCCTCTTGCCCGATCACGTCGGCAAATTGTTGCGGCCGCCAGACCCGGTACAATGCTTGATATGCCATCATCACGCCTTCCTTTCAAAGTGAAATCGTCTTGTCTCAGTGTACCATAATATCGGTTTGCTCGACCCGTTGTCGCCGGAAAATCGCCAGTGGCAAATAAGCCGGAGATGGACCGGAAATGAGTCGGAAACGAGTCGGAGAGCGCGGTCAGACCCAGTGGAAAACTGTCGCCCCATTGGCCCAGGTCACCAGCCCGCAGGCGAAAAATAGTTTGCCACCGTCCTCGCCCACAGAAAAAGGAGCCACCCGCAGGCAACTCCATGAATAATGGCATAAAACAAGAGGCACATGACGAACTCACCTTAGTGCTGCTTCCTTCCGGATCTGACACGATTCGATGAGCCATCATTGCCTCAAGGCCTTACGGCAAAAACAATTATACCTGCTTTGATGACTTTTGACCAGCCTGTTTTCGCTTGCGCCGCTCACGAATGCCGCGGAAAAATGTTTGTAGCAGCGCGGCAGCCTCCTGCGCCCGCACCCCTTCAACCACCGTGACTTGGTGATTGAACCCGGTGTCGCTCAGCAGATCGACCAAACTACCGGCCGCGCCAGCCTTTGGATCGCGCGCGCCAAAATAGCAGGTGCGAATGCGACTGTTGATCATGGCCCCAGCGCACATCGGGCACGGCTCCAGCGTCACATACAGGTCACAATCTTCCAGCCGCCATGTATGCAGTGTCATGCACGCCTCTTGAATTGCCAGGATCTCGGCGTGGAGCGTGCTGTCCTGGGCATGTTCGCGCAGATTATGGCCGCGCCCCACGACTTGCCCGTCATGCACGATCACTGCCCCGATCGGCACTTCGCCGATCGCCGCCGCGTCCTCGGCCTCTTCTAGCGCGAGCGCCATCCACCGGTATTCATTTTCCATGTGAGGCTCGCCTTCTTCCTATGCTACAATGGGGGTGAAACTTTTCTGTGAGGGACGATCATTGACTACTATTTTACCATTACTCAAGCAATATTTTACCGTCTATGAAGCACCGCCGTTTCCGGCTGACACAATAACCATGGCAATTGATGGCCAGGTGATTGCCGTCGCAAAGGGCGATCTATCGCCGCGGGAACTCGCGCTTTTGTCTGCGTTGGTCCCACAGCTGAAAAGCACCCACCCGTGGGCCCTTTATTTGCAAGGCCAAGGCCCGGCTCCGAGCAAAAAAGAGGTCCGGTTCCTTCAGTTTGCGGTGAGCTTTGAAAAAGCGGCGGCCAGCGAGGCGGATTGGCTCGAAGCCTTCATCTCGCTGTTCACCAGCAAGGCCACGGGCTTTTTTCTCACCTCAGGGCGCGGCGTGATCGTGGAGCCACAATCCAAAACGCCAGCAAGCCTCGATGAGCTGCAGGGCATGATGGATACGCTCGACACAGATTTTGGCACCAAAACACGGCTTTTTGTTGGCCATTTTTGGCAGCCGAGTGATGAGATGCCAAATCTTTTTGCCGAAGAGAGTCGCCTCGCCGAAAGCACAAGCGGGCGCCTGGAAAATCTGCAGAGTATCGCGTTGAATTTTTACACGCAAAACCCGCGCAGTCGCAGCACGATCATGAAGACGCTGACGACGCAGATCAGCCAAGATGATCTGGACATGAAACCCGTCATCAACGCGCTGTACCAGAATCAGGGTAACTTGACCGCGGCGGCCAAGGCGCTTTACCTGCATCGCAACACTCTGCAATATCGAATCGACAAATTTCAGAGTCAGACCGGTTTTTCCCTGAAGCAAATGGATGATCTGGTGCTTTGCTACCTGCTGGTGCAGGGCAAGTAGAAAAATGCGCGCAGCCCAAGATTTTTCGGCTCCGCGCATTTTTATTTGTCAGATGATCGTCTTGATGCCCATCACGATCAACAGCAGCGCCATGAATGGCTTGAGATAGTTCGCGAACTTGCCGCTGGTGAGATGTGTCATCAAGTGCGGTGCGACCAAGGCTCCGCCGAGCGCCCCGATCATCAGGCCGAGCCCAGCATGCCAGTCGACCGCGCCGCCGGTCAGATGCAGCAGCGCGCCGACTAGCGACATGAAGACCAGCACATATGAAGACGTCGCCGCGGCGTCCATCATATCCAGGCCCATCATCAAGAGTCCGGCGATGATCGGCCCACCGCCGGACAACCCCGCGATGCCGACCATCAGCCCGCTGAGCACGCCGAATAAACTGGCCAGCCAGCGCCGCTGCTTTGGGGCACCGCCGTTTTTTTGAAAGAGAATGTTCACACCAAGTCCAGCTAAGATCAGGCCGATCACCCATTTGTAGATCGTTTGCGGGATATAGGGTGCAACCAGCGAACCGACGATCACAGCCGGCAGCGCCGCCAGCAACATCTGATTGCCGAGCTTCACGTTCACCTTGCCTTGGCGATAATAAGTGAAAGCCCCGAGCGCGAGCGATGGTAGCGCGGTGACCAGCGAGGTGGCTGCCGCCGTATGCGGATCAAGGCCAAAAACCGCGGTCAAGACGCCTAGGTAAAATGCGGCCCCGCCGCCGCCCATCGAGATCACAAAGACCCCAATCACAAATCCAATCACGAGCAGCCCAACGATCATCATCTAGAAGATCTCCCTTGTTGTGAATTGGTGCCGCCGCTATCTGAAAAAAGCAGTATACTGATGGCATCGTCAATTACACATTGTAGTTCACATTTACTAGTTGTAAATACCGGCAGAAAATTTTTTCGGAGGTCACTATGTCTAAACAAGTGCTGACTCAAACGCGCATCATCGAATGCGGCATCGCATTGATCAACAATGGCAGCGCAGTGAGCTTTGCCAACATTGCCCGGGAACTCGGCACCAAGTCGCAGGCGCTTTACCCCTACTTCGCCAATCAACAAGCCCTCAGTTACGCGATTCTCGATCAAACAGTTGCGAGCCTCGTCGAGCGTTTGAAAACGGATCTGTTCGGCAAGACCGGTCGCGAAGCGTTAGTCGAATTTGCACTGATCTGCCGCAGGGTCTGCCTGGAACATCCCCGCCTCAGTCAGTTCATCGTCGCCTTACCGCGAAGCGAGGATGCAATCGCAGATGAACCGGTGGCCGCCTTTCGCACGCTCTTGACCCAATCGGTCGCGGCGGTCGTGGCCAGCGAGCGGGCACGCCTGCTTGGCGGCCGGCTGCTGCGGGATCTGATCATCGGCGAGTTGATCAATATTTCCTCCGGCTGGTTCAACAATGCGGAGCTGCCGCAAGAAGACAGTTTTCGCTGGATGATCGAACGCGGCATCGATGCACTGACAGTCGAAGACCGCACGCCAACAAAATAGCGGCGTCGCCCAGTCTAGGCAAACGCCGCTTCAAGTGGAATGAGGGTCGGTCGAGCGAGTCAGGCCGACGCCTTTTGTGCATGTAAAATATAATAGCCATGGGCCTTTTGCAACACGACCGCGTCTCCAAATGTCGCCTTCATCAACTTCAAGGCCGACGGGGCGCCTTGTTTTTTCTGCAAAACGACGAACAGCTCGCCGCCTGGCAAGAGATGCGCCAGGCTCCCGCTCAGGATCGCGGACACCACGGCCTTGCCTGCCCGCACCGGCGGATTGGTGACGATTGCCGCAAACTGGCCTTCGATCGCGTCGTAAACAGAGGACTCAAGAATCTCAACGTTCTCGACCTGATTCGCCGTCGCGTTGCGCTTTGCCAAGGCGAGCGCTCGTTCGTTCACGTCGCTCATGACGACGTGGCGCGTCGGCAGCGCTTTGGCCAGACTCAACCCGATCGGCCCCCAGCCGCAGCCGACGTCCAGCACCGGCCCGGCAATCAGCGTCTGCGCCATGACCGTGTCGATCAGAGTGCGACTGCCGAAATCGACCGTGTGCTTGGAAAACACGCCGTTGTCGGTGGTGAAGGTCAGCTGATGGCCAGCCAAGTCGAATTGAAAGGTCTGCTCGTCATGGGCCAGCGCCGGATCATTTTCAAAATATTGTGTCATTCATTGTCCCGCTTTCCTGCGCGACTCACCCAATCGGAGACTTTATCGATAAAGTCCAGCCGCCGTGCCAAGATGCCGCCGTTGGACTTTGGCGCATCGACGCGTGTGTTCACCAGCAGTAAGATCTGCAGCAACGTGAACAGCAGCGAGTTGCGTTTTCGGTACGCGACATATTTTGGCACCCAGGTGGTCACATATTTATTCTTATAAGAGCGTAACCCAGCGAAGCCATAAAAGCGATAGCCATATCGATAGACTAGATGCGCCATTTTTTCTTCCAAAAAGGCGTAGTCGGACTTGCCGACGTTGGCCAGGGGTGCCATGCCCATATCAAACTGGGTGTACCCGTCCGCCTTGGCCTGCTCAAACAGGTTGATAAACACCGCGTCCATGATGCCACTTGGCGCTTCTTCGCTTGAGCGCATCAAGTCGATCGAGGTGATATTTCCGGCCGTCATCGGCATGGCCGAGGCAAACGCAACGATCTGGCCGGCCGTATCTTTGATGACCGCGATTGGGGCGCTGTTGAGGTAATGCACATCGAAAAAGCCAAGCGAGAAGCCTTTTTCAGGGCGCTCCGCGAGCCAGCTGGCGGAAACGGCCTGCAGCTGGGCCATGGTCCCGGCGTCAAACGGCGGCTGAAGCCACTCGTAGCGGTAGCCTTCGCGCTCAAATTTGTGCATCAAGGCCCGCTCCCCTTTGCGCTTAGTGCCAGCCAAGGTGAAGGCGGTGACGTCGACGTACCCTTCCTCACCAAACTTCATGAAGTCAAACCCAAATTCATGAAGCAACATTGTCAGCTCTTCGGTGATCTCGTAAAAGACCAGAGAGAGGTTCTGCGCGTCGGCCGCCCGAATGAAATCGCCGATCGCATGTTTGACCTCAGCCGGATCGCCGATCGGTTCCCCCAGCACGACCAACTTATCCGTTTTTTTGCGAAACAGGAACATCACGCGGTCTTCGCCGTCCACCTGATAAAATCGCACGCGCTTGTCACGGGTGAACGCCAGATGCGAGATCTCGTTGCCGCCGAAGCGGTCGATCAACGCCTGGATGCGTTTTTCATCATACGGATCATCCAGCGTCTTCAGCGGGCGCGACAAATAGTGGTAGATCAACGCCAGCGTCAGCGCCGCCGCGATCACGCCCACCAGCGTCGTGAACCACATCCGCTCTGACGGAAATAGAAAGACTTGCGGCACCGGCCGCCGGTGATGAATGCTCGGCGCATTATAAAACGCGGCGATGCCGTAAAACAGTGCCGTCAGCCCGAAGATGCCACCATCGATCAGCCGATTACCCCACGGAAAATCCATCCGGTCGCGCGTCAATTCTTTTCGGGCAAAGAAACCGGCAATCAAAATGATGGCCAAAAAGGCAATAAAGCGGCCGCTTGCCCCGCGATGCAGCGACCAGACCAGCGCCCAGGCCATCACCGCCATGCTTGGCAAAAATGCCCGGCGAACGCGACTCGCCACGCCTCGCGCCAGCCCAAAGATGATGAAGGCCATCACGATGTTGGTCACGCGGCTGAGAAACAGGAAGGTATAGGGATAAAGGCGCGTATACAGGTGATTATGCATCGCCGCTTCCGGAATAACGCCGCGCAGCAAGAGCATGATGGCGGAAAAGTACATAAAGACGACCAGGAGGCCAAACGTCACTTTGCGAATCACCTGCATCGGCAAGCCTTCCAGGAACTCGTTGACCCGCCGGCCGGCATCCTCGATGAACAGCACCGCGCCAATCACAAACGGAATCACATAGTAGAACAGCCGGTAAAAGAGCAGCCACACCATCGCAAGGTTAGGATCCACGCCGATCGTCCCCAGGCCCATCAGCATGAACACATCAAAGGAGCCCAGCCCACCAGGCACCATCGACAGCACGCCGATCACGTTGGCGACCAAAAACAGCGGCAGCACATGCAGCAAGTTGATCTGCACATGCAGCATTGCGCCGATCATAATGAAGAACCACGCGCACCCGCCCCATTCCAGGAACGAGCCGAGCGTCAGCCGCAACTGACGCGCCAGTGGCATATCCGCGAAAAACCCCTTGTTGGTCAAATGCGTGATCAGCATCAGCACCGGAAAATACGCCGCACCGCCGATCAGCCAGACCCAGTAATCGGTGTACATCTGGCCGATGCCAAAGCCGAAGATCATGATCAGTGCGATCATGGACCACAGCGATAGCCCCGCAAGCAGAAATAAGGCGATCTTTGAAATGGCAAACAGGATCTGTTTTTGCGTCGCGCCCTTGTGGTAAAAATTCGCCCGCAGACTAGCGCCGAGGAAGCCGCCGAAGCCCAGGATGTTCGTGAAGGAGTTGACGATCCAGCCAGACCGCACGATGTAGCGCGGCTTGAACGTCCCCGGCAACATCTCGACGATCGTGAAATCGTAGTTCAGCATCGGGAGCACCGCGACCAGGCCGACGCCCGCCATCAACAGCAGCGACAGCGGCCCCTGAGAAGCCAAGCTCTCCTTCATTGCGGCGCCATTCAGGTCATTGGCAATGCGGCCGAATTCAAAGAAGACCAGCACCAAGACGGAAAGCACGAACAGCACTTTCAGCAGTGTGAGATGGGCGCGCACCCAGTCGACCACGCGCATCGCGACTTTTTTCAAGATCGATTCCTCCGTTTCTTATCTTGACCATTATATCGAAAAGCGGCGGGCGATACGGTAACAAAAGCGTAAGGCACTGGCCGGTGAAAAGTCACGTCGGAGGTACTATGCGCGGCGATACAGCCATGGCAAGCGGTTGGCATCACGAGCGTACTGACTGAAATACGTGTCGTTTCATCATTTATGAATGGCAATCTTTCGCGTAGGCCTATACGCCTCGGCCTCACATATCGAGTAAGTATATGCGCATTTTCTTGTTGACATTTGATGCGTATACGCGTATTGTTTCGATAGTGGGAAGGAGGAAGGAAGTTGGTTCAACATCAAGCTAAAGATGTGCTTCAACTACTCAAGGCAAACGGCTTCAAGGAGTTGAAGAACAGACAGCGTGGCGACCCTCATCGTTACACTGACGGCAAAGGCCATATGATCACAGTTCCTTATAGCCAGCTCAAGGACAACCTTGCACCGAAAACGTATGACATGATACTGGCGCAAGCGGGTCTCAAATAAGGCCTCGCAACCCAACTTCCAACCACATCATGGAAAAACCAAACTATCTCGTCTACCCAGCCGTCTTCGATAACGTCGACAACGAGGGCTACTATACCGTCACGTTCCCGGACGTACCTGATACGATCGCGCAGGGTGCAACGCTTGAAGAGGCTGTTAAGAATGCGCCTGACGCCCTTGCAGTTGCCCTGCCAGACTACAAAGAGTATCCGGCGCCAACCCCCATCGTGGACGTGCAGGCGGCCAACCCTGGGCTGTTGGTAAGTCTCGTCGGCGTCGATATGCTGGCTGCCCGACGAAAAATGCGCGATGTGACCGTTCGCAAGAATGTGACAATTCCGCAGTCGCTTGATGAGGAAGCACGCGCGGCAGGAATCAATTTTTCAGAGACATTAACTGAAGCACTCGAGGAAAAGCTGGGCATTTGATGGATGCGCAGCTTTTTATTTTTCCCCTCTTGCCCCTGACCAGCCAAATCTGGCAAAAGTTTTCAGGCACAAAAAAACGCGCACAACCGCCGCCATTGCTGGCATGCGGTGCACGCGTTCTCGTTCAAGCAATCAATAAAATTACTTGAGGGTAGTAAGAGCACATCGCGCCACACCAACGTTTGCGGCGCCTTGTACCGCATTTGTACCGTATTTTG
>NZ_RHOG01000073.1 GCF_003946405.1 Lacticaseibacillus yichunensis | reverse complement strand
TTTGGTTCTCAGCATTGCCCCGCTGTCTATAGGTCTTGAACAAAGTCTCTGGAGCCTCGGAGGCCAGGCTGGTCACTACGAATGCGTGGTTCCAGGGAACTAGCTCATCTGCCGTATGAGTAGAACATACGATAACACGGCGAGCTTTACCCCATGACGCGGCCTGATACTTGAATTCGTGGTAGACGCATTTGCTCTCTTCATATTTTGGAGGGCAATCCACTAAGGCCGTTTCTGCCAGCTTCCCAAGCTTTGAATTTGCCTTGAGTCGAACCAAAAAGTCGACGCCATGTGTGTCGCACATCTCGTAAAATTTTGGCGCAGCAAACCCCGAATCGCCTCGAATGATGACGCTGGTGCTTTGAGGGAGCGCCGATAGGCGCGAAAAAGTTGTCTCGACGAACTTATCGGCTTCCTTGCCGGTGTACTCATTGCCAGGGCGCATCAAGGCGTCTAAGAGCAACCCGGACTCTTGATCAAATACAACCTGAGGATGATATCCATAGGCCATATAGTGAGCGTTGAAGGCGGACCGTTCTTGATTACCGAAAGTATCACAATGCGTTGAGTCTATATCCAGCACGAAGCGGGATTGACCACTAAGACGGAAAGCCAAGGCGGCTACTTGCCAGATAAGCTTCCGAAAGTCATCTAGGTCGGCGTCTTCAAGGCGCTTGAAAAACCGTGAAAGTGAGGGCTGTGAGACTAGCCGAAAGCTACCCAAGGTGGCCGCCAGTACGGGATCACGTTGCCAGTCATTGGCACTACTGTCATGTAAATACCCGGCAACGTCGAGCAACAATTTTTCCAAGAAGATGTCGATCATCGAGGCCTTCCAGAATCGTCGTTGGTCTGGTAACTTGAGGCACTGATTGGCAAGTTGCCTAAAGTTGATACGATGAAGAAACTCTTGGAACAAAACGAGCCCGGCGTCATTTGAAAGTTGACCGCCGTCGGCGGTCATAGTCACATTGGTATTGCATTGCAGGGATAAGCTGGTTAAAGTTGAGATGGTGTGAAGCCTCGCTTTCGTGATGGTTTTCATCGACTCAACCTTAGCATATAGGCGCACCCAATGGGTGAAACACCAAAGCAGCGCAGTCCCGTGTGAATCATGGGATTGCGCTGCTTTTTTGAAATTCTATGAATAATCCAGG
>NZ_RHOG01000072.1 GCF_003946405.1 Lacticaseibacillus yichunensis | reverse complement strand
CCCCAGTTTACAATTCAAGTGCAACACCTTAGCGACTAGACCAAAAAGGCCATGAAGACCTATTCTTGTTAGTGCAACCAGACAAGAAAGCAGGAATCTTCATGACCCACTCTCAGACTAACACCCACAAGCATTACCAACAACTCAGTTTTAGCGACCGTGCTACAATTCAGGCCCTTCAGGCTGCTGGTGACACCGCGACCGTGATTGCACAGAAACTTCATCGCAGTAAAGCGACAATCTCACGAGAAATCACGCGTGGATCTGTAACTCAGCTCGACTCGAAGCGTCACTCGCATCAAGTCTATCTTGCGGAAACTGCCCAAGCCATGCACGACCGTAAACGCGATAGAACCGGTCACTACGCCTTTCTTAAGACCGGCCGTGCGTTCTTCAAGGCTCTCGCCAAGGAGCTTACTCGTAAGCCGCGCGTACACAGCGTTGATAGCTTCGTACACTTCTATCGCGACCAGGGCAAGGCTTGCCCTTCAACGACAACTGTGTATCGCTACATCGACGCCGGGCTGCTTGAGCTAGACAACATGACACTTCCCAAGAAGCTCCGACGCCGCATCAAAGGCTATAAGAACGCCCACAAACGCAAGAACAAGAAGATATACGGCGACTCAATCGAGCTGCGTCCTGCGGCCGTGAATGACCGTACAGGCGTGGGACATTGGGAAGGCGACTTGGTCAAAGGTATTCGTTCGGCTGATGAGCCAGCGCTGATGACGCTCACAGAACGGTACAGCCGAACTGAAATCATCGTTAAGATACCTGACTATCATGCGGACACCTGCCTTAAAGCCTTGCAGGACACGATCAACGATTACGGTGCCAAGGAGTTTGAGAGTATCACGTTTGACAATGGTTCCGAGTTCGCCAAGCTGTCGGAGATCGTTGGAACCCAGATCTATTTTGCTCATCCATACTCGCCTTGGGAGCGCGGCACTAACGAGAACACCAACGGACTACTCAGGGAGTACTTCCCGAAGGGAAAGTCTCTCAGGGACGTTACGCTGGTTGAGATCCAAGCAGTCCAATCAGCACTGAACCATCGTCCCAGACGTATTCTGAACTATCTTCGACCATGCGATTACTACCAACGCATGGCTTAACAACCTAGACCACTATCAAGGATTCGTTATCATCGTTGCACTTGACTTGAAAATTGAGG
>NZ_RHOG01000071.1 GCF_003946405.1 Lacticaseibacillus yichunensis | reverse complement strand
CGCAACGCTCCAAACGTTGCTTTCAGACCGGCCAGATGCGATTTCATGTCCCAAATACCGAGGTGAATAATCCAGGTTTGATAAGATCAGCTCTAGTCATCGTCAGGAAGACTGGCTGTTCTGGTACGTTAATATTCAATCAAATCACTTCCTAAAGTTTGGTGGGAGTGAGATAATCAAGTCAGATAGAACCCATATTTTATCTGTGAAGGGTGACTACTTGCTTTGGTCGGCGTAGTCGCTCTTTTTTGATTTCTCACGTTGCTTTGAATCGGTCATAACACCGTTGCGTTGGTGTTGAAAATGGTGGATCACGTCCCAGTGGCGTTGCGTCAACTTGCCACTGTCGATGATGGCCTTGAGTTCGCTCGTATTGTTGTACTGGTCGATCAACTGCAACATCTTGAGCGAGGGTGCGACTTGCTTTCTTAGCCATCGCGTAATGTGGTCATAGTTTAACGGCTCTGGATTAGTGGACAGGCGCAACTTATCCCGATTGTTACCGATGAACGCCGCCCAACGGGGATCTAACGCCCACTCACTTCTAGGCTTATGACTTGGCGTCAAGAAACGCAGATACTGATTGATGATGCCGAACACGACTTGCTCGGGATCATGTGTCGCTAATAGATGTTCAACCGCTGTGGCGGCACGCTCGCGGCGTAGGCGCACTTCAAAGCGAGTACGGATTGGTTGATCTTCAATGGCGATTTCTGGGTGTTTTTGATGTTGCTCAAATGCCTTGTCATAGATGCAGAAATTGACTTCGCTTTGTGGTGAACCAAGGTACAAGGTGCGTCCGGAAGCGTGCCACTGTTTGGTGCGGTTGTCCCTGAACCCGCGAAAGCGTGAGCTGAATTCATCATGGTCACACTTCTCAATTAGTGTTGGCACGTCTAGTAAACCGTTGCGGTCGTTGATGGCTAAATCCAGTCGAGTGAAGTGGCAATCCAGTTTGAGACAAGTTTCCAGAAAATCGTACCAAGTTCGATGTTGTGATTGCAGATACGATTCGACGTAGCGACAGCCTTGACCTTTCAGCTCAATCATTGTGCCACTGTCGTCTTTCGGCTTGTAATCTTCGGCATCCACGTCTTGGTAAGGTGATAACATCATCTTGATCTCACCGCATGTTAAGGTTGCTGAATAGCCGTAGTGGGCGCCTTCGTGAAGATTGAAATGGGTCGGGCTGATTTGGAACAGTTTGTTAATCAACTCTTCGTAGTCGTGTGTCTTGAAGGTGACGCTGAGATAGTCGATACAGACGTCCAGATTATTCTGACCGGTCAACGCACGCAACGCCAACGT
>NZ_RHOG01000070.1 GCF_003946405.1 Lacticaseibacillus yichunensis | reverse complement strand
CGATAAACCATGGATAAAACCTCCGAGTGAATTTCGTAAATGCACGGGAAATGTCTGAAAACCGGAATTTCGTATGCATTTATTATATGACAGTAATGACCTAAAATCACTAGTATCAAATGCTACACGTTTTTGAACAGCCACTATGTAGTCTTTTAGTTTTAACAGATTACAAGCGAGCAAAAGCCACTGGCAAAATGAGCATCGACCTACGTGTAGATATTTCCAATTCGGTAATCACGCGGTCGTACTCATCCTTCACAGAGAAGACCGTCGGTAGCTATAGTTCGTGGATGATATCAGACGTAGCCTTAATCGAGCAACGAGGATTTAACAATGTTTTCTCAGTGGTACAGATTATTTCAGATCCGTTGTTTTCGATCGTTGCTCTATTCTCATTTCATTGGAGTCTAGTTATTGTCGCGTTGATTATTGGGGTGGTCACGGTAGGCATTCCGCAGTTGTGGCGTAAACGGCTACAGCAAACCAACCTTGAGACGACTAAGCAAAATGAAGATTTATACGGAACGATAAACGATCAACTGGCTGGCTATGAAACACTTTATTCGTTAGGCCTGACTAAAAGAATCACAGAACAAATTTTAGTGGCTTCTGAATTAGTACTTAAAAAACAGCTACATCAGGTAAGATTCGAAACTGTCGCCTCTAATACCGGCGGATTTATTAATCTGGTTGGGCAACTTGTAATAAACGGTTGGACAGGCTTTCTTATCTTTGCTAAACTCACGCCCATCGGCGCCATTAACTCCACGGCCAGCCTGTCATATAATGTATTAAATTCCCTTGCGGCGTTTAATCCGATTCTGACACAGTTGCAGTCCTTATCGCCAGTTTTCAAAAAATATGAGCTAAATGCACATGTTGATCAAGTGGGCATGCGTGACCAGACTTCTTATGAAACGGCCAATGATATTGAGTTTTCACGTTTTACATACAGCTATAGTTCAGACAAGCCGGCGTTGTTTCACAATTTGAGTTTCATTATTCCAAAAGGCTCGAAAACTCTTATCCAAGGTGAGTCTGGTGCTGGTAAATCGACCTTGCTGCGTGTGTTGGCCGGACAGATTCCTGAGTACACTGGCGCTGTTATGCTTTGTGGGCAAGATCTTTCGCATCTTTCAACACAACAAATACATGAACATGTTCTATATGTAAGTCAGTCTCCTCATATTTTTAGTGCGTCCCTTTTGGATAATCTCTTACTTGGCGATTCATTTACACTACAAGAACTAGATGCTGCGCTTGAGATAACCGATTTGCTAGAACTCGTATCAGCGCTACCGAACGGATTAGATACGATTTTAACTGAGAACGGGAAAAATCTATCTGGCGGGCAGCGTCAGAGAATTGCCTTGGCGAGGTGTTTACTTCGTGGCTGTTCAAAAACGTGTAGCATTTGATACTAGTGATTTTAGGTCATTACTGTCATATAATAAATGCATACGAAA
>NZ_RHOG01000007.1 GCF_003946405.1 Lacticaseibacillus yichunensis | reverse complement strand
CTCGACGGCCCTCTGCTTCTCTTTTAGTGAGTACATTTAATATCATACCTGAAGTCCAACTTTTTGTCCGCACGCCCCGGGGCTGCCGTGGCATACTGATATTGACGCATTCAGCGACTTCGTGGCCGCGCACTTGTACATCCCCGTGGCCGGTTACGCAAACGGGACGGGGAAAAACACCGACGCGGCCACTTCCACAGATTATTTTCCCAGACTATTTCTCCAAATTATTGTGCCCAGATTATTTTGAAAAACCGGTTGACCCTGACGTGGCGTGAGGCCGTATGCTTGCGATGAGGTGAGAAAATGACTTACAAGATCAAGCAATTTGCGAAGCTGGCCGGGGTGTCGGAGCGGACGCTGCGGTATTACCACGAGGTTGGGCTGCTGGTGCCGCGGGTCGAGGAAAATGGTTACCGGGTCTATACCAGTGCGGATGCGGACCGGATGCAGCAGATCCTCTTTTACCGCAACTTGGAGGTGCCGCTGGGTGAGATCCGCGCGCTGCTGGATGCGCCGCGGGCCGACCAGGTGGCGGCGCTGCGGGATCAGCGGGAAAAACTCCTGGCAAAGCAGTCCCAGGTTCAGCAATTGATCGCGCAAGTCGAGGCGACCCTCAGAAACGAGGCGGAAATTATGACAGATGAAGAGAAATTCCAGGCGTTCAAGAAGGACTTGGTCGCAAAAAATGACGCGGATTATGGCGATGAGGTCGAGGCGCGTTACGGGAAAAATGCGAAACGTGAGGCCGATGCGCAGATGATGGGCTTGACGCCGGATCAGTTTGCGCGCGCCCAAGGGTTGCAAGATCAATTAGGATCGTTATTGCAGGAGGCTCTTGCCACGCAGGCGCCGGCTGACTCGCCGGTGGCCAAGCGGATCTATGCGGCGCACCGGGCGTGGTTGACGTTGATGTGGGGCAAGTATGATCCGGCGATGCACCGCGGGCTGGTCGAGATGTACTTGGAGGATTCGCGGTTTGCGGATTATTACACGAAGCTGGTTGGGGATGACCGGGCGGTGCGGGTACTGGCCGCGGCAGTTGAGGCGAATGCACAAGATTGAGGACCACGAAGCTAAACCGGATTATGACGATATGACCGTGGCCTTTGGATCTGTATCGTATGCATCGTTCCTAAGAATTGCAAAGCCAACTGAGGCTTACCAGAATACCACCATGTCCCTGGGACCACACTAGCTGGTGCTCCCGATGCAGTTATGCAGTTGGGGGCCCATCTCGTCACACCACGAAGTAACACCTGTTTTGACGATTTGGACGTCAATGCTATGCTTAGGCTAACAGACACGAGGTGAGAGTGATGGATGTTAAGGAGAAAAACACAACTGTGACAGCACAGGTCACGCCCGATATGAAGCGTCGCGCGACTCAGGTGTTTGAAAGCATGGGCTTAGACATGTCTACGGCAATCAATATGTTCTTGATTAAAGCTGTCCGCGAAAACAAACTGCCGTTTACACCTGAGGGTTCGCCACTCGAGGCGGCGGTTCAAGCGGTCAATGATGGGGACGGGATTACGTTCAACGATGTTCAAGCGGCACGGGACTATTTAAATTCTAACGATGATGACGATGACTAAGGCTGAGACAGTCGTATTCGCCCCTATGTATACATGCTAGTGAAGCGGCTGTACAAAAAGCATTAACGCCGAAAAGGTGAGCCGGACCTGGATTCTGACTTGGCAATGGCCGAGATTCAGGCTGAGTTGGACAATGGCAAATTCACTTACTAAATAATAGAAGAAACGCGTCGCCAACGCAGGGCGGCGCGTTTTTGAATTCCGCTTGTGACGCGGCTTCAGGCGATTTTTCCCCGCAACTTGAGGCCGCTTGTGGTACGCTATACTGTGGCTGGAGGTGAGCGCGGTGAAGCAAGTCAACGAGTTTTTGCAGTACTTATTGGTCGAGCGGCATTATTCGGCCGAGACAAAAAAAGCGTATGAAGAGGACATCAATGAGTTCATTGATTTTCTCAAAAATAATGGCGGCTTCAAGGGCTTCAACCACGTCGATCAGCTGGATGTGGAAACGTATCTCTCCAGTCTCAACGATCGGCAGTTGGCGCGCGCGTCGGTGTCGCGAAAATTGTCCAGTTTGCGTAGTCTATATCGGTACCTGATCAAAGTGGGTGAGGCGAAGACCGATCCGTTTGAGTTGGTCGAGACTCGCAAGACGCATGATCACCTGCCGCAATTTTTCTACGAGCCGGAGATCGCCGAGTTGTTCAAGACGGTGCAGGGCAAAACGCCGCTAGATCAGCGCAATTGCGCGCTGCTGGAGGTGCTGTATGACACAGGCGTGCGGGTGTCGGAGTGTGCGAACCTGACGCTCAGCCAGCTGGACTTTGAGCTGGAGGTCATGTTGGTGCATGGCAAGGGCAACAAGGATCGCTATGTGCCGTTTGGCGGATTGGCCGCGGACGCTTTGCGTAATTATATAGATGATGGGCGCAAGACCTTGATGGCCAAGCTCGACGAACGCCACGACAAGGTCTTCGTCAATCAGCACGGCAAGCCGATCACGTCGCGCGGCATCGAATATATTTTGGACCAGCTGTTCAAGCAGACCAGTTTGACGGGGAAAATTCATCCGCATATGTTGCGGCACAGTTTCGCCACCCACATGCTGGATCACGGCGCCGATTTGCGCAGTGTGCAGGAGCTGCTGGGCCACGCCAGCCTTTCGACGACGCAGATCTACACGCATTTGTCGACGGAGCACCTGAAGGCGGATTACATGAAGTATTTTCCAAAGCATAATTAGGATGCGGGGAAAACTCAGCCTGCGCCGCAGATCTTTGCGCGTCCTGTTTTCACACAAGCGCCCCCAGTTTTTGCGCGGCCTATTTTTCCCAAACCGCCGGCCCGCCAGATTGCTGAGGTAGGTTCGGCCAAAAGTCTGATGTGACAGGACGTCATGATTGATAGACTATTATCATCAATTAAAGGAGTTCAAACAATGACAACAATTGCAGCCGTTAGAAAAAATGGGCACACCGCCATCGCCGGCGACGGACAAGTCACGCTGGGCGAAAAGGTCATCATGAAGGGCAATGCCCAAAAGATTCGCCGCATCTATGGTGGCAAGGTCGTCATCGGGTTTGCCGGTGGGGTGGCCGATGCTATCACGCTGGAGGATTGGCTCGAGAAAAAACTCGAGACCCATGCCGGCAATCTGCGCCGCTCCGCGGTGGCGCTGGCGCAGGACTGGCGCAAGGATCCGACGCTGCAAAAATTGCAGGCGGAGCTGATCGCGCTGGATAAGGACGACCTGCTTTTGATCTCGGGTCAAGGCGAGGTCATCGAACCGGACGCCGATGTGATTGCGATCGGCTCTGGTGGCAATTATGCGCAGGCGGCCGCGATGGCGATGATTCGCCACACGCAGATGAGCGCCGAGAATATCGCAAAAGAAGCGATCGAGATCGCGTCGAACATCGATATTTTTACAAATCAAAACATCTTAGTTGAAAGCTTCTAACAGGAGGCCAATATGACTGTCAAAACCCCAAAAGAGATCGTCTCTGAACTCGACCAATATGTGATCGGGCAAGATGAGGCCAAGCGCGCTGTGGCGGTCGCGCTGTATAACCGCTACCGGCGGATGCAGCTGCCGGCGCAGATGCAACAGGACATCACGCCGAAAAACCTGCTGATGATCGGGCCCACCGGTGTTGGTAAAACAGAGATCCCGCGGCGCCTGGCGAAGGTCGTCGACGCGCCATTTGTCAAAGTTGAAGCCACGAAATTCACCGAGGTCGGCTATGTCGGCCGCGATGTCGAAAGCATGGTCCGCGACCTGGCCGACGTCGCCGTGTCGATGGAAGAAGAGCGCGCATACGCCAACGTGCACGAGCGCGCGGAACGTGAAGCCAACAAACGCCTCGTTCGCCTGTTAGTGCCGGCCATCAAGAAGGAAAAAAAGGCCAGCGCCAACCCGATGGCGGACATGATGTCGATGCTGCAGAATCTGCAAAACAACGACGCCCAGCAGCCGAAGCAAGAAGAAGGCGAGCTCAACGATTCGATTCGCAATGAGCGTCTGAACGTCGCGGAACAGATCGATGCGGGGATGCTCGAGGACCGCGAACTGACCGTGGCCGTTGAAGATGAAAAAAAGCCAAACGGGGCCGGCGACATGTACGGCCAAATGGGCATCGACTTGTCCGACATGATGGGCTCCATGATGCCGAAGAAAAAAGTCGAGCGCACCATGACCGTTCGCGAGGCCCGCGAAGTCTTCACGCGCGAGGAAGCCAGCAAGCTGGTCAATCACGCCGACATTTATCACAACGCGATCAAGTCTGCCGAAAACAACGGCATCATTTTCATCGATGAAATTGACAAGATCGCAGCCGGCAACAAAAACACCTCGGGCGAAGTGTCCCGTGAAGGCGTTCAGCGCGACATTTTGCCGATCGTCGAAGGCTCTCAGGTCTCGACCAAATACGGCCCGCTAAATACCGACCATGTGCTTTTCATCGGCTCCGGTGCGTTCGCCACCGCTAAGCCGTCCGACCTGATCGCCGAGCTGCAAGGCCGCTTCCCGATTCGCGTGGAGCTTAAGGACCTGACCCAAGATGACTTCGTGCGCATTTTGACCGAACCCGACAACGCGCTGGTCAAGCAGTACATTTCCCTGATCGGCACTGATGGCGTCAAGATCACCTTCACCAAGGAGGCCATCAACCGCATCGCCGAGATTGCCATCGCCGTTAACCGCGACACCGACAACATCGGCGCCCGCCGCCTCGCGACCATCCTGGAAAAATTGCTCGAGGACATCCTCTACGAAGGCCCAGACATGCAAATGGGGGCTATCACCATCACAGAGAAGTACGTCAACGACAAAGTGGGGAATATTGTGGATGACAAGGATCTCATGAGATTCATTCTGTAGGGTGCGAAGGCCAACATTCAAACCTGACTTTGATTATTGCGGACAGATTGCCTTGGTCAAAGTTACCTGATTGCAAGCTGCCTCTTCGCCAGCCACGAATTCGCGCACTGCACTCGCCGGGCGCCGGGTCAAGCTGGGGCGCGTGCGGCGTAGGGCCGGTGCGGCTGCGGGTCAGCCGCCGAGTCGTTGTTGGCGGTTTACCGCCTACAACGAAAGCCAGCTTTTTGACTTGCGCTCTTGGCAAGGCAAAAAGTGGCTTGGCCGCGTTCCACCCCAGCCGCACCGGACCGAAGCAGCCCGCGCCCCAGCTTGCCCCTGCGCCCCCCGCACTTAAAGCGCCGAGAATCCAAGCTTGCAAGCAAACCGCTTTCATGGTAACTTTGACAAAGCAATCTTGGCCAAATCTATGAGCTGCCGTCCGGTCAGGTGCAACTGACTGACGGCGGCTTTTTGTAAAGGAAGAAATAAACTCATGATCACGATCAAAAACGAATTCCTGACAGTGACGATCAACGCACACGGCGCCGAACTCACCTCAGTCATCGACAACCACACCGGCCGCGAGACATTGTGGCAAGCCGACCCAGCCGTTTGGGGCCGCCACGCCCCGGTCCTTTTTCCAATCGTCGGCGCGCTGAAAAATGGCGCGTACACATATGACGGTCAGACCTACAAAATGGGCCAGCACGGCTTTGCCCGCGACCATGATTTCACGGTAACGGAAGCGGACGACAAGCACGCGGTGTTCACCTTGCAGGACAGCGAGGAGACACATGCGAATTACCCATTTGCGTTTACGCTGACGCTCACATATACGCTGGAAAATAATAATATTTCCGTGCGGTATCATGTCACCAATCCCGCAGCCGATGCGCCACTGTATTTTTCCGTGGGCGGGCATCCGGGCTTCCGCATTCCGGCAACCGAGGACACGGCCTACACGGATTATTACATGGGCTTCACTCCGAGCAAGTCACATGTCACGATTCCGCTGAGCGCGGCTGGCATCGATTATGCGCACCGGACGCTGGCGGCGACGGATGTGAACCAGATGATCTCGCATGAGACGTTTAAAAATGACGCGCTGATCTTCGCGCTGAATGGAAAAACAAAATTCTCGTTGAAATCTGATAAGACGAGTCATGGCGTGTCCTTGACCACCGAGGACGCGCCATTCCTGGGTGTGTGGAGCGCGTACCCGGCGCAGGGCGATTATGTCTGCATCGAACCTTGGTGGGGCATCGCCGACACGACCGACGCAAGCGGCGAGCTGACCGAAAAACTCGGCATCAACAAGCTCGAGCCTGGCGAAGTCTTTGATCACGGCTACCAGATCACGATTTTCTAGGAAACGGCAACCGCCCAAACGCAAAATAAAACGACCGGCCACTTCATCCGAAGCAGTCGGTCGTTTATTTTGCGTATTTAATGGATGGGGCAAGTTTGCGCCGCCGGCCGAAGCGGCGCGCGCCGGCGGCAACCGGCTGCGGCCTATTTTCCCCAATCGGCAAGCAGGCACTAGTCCTTCTTGTCCTTCGCCTGTCTCCGCTTGCGCAGATACAGGCCCAGGCCAAATGGCACCATGTTCTCGTCGCCTTCGCGGATGCGCTTGAAGTTCTCGCGGTGGCGCACCATGAAGACGACCCACAGGCAGGCAGCGACGGTGGTCAGGAGCCAGTCGTGATAGACCAGGGACAGTAGCGTGATGATCGTCATGCCCAGGGTGCTGGCGACGCTGACCATGGATGTCAGGGCGACCAGCGAGAGGAAAATGGCAAAGGCAATCACGAAAAACGGTGGGTTGTACGCGAGCAGGATGCCAGCGCTGGTGGCGACCGCCTTGCCGCCTTTGAAATGGATGAAGATCGAGAAGGTATGGCCGCACACGGCAGCCAGGCCCACCAACAAGATCAGGTAATGCTGGTGGTAGCCGAAGATCACGGGCAGGCTCGCGCCCAATGTGCCTTTGAGGATGTCCATCACCAAAACGATGGTGCCACCCAGTGGGCCGAGGACGCGATACGCATTGGTGGTCCCGATGTTATGGGAGCCGGCAGTGCGGATGTCTTTTTGATAGAGTAATTGGCCGATCCACACACCGCTTGGAATCGAGCCGATGAGATAAGCGAGGATGACACTCAGGGCTAAAAGCAACAGCGCCCACTCCTTTCACAATATTGATATTGTACCATTGTTCCTATTATGGTGGCGCGGGTCGCAAAATTCGTTTCAAAAAATGCGAGTCGTGGTGTAAGGTTAAACTTAGTGAAATGCGAAGGAGTATGTGCATGGCTAACGGAACAGAACAATATAACGACGCGTCGATCCAGGTCCTTCACGGGCTGGAGGCGGTACGCAAACGCCCGGGGATGTATATCGGCTCCACCGATGGCCGCGGGCTCCATCACTTAGTCTATGAAATTGTCGATAACAGTGTCGATGAGGCGCTGGCCGGCTTTGGGGATGTGATTGCGGTCACGATCCACAAGGACAATTCGATCACGGTCAAGGACCACGGCCGCGGCATGCCAACGGGGATGCATCCATCTGGCAAGCCGACGATCGAGGTTATTTTAACGGTCCTGCATGCCGGCGGGAAATTCGATCAGAATTCTTATAAAACGTCGGGCGGCCTGCATGGGGTCGGCTCCTCAGTTGTCAACGCGCTGTCGGAGCGTTTGACGGTGCGCGTGGTCCGGGATAAAAAGGCGTTCGAGGAGACCTTCATCAATGGCGGTCACCCGGATGGCGGGCTGCAGAAATTGGGCAAGGTCAACGAACCCAATGGCACGACCATCACGTTCAAGCCAGATCCCACCATTTTTTCCACGACGACGTATTCATTTGATACGCTGGCGGAGCGGCTGCGCGAGTCGGCCTTCTTGCTGAAAAACATCAAGATCACGCTGACGGATGAGCGCAGCGGCCAGGCGGAGGAATATCATTATCCGGATGGCTTGGTCAGCTTCGTCAAATATTTAAATGAAGATCGTGATACCGTCAGTCCTGTTTTCAACTTCGAAGGCGACAAGGATGGCATCATCGTCGATTTCGCGGGCCAATACAACGACGGCTATTCGGAAAATACGATCAGCTTCGTCAACAACGTCCGCACCGGCGATGGCGGCTCGCATGAGGCGGGGATGCGCGCCGGCTTGACCCGGGCGTTCAACGATTTTGCCCGGAAAGTCAATCTCTTGAAGGACAAGGATAAGAACCTTGAAGGCGGGGATGTCCGCGAAGGGCTGGCGGCGGTGCTGTCGGTTCGCATTCCAGAGGAGATTCTTGAATTTGAAGGCCAGACCAAGGCCAAGCTCGGCACCCCGCAAGCGCGCACCGTGGTCGATGCGGTGATCTATGAAAAACTGAGCTACTGGTTAATGGAAGGCGGCGACGCGGCCCAGGAGCTGGTGCGCAAGGCGATCCGCGCCCGCGAAGCCCGGGAAGCCGCGCGCAAGGCCCGCGATGATAGTCGCAGTGGCAAGCGCAAGAAAAAGGATCAAGGGCTCTTGTCCGGCAAGTTGACGCCGGCGCAGTCCAAGGACGCCAAGAAGAACGAATTGTACTTGGTCGAAGGGGATTCCGCGGGTGGGTCGGCGAAGCAGGGCCGTGACCGGAAATTCCAGGCCATTTTGCCATTGCGCGGGAAAGTTTTAAACACGCAAAAGGCCAAGCTCTCCGATGTGATCAAAAACGAAGAGATCAACACGATGATCTACACGATCGGCGCCGGGGTCGGCACAGATTTTGACCTCAAGCAGGCAAACTACGACAAGGTCATCATCATGACGGATGCGGATACCGATGGGGCGCATATTCAGATCTTACTGCTGACATTTTTCTACCGGTACATGCGGCCGTTGATGGATGCGGGCCGGGTCTATATTGCCCTGCCGCCGCTGTACCGGCTGCAAAAAGGCAAGGCCGGCAATGTAAAGGTCGCGTATGCTTGGACCGATGAGGAGCTTGAAAAAGAGATTCAAAAGATCGGCAAGGGCTATACACTGACGCGGTTCAAAGGGCTGGGCGAAATGAACGCCGATCAGTTGTGGGAGACCACAATGAATCCGGAGACGCGGACGCTGATTCGCGTGCGGGTCGAAGATGGGCAGCTGGCGGAGCGCCGGGTCACCACCTTGATGGGTGACCGGGTCGAACCACGCCGTGAGTGGATCGAGCGGAACGTCGATTTTGATATGGACGAAGACGGCAGCATTCTTGAGACCACGACGACGGATCATTCCGACATGCAATTTGGCGCCCAAGAGATCAAGAAGCAATTGAAGAAAAAGGGGTGATCGCAAATGGCTAATCAGATTCAGGAAATGACGCTTGAGGATGTCATGGGCGAGCGCTTCGGGCGCTATTCCAAATACATCATTCAAGAGCGCGCGCTACCGGATGTGCGAGACGGCTTGAAACCCGTTCAGCGCCGAATTTTGTACGCGATGGACCTGGATGGCAACACCTACGACAAGGGGTTTCGCAAATCCGCGAAATCTGTCGGCAACGTCATGGGTAATTTTCACCCGCATGGCGATAGCTCGATCTATGAGGCGATGGTGCGCCTATCGCAGGACTGGAAGCTGCGGGCGCCCTTGATCGAAATGCACGGGAACAATGGCTCCATGGATGGCGATCCGCCTGCCGCGATGCGGTACACGGAAGCGCGCTTGTCGAAGATCTCGGGCGAATTGCTCAAGGACATCGACAAGGACACCGTCGACATGGTGCTCAACTTCGATGACACCACCCAGGAGCCGACGGTGTTGCCGGCCGCTTTTCCCAACTTATTGGTGAATGGCGCGACGGGCATCTCGGCGGGGTACGCGACGGACATTCCGCCGCATAACCTGCGCGAGGTGATCAACGCCCTGCTGTTTTTGATGAAGCACGACGACGCGACGCTTGAGCAGCTAATGCAGTTCGTGCAGGGCCCCGATTTTCCCACCGGCGGCATCATTCAAGGCCTCAGCGGGATTCGCGACGCCTACCAGACCGGCCGCGGCAAGATCGTGGTCCGAGCGCGCACCAAGATTGAGGACATGCGTGGGGGCAAGCAGCAGATCGTCGTCACGGAGCTCCCATATGAAGTGAACAAGGCCATGTTGGTCAAGAAGATCGACGAGTTGCGCCTGGCGAAAAAAGTTGACGGCATCGCCGAGGTGCGGGATGAATCCGACCGCTTTGGCTTGTCCGTCGTCATTGAGCTGAAAAAAGAGGCCAACGCGGATGGCATTTTGACCTACTTGTTCAAAAACACGGACTTGCAGATCACGTACAGTTTCAACATGGTCGCCATCGCGGATCAAAAGCCAAAACAGCTGGGGCTGCGGCCGATGCTGGAGGCGTATCTCAAGCACCGGCGCGAGGTCATCACCCGGCGCACCCAATTTGACCTGAAAAAGGCGCAGGCGCGCCAGCACATTGTCGAAGGCCTGATCAAGATGATCTCGATTCTCGATCAAGTCATCAAGACGATCCGGGCCAGCAAGGATAAAGCGGATGCCAAGGCCAATTTGGTCAAGGCGTATCAATTTTCCGTGGAACAGGCGGAAGCCATTGTGTCCCTGCAGCTGTATCGCTTGACCAACACCGACATCACGGCGCTGGAAGCCGAGGCCGCGCAACTGGCCAAGGACATTGCGCATTACAACGCGATCTTGACCAACGACAAGGTCCGCGACCAGGTCATCGAAACGGAGCTTGCGGCCATCGCCAAAACATACGGGACGGACCGGCTGTCGACGATCGAGGCGCAGATCCAGGCGCTTGAAATCGACACCACGGTCACCGTGGCTGATGAGCGCGTGATGGTGATGGTCTCCCGCGATGGCTACATGAAGCGCTCGAGCCTTCGCTCATTCCAGGCGGTCGACGCGAACGATAACGGACTGAAGGAGAACGATTTTCCGCTGTACGTTCAGGAAATGGGCACGCTCCAGCATCTGTATATTTTCACCTCCGCCGGTAATGTGATCTACCGGCCGGTACATGAGATCGCAGACGCGCGCTGGAAGGATGCCGGGGAGCATTTATCCCAGACGGTCGGCATCGATCAAAACGAGGAAGTCATCGCGGTGTTCGGCCTCGATGCGCTGGATGCCCAAGTCAACTTTGTCCTCGGTTCGTCGGACGGCTACATCAAGCAAACGGCGCTGAGCGAACTACAGCCGGGCCGCACCTACCGCAGTCGGGCGATGGTGGGGATGCACCTGAAGTCAAAGGACGCGATCGTGACCAATGCCTATATGGTGACGCCAGGCGCGGAAAAATCCGTCTTCATCGTCACAGATCATGCCTATGCCGACCATTTTGCCCTCAGTGAGGTGTCGGTCGTGGGCGCTCGGGCAGCTGGCGTGAAGTCGATGGCGCTGAAGGATGGCGCGAAGATCGTCAGCTTCATTTTGGCCGACGATCCGGACCAGACTGAGGTGGGCATTTTGACCCAACGCGGGGCGTTCAAGAAGATGAAGCTCAAGGAGATCGGCCTTTTGACCCGCGCACGCCGCGGCCTGATGGTCCTTCATGAGCTGAAAAATAGTCCGCACCGCATCGTGGCCATGCTGAAGGTCGATGCGAATACCCAGCTGGATGTGCTGACGGATAAGGACCAAAAGCTCATCGTGGATCCAAACAACTATCCGGATGGCGACCGCTATTCCAATGGCTCGTTTGTGATCGACACGGATACCCAGGGGACGCCGATCAAGGTGGCGCCAATTCAGATCTTGGCAACGCCGGATGCGGGCTGATCTGCCAAAAAGAATCTAAAATTTTTCTAATCTTGCAGGCGCATCTCGAAGCGATTCGGGGTGCGTTTTTGCGTGTCTTTGTGAAGAAACTGTATGATAGCTGTACCTGTGAAACTGTATCATACCTCTGTGGCAAAACCGCATAACGACGCGATTCGTGCAAACGGTTTCGCGAAAATAAGTTTGTGAAATGTCTAGCGAGGTTGTCGTCTAAAACCCTTTATTTGGCGCGAATTATCCCAAAAAAGTAGGAAAGAAAAGGCTTGCACAGCCTATGTGATGTGTTATACTAAGACTGTAAAATCTGTGATAAGGAAATACACTTTTTAGGAGGCTATCCAGATGAAGCAGTTAGACAAAACTGATGCTAAAAACTACTGGGAAGGTTTTAACGGTGGCGCTTGGCAGGACGAGATCAATGTCCGCGACTTTATCCAGCAGAACCTGACCCAATACGACGGCGACGAGACATTTCTCGCTGGCCCGACTGAAGCCACGACCATCCTGAACAACCAGGTCCTCAACCTGAAGAAGCAGGAACGCGAAAATGGCGGGGTACTCGATGCTGACACAAACGTTGTGGCAACGATCACCAGCCACGGCCCTGGCTATTTGAACAAGGACCTTGAAAAGATCGTAGGGATCCAGACCGACAAGCCATTCAAGCGTGCGTTCATGCCATTTGGCGGGATCCGCATGGCTGAAGATGCCCTTGAGTCTTATGGGTTCAAGCCAGATCCAGAAATGCACAAGATCTTCACCGCTTATCACAAGACCCATAACCAGGGTGTCTTCGATGTTTACACCCCAGATATGCGTGCGGCGCGTCACTACAAGATCGTCACTGGTTTGCCAGATGCTTATGCCCGTGGCCGTATCGTTGCTGACTTCCCACGGATCGCGATCTATGGGATCGACGCATTGATGGCTTCTAAGGCAAACGATTTTGCCCACATCGGCGACGGCGAAATGACCGACGATGTGATTCGCCTTCGCGAACAGGTTTCCGATCAGTATCGTGCCCTGAACGACATCAAGAAGATGGCCGCAAGCTACGGCTACGACATCTCCAAGCCTGCGACCAACGCGCAGGAAGCTGTTCAGTGGATCTACTTCGGCTACCTGGCTGCTGTGAAGACGCAAAACGGTGCTGCGATGTCTGTTGGCCGTATCGATACCACGATCGATGCCTTCATTCAGCGCGACATGAAGCGCGGCCTGATCAACGAAAGCCAAGCTCAGGAATTGATCGACCATCTGGTAATGAAGCTTCGTATGGTTCGCTTCATCCGGACGGAAGAGTACAATGACCTGTTCTCCGGCGATCCGATCTGGGCAACGCTGTCCTTGGGCGGTGTTGGCTATGATGGCCGTCATCACATCACAAAGACTGCCTTCCGCTTCCTGAAGACGCTCGACAACATGGGCGCAGCTCCTGAGCCAAACATCACCTTGCTCTGGGACGACCTTCTGCCAAAGGGCTTCAAGCGCTATGCAACGGAAGTTTCCATCAAGTCTTCCACCATCCAGTACGAAAACGACTCCTTGATGCGGACCGAATGGGGCACGGATTACTATGGCATCGCATGCTGTGTCTCCGCTCAGCCAATTCAAGACGGCGTTCAGTTCTTCGGCGCCCGCGCAAACTTGGCGAAGGCCATTCTTTACGCGATCAACGGTGGTGTTGATGAGATCGCTGAAAAGCAGGTTGGTCCTGAAACAGAACCGATCGACTCCGATGTCATCGACTACAACGAGTTCATGAAGAAGTTCGATGTTCAACTCGCATGGTTGGCTGATGTTTACGTCAACGCTTTGAACGCGATTCAGTACATGCACGACAAGTACTACTACGAATCCGCTCAGCTTGCCCTTAAGAACACCCGCCTCGATTACACCTTCGCGACTGGTATTTCCGGGTTCTCCCATGCCGTTGACTCGATCTCCGCGATCAAGTACGGCAAGGTTCACCCAATTCGCGATGAAAAGGGTGTTGCGGTCGACTTCAAGGCAGAAGACAACGACTACCCACGCTACGGCAACAACGATGATCGTGCAGACGACATTGCCAAGTGGCTGGTCAAGCACTTCTACGAAATGATGAACACCCATCACCTTTATCACAACGCCAAGCTGTCGACCTCTGTTTTGACCATTACTTCTAACGTTGTTTATGGGAAGAACACTGGTACCACCCCGAACGGCCGTCAAAAGGGCGATCCATTCTCACCTGGTGCAAACCCAGCTTACGGTGCTGAAAAGAACGGTGCGCTTGCATCCCTGATGTCCACTGCGAAGATTCCATATCACTACGCAACGGATGGTATTTCCAACACGTTCGGCGTAACGCCAAACACCCTCGGCCACGACGACGAGACCCGCAAGGACACCCTCGTTAACATGATCGACGGCTACATGGAAAACAACGGCATGCACCTGAACATCAACGTCTTCAACAAGGAGACCTTGATCGATGCTCAGAAGCACCCAGAAGAATACCCAACCCTGACGGTCCGCGTATCAGGCTACTGCGTCTACTTCGCAGACCTGACCAAGGAACAACAGGACGACGTTATCAGCCGGACATTCTTCGAAGAAATGTAGGCTGCAGGATGCGGAGCCGCGCGTTCAGGCTGGGTTCGGTAGCCTAGGTTCGTGCTTGGGGTGGTCTTCGCCCCGAGTACGAACCGTAGCTAGCGAAACCCAGTCTGCGCGGCGTAGCTCAACTATGTAAGGATGCGAAGCTGGGCGCGAGCTCAACGACGCACTCTGACCTCAAACAAGCATCACGCGAAAAGGGAGCTTAGGCTCCCTTTTTGCCCAAAGTGGGTGATCACCCCTTGGCGCGCCTGCGCGCAAAGCGTATCATCGATTTTGGGCAGAAAGCGTTTTGATAGGAGGAACAACAAGATGAAACTATACGACAGTACCGAATCACCTCTCAATGTGTTAGACGCGGTGGGTGTCATCGATGATGGACCAATTAAAGGCTACGTGCATTCTGTCGAAAGCTTCGGTTCCGTTGACGGCCCTGGTATCCGCTTTGTCGTTTTCCTGCAGGGATGCCGGATGCGCTGTCAGTATTGCCACAACCCTGACACCTGGAACATTGGGGTGGGCGATGAAATGACCGCTGATCAGATCCTCGATGATGCCATTCGCTACAAGGCATTTTGGGGCGAGCAAGGTGGCATGACGTGCAGCGGCGGGGAGTCCTTGGTGCAGCTGGACTTCTTGCTGGATCTGTTTACGAAGGCCAAGGCACGCGGCATTTCCACCTGCCTGGATACGTCAGGCCAGCCGTTTACCCGCGACGAGCCATGGTTCTCGAAGTTCGAGCAGTTGATGAAGGTCACGGATGTTTCCCTGGTTGACATCAAGCACATCAATTCCGCTGAACATAAGAAGCTGACCGGGTTTGGGAATGAAAATATTCTCGACATGATCCAGTATATGTCGGCGAATAATTGCGATATGTGGATCCGCCACGTGCTGGTGCCGCAGCGGACCGATGACGATCATTATTTGGCTGAGCTCGGCGAGTATATTAAAACGCTAAATAATGTTCAAAAAGTCGAGGTTTTGCCTTACCACACACTCGGCGTCAAGAAATACCATGAACTTGGAATCACGTACCCACTTGAGGGCATCGAACCACCGACAGCAGCCCGTGTGAAAAACGCGGAGAACCTGCTTCACACCTCCGATTACAACGATTGGAAGACATGGCGGCCGCGTCCGTAAGCGACATTTTAAGCTTAGCTTGATGATAAGAAGCAGCCATTTTCTGGTTGCTTCTTTTTTCGCCATAACTTATTATTAGAAGAGAGAATTACGAAAAAAAGGAGGAGCTCGGCTCCCATGAAAAATAAACAGGAAAGTATTTTTTCGTCCAAAACGCTGACATATTTTCTCCAGTTGGCGGAGACGATGAATTACACGCAGGCGGCGCAGCTCCTCGGCATCACCCAGCCGGCGTTGACGCAGCAAATCAAGAAGCTCGAGCGGACCGTTGGCGCACCGCTGTTTTATTCGGTCGGCAAGAAGCTGCATCTGTCCGATGCGGGGCGCACGATGCTCAGCGCGACGCATCAGATCTATGATGTGCTCAATGACGCGACGGATGAGATTCAGCAGACCACCAACGCCAATACTGGGGTGATCAAGATCGGGTTGCTGGCGTCTGTTGAAGACTCGGCTTTCACACATTTTATTTCCGAATATTATCTACATAATCCCGAGGTCAAGGTCACGTTCCTCAACATGACGCGCCACGAGATCTGGGAGCATCTTGAAAACAACGAAATCGACCTGGCGATCATGTACTTGCCGGATGACACGATCAAGAACTGGAAGCCGTATGAATCGCGCAAGATCATCGACGAACAGCTGCTGTTTTTGCATCACAGCGACAAGCTCGCGACCCGCAAGCGCGTGCATTTCCGCGATACGATCGCTAGCCCCTGGGTGACCTATCCGTCGAGTTACTTCCTCAGCCACATTTTGAAGGAAGCCTACAAGAACCAGCTGGTGGATGCGCCGCATTCCGTCGCCGAGTTCACCACGCCGTTCCAGCTGACGCAGTTCCTCAATCGCACCGGCGTCAATTCAGCGTTGCCAAACAGTTTTTACCAGGCCCATCAGGAACAGATCCACGCGTATGCGGTCGCGTTTGAGCCTGCGATTCAGTTCGAGCTCGCTTTCGTGTATCGCAAGGGCAAGGATCAGATTCCGCGCGTCGCCCAATTCCTGGAAGCGTTTGACGCCTATCTGGAAGAGGAAGATTACTTGTCGCGAGTAGCCGAAAACCGTGTTAAACTTAACGAGTAACCAAAACGGGTCCGCCGTGTTGATGGCGGGCCTTTTTATAGGGGGAAAATAAGACATGACAACTTTGATCTTTGGTCATCAAAATCCGGATACCGACGCCCTGACATCCGCACTCAGTTTTGCGGAGTATCAGCGTCAACTGGGCAACACCGACGTTGAGGCGGTCGCGCTTGGCGAACCGAACGATGAGACCAAATTCGCGCTGAACTATTTTAAGGCGCAAGCCCCACGTGTGATCGAAAAGGCCGCGCCGAACGACGTGATGCTGGTGGATCACAACGAGTTCCCGCAGTCTGTGTCTGATATCGAAGACGTTCGCATCCGCGCCGTGGTCGATCATCACCGGCTCGCCAACTTCCACACGACTTATCCGCTGTACTACCGCGGCGAACCAGTTGGCAGCACCAACTCGATCATCTTCGAGCTGTTCGAAGAAAATGAATTCACCATTCCGGCGCAACTGGCAGGCTTGATGGCCAGCGGAATCATCTCCGACACCTTGCTGTTGAAGAGCCCGACCACGACCGATCTGGAGCGCCGCGTGCTGCCTGAATTGGCGAAAATTGCCGGCATCGACCTTGAGGAATACGGTTTGGCTATGCTCAAGGCGGGCACCAATCTCGCCGCAAAGTCGGATCTGACCATTGTGGAAGGCGATGCCAAGTCCTTCACCATGGGCGGCAAGACGATTCGCATCGGCCAGGTCAATGTGGTGGACCTCAATGAAGTCTACGCTCGCCAGGCTGCGATCGAGCAGACCATGACGGACGAGCTCAGCAAGAACGGCTACGACAGCTTCCTGCTGATCGCCACCAACATCTTGGACTCCGATTCGACCGGCTTTGTGGTTGGCTCGGGCAAAGAAGAGCTCGAAAAGGCCTTCAATGGCAAGTTTGACGAAAACGGTCGCTTGGCATTGCCTGGTGTCGTTTCCCGCAAGAAGCAAGTCGTACCGCCACTTCAGGCTGTGTACGAAGGCTAATTTTCATCGTGAGGCACTGGTTTTGGTTTCGCGGTTCCGAATTTTCGGAGCTGGGTGACTGAAGCCAGTGCTTTTTCTTTTCTGAAAATAGGGAGGCGGGGTAGGGGGATACGACCCGTTTCTTGTGATCGTGGGCGGTGGGTGTTGGCTTTGGCGGCGGGCTCTGAGCTTGCTTGCTCATACTGAGATAATTTTCACCGCGGATGACGCTGGCAGAAGTTATCAATTTTGGAGCTGCAACAATGGCAGGCTCAAATTGAATCTAGGTAAGCAATCTTTGTACGCGGCTCTAAGTTGTACGCAATCTATAATTATAAAAATCGCGGAGGTCACGCTACATTGGTCCCATCAAACATCCAGCCTTAACGTTTGATCTTGTTTGAATCGAGTTTTCGCCAGACACGTCATTGTGATCGATGCAAAATGCCAGCCAGATCATCAGCAAGTTTGGACCCATTTATTGACGTCATTCTTTGGCTAAATCGCGTCTCAATTCCGGGTCACAGATCTGGCTCTGAAATACTGAAGCTGGCGGCTATTTTGTAATCGATTGATGATCGTCAATCGAGGCGCAATTGGCTGCTCAAACTGGTAGCAATCGCAGATGTCGATGCGCAGCGCGCCAAAAGAAACAAGTATTTAGAAATCGGTATCCTGAGATTCGCGCTCAGACGTCGCGTTCGTTTGATTTGATGGATAGTTGGTCATTGCCAGCAAACCAGAGCAATCTGACGGACTGACCAAAACAGACAAGGATCTGGGTGAACGCAAAAAAATCGGCAAAACAAGATCTGCTTGCTGTGTCAATTTTTACCAAGACATCCGAGTGCGATTCAATTTGATGAAGCAGCGTGTCTGCACGTATTGCAAAGATCAATCAGAACAGAACTGTGCGCGCCGCGAATTATTTTTGCGAGCTGGCGACAAGCAGCTGACAACAAAAGACGCGGATCCGCATTTGCGCTGCGAACCAGTACGTGCGCAGACCGCGTTTTTGCGGTCAATGGAGAAACAGGCCCGCCCTGTTTCGTCTTTTACAATTCTTCGCATAATATATATTATGTGAACTAATAAAAAGGCGGCAAGCGCCACCGATTTTTCACTGCTCCCCCAGCTACCTGTTTGACCCTTAAGCTGGTTTCGTTGCGATGATCATAAATCTGGATTCAAATGTCTGAAGCGGCATGCCGGCTTCAAGCAAGTCTTGCAACTGATGTAACTTTGGCATGGCACGTTCAATATCAAACTGCGGAAACTCCCACGGAATCATGGTCGCGTAATACACAATGGCGCCGACATCCGCAAACGTCATTTTTGCCATCGCGCTGTTGGCTTCGAGAATCTGCAAGCCGGCTGCCTGGAATTCTGCGGCTACCTGCAGCAACATATTTTGCGGATACGCCGGCACATATTCCTCGTCGAAAAATCGCGACAGGCCGTAATTATTGTCGCCGCCGACTTGCTGCGTGACAAACAGCGCCCCAGCTCGCATCACGCGCGCGATGTTCGTCACCGGCAGCGCGCCGTGACTGTCTGTGACAAGATCAAACGCCTCAGTTGGCACGGCTGCCAGCGTCTCATCCGAATCGGCGTACAGTGTGACGCCTGTGGGCACGATTGTCTGGCGAAGCAGCTCAATATTTGGGTCCCAGCCCTCAGTCACAGCGGTCAGCGCCGGATCATGGCGAAAGCCTTGCATCAGCTCGCCGCCGCCTGTGTCGATATCGAGCCACTGGTCAGTTGAGTGCATGTTGCTGCGAACCAGGGCTTCATACTGCCAAGGCAGCGGGTCTGTTTGCCAGCGGCCGTTCAGATGGCTGAAGTCCCAGCCGTGCATGGCGTGCCGGCTTTCCGCACGCCAATCGTCTTCTAATGTCATTTTTGCGGAGTCCTCCATGCGCGAGTATCGTTTGATCGCGCTTATCTTTCCACGTGTTTTGCGGCTTGCCGCGACCAAATGGTGTAAATAATGAGCGCGACGGCCAAAACACCGAGGATGACGGCCGTGAAGCCCTGTTTTGAGACGAAAAGCAGCTGCTGCCACAGCAGGCGCAAGATGGTGATCACCCCGATCACGAGCGCCATGAAGGCCATTGGTGTGAACAGGCGATCGCGCAAGCGCAAAATCAGCGCGCAGGCAAAGGCCGTCGCAATCCCCACCAAGGCAACGTCCCAGCCAAATGGAATGGCAATAACAAGGACGGCTGGCATCAGGAGCACCGTGGCAAGGTTGGCGCCAACATACAGGAACATCACGGCCCAGATCACGAAAAAGCCTGCAATGCGGGACTTGATCAGGCGGACCGCCGAATAGATCTGCGCGCGCATCAGTGCCAGGATTCCAAAAATCATCACAGCGTTGAGCACCGGCACCGCGAAATAGGTCAGAATATTGATCGACATCGCGCCGTTCGTCATGCCACCGCTGATCAGCATGACCAGCCAGCTGATGCCCACAATCAGCCCCAGCAATTGCCCCTTGTCGCGCGCACTTGCAGGTGGCAGTTCCTTGAGTAAGTCGTCGGCCATTTCTTTCGGATTTTTTCCAAAAAAGCTCTCAGCATCGCCGCCATCGCGCTCCGCCGCCACCAGATCCAGCATCATGGCATGTTGCTGGCGGGTCACAGCCGTCTCATCGCGCATGAATGCCCCAAGCGTCGTATATTCGCGCAACTCACTGAACCAGCTGCGGTCAGCCTCGGTGAGTTGCTTCTCCAATTCGTTCATCGCGTCGCGGTACCACTGCGCATTATGCGTCATCATTTTTCTCCCCCCATCACATGTGAGACTTGCGATTGAATCTGGTACCATTGCGCCTGGAACTCGGCGAGACTTTCCCGGCCGTGCGCCGTCAATGTGAGATAGTTGCGATCAGGCCCATCTGGGGACGGCTTGATCGTGCTGGTCACATCACCCTGTTTTTCCAGCTTCGCCAAAAGTGGATAGAGCGTGCCGCCAACGATTGAGGTGAAGCCATACTCGTGTAGCGCCTGCATCAGCTCATAGCCATAGCTTTCATGCCGCGCCAAGATCGCGAGCACGCAGCCGTCGAGTACACCCTTTAATAGTTGCGTCTGTTTCATCGAGGCCCTCCCTAGATAGTTTTACTAACTACCCGTAGTTTAGCACCGTCTCACTAGTTTGTAAAACTAAATAGTTGATTTTTGTCGACAAAAAAACGCAAGCAAGATCGGGATCTCGCCTACGTTTTTGGGGTTGTATTAAATGCGCGTCGTTAATTCTCCGCCGCCAGCGGCACCTTGATCACGGCCAATGGATGCTTGAGGTCCTTGCCATCCTTCATCGATTCGACCAGCAGCGTGAGCTCGATCGAAAGGCCGCTCACGCCGGCTTTGGCGAGCGCCTCTGTCTGCAGCTTGACCGGCAGCTGAAGCTTGTAATCGCCGCGATCCTCATCCTCGATGCTCAATGTGTTCGTCGCCAGTGTGGCATCAGCGATCGCCTGCCCCTTGGCATCCAGCCCGGTGATCGTCACCGCCAGCTTTTGGTGGCCTTCACTGAACATTGCCTGGGTCAGCTCGAGGTCAAGCGAAAGGTCCAACGCCGCCCCGGCCGGCTTGAGACTTGTCACGGTCTGGCCATCCTGCTGCAGCGCCAACGTTTTGAACTGTGGGCCATCGCTGGCCTGCGCGGTTTTCGTCACGGCATAGGAAAATTGGCCTGCGGTGAGCTGGGACGCCGCCGTCGAAGACTCGGACGAAGAATCCGCCGTTTCGCTGGAAGCTGCCGGTTTTTTCTTACTGGAACTGACTTTTGAACTGCTGACCTTGCTGCTTGTGTCACTGGCCGGCTGCTGAGTGCACGCACCCAATAAGCTCAGCGTGACCAGCAGCACCCCTGCTGCGATCCCCTTTTTCATGTATGTCTCCTCCTCGTGTGTGGCGCGCATAATGCCGCTTTGGCTTCAGTATAACAAGTCCCGCACCAGACGGCGATGGGCAAATGCCCACCATTGCGCAATTTTAACCAAAAAGACGTCCCAGCCGATCGCAGCTGGGACGTCCTGCCTCTATTTTGCACTGGGGAGGCCAGGGCCATGACGATCCAGCCACTAGATTGCCCCGGGGAGGACAATGCCTTAAACAAAGCGCGGTTCTGACTCCAGCAAGCCCGACACCGCTACCGATGCCCCGCACTCAGCCGATCAGCGCATGGATCAACAGTTTCACCAATTCATACAACACTGGAAGAAATACCACTGCCAGCAAGCCCAGCAACAATTTCCAGCCGAGGCTGACGTTTGACATCACAAAGTCGAACTTATTGCGGCGAGTGATGCGCCGCGAGACCTCGATGTCAACCATGCCGGGAATCGTCAGAAGATTTTGCTTGAACAACGTCCCGTTGGCCTCAGTCAGACTCTCGGAGAAAATATGCCCATCCGCCGTTTGAAAGTCCAGGAAATACCACGAGACCGTTTTCCGGTGGATAAATCCCCGGGTGCCGTCGCTGGGCACGTTCAAATGTTTTTCGCGAAGCGCGATGGCCTTGATATCGGAATACTCATATGAAAAATAAGCAGTCGAGTCATCCAAAAATTCGATGACGATAAAGAAAATAATGCGCCGATCCGTGAAAGCCATCAGGCGGTTGCCGCGCAGGCTGGCCTGCTCCTTGATGTAAGCCTTGGCGCGCTGCGACTTTGGCGCGTACATACCCATGATTCCATCCGTGGCCATACCGCTATTTTGCTCGTTGGTCATCGCCATCAGGTTGATGAGCTGCTCACCGGGCGCCAGCAAGCGCGTCACCTGGGCCATGACCTGCTGCATCGTGATGTAGAGTTTGGCCTCTTTGCGTTTGCGAATCCGGTCGAGTTCCGTCATCGGTTCCTCCGTGAGCGGCCGCGCCGGGACCCCGTTTAGGTCAGCGATAACGCGTGTGAATGGATTAGCTAAAGTAGACATCGTGCGTCCCCTCCCGAATTTTCTTCTTGCCACGCGAGAGATGCTGGTACACAGCGCCGCGCCTCATGTGAAGCTGGCGTGCAATTTCCTCTGGCGTGTGATCCTTTTGAAAATACAACTGGAACACCTGCCGCTCCACGTCACTGAGCGGGGCAAACAGCCAGGCATAATCGATCGGATCATCGGGCGGCGCCTGTTCCACGACGGCTTCATCCAGGTTCATAGTTGCCAGCGTGCCTGCCAGCCCCCGCTGGTAATCGATCGCACAGTGTTTGATCACCGCCGACAACCAATTCTTGAAGCTACCCTTGGCTGGATCGAACGTGGCGCCCTTCGACCAAACTTGGTAATAGACCCGATTTTCGATATCGCGGGAAAAACCACGCTGATAATCCGAAGTCAGGTGATGCAGGATCACCATTCGGATGAAGTCTCCGTACTGGTCGATCAAGTCATCCAGTGCGCTGTCATCTTGCGCGCGCAATTTAGCGACCAGCGCCTCATCATCGCTCATGTTCCTCACCAACTTTCTTATCCCTACTCCTAATAATACGCATGCGGGCCGGAATATCTGACAGGAAATAAAAAAAAGACGCCTTTCTTGTGCGAAAAGCGCCGTGTCTGAAATTTACTTATCTGCCGGACTCTGCAAGACATACAGCCCATACGTGTCCCCATTTTTGACAATGATCGACAAATTCCCGCCCGGATTCTTAAAGGAATACTTGCCAGTTTCATCAGAGTATTTCAGGGTCGCGTCTCGGGTTGGTGGCACGACGACCTGATAATCACCGCTATCCTGTATGGTGACCGCCGGAAGCAGATAATGGCCGCCAGCAACGCCGACGATCAGTCCAATCAGCAGGGCCAAGACGGTGAAAAGAACGAGATGGTTCGATCTGTGTGTCATTGTAGCCGCCTCCAAGCCGCGCGTCGCCTTACTTCGCATCGTCCAGCGTCACCAGCTGATAGGCATCCTTGTGATACACGATCTGAACAAGCTTGCCCTTAGGATTCGGGAACGAATAACTCGACGACCCCTCTGAGTAGGTCACTGTTTTCTTCGTTGTGGGTCCGACCACGACCTGATACGCAGAGGCGGACTGCTTTGGACCTGCAAAATTGATCGCGCGCCCACCCGCAAACCCGATCGCAATACCGAGCACCAGCGCCGCCGCCAGTGCCAAAAGCCATTTCCCATACTTCTTCATGGTGATTTCCCCCAGTCATTGTTGATCTTGTACAAATCCAGTATACCCCTCCGAAAAGTAAACGCTACCATTTTGGCTGGAAATAGACAGATGTTCAATTCTTTGCAGGCGTTCATTTTGGCCGGCAGACACAAAAAATCCCGCGCACCGAATCACGCGGGAAAATGAACAACTGTTTATCACTGAACATCTGTCGATCGTTGGTCAGGCGATATGGACCTTGGTGCCATCTGGGACGTGTTCGTTGATCCATTTGGCATCTGGGACACTCAGCCGAACGCAGCCATGTGAGCTCGGCTTGATGCCCAGGTCCTTGGTCTCGCTGAGGATGTATTCCTGATTTTCATCTGTCGGGACGCTGTGGAAAAGATAAAGATTATCCAAGAAATTGGTCCAATAATTCGCGCCCATTTTTTCATTTGGATTGTAAAACGATTTGCCGCGCGATGAGATGGTGAAGTCGCCATGCGGGGTGCTGTCATCCATTCCCGTGGAGGCATACATGGTGTAAAGCACCCGATTGCCGGACTTCACGTAGACGCGCTGTTTGGCAAGACTGACATCCAAAACGATCGCGCCGACTTTGTTCAGATCCGGATAGGCCTTCGCCTCGGACGGCTTTTGCCAATCGATCTTTGGCGCGGCGGCTTTCTTGCTGGCGGCGATGCTGCTGGCTTTGGCACTGCTGGCCTTGGCTGCTGCCGCGCTGCTGGCTGCGGCAGCCTGTTTTGCCTTCGCCGCAACGGCTTTTGATGAACTGGATGATTTTTCGGCTGCGGCCGGGGTACTTGACTGTGGTTGCGCGGACACCATTGTTTTGGCCACCACAAACCCGCCAGCCACGAGAACGGCCGCCAAGATCACCCATAAACTGTACCGCACCCGCCGCTTCAACCGGTGCGCCTTGAGATAATTCCTCGCGTCGCGGATGCTGGTCCGCCATTTCGGTTCTTGCATTCGATCAGCCCCAATGTTTTCTTACAACCAGTGTATCTTGCAAAAACGAACAATGCAAGGTCGTTCATATGACAAACAGACTACAAAAACAGCGGCAGGCCGGGGCTCACCGCCGATGACATGTGTTCGCGCTGGAGACAACTTTACCAATTTCCTAATGATTGCGCGTTGCGAGGACCTTGGCGATCACCTGCTGAACGCCGTATTCCTCATTGCTCGGCGCCTGATATTTCGCCGCGCCGGTCATGCTGGGATTATGATTCGCGACCAAATAACTGTGCGCGACATAGGCCAACATTTCTTTATCGTTGAAATTATCCCCGAACGCCATCATCTGCTCGCTTGAAATGCCCATTTTGCGGCCGACCAGCGACATGCCCTTCGCCTTGTTGATGTGCTTGGGCGTGATATCGATCCACACCGGTCCAGCCACCGCGCACGTGAAGTCGGCCCCAAATTCGGGGGCGATTGCCTCATCAAAGACCTTCTGCGCATTGTTGTGCGGCAGATAGATCGTCACCTTATCCGCCTCGCCCGACCAGGCCGGCAGATCATCGACAAAAATCAATTGATGGTAAAATTCACGGTACACCGCATCAAGCGGCTGATCTTTGCGCGCACCCACCGCGTGCTCGATGCCGCAGATCAGCGGCAGCCCATCCGTGTGCGCCTGAACGAACCGAGCGATGCGCTGATAATCATGGACTGCCATTAATTGTTTATGAATGATTGTCCCGCGGTAGCTGACGACGCCGCCGTTGTCGCAGATCAAGGCGAGCTGGTCGCTGCGCTCGCCGAACACATCTTGCAGCGTGTACAGCGGACGACCACTGGCGGCGGCAAACTGAATACCGGCCGCTTCAAGCGCGTCGAGCGTGCGGCCAAAATGTGGTGGCAACTGGCCCGCCTCGGTGAGAAGCGTATGATCCATATCACTGGCAATCAGGCGAATATTTTCCATGCGGAGACTCCTTCGAATAACAAGATGCTTCTATTTTACTTGGCATTGCGAATAAACGCCAAATAATATGAAAGCGCGGAAACGGATTGGGCGGAGGCGATCAACCCGGACTTCACCGCATCGATCACATCGGCAAGCGGCACGAACTGACTCGTCACAAATTCGTCCTGATCAAAATCCTGCTTACCGCCTTGATCCGGATCCACATGGCACAGCATCAGATGCACGACCTCATCCGTCATGCCCTCACTCGACCGCACCGCGCACATCTCCTGCACATCAAGCGGTGCAAACCCAGTCTCCTCGTGCAACTCGCGCTTAGCGGCCGTTTCAGGGTCCTCCCCAGGATCCATCAGCCCCGCCGGCAGCGCAAACGCCTCCGCATTGATCGCGACGCGGTACTCGCGATTGATCAGCACCCGATCATCCGCCGTCAGCGCCAGCATCGCCACAGCCGGCGCATGCTTGATCAAGTCCCGCTCCACCCGCAGTCCATCCGGCGTGTCGATCGTCTGCTGGAAAATCTGAAAAATATCGCCGGCATAAACACTGCGGCTGGAAAGAATGCGCCCCGTTGCCTTGCTTGCTTGTAAGAACATTTTCTGCCTCCTCAGAAATGACATCTTATTCAATGATAACAAACGCTTCCACTAAAAGCACTGGGAAAAATAGTCCCAGTTAACGGCAACATTCAGCCTCCCACGGCTGCCGCCTGCCACTTTCCAGTCAATAGTTCACCCGTGCGACGGAAAAAGCGGCCGCTGCGATTCACGTGGAATCGCGGCGGCCGCCGAATGTGTTTCTTCTATTATAATGGCGAGGGGCTGCTTACTTCTGAAGATCGCGAATCCAAGCCAGCGCGATCGCTTTTTCCCCGAGATGGGTCCCGATCACAGGACCGAAATAGGAGATCTCGAAGCTGACTTCTGGGAACTTCGCCGCCAGCTCATCGCGCCAAGTTGCCGCTTCCTCCGGGTCATTGGCATGGATGACCCACGCCTTGATCGGATAATCGACTTGCGAAAGGGTCTCCGCAAACAAGTCTTCGACCCGCGCATATGCCTTTTTCAGCGAGCGAATTTTCTCAAACGCCACGATCTTGTGGGAGTCATCGTCAAACGTGAGTAGCGGCTTGATCTTCAGCATCCCGCCGATAAAACCCGCGGCATTCGACAAGCGCCCGCCTCGAACCAGGTTCTGCAGGTCGTTCACGATGAAATATTCGTTCATCGTCGCGCGCAGGGCATCGAGCTGGCGCACAATTTCATCCGGATCGACGCCTTCACGCGCCAACCGGGCGGCCGTCAAGACCAGCTCGCCCATCAAAATAACCGTGATCTGACTGTCATACACGATCACGCGCGCGCCTTCCACCTCGCCAGCCGCGCCTTGAAGTGTCTGCACAAACCCGGAAATGGTGCTGGCAAGATGAATGCTGATGATCGTATCGTAGCCTTCATTGGCGAGGTCTTGATACAACTTCAGCACCTCACCCAACGGCGGCTGTGACGTGCTCGGAAAAGTCTTGGCCGAACGGAGCTTGTCATAATATTCCGCGGTGGTGATATCCTTGCCTTCGTCATAAACACTGCCGTCCAAAATAACAGGAATCGGGACGATCTTGATGTTGTTGTCTTTCACCTGCGCCGGCGATAGATACGCGGTACTATCAGTGACGACTGCGATCTTCATATAAACCCCACCCACTTTTCGCACAAAATTAGCTTTAATAACCATACCATGAATTCGACCCGATTTGAATGTATATGGCCTAAATTTCCTTTACGATTTGTGCGCCAAAGCGGATATTCGGTGGGCTGGCGATGATCATGCTAGTAAAAATACAATGATGCAGCATATCTGACTAGCCAGTTTTGCCATTGTCTCGTCTGGAATATCATGAGCTTGACGCCAAATATCTCGGGGGGGGCGCACATCGATTCATGTCGTCACGTCTTGGCAGAGACATGACTCGCAAACCGCCTCGCTATTTGTCCTCGAGGGGCGTGCGATCTCTGAGATTGCAAATTGCGTGATTTCCACGCATAAAATCTAAAACCATAATCTCTGAGATCGCACCAAGGCCTTATTTCCCCTCAACCGGACTCAGGGTCCACGAGTGTTGCGATTCTGTTCGTAAAAATCAACATCCGCGGTCCCGTGGTCCGAACACCCACAACGACCCGATCAGCTTCCCCGGAAGCATGCCAAGCCCCCCAGCGTCACACAATTGGTCCATGAACGAGGCTTTTTGCGCCGAGGCCCCAAAACAGATAGAATAGAACTATTGAAAACGGCAAGCGGCGGGCATTTCCCCCGCAGCTTGCGCGATAAGAAAGGCGGCTTTTCCGCAATGACATTTGATGGCATATTCACCCACGCGATGGCCGATGAACTCAGCACCCTGCTGGTCGGCGGCCGCGTCAATAAGATCACCCAGCCCTACCCCAATGAAGTGATTCTGGGCATCCGGGCCCAGCGGAAAAATTGGCCGCTGCTTCTTTCTGCCCATCCGCAATACGCGCGCGTGCAGATCACCCAGATTCCTTTTGAAAATCCGGCCGTGCCGACGAACTTCACAATGAGTCTGCGCAAATATCTGGCCGCCGCTTCCCTGCAAAAATTGGAACAGGTCGACAATGACCGCGTGCTGCACCTGGACTTTGCGACCCGCGACGAACTTGGGGATGACCTGTCGCTTCGGCTAGTGGTCGAATTGATGGGCCGGCATTCCAACATCACGCTGGTCAACTTGAATACCGGCAAGATTCTGGATCTCATTCGCCATGTCGGCGCCGATCAGAATCGCTATCGCCTCTTGATGCCGGGCGCGCAGTATGTTGACCCGCCAAAGCAGGATGTGGTCGATCCGTTCAAGGACGACTCGCGCGGCTATCGCGAATTGATGAAGACCAGCGACCTGCCGCTGGAAAAATTGCTGCAGCGCCACTACCAGGGCCTCGGCCGGGATTCGGCGCAGGAGCTGGCGACCCGCCTGCAAAACGGGGATGCGGACGCAGCGTGGGATGGTTTCTTTGAGGCACTGCGGCAGCCGGCGGCAACGATCGCGGCCGGCAAACAGTTACAATTTTCCGCGATTCCTTATGAGACGCTGGCCGGCGCGCAGACGCAGTACCCGACCCTGTCGGCGATGCTCGATGCGTTCTATGCGGGCAAGGCCGAGCACGATCGGGTGCAGACGCAGGGTGGCAACTTGATCCATGTGCTGAAAAATCTGATCGATAAGGATGAAAAGAAGCAGAAGAAACTTGCGCAGACGCTGAAGTCGACGGAGAAAGCGGATGATTACCGGATCCGCGGCGAGGTGCTCACGACGTATCTGCATCAGGTGCAGCGCGGTGAGACGGCGGTCACGCTGCCGAACTTTTATGATGAGGAGAAGCCGCTGACGATTGCCCTGTCCAACCAGCTGTCCCCGTCGCAAAACGCGCAGAAGTATTTTGCCAAGTACCAGAAGCTGCGGAATGCGGTCGCGTTTGTGCACGAGCAAATGGCGAAAAATCAGGAGGAGTTGGATTATTTAACGGGCATCATGACGGAGATCGAGCTTGCGTCGCCGAAGGACCTGGCGGATATCAAGACGGAGCTTCAGCAAGGCGGTTATCTCAAGGTGCAAAAAAAGGGCAAGAAGCCGGAGAAGCGTGTGAAGGTCAGCGCGCCGGATGAGTTCTATGCGTCGGATGGCACGCGCATCTGGGTCGGCAAGAATAATTTGCAAAACGACCAGCTCACCTTGCGCAAGGCCCAGAAGACGGACATTTGGCTGCATGCCAAGGATGTCCCTGGCAGCCATGTGATCATTGACAGCGCGAAGCCGAGTGACAAAACACTTCTGGAAGCAGCCACGCTGGCGGCCTATTTTTCCAAGAACCGCGACGGCTCAAATGTCTGGGTCGACTGGATCGAGGTCAAGAAGATTCGCAAACCAAATGGGGCCAAGCCGGGCTTTGTCGTGTACGAGGGGCAACGGACGGTGGCGGTGACACCAGAAGAAAAGACGGTGGCGAAACTCCGGGTAAAGCCGACGCTTTAGCGGTTGGCGTGCGCTATTATAATAGAAGAAAAAATCGGCGTGAATCGCCAAAAGCGCTGGGGCCGTTGGGCTCCAGCGCTTTTTTAGTGACGTTTTTGGCGAAAATACGCGACTGCCAGCTCGAGCAACATGGCGGCGATGAAGGCCAGTATCGCGATCCAGGTCACCATGGGCGGGAAAAATAATGTCAGGAGGATCACGACCCCACTGCCGACCATGGTGTAGCCAAGCGTGCGGGCCAATTTTTGCGAAGCCGCCTGCGCATTGGTCGACCATGGCACGCGAATGCCGAACCCGACCCAGCCCGTTTTGACCGGCGCGGTGGGTAAATAATTCCCGAGCACGATCAAAAGCGCGGCGATCAGTGTCACGGCCCACAACCGGGTGTCGACGTTGGCGCCTTGGGCATAGCGAATCGTTGTGACATAGGCCACCACAGTGATCACTGGGAAGATCCACGCGATCACGCGCTCAAGCTTGGGGGCTTTCGGGCCGCGCGCCGCCGCCGCATAGGTCACGCCGACACAGAGCAGATGAAATGCCAACATTAAAAGTGGCAAGCCGTACACCACGGCGGCTCTTGGCATCCAGCCATTGGGTTCGTTGTCGATGCCCCAGTGGGTAACGATCGTCTTCGGTAGACTTGCATACTGACTGGCCCCATAGATCATTGTCGAGAGAATCACTAAACTTGTGAGCATCAACGTTCGCCATTTATTTTTTGTCATCATTATTCTCCCCCGCTCCTAAACTATAAAGCCAACTCAACACTTCCTCGAATACGCTGGCATTTAAGTCGTAATAGATAAAATTCTTCTCGCGCCGTTCAGAGATCAGGCCGGCTTCTTTCAGCAGTTTCAGATGATACGAGACTGTTGCGGCCTTCAAGTCAAAATGCGCCGCGATATCGCCGGCCGATTGCGGTCCTGTCTTCAGCAAGTTCAGAATCTGTCGTCGTGCGGGATCCGAGATTGCCTTCAGCGTCTCACTCATCGCCATGGGCTCGCCTCCTATTTCGAAAACTTTCTAACTAGAATATAGACCTTTTGGCGGCGAGGTCAAGACTGTTTTGATTTTTTTCTAAATAGATGGGGCGCGGCACTCGCCGGGAATACGCCGTCGTGTTTTTGAGCAGAGACGTGCATTCTCCAAAATCCAAGTTGGGCTTCGCCGAGCGCTCGGCGCCGCACCCTGAATCAAAAAGGAGCCCGGCACCAACCATAGCTGGTCCGAACTCCCCTCACTGCGTCTCATTTGCTCAAACGCGTCACCCTATTTTCCCCAAGCGGTTGGATCTTCGCGCCAGGTTGCAAGCAGGTCGCGCTCGCTGGCGGTGATCGTCCCCTGCGCCTCCGCCGTGTGGATCAGGGCGGTGTAAGTCGTCAACGTGGCAAACGGGATGCCTGCCGCTGCGAAATTTGTTTCCGCAGCCGGCAGCTGATAGGAAAAAATGGCTGCAACGCCGATCACATTAGCGCCGTCCTTGGTTGCGGCTTCGGCGGCTTTCAGCACAGAGCCACCGGTCGACAGAAGGTCATCGATCAGGACGACTTTTGCCCCAGGCTGAAGCGCGCCTTCGATCTGGCGGCCCTGGCCGTGATCCTTGGGCTTGCTGCGGACATAGATCAGCGGCAGGCCCAGGCGTTCGGCGACCAAACTGGCATGCGGAATGCCGGCCGTCGCCACCCCGCCGATCACTTCAACGTCTGGAAACTTAGCCTTGATCAACGCCGCCAGCCCATCCGCGATCGCGGTGCGGACCGCGGGATACGAGATCGTCAGGCGGTTGTCGGTGTAGATCGGCGAAATGATGCCGCTCGCCCAAGTGAATGGGTCATTTGGGCGCAGGGTGACGGCGTTGATCTTCAGTAAGTCCTGCGCAATGGTCGTTTCAAGTTCTTCCATGATTTATGCTTCGCTCCATTCTTTGGCAATTGCGTGATAAGCAGCAACGGGATCGGCGCTTTGCGTGATCGGCCGGCCGACCACGATGGCCGAACTGCCGAGGCGTTTGGCGTCGCCTGGGGTGGTGACCCGCTTTTGATCGCCGATTGCGGCACCGGCTGGGCGAATGCCCGGGGTGACGATGAGAAAATCACCACCGACTGCCGCGCGGATCAGGCTTGCTTCCAGCGGACTGGCGATGACCCCATCGGCGCCAGCTGCGGCGGCCAATTTTGCCAGGTGCACAACGCTTTCGGCTGGGGTGCCTGGGATCTGCAGTTCGTTGTTCAGCATTTCCTGTGAGGTCGAGGTCAGCTGGGTCACCGCAAGCAGTCTCGGCGCCGCCTTCCCTGCTTCTTGGGCGCCGGCCAGCAAGCCCCGTTTGGCCGCCTGGATCATCGCCGACCCGCCTGCCGCATGAACGGTGGTCATTGCCGCGCCGAGGCGGCCGAGCTGAAACGCGGCCTGCTCGACGGTGTGCGGGATGTCGTGTAGCTTGAGGTCCAAGAAGACCTGGGCGGGATGCACGGCCTCAATGTCCGCCATCAATTGCGGCCCTTCCGCGTAGACCAGCTCCATCCCAATTTTCACGACCAGTTCCTCGCTGGGTGAAAATTGACGCAGAAACTGTTTGGCTTGATCAAAATCTGGAAAATCGAGCGCAATGATCGGTGGCATGACAAACTCCTTTTCAACTGACAACAACAGCAACAACTCCAACCCACAAAACCAGCACAAGCGCGCCACAAAACCGCATGGCACTTGACGCCACAGCGCATGACTGACACGCTGGCGCAATTTTTCTTCTATTATAAAGGCTGCGTGGTGAACGCGCGGGACTCGAGCACGCCGAGAATGGCGCCCACGGTATCCAGGCTCGTCATCAGCGGCACACCATGCATGATCGCGGCCTGGCGAATGCGGTAGCCGTCGCTGGTGGTTGCCTTGTCGCCGGACGTCGTGTTGATGACGACCTGCAACTTGCGGTCCGCGATGGCATCCAAGATTGCATTCTCCCCGCTTTCGCCGAGCTTGGTGATGGTGGAAACGGTGATGCCGGCGTCGCGCAATGCGGCGGCGGTGCCTGCCGTTGCGACGATCTGGTAGCCAACTTCACGGAAGCGGCGGGCCAAGGCCACGGCCTCCTTCTTATCCGCATCGGCGACCGTGAACAGCGCGGTACCGTATCGCGGCAGATGGGTGTGGCTGGCTTCGAAGGCTTTGTACAGCGCCTTGTCAAGCGTCGTGTCGCTGCCCATGACTTCCCCGGTGGATTTCATTTCCGGCCCGAGCGCACTATCGACCTCGTTGAGCTTGGAGAATGAGAACACCGGCGACTTCACATGCACGCCTGGGCGCACTGGCAAAATGCCAGTCGTGAAGCCCATGTCTTTCAGGCTCGCGCCTAAAATTGCTTGGGTGGCGACTTGCGCCATCGCGATGCCCGTCACCTTGCTCAAGAATGGCACGGTGCGAGACGCCCGCGGATTGACTTCGATCACGTAGACTTGTTCGTCGCGGACAATGAATTGCACATTCATGATGCCGATGCAGTGCAGCGCATGCGCAAGGGCGATGGTTTGATGCTCGATCTGATCGATCACTTTTTGGCTAAAATCCTGCGGTGGGTAAACGGCCATCGAGTCGCCGGAATGGACGCCGGCGCGCTCGATGTGTTCCATGATGCCCGGAATGACGACCGTCTCGCCATCCGTGATCGCGTCGACTTCGCATTCCTTGCCGACGAGGTACTGGTCGATCAAAACAGGATGATCATGCGACACCGAAACGGCTTCGTTGATGTATTGCGCCAACTCGTCTTCGTCATGCACGATCTCCATCGCCCGGCCGCCCAGCACATAACTCGGGCGGACCAGCACTGGATACCCGATGCGCGCCGCAATTTTCAGCGCGCCGGCCTTGTCCGTGGCGGTGTCCCCGACTGGTTGGGGAATGTTCAGCGATTTGATGATTGCATCGAAACGGTCGCGGTCCTCGGCGGCATCGAGGTCGTCAAGGCTGGTGCCCAAGATCTTCACCCCGTGTTTTTCCAGTGGCGCGGCCAAATTGATGGCGGTCTGCCCACCGAATTGAACAATCACGCCGCGGGGCTGTTCGAGGTCGATCACATTTAGGACGTCCTCTTCGGTCAGCGGCTCGAAGTACAGCTTATCCGAAATGGAAAAGTCGGTTGACACGGTCTCGGGATTTGAGTTCATGATGATGGCCTCAAAGCCTGCCTTTTGAATCGCCTTGACGGAATGGACCGTCGCGTAATCGAACTCGACGCCTTGGCCGATGCGAATCGGCCCGGAGCCCAGCACCAGAATGCTTTCGCGGCCGTCTTCCGTGCTTTCAGTCTCGGTCTCATAGGTGCTGTAGAAATACGGGGTGCTCGAAGCAAACTCGCCGGCGCAGGTATCGACCATCTTGTAGACCGGCACGATGCCATTTTCCTTGCGCAGGTCGCGAATGTCATCGGCCGACTGGTTCCAGAGCTTGGCAATCGTCGCGTCGGCAAAGCCGTTGCGCTTGGCGATGTGCAGCAAGTCCACGTCCCCTGGCTGGTTTTTCAACTCAGTTTCCAGCTCGGTGATATGCAGAATCTTGTCGAGGAAAAATGGGTTGATGCCGGACAGTTCTGCGATCTCCTCGATTGTAAAGCCGCGGCGGAAGGCTTCGGCGATGTAAAACAGGCGCATGTCGTTGGCCTGGATAATGTTGGTCGACAGCTGCTCGTCGGTGCTGTCGGCATACGGCTGGCCCCACAGATGCACGGCGCCCACTTCAAGCCCGCGAACGGCCTTGAGCAGACTTTCCTCGATCGTGCGGCCGATCGCCATCACTTCACCAGTGGCCTTCATCTGCGTGCCGAGGCGGCGGTCGCCGTGTTCGAATTTATCAAATGGGAAGCGCGGAATCTTGCAGACGACGTAATCCAGCATCGGCTCAAATTCGGCAAAGGTCGCATCGGTGATCGGGTTTTTGATCTCATCAAGTGTCAGGCCGACTGCGATCTTCGCCGCCATTTTCGCAATCGGATAACCGGTCGCCTTAGAGGCCAGCGCAGAGGAGCGAGACACCCGCGGGTTGACTTCGATGATGTAGTACTTGAAGGAATTCGGGTCAAGCGCCAGCTGCACGTTGCAGCCGCCTTCGATCTTCAAGGCACGAATGATCTTCAGCGAAGCGTCCCGCAGCATTTGCACTTCCTTGTCCGTCAGGGTCTGAACCGGGGCAAACACCACCGAGTCGCCGGTGTGGACGCCGACTGGATCGAAGTTTTCCATGTTGCAGACGACGATCGCGTTGTCTGCGGCGTCGCGCATCACTTCAAATTCGATCTCTTTGTATCCGGCGATCGAGCGCTCGACCAGCACCTGGTTGACGGGGCTGAGGTTCAGGCCGTTTTCGGTGATGGTGGCGAGGTCGGTCTCGTTTTTCGCAATGCCGCCACCTGTGCCGCCCATGGTGAAGGCTGGCCGAATGATGACCGGGTAACCGATTTTTTCCGCGAAAGCCTTGGCGTCGTCAAAATTATGCGCGATGGTGGATTCCGGAATCGGTTCGTTGAGTGATTGCATCAGATTTTTAAACAGCTCGCGGTCCTCGGCTTGATCGATCGCGGTGAGCTTGGTGCCCAGCAGTTCGATGTGCAGCTGCTCGAGGATGCCAGAGTTCGCCAGTGCCATCGCCAAGTTGAGGCCGATCTGCCCGCCAATCGTCGGCAAGATCGCATCCGGCAATTCCTTGCGCAAAATCTGCGAGACGAATTCGACGGTGAGCGGCTCGATGTAGACTTGATCGGCGATCTCTTTGTCGGTCATGATGGTCGCGGGATTGGAGTTGACGAGCACGACCTCGTAGCCCTCTTCCTTGAGCGCCAGGCAGGCCTGGGTGCCGGAGTAATCGAATTCGGCGGCCTGGCCGATGATGATCGGGCCGGACCCGATGACCAGGATCTTGTGAATATCTTGACGCTTAGGCATTGTGAACTTCCTTTCCTCGCAGCTTGAAAGCATCCATCATTTCCATAAACTCGTCGAAGAGATGGTCGGCGTCATGGGGACCCGGCGCCGCATCCGGATGGAACTGGACGGAAAAGGCCGGGTACAGCCGGTGGCGCAGGCCCTCGACGGTGTGGTCGTTGATCTCTTCATGGGTGACGATCAATTGATCGGGGTCGATCGACTGCGGGTCGACGGCATAGCCATGATTTTGGCTGGTGAAGTCGATGCGGCCGGTCGCGATCTCGCGCACCGGATGGTTGAAGCCGCGGTGCCCGTATTTCATCTTAAAAGTGTTGGCGCCATTGGCCAGCGCGAATAATTGATGGCCGAGGCAAATGCCAAACAGCGGAATTTTCCCCTCGATGCCGCGAATCATGGTCAGCGCTTCCGGCACATCCTTAGGGTCGCCAGGGCCGTTGGTCAGCATCACGCCATCCGGATCCAGGTCGAGCAATTCTTCGGCGGTGGTGGTTGGCGGCAGGACCGTCAAGTTGCAGTCGCGTTTGGCGAGCTCGCGCAAAATACTGTGCTTCAGCCCAAAGTCGATCACCGCGACATTGCGGCCACTGCCAGGCGCGGGAAACGCATGGGTCGTGGCCACTTGCAGCACCTGATTTTTCGGCAGGACCAGCGCCTTGAGTTGGTCAAAGGCATGGGCGTCGGCGGCGTCCACAATGCTGGCCTTCATGGTGCCGGCCTCCCGCAGCCGCTTGGTCAGCGCCCGGGTGTCGATGCCGGCAATGCCGGGGATGTGCTTGCGCCGCAGAAATTCATCCAGGCTCATTTGCGCGCGCCAGTTGCCGGTGACGCGGGCCACTTCACGGACCACCACCCCTTTTGCTGTGGGGTTGATACTTTCGTAATCGTCGCGGTTGATGCCGCAATTGCCGATCAGTGGATAGGTAAAGGTGATGATCTGGCCGTTGTAACTTTGGTCAGTGATGGTCTCTTGATAGCCGCTCATGCCGGTGTTGAAGACGATCTCACCGGTGGTCACGGTTTTTGCACCGAATCCCTCGCCTGGAAAAACACTGCCGTCTTCTAGGATCAAATAGCGTTTCAACTGGTTCCCTCCTCTGATTGGTCATGCTGGAAAAATGAGTGCGGATCTTGGATACGGATCTGGGTAGGATACGGATGTGGACTGGCTACGATTCTGGCGCTGGTTTGCGTCGAGCAGGCCCTACGCCTGATACGCGATCTGACCCCCGGCGAGTGTCAGGCGCACCTTCCCCCGCACCTCGCGCCCGATGAACGGACTGTTTTTGCCCTTGGATAAAAAGTCGGCGGCGTCGATCGTGTACGGTGTGGTCAAGTCGACCAGGGTCAGATCCGCCGGGGCGCCAACTGCGATGCGCCCGCCTGGCAGGTTGAACAATGTGGCCGGATTCGTGCTCATCCAGTTGATGAGCTGGGCCAAGGTGAACATCTTGCTGGCCACAAACTGCGTGTACAGCGTCGCAAAGGCGGTCTCGCTGCCGACGATGCCAAACGCGGCGGTCGCCATTGAGCCGGCCTTATCCGCGGCGGTGTGCGGCGCGTGATCCGTGGCAATCAGATCGAGCGTCCCATCCGCAAGCCCTTCGATGAGGGCCAGATGATCGGCGCGACTGCGAAGTGGCGGATTCATTTTTAGCATGGGGTCGTCTTTGTGAATGTCAGTCTCATCCAGCAGCAAATGATGCGGTGAGACTTCGGCGGTGACGTTGACGCCCTGTTTTTTCGCGGCGCGGATCAACTCGACGCTTTGGCGCGTGGAAATGTGGCAGGCATGATAGTGGACCCCAGTGGCGGCGGCCAGATCAAGGTCGCGGGCCAGCTGGCTGCTTTCACTTTGGTTGATGATGCCCTTGAGGCCCAGTTCATCGGCGATGCGACCGGCGTTCATCACCCCGCCTTGCATGAGGCTGGCGTCTTCGATGTGCGCGGCGATTGGGGCGTCCACTTTGGCGGCCGCCTGCATCGCCTGATACATCGTCAACGCGTTTTGAATGCCCGACCCATCATCGGAAAAGCCGATCGCGCCGGCGTCATGAAGCGCCTGGAAATCCACCAGCGTGTCGCCGCTTCGGCCTTGGGTGAGCGAGGCAAATTGGCGCACATGGATCTTGGCGTCGCTGGCATTTTTCGCCAGCAACGGCATCAGGTGGTCGACAGTATCCGGCACCGGGTCGAGGTTTGGCATCGCCAAGGTCGTCGTGAAGCCGCCATGTGCGGCCGCGGCCGCCCCGGTGGCGATCGTCTCTTTTTGCTCAAAGCCCGGTTCGCGGTAATGCACGTGCACATCGATCAACCCGGGCAGCAGCGTTTGCCGATTGGCGTCGAGAATGGTCGCCCCGTCTTGATGCGCGAGGCCGCGGCCCAGCGCGACAATCTCGCCATTTTCAATGAGAATATCGAGCAGGGTGCCTTCGCCGAGCAGGTCAGCGTTTTGAATCAGCGTTTGCATGTGGGAAGTCTCCTTTATCGGTCAACGGACTGTGGCAGACCAGCTCGAGCATCGCCATGCGCATGAAGACCCCGTTTTGCATCTGGTCAAAAATACGGGAGCGACTGGCTTGCACCAAATTGCTGGCCAGCTCAACATCGCGGTTGACTGGGGCTGGATGCATGATGATCGCGCGGGGCTGCATGCTGTCGTAAATGCTTTGGGTGACCCCGAAGCGCGCGTGATACGTGGCGGCTGAGAACTCCGCTTTTTCCGCATCGGACAGGCGCTCAAGCTGCACCCGCAGCAACATCAACACATCCACGGCTGGGGCCAGGTCCTTGAGCGGGACATATGGACCATATGCCTTGAAGTCGTCAGTATACCAGGCTTTTGGCCCGGAAAACGCGACGCTGGCGCCGAGCTTCGTCAAGATCTGCATGTCACTGCGCGCGACCCGCGAATGCGCCAGGTCGCCGACGATGCCGACTTTCAGGCCCTTGAAGTGGCCGAATGCTTCGTGAATGGTCATCAGGTCCAACATCATTTGGCTGGGATGCTGGCCGGCGCCATCGCCGGCATTGATCAAATGCAGCGGCAGGCCCTCTTCAATCAGCGGTTTGTAGTAATCGTCGGCAGGATGGCGAATCACCGCCACCTGCACGCCGATCGCGGCCAGCGTCCGCAGGGTGTCGCCCAGCGTTTCGCCCTTTGTCACCGAGCTGTGCGCGGGATCAAATGGCAGAACGGTCATGCCGAGTTTGCGCTCCGCCATTTCAAAGGACGTGTGCGTGCGCGTCGACGCTTCGAAAAACAGGTTGGCGGCATAGGTCGGCAGCTCGATGTTGGCGATCGCGCCGTTCTTAAAGGCTTCCGCCCGGTCGATCAGTTGCCCCGCCAGTTCAGGTGTCACCTGATCGGCGGCCACAAAGTGCTCAATTGTGTTTGGCATCGACCGGCGCCTCCTCGTTGGCTGCGTTTTGCGGCAGAATGAAGTTCATCAAGATGCCGATGACTGTGGCGATCGCCAGGCCGGAAAAGGTCATGCCGGCCACTTGGAGCTGGGCATTGCCGATGCCGATGACTAAGATCGTCGAGCCAATCATCAGGTTGCGCTTCTTATTGAAGTCCACTTTGTTATCGATCAGGACCTTCAAGCCGTTTGAGGCAATGACCCCAAACAGAAGGAAGGAAATGCCGCCGATAACGGGACTTGGAATGGTGTGGATCAAGGCGGAAAGCTTGCCGATGAAGGCGAACAGAATGGCGAAGAACGCGGCGCCACCCAGGACGTAAACGGAGTGGACCTTGGTCATGGCCATCACGCCGATGTTTTCACCGTAAGACGTGACTGGCGGGCCACCGACAAAGCCGGCGATGATCGAGGCGGTACCGTCCCCTGCCAGGGTGTGGTTCAGGCCGGGATCCTTGAAGAAGTTGCGGTGCGTCATTTCATTGAGGACCATGATGTGGCCCATATGTTCGGTCATGGTGACAAACGCGATCGGCGCCATGGACAAGATCGCGCCTAAGTATAATTTCGGTTGGTACGTGAGGAATGGAATCTGGAAGTTTGGCAGCGAGAACCAGGCGGCCTTGACCACCGGGGTGAAGTCCACGATGCCGGCAAAAATGGCAACGATGTAACCCGTGATCAGTCCCAGCAAAATTGGCAGGAGGCTGATGAATTTTTTCAAATACATGTTGTAGATGATCGTTGCAGCCAAGGTGACCATCGCGACGATGAAGTATTTGATGTCGTAAACGGACTTGGTCGCAGAGACGGCGCGCATGGTCGCATCTGTGGCCGCGGTACCGGCCAGCGACAGGCCGATGACCATCACGATCGGGCCGACAACGATCGGCGGCAGCGCCTTATCGATCCAGGCCGAGCCAGCGAAGTTGACGATCAAGGCGACGATCAGATAAACCAGGCCGACTGCGACGGTCCCCTGTGCGATGGCCGGGTAACCCGCTGTTTTCATCAAGGACGTCATGACCACGATGAAGGAAAAGCTCGAGCCCATGTAGGCCGGGATCTTCCCGCGGGTGATCAGAATGTAGATCAGCGTGCCGACACCGCTTGAAAACAGCGCGATGCTTGGGTCCAGGCCGACCAAGATTGGCACTAGGACAGTCGAGCCGAACATGGCGAACAGATGCTGAATGGAAAGCCCCACCCACTGGCCGAAGCCCGGGCGGTCGTGGATGTCCAGAACTGCGTCATCATTGTGATAAGCCATTTTAATCCTCCAGGCGGCCGATGCTGATGCCATCTTGGCCGTCGATCTCTTTGACTGAAACGTTGATCTCCTCGTGATGCGAGGTCGGAATGTTTTTGCCGACAAAATCCGGGCGAATTGGAAGCTCACGATGACCGCGATCCACAAGGACTGCCAGGCTGATCTTCTTCGGGCGGCCGAGATCCATCAAAGCATCCAAGGCGGCGCGAACGGTGCGCCCGGTGAAAATGACGTCATCCACTAAGATCACATGCTTGTCGTTGATGCTTTCCGGAATGTTTGACCCGGTGACATCGGGCTGCATGCGGTGATCCGCCTTGTGCACGTCATCGCGATAAAGCCGAATGTCGAGCTCGCCGACCGGCACATCCAGGCCTTCGAGCTGCTTAAGGCGCGCCGCGATGCGCTGCGCCAGATAAATGCCGCGGGTCTTGATGCCGATGATCACGAGCTGATCTAGATCCTTGTTTTGCTCGATGATCTCGTAGGTGATACGCGTCAGCGCGCGCTGCATGGTGACTCCATCAACAACTTGTTTTGCCATTTTCCTCATCCTTTCAGCACCCCACAAAAAAACGCCCTCCATCCAGTTGGACAGAAGGCGTTGCGCGAAGATAGTCTTCGGGCATCGAACTTGCCTGCACTACGGGCGCAGGCGCGCGGACCTTCCAAGCCTCTCTGGACTTAGTTAAAGGTGCTATACATTAATCTGAATTTTAGCGGACCAGTCGAGTCTTGTCAATCCCCGCTTCAAGATCCGCCAAGGTTTTTTGAAAAAGCGCAGGCGGTTCGACGGAAAATTCGAGACGCTCGCCTGTCGCGGGCTGGGTGAAGCCCAACGTCGCGGCATGCAGGAACTGGCCGTTGCCCGGCAGTGTGCGTTTCGGCCCGTATAATGGGTCGCCGGCCAGCGGGTGCCCGATCGACGCCATGTGGACACGGATCTGGTGGGTGCGGCCTGTTTCCAGGCGGCAGCGCACCAGCGCGTAATGCGCGAATTGCTCGAGCACGTGAAAATGCGTGACAGCATGCCGCCCATTTGCGACCACCGCCTGGCGTTTACGGTCCTTGGGGTCGCGGCCCAGCGGCTTATCGATGCGCCCTTCCGTTTCCTTGAAGGTGCCATGCACGATCGCCAGATATTCTCGGTCGGTGGTCTTCGCCTTGAGTTGGGCGGACAGGCTCTGCTGGGCCAGCGGGGTCTTGGCCACCATCAACAAGCCACTGGTATCTTTGTCGATACGGTGCACGATACCCGGGCGAATCACGTCATTGATGGCGGACAGATCCACGTGAAAAAGCAGGCCGTTGACCAAGGTGCCATCGGGATGCCCCGGGGCTGGATGGACCACCATGCCCTGGGGCTTGTTGAGGACGATCACCTGGTCGTCCTCGTAGACAATGTCCAGCGGAATGTCTTGCGGCACGGCTTCAAGCGGCGTCGGCTCAGGCGGCGTGATGGCCACCACATCGCCGGCATGCACCTTGTATTTCGGCGCTTGCGCCTGGCCGTTCACCAGCACGTGGCCAGCCTCCAGCCACTTTTGCGCCTGAGAGCGCGTGATATCCGGCTCATGGTCGGCGATCACCTTATCGAGCCGCCCGCTTTCTGCCTGGATGGTGAACGTCAGCGTTTCCGTTTCGAGTCCCCCTTGTCAAAAAACAGGAGGTAGATCACGACGATCACCACGCCCACGGTCAGGCACCAATCCGCAAAGTTTGAGATGGCAAAATTCATGAAGTCGAATTGGAACATGTCGACCACATATTTGAGCCGGACGCGATCGATGAAGTTACCGATCGCCCCGGCAAAGATCAAGGTCAGCCCCAGGCGATACCAAGGTGCGCCTTTTGAATCACGCCACAGCGCCGCCACGACCACTAGGGCCACCACGGTGATGATGTAAAAGAACCACTGTTTGCCTTCCAAAATGGAAAACGCGGCGCCGTTGTTGTGAATGTGAGTCAGACTCAAGATGCCTGGAATAAATGGCTGAGTCGCGCCGAGTGCGATGTGGGCGACCACCCAGGCTTTGATGAGCTGGTCGGCGGCGATCAGGACCACCGCTAAGATAAGATAAATGAGCACAATTTTCCTCCAAAAGTCGAAGTGGGTCAAATACGGACCTGGCGCTTAGCTGGCGAACCCAAACCCAGCATTTGACCCACTTCGTTAAAACAGTCCCGAGATCACGCCGTCTGCGGACACATCCATATCCAGGGCCGCGGGATGCTTCGGCAAGCCCGGCATTGTCAGGACATCCCCTGTCATCACGACCAAAAAGCCGGCGCCCAGCCGTGGCACGATGTCGCGCACGTGAATCGCAAAACCGGTGGGCGCGCCGAGTTTCTTGGGATCATCAGACAGTGAATACTGGGTCTTGGCCATGCAGATCGGCAAGTTCGCCCAGCCGTTTTTGGCAATGGTGCGCAGTGCAAGGTCTGCCTTGTGGTCGTACACGACCTCGCCGCCCCCATAGATCTGGGTCACGATCGTTGCGATCTTATCCTTGACCGAAGCCGCTGGGTCATATAATGGGGTGAAGTCAGCCGGCTGGTTCAGGGCCGCGGTGACGGCATCGGCCAGCGCGAGGCCGCCTTCCCCGCCGCGTGCCCAAACATCGGCTTCGACGGCCGTTGCCCCGCTCGCTTCGCACAGTTGTTTGAGGTCTGACAGCTCCGCCTCGGTGTCGGAGGTGAAGGCATTGATCGCGACCACCACTGGCACGCCGTAACGTTTCATATTTGCGATGTGGCGCTTCAGGTTGGCAAACCCGGTGGCCAGCGCCGCCCGATTTTCCGCGGTCAGGTCGGCCAGCTTCACGCCGCCATTGTATTTCAGCGCGCGCACGGTCGCGACGATCACCACGGCGTCTGGGTGTTTGCCCAATACCGGGGTCTTGATGTCCATGAATTTTTCACCGCCGAGATCCGCGCCAAATCCCGCCTCGGTGATGGCGATGTCGCCCAGCGCCAGGGCCGCCCGGGTGGCGATGACGGAATTACAGCCATGTGCAATGTTGGCAAATGGGCCGCCATGAATGAGCGTCGGCGTGTGGGCCAGCGTCTGCACGAGGTTCGGCTTGATCGCGTCTTTTAGCAGCATCGCGATCGCCCCGGTGACCTGCAGATCGCCGACCGTGACGGGCTGGCGGTCATAGGTGTAGCCGATCACAATCTTAGCGATGCGTGCTTTGAGATCTGCCAGGTCGCTGGCGAGGCACAAAACAGCCATCAGCTCGCTGGCAACGGTGATATCAAATTCGCTTTCACGCGGGGTGCCAGAGGTGGCGCCGCCCAAACCGAGAACCACATGGCGCAGCGAACGGTCATTGATGTCTAGGACCCGCCGCCAAGTGATGCGCCGCGGATCCAGGTTGAGGGCGTTGCCTTGCTGGAGATGGTTGTCGATCAGGGCCGCCAGCGTATCGACGGCGGTGGTCAGCGCGTGCATGTCCCCGGTGAAATGCAGGTTGATGTCTTCCATCGGCACAACTTGGGCATAACCGCCCCCGGTCGCCCCACCTTTCATCCCCATCACTGGGCCAAGCGAGGGTTCGCGCAGCGCGATCACCGCATTTTGCCCGCGCAGGCGAAGCGCATCCCCAAGGCCGATGGTGACCGTGGATTTGCCTTCACCGGCAGGCGTTGGGTTGATCGACGTGACCAACACCAATTTGCCCTGCGGATGATTCTGCAGGCGTTTGAGTGTCGGCAGGCTGAGCTTGGCCTTCGCCTTGCCGTATAGCTCTAGATCATCCTCGGACAAACCAACCGTTGCGGCGACTTTCACGATCGGCTGCATTTCTTCTGCTTCATTTTGTTGTGCGATCTCAATATCTGACAACCTGGTTACCCCTTTTCCATTTTGACAGTGACCCCGACAGCTTCTAAGGCAGCGGCAAGCGGCGCCGGATCTTTCAGATAGACCAACCGCACCGTGCCACAGGACTTGGCGACAAGCGTCAGTTGGTGGCCGCGGACGGTCAGCGTGGCGTCAGTCGGCGCAATGATGGTGCGACTGCTCGGCAGCAGGTGGTCGATCACCACGCGCCCAGGCTCGATCACCAGGCGGGTGCGCAAGATCTGGACCAGCGCCAAGGCAATCACCAGGACCAACAAGCCGATGAAAACTGGGGAGGGCCAGCCATAACCGACGAGCTCCATTTGCAAGATCACGGAAAGACAAAGTCCGGCGGTGATCAGCCCCCAAAAAATGATAAAATCGACCCAACCGGGCTGGACGAAAAACCGGCGTCTTGTTTCAGCCACACGCACACTTCCTTAGGAGATAGAATGATTAAACTATACACAGATGCAGCGACAAAGGGCAACCCCGGACCGAGCGGAATCGGCATTTTGATCCTGACAGATGGCAACCAGCGCCAGCAACACCGCGCACTGCCCGAAATGTCGAACCACCAGGCCGAGTTTGAGGCGGCAATCGCGGGTTTTTCTGCCCTCACCGCCGCCGGGCTCAGTGGTCTTGTTTCCTATTATAGCGATTCAAAGATCGTCATCGACGCCATCAACAAAGCTTACGCAAAACATTACGGGGCGGAAATCGCCCGCCTGCTCGACGCGATGGCCCCCTTCACCGTTTTTGCCCAGTGGGTGCCGGATAAAGAAAACAGCGCGCATGGGTTAGCGCAACAGGGACTGCGCGAAGCATAGGGTGTGGCGGTACGCGGGATGGTGGGGCAGCTAGGCCGGCTCAAGCAATTGATGGCGTCCTTTGCCGTCAAATGCTTGAGTTGCCTAGATGTCCCCACCATGCGGACCGGAACCCGACTGTAGGGTGTGAAGCCGAGCGTTTAGGTCTGAGCAGATAGTTCGGCCTGGGCGGTTGATGGCGTATTTTGCCATCGAACGACTGGGACGACTATCTGACCCAGACCTGCTCGGCGGAACCCGACTATAGGGGGTGAAGCCGAACGTTTAGGTCTGAGCGAAGTAACCAAAAAAACCGCCCAGAAGACGGCTTCCCCGACCATTACGCTGGTGGCAGATTTCGCTGCAAGAAGGCGACCACATCCGCGTCGACATCGGCCAGATACCCTTTTGCATGGCGGCGACCTGCTAGCAGGCGCATCGTAAAAGGCACCTGATTGGCGGTGAGTGCGGCGGCCATCTGCAGGACCCCACTGCTCGGCACAAATTCGGCTAGCGAGTTCGCGAGATACAGCGGGCCCGTTTCGGCCGTCACCCGGGTGCTCGGGGTGGCGGCGTGGTAATTGGCGACAGATTGCTCGGCAAAATAATTCGTCACGAACCATTTGTAGAACTGATCATCGCTGCCACTTTGGTTGATTGACGCGCTGGCCGTGACGTTGAACAGACTCGTGTCGCCTTGCTTGGCCACCACGTCTTTGTGTGTCGCCAGCCACTGCTCGATATCCAAGATGCCAGATAAGGAAACGGCTGGCATCCCGTATTTTAGCGCGAGCTCGACGGCCATGTTGCCCCCGGCCGAACCGCCGACTGCGGCCAGCTGCGTGGTTGGCAGCGCATATTGATCCCCGATCCATTCAACCAGCGTCTCGACATCGGTCAGCGGCGTTGAGTAATGGACCGCGGGCGCATAGCGATAATTTGGCACGAACACGAGATAGCCCAGATCGTTCAGCCGCGTCGCCCAATCCGCGTCTTTTTGCTTATCGCCGCGAAACCACCCACCGCCGTGAATGTCGATGATGCCAGCCTTCACCGGTGTTGTTGGCAAATAGACATCCACCTTAAGCTCATGAATCGGCTCATACACTGCATTGATCAAAATTCGGCTTGTCATGTGATCACACTCCTTTTGATTTAAGCATAGTCCCTTGTCTCACCACGCCCAAATAATATGCTCAAAGCGAGGCGGCAAATGGTCAACTTTGGTAAAAAGAAGTTGGCCTTGCGATCACAGTCACCGCACGACGCGTCCCGCACCGGCCCTCGCCAACAAAAAAATGCCAGCGCATCGCTGCACCGACATTTCTTTTCTATCTAATATGTGTTAATCCAGGACCTTGAAGCGATCTTCGCGGGCCATGTAGTCCTTGCTGCCGGCCGGCGCTTCGATCGAGCCAAATGGCATCTGCGCACGCAGGGTCCAGTTGGCAGGAATGTCGAACGCATCCGCGACCAATTCGTCGATGATCGGATTGTAATGCTGAAGGGACGCGCCGATACCGTTGTTGGCCATCGTCACCCAGGCGTTGAGTTGCGCCGAACCTTGTGCTTGCTCCGCCCAAGTGGCAAAATTATCAGCATACAACGTGAAATCGTGTTCAAGCTGATGGACCACTGCGGTATCGGTGAAGTACAAAATGGTGCCGTAAGCCGCCTTGAAGCTGGCGATCTTCTCTTGGGTCTTGGCATAAGCCGCTTCCGTTGGGACTTCGGACTTCAGCCGTTTGACCACGATGTCCCACAACTGGTCGTGCTTGTCCCCAAACAGGAAGACGGCGCGGGTCGTTTGGGAATTGAAGGCCGTTGGGGTCTCTTCGATCACTGTTTCCAGCAAGTCCACCAATTCTTCCTTGGACTGTTTGACGTTTTTGCCCAGCGCGTAGATCGAGCGGCGCTGCTTCAACAGGTTCAACAGATCATTATTCAACAAGATAACCACCTTTATCATCAATGTACTTTCATCGTACCAACTAATAATTAGTAAGTAAAGGCTTTTTTCAGGAGGCGTCTTATGTCGATCGTCGGTTGGGTCATTATCGGCCTGCTCATCTTGAACACCATCGGCGCGATTTTCACCGTACTGCGCGAGGTCCGCGATATTCCGACCACCTGGGCGTGGCTACTTGTGTTGATCTTTTTGCCGGTCATCGGGTTTGGCATTTACCTGTTTGCCGGCCGCGGCCTTTCAAGCAAAAAACTCGAACAGATCCGCGCCGAGTACCGCAAAGGGGTCCACGCCTTTGTCGCCCTGCAAAAACGGGAGAATGCCCACGGCCGCCTGTTGCCGGAAAATTCGACCGCGCCTGGCGCCCAGGAATTGGCGACCCTCCTGCTCAATACCGACCAGGCCCCTGTGTTGGCCAATGACGAGGTCCATATTTTCACTGATGGCAAGGAAAAATTCGCCCAGCTGTTCGCCGATATCGATGCGGCCAAAGATCACGTCTTCGTCGAGTATTACACCATTTATAATGATGAGCTGGGCAACGAGCTCCAGCGCCACCTGGTCGCTAAGGCCAAGGAAGGCGTCGATGTGAAGGTCCTCTATGATGCCTGGGGTAGCCTCGGCGCCTCGGCGCGCTGGTGGCAGCCCCTCGCCGATGCGGGTGGCAAGGCGGAGACCTTTTTTTCCTCGCGTCATTTGTTTTTGGATTTTCGCTTGAATTATCGCCTGCACCGCAAGATCGTGGTGATCGATGACAAGATCGGCTTCATCGGCGGGTTCAACGTCGGCGACCAGTACGTCGGCCGCGACAAGAAGTTTGGTTATTGGCGCGATACCCACCTGCGCATCATCGGCGCCACCGCGCTGGCGCTGAAAGTTCAATTTCTAATGGACTGGAACGCCACTGTGCCGGATGATCAAATGGTGCCGTATCAAGTCGAGAACGTCCAGCCCGAGCGTCTCGCCGATCGCGGCCACCTGCCGATGCAGATCGTCGCCAGCGGCCCGGACACGATGGCCCAGCAGATCAAGTTCGGCTATGCCAAAATGATCTCGGCGGCCCGGCATTCGGTGTGGCTCCAAACGCCTTATCTCATTCCGGATGACACGATGCTGGATGCGCTGATCTCCGCGGCGCTGGCCGGCGTGGATGTGCGGGTGATGATCCCGGACATGCCTGACCACCCCTTTATTTTCCGCGCGAGTCAGTATTACGCCCGGCTCCTGGTTGAATCAGGCGTCAAGATCTACCATTATCAAAATGGTTTCCTGCATGCCAAGACGATGGTGGTCGATGGCCGCTATGCCAGTGTGGGTTCGGCGAATTTTGACATTCGCAGCTTCAAGTTGAATTTTGAGGTCAACGCCTTTTTATACGACGAAGGACTTGCCAAAGAGCTGCAGACGATCTTTGAAGCCGACTTGAAGGAAAGCCTGGAACTCACGCCTGCGATCATCGCCCAACAGGGACGCTGGTTGCGATTCAAGCAGGATTTTTCCCGCCTGCTCTCGCCGATACTCTAAGCGAAACTTGGCAACAAGACGCAAAATGGCTCAGCCGACACGAGTTGTCAGCTGAGCCATTTTGCATTAACTTCTGTCGTCGGCCGACTGCCCGGGTCCGGGCAGCTAAGGCGCACCGCTACCGTTGCCACTGATCAAATTGCTTGGGATGCGCCGCCAGATATTTGACGGCGGCGACCACCAGCTCATCGCGCGCCGCGGTCAGTTCCTCGCCTTCCAGCTGGTAGCGGTCGACCAGATACCCAGTGGCGATCGCCTGATAGTCCCGGCGGGCGGCCCCGCCATCGTTCAACAGCTCATCCAGGCCAGTCAGACTCGGCGTGGCTGCCTTTGCCAGTCGCTTCGCCAGATCATCGGTCTTGATGTCGTGATTGGCTGCGTTGCCGATCAGCCCATCGTTCATATCAATGATCACCGCGTCGTCCATTTTCTTATCGCGTGCCATTTTTTCTCAGCTCCTTTACAGCTTCGGCTACGCCATTAGTATAGGCGTTTGCGCCGGCCAGTGCCAAACTCTGAAGATCTTTTTGCCGATGTTGGACAAAATGATGGACAAGCTCTGGTATACTAATTGTACAGCAATCGGGAAAAGCACTATGTTGTGGGGGTTACGCAAAGTAACTACATGATGTAGTGCTTTTTGATTGACACCCCACAAAATCGTGTGTATGCTTAGGCCATACGAAAAACAAAGGACTGATCGCCATGAAGAATATCACCTTATTTACGAAAAACGGTTGCCCGCAGTGCCGCATGACCAAAAACTACCTGCGGACGCACAACATCCCCTTCACTGAACACAATATCAACGACGAGCCGCAATACATCTCCTATCTGAAGGACAAGGGATTCCAGGCTGTGCCTGTTCTTGAAGCGGACGGTCTCGCTTCGTTTTACGGGTTCCGTCCTGAGGCACTGAAGCAGCTGGCTGGCTAATACAGCCGGCTTTTTTCGACCCAAATTCAAGGAGGCGCACGCATGACAGTATCTGCAAAACCATCTCTCAAGACCCTCAAGCCTGAGGATGTCACCTATTACGCGCTGAACAACGAGATCAACATCCCGGTCAATGGCCAGATTCCGTTGAACAAGGACAAAGAGGCGCTGGCCGCCTTTCTCAAGGAAAATGTCCAGCCAAACACGGTCCAGTTCCCGTCGCTCAAGGACCGGCTGGATTATCTGACCACTCATGATTACTATGAAAAGGCGATGTTGGACAAGTATTCGCTGACGTTCATGAATAAGCTCAACGATCATTTGCATGCCCAGGATTTTCATTTCAAGTCCTTCATGGCCGCCTACAAGTTTTACGCCCAGTACGCGCTGAAAACAGATGACAATGCGTATTACCTGGAAGACTTTACCGACCGCGTTTTTGCCAACGCGCTGTATTTTGCGGATGGCAACGAGGACCTGGCCCTTGCACTTGGCGATGAAATGATTCACCAGCGCTACCAGGCTGCCACCCCATCCTTCTTGAATGCGGGCCGCGCACGCCGCGGGGAGCTGGTCTCCTGTTTTCTGCTTCAGATCACCGACGACATGAACTCGATCGGCCGGGCAATCAACTCAGCCCTTGAATTGTCCCGGATCGGCGGCGGCGTTGGCCTCACCTTGTCCAACCTGCGTGAAGCCGGCGCCCCAATCAAGGGCATCGACGGCGCCGCCAGTGGCGTGTTGCCTGTGATGAAGCTGCTGGAAGACAGTTTTTCCTATTCCAACCAGCTCGGCCAACGCCAAGGTGCCGGCGTCGTTTACCTGAACGTGTTCCACCCAGACATCATCAGCTTCCTAGGGGCGAAAAAGGAAAACGCCGACGAAAAATACCGGGTGAAGACCTTGAGCCTCGGGGTGATCGTCCCAGACAAGTTCTATGAGTTGATCAAGGCAGACGCCGACATGTATCTATTTTCCCCGCAAAGCGTTGAGCGGGAATACGGCGAGCCGTTCTCGTATGTCGACATCACGAAGGAATACGACAACATGGTCGCCAATCCCGCGATCAAGAAGACCAAGATTCGCGCGCGCGACCTGGAAAACGAGATCTCAAAGCTCCAGCAGGAATCCGGCTATCCTTACGTCGTGAACATCGACACGGCCAACAATGCCAGCCCGATCGCCGGCAAGATCATCATGAGCAATCTGTGCTCGGAGATCATGCAGGTCCAGGTGCCGTCTGCCATCAACAACAAGCAGGAATACGATGTCTTAGGCAGCGACGTTTCCTGCAACCTGGGGTCCACCAACATTCCGAACCTGATGACCAGCCCAGACTTCGGCCAAAGCGTCGAGGCGATGGTCCGCGCCCTCACCTATGTCACCGATCACTCCAACATCGATGTCGTGCCGTCCGTCCAGCATGGCAATGAGCTCGCCCATTCCATCGGACTTGGGGCCATGGGGTTGCATACCTATTTTGCGCTGAACCACATGTATTATGGGGATGAAGAAGCGCTGGACTTCACGAATATTTATTTCCTTCTATTGAATTACTACACCTTGAAGGCCTCCAACAAGATCGCCCAGGAACGCGGCCAAGTCTTTCATAATTTTGAAGCCAGCAAATATGCGGACGGCTCCTATTTTGATAAATATATCGATGAGGCGTGGGCACCAAAAACAGCCAAGGTCCAAGGGCTGTTCAAAGACATCCACATTCCGACGCAGGCAGACTGGGCGGCGCTTCGCGATGATGTGATGGCGACTGGCCTGTATCATCAAAACCGGCTGGCCGTTGCCCCGAACGGCTCGATCAGCTACATCAACGACACCTCTGCGTCGCTTCAGCCGATCGTCAACCGCATCGAAGATCGCCAGGAAAAGAAGATCGGCACGATCTACTATCCGGCGCCGGGTCTCGCCAATGATAATATGAAATATTACCAAAGCGCCTATGACATCGACATGCGCAAAGAGATCGACGTCTATGCGGCCGCGCAGCAGCATGTTGACCAAAGCATGTCCCTCACCTTCTTCATGCGTTCGACCATTCCGGCTGGCCTGTACCCGTGGAAAGACGGGCGGACCACCAAGATGACCACGCGCGATCTCAACATTTTGCGCAACTATGCGCATCACAAGGGCATCAAGTCGATCTACTACATCCGCACGTACACGGATGACCAAGAGGAGATCGGCTCAAACGCTTGCGAATCCTGCTCGATCTAAAAGCAGAAGTGGGCCAAATGTCGTTTTTGGGTCCGACAGGTAAGGGTGCCAAGCGCCAGGTCCGCCTTTTGGACCAGGTGATACGACCTGAGCGGCTCGGACCCTGACATTTGGCCCACGACACTGCAGTCACATTGGTGAGCTAGATTGAAACTGCGACTAGCCGCGGCGCCACCTCTCATTTGCAAGGCGGCGCCATACATAGAAAAAGGAGTCCGAACATGGCAGAGAATTATATCGCGATCAACTGGAACGCGATCGAAGACCAGATCGACAAGGCAACCTGGGAAAAATTGACGGAACAATTTTGGCTGGATACGCGAATTCCCGTTTCCAACGACTTGGATGACTGGCGCAGCCTGACCAAGGACGAACAGTGGGTGGTCGGCCATGTCTTCGGCGGCCTCACCCTGCTGGACACCCTGCAGAGCCAAGACGGGATGCGCAGCTTGATGGACAACATCCGCACCCAACAGGAACGCGCGGTGCTCAACAACATTCAGTTCATGGAAAGCGTCCACGCGAAGTCATACTCCACCATTTTTTCCACGCTGAACACGCCCAGCGAGATCGATGAGATCTTTGACTGGACCAACTCCAACGAGCATCTGCAATACAAGGCCAACCGCATCAACGATATTTATCAGACCGGCAGCCCGCTGGAAAAAAAGATCGCGTCCGTCTTTCTTGAGACGTTCCTGTTTTACTCTGGGTTCTTCACCCCACTTTATTACCTCGGCAACAACAAATTGACCAACGTCGCTGAGATCATCAAATTGATCATTCGCGATGAAAGCGTTCATGGAACGTATATCGGCTATAAGTTCCAACTCGGGTTCAACGAACTGCCGCAAGACGAGCAGGACAAGCTCAAGGACTGGATGTACGATCTGGTCTACGATCTTTATAGCAACGAGGAAGGCTACACCAATGACCTGTACGCCAAGACGGATTGGACGGAGGAAGTGTTGACGTTCCTGCGCTACAATGCGAATAAGGCGCTGATGAACCTCGGCCAGGACCCACTTTTCCCAGACACCGCGGCGGATGTGAATCCAATCGTGATGAACGGGATCTCGACGTCGACTGCCAACCACGATTTCTTCTCGCAGGTCGGCAACGGCTATCGCTTGGGCGAGGTCGAAGCGATGAGCGACGACGATTACAAGTTTGATTAAGGATCTCCGGATCTAAAAATAGTGGGACCGACGCGCAACACACACAGAGATGTGGCTTGCTACGGCGGTCCCCTTTTTTGCGCAAAAGAAGCCTGACTCAGGTTGCCCGAGTCAGGCTTCTTCACGCAATGACCAGATTCAATTACCAGATGTGGACGCGTTTTTCCGGGGCGATGTACATGCCGTCGCCTGGCTTGACGTCAAACGTGGTGTACCATTCATCCAAGTTACGCGGCTGAATGTTGGCCCGCAATTTGGCCGGGGCGTGCACGTCGACCGACAGCAAGAGCTGCTGGTACGGAATGCGCGCCTTTTGCCGCCAGATCTCCCCCCAGTTGAGGAAGAAGGCATGCAGATCGGTGTCTGGCAGATTTTGCGCCGTTTCAAGCGCCGCAGCGAGGCCACCAGCATCCGCAATATTTTCGGACACAACGAGCTTGCCGTTGACCTTGCCCGCTTCCGTTTCTTGACCCTCAAACTCATCGATCATTTGCTGGGTCAGTTCCTTGAAGTGGTCATAATCGGCCGGCTGCCACCAGTTGACCATGTTGCCGAACTCGTCAAACTGCGCGCCGTTGTTGTCAAAGCCATGTGAGATCTCATGCGCGATGACCGCGCCGATGCCGCCGAGGTTCTGGCTTGCGGATTGCTCGAGTGAATAGAACGGCGCCTGCAAGATCGCCGCCGGGAACGTGATGTCATTGCGGGACGGGTCATAGGACGCGTTCACCAAATGACCGGGCATGTTCCAGGTGTTGCGATCAACTGGCTTCGTGAGTTGTTCGACATTGAAGGCGTGGCGCGCTTGGCTCAACGCGATCACGTTGGTCAGCAAGTTTGCGTCCGCATCAACATGCAGGCGGTCGTAGACTTCATTGGCCTTGTCTGGATAGCCCATCTTGAGGACCATCGTGTCGAGCTTCACCACGGCCTTTTCCTTGGTCGATTGCGACAGCCAGCTGGAATTGCTCAGACGGCGCTTGTACGTCGCAATCATCTCTTTGACCAGCTTGGTGACATCGGCTTTTGCGGCTTCGCCAAAATAGGTCCGGCCGTAATAGATGCCGATCGGTTCGGAATAGAAGCGGTTGGCCAAGCGATACGCAGCCTTGACCTGGCTTGGGGCTTCTGGCAAGCCGGAAAGCGTGCGGCCAAATGTCCCGCCGAGTTGACGCAGGTCCTCACTGAGGTAGCCGGTCAGCGACAACAGCTCATTGATGTAAGCCCAGTGCTTGTACTGCGTGAAATGCGCGGCATCAAACAACTGGGTGAATTCCTTCAAGAAACGCGGATCGCCCACGATGATCGTGTCTGGCACCACCGGGAACGCGGCCTTGGCATAGCCCGCAAAGTCGAAGTCACCAAACTGCGCATCGACTTCTTCCAGGGACTGCGGGTTGTAGCCCTTTGGATAGTCGGCCCATTCTTCAGAACTCTTGACGTGCGTCGCGATTGCCGCATCAAACGCCAAGGCGTCTTCGATGGTCGCCTTTTGCTCGGCCTCATCGAGATCGGTCAGCGCGATGACTTTTTCCGCCATGTCGCGCCAAACGGCCAGCAGCTTTTTGCCCTGCTCGTTATCTGCCGCATAGTAAGTCGTGTCAGGCAAAATGGTGCCCGGGCCGACCAATTCAACGCGGTTGATCTTGGTGTTCTTCATATCCGGGTCAACGCCAGTGTTGAATGGCAGCGGGAATAGATCCGCTTCAAGCTGTGCCGCTTTGTCGTTGAAGCTGGCAAAATCGGTCACGGCCTGCAATTCAGCCAAGCGGTCCAATGCGGGCTGAATCCCTTCCGCATCGCGCTTGTCATAGTCCTTGGCGATCTGATACAGAGTTACGGCCTGGGCAAAAAAGGCATCTGGGGCCTTGCTGCTATCAGCGGCGACGGTGTCAAAATCCGCCAGCAATTTCTTTTCCACTTCGTCTGCCAGGTCCTGGAACCCCCCTGTCGACGGCTTGTCTGCCGGTATCTCGGCTGTCTTCGCCCATTCGCCGTTCACGGCTTCATAAAGGTCATCTTGTACGCGCGGTGTTGTGTCCGCCATATGATCACTCCTCCTGCCGGTTCTCACCGGAATTTAACTACCCTATTATTCTAATCCAAACGCGTTCTTATTCATAGTGTCGTTATAAAAGGGTGCGAGGGTGCGGAGCCGAGCGTTTAGGTCTGAGCGACTAGCTTGGCTTGGGCGCTTGAGGCGCGCTTCGCCTCAAGCGCCCAAGACTGCTAGACGCCTCAGACCTGCTCGGCGGAGCCCAACTATAAAAGGGTGCGAAGCCGAGCGTTTAGGGGTAGGCAGGTAGTTCGGCCTGGGCGCTTGGTGGCGCACCTTGCCACCGAGTGACAAGGCCGACTACATGTCCCACCCCTGCTCGGCGGAGCCTAACTATAAAAGGGTGCGACGGGCCGCGTTTATGGTGGAATAGCTAGGTCGGCTTATGTGCTTGATGGCGCACTTTGCCATCGAGTGCATGAGTCGCCTAGATACTTCCACCATGCGGCCCAGAGCCCAACTCAAAAAGGGTGCGGCGGGCCACGCCATGGTGGGCGGAATTGCGGCTCCTCCAGACTAGCCAAACCCGTATGAAACGCTTACAATAAAATTGTTCCCATCTCACCTAGGAGGCAAAAACCATGTACTATGTCGTGATGAAATCCCATGATATTCGGATGAACTTGGCTACTGAGCAGTACCTGATGAACAATCGCTCGTTTGATGCCCCGCTGCTTCTTTTTTACTATGAAGGCCCTAGTGTCATTGTCGGCCGCAACCAAAATACCGCAGAGGAACTCAATCAAGACTACATCGACGCGCATGATATTGTTGTGACCCGCCGGCTTTCCGGCGGTGGCGCGGTCTATCATGACCTTGGCAACCTCTGCTTTTCCTTTGTGGTCGATGCAAACGCCAGTGATTTCGGCGATTTCAAGAGCTTCACGCAGCCGATCGTCGATGCGCTCCACAGCATGGGCGCCACCACGGCAGAAGTCTCCGGCCGCAACGATATTTTGGTCGATGGCAAAAAGTTTTCCGGCAACGCGATGTATACGCGAAACGGGAAGACTTTTTCCCATGGCACCCTGATGCTTGATGTCGACATGAGCGTTGTGCCCAAGGTGCTTAACGTGCCAGCCGACAAGATCGCCAGCAAGGGCATTCAAAGCGTGCGCAGCCGCGTGACCAACCTGCGTCCATACCTGGATCCACAGTACCAGGATCTCACCGTGCCGGAATTCCGCGACATCCTCCTGAAGCGCCTGTTTGACGTGGACTCGCTGGACGCGATCAAGGACCGCGAAGTTCAGATCACGCCGGAAGACCAGGCCGCGGTCGATCAGATCTACAACGAGGTCTACAGCAATTGGGATTGGGTCTATGGCCAGTCCCCTGCCTACACCCAGCAGAAGCGCCAGCACTTTGACATGGGCACCATCGACGCGCGCCTGACCACCAACGAAGGCAAGATCACTGATCTCCATTTCTTCGGCGATTTCTTTGGCGCGAAAAATGCGGATGAGCTGGCCCAGGCCTTGATCGGCACCGTTTACGACACAGCGCACCTCACTGAAGCGCTCAAGGATGTCGATACAAACGCCTTCTTTACCGGTGTGCCAAAGGAAGATCTGATCGCCTTGTTGACCAGGACATAACCGAGTCACGCGAACCGGGGCCAGGATAAGCCAATTTGTCCTGGCCCTTTTTGCTTGTCTGGATCTTCCAGTTGGCAGCAATTAGACACCAGATCCAATTCATTTGCCTCAATATTTTGGTCGCTACGAAGCTTTTGGCAAAAAATTTTTCATCGCAAAAAAACGCCAACCGGCAAAATTTCGTCAGTTGGCGCCTCAAGACACACTAAAGAGGCCTCGAGAGGCCCCATTTTTGAAATTTTCAGTTACGAACGTGCCGCTGTCTGCGCGGGAGTCGGTGCCGCGCCCTATGTACCGTGTGCTACCCGCTGTGATGGCACACGGTGATCCATCCGACCCATTTTGAACACCAGATGAAAATGGCATCCGTTGTTAACGCTTATACCCGAATCGCCGAACACGCGCCAGCGCCGGTGAGACAGGCCCCATGAGACTCAAGGGAAAGCTACGATCGTTCGGCAACCGGACTCGGCCGGCAGGACCACCGAAGGAATTGGACAGGAGATCAGCGGGTTAGCAAGGCCCACACCTGCAATCGAGTTAACGAGATCAGTATAGTCAGATGCTTACTTTTTGTCAACGGTTTCAGTTTGCGACGAAACGCCGCTATGCCGACATTGTGAACGCTTACGAAAAACTTAACATTTATGCGGCTCCCCAAAAGAAAACGCAGGACGTTGATCTCGTCCTGCGCCTTCTTGCTATTTAGTTTTGATGTCACGCCCAAGCGATCTTGGTGATGGCATATTCCTGCACACGCTTGTCGCCTTTGTCGGTGGCAACGGTGACCGTGCTTCGCTCCTGATAGGGTTTGACCAGCCCTGGGGTGATGCCGGAAATGATCCCATGCAATTGCTTGCGGTCGATCGTGTGTATCTTGACCGGCCTTTTTGTCAGTAAAGCATCCTCCAGTAAGCTGATGATCTCAGTGGTGCGTTGCGCCATGAGCAGGACCTCCTTTTGTTTGCTGAAACCGATTACATTTTTAGTATAACCGTTCCGGGACAAAAATGCATCAATACCCCGCAGCCAGATCCACTTGATTCTTCCTTAAAGTCCCCGTCGCCATCAGCTGTTGAAGATTTGGCCAAAAAATATTGAAGACTTGCTGGCGCAATTGTTCAACCGTTCCGGACAAATGCGGTGTGACCAGCACGTCCGGCCGGGTCCACAAGCCCGAATCCGCCGGCAGCGGCTCTTGTTCAAAAACGTCAAGCGCCGCCCCACTCACCCAGTGGTTCTCAAGCGCCTCGATCAACGCCGCCGTATCCACAGAAGGCCCGCGTCCCACATTGATGAACAGGGGGTGGCTGGTCAGATGAGCGAAAAAGGAATGATCAAAATAATGATGCGTCGCCGGGGTCAGCGGCATCACGTTGACGATCACCTGCGCGTTTTGGCAAAGGGCGCGCCCACTTTCAGTCGTTGCGACCTGGGCGAATCCGGGCTTAGCCTCGCCATGCCGACTGACCCCATTGACCGTCATGCCAAGCGCATCCAAATGCTGGGCGATGGCTTGCCCGATGTGCCCGGTGCCAAACACGACGGCAGTTTTCCCTGCGGCGGTCCACATCCTGTCGCGGGCAGTTGTCTCCCACTGCGCTGCCAGCGGATACAGGCCGCGAGCAAATGCCAACATCATCCCTGTGACACTTTCGGCGATCGGCACCGCGTGAATGCCGGCGGTGTTGGCCACCAGAATGTGTTGCGCCGCCAGCGCCTTCAACGGCAAATAGTCGACCCCGGCGGACATGGTCTGAATGAATTGCACCTGGTTTGGCCCTTCGACCAGCGCGCGCCCGGTGTCGTTCCAGCCGAGAATCGCGTCGATAGACCCGGCCTGGCTCGGGTCATACTGCGCCTCATCGAGCACGGTGACCCCAGCCTTTTCCAGCGTCTGGCGCCCACCTTCTGGCAATGCGAACAATGTTAGGGTTTTCATAGCGGCCCTCCCTTTTTTGCCCATTATAGCCCTGTGTTGGGTTAAAAAAAAAGCGTTCCGCCTCGAATGCGGAACGCTGGTAGTCTTTATCGAGTTGTGGCCCAATACTGAAAATAATCCGTGCGCATGGCCCCGTTATAGAGTTTGCGCCGCTTGGTGGCCCGTTGCCCGAATGACTTTTCAAATTCCAGATCGGCGGTCAGAATATACTTGCTCCAGCCGGTCATTGGGCGGTAAACGTCACCCATTTCCTTGTACAGGCGACGCGCGGCGGCCAAGTCATTCAGCCGCTTCCCGTATGGCGGGTTGGAGACGATCACGCCGCGGGGCTTGTCGGTGCGGAAGTCCTTGACCGCTAGCTGCTTGAACTGAATGCTGTGCAGCAGGCCGGCCTGCTTGGCATTGACGCGGGCGGTCTCGATCATATTTTGGTCCAGGTCAGCGCCGAGTATGTCGAGCTCGCGGTCAAAATCCGCCTGATCCATCGCGGCGTCTTTGGCGTCCGCCAGAACTTGCGGCTGCATGAAGAAGAAATGCTCAAAGGTAAAATGCCGCTGCAAGCCCGGCGCGATGTTGTGGCCGATCAGCGCGGCTTCGATCGGAATGGTGCCCGAGCCCGTGGTCGGATCATAAAATGGCATGTCGGGATGCCAATTCGTCAACATGACCAACGCGGCCGCGAAGTTTTCCTTCAACGGCGCATCCCCTTTGGCGATTCGGTAGCCGCGCTTGAACAAACTGTCGCCCGTCGTATCGATGGTCAGGGTCGCAACGTCATTTAAGATCGACACCTCAAGTGGGTACAGATCCCCTGTTTCTGGTAAACGACCGCGGCGATGGTACACGCCTGCTAACTTTTCAACGATCGCTTTTTTCGTGATTGCCTGCGCATCGGGCTCGGAGTGCAACTTGGAGCGCACCGCTCGGCCGGCCACAGGAAAGGCAGCGTCCATCGGCAAATATTGATCCCATGGCAAGGCCTTGACGCCTTCAAACAGGTCGTCAAAGGAAAGCGCCTGGAACTGGCCGACCACGATCTTGATGCGATCCGCGGTCCGCAGCCAGATGTTGGCCGTGGCGATCGCCGATTCATCGCCGTCGAAGTAGACTTTGCCATTTTCGGTGCGGGTCTTGTAGCCGAGGTCTTGCAACTCTTTGGTGGTCAGGCTCTCGAGCCCAGCCGCCATGGTGGCGAGAAGATGAAATTGCATGGGAGTGCTCCTTTGTATAAACGCGAAAAGTGGAAGAGACAACTGCTGAAACTGAAAACCTCTGACGCGGTTCCGCGAAATCGGGCTCGCTGGATCACCGACGCTTGGAAAACATTTTTATCCGGCGCCGCTCATGCGTTGCCGGGTTCTTGTTCAAAAAAACAGCCCGGGTCGCCCCGAGCTGTGCCTGTTTGTAAATCTCTATAAGCCATGTTTTGTTCCAGAACGCCTTCAGGCAGACGTCCCTTCAGTGATCATCTATCTCAGCGTTACCGCTGCTTTGCCGTTGGTTTGATTCCCATGGCATAGCGCCCCTACCAAAAGTTTGGGTTACTCGCTCGCGGGGTTTACCCGTTCCACCGCAGCCGTTTCCAGCTACGTATCGTCACTGTGGCACCTTAGAGTCGATCGGCACATAGTTGCCCTTAGCGCCATCGACTGCCGTCACCCATTACTGGGTGCCCAGGCTTATTGGGCCTGGCACGAACACTACAAGCATTTCAGCTTGTGCGGGCATGGACTTTCCTCAGCCTGCAGATGCAGACCGCGATCACTCGAGATTTACAAATTGGTTTAATATTGGTCGATCCCGCCGCCATTGTTGCTATCGGCGTTATTGCTTTGGCCGCCATCAGAAAGCTTACTGCCGAACACGTGGCGCTCAAGGTTGCTCAAGCGCTTCAAAATATCGTAGTTCGTCACGTTCGCTGTCGGCTGCTGCGGCGTTTGGGCCGCAACACTCTTAGAGACGTTGAGCTGTTTGGTCAGCTCATCAACGCGACTGAACAGACGCGCGTTCTCCTCATTCAACCGGTCGATCTCGGCGGTGAAACTCTCATAGTCCTTGATGATGCCGTCGAGATACTCATCGACCTCATCTTGATCATAACCGCGAACCTTGTTTTTAAAGTGCTTATCCAGAATATCCTTGGGACTATAGAGGATGGAAAAACCGGTCGCGTTGTTGTTTGTATTGCTATCCATAAGGAAACACCTCGTTGATCTAAAGCACAGGATAGATTGATTGTAACATATAATTTGCCCGTTGAGAATGACAAGTTTGTCAGGGTGCGTAGGCCCGCGGGATGGCGGGGTAGCTAACTTGGCTCGGGTGCTTGGTGGCGCACTTGGCCAACGAGTGGACGAGACAGTTAGATATCCCCGCCATGCGGGCCGAAGCCCAACTTGAGGGTGCGTAGCGGGGCGCTCAGGGGTGGACAGCTAGTGCGGCCTAGACACTTGATGGCGCACTCGGCCATCGAGTGGCTGGGACGACTAGATGTGCCACCACTGCCCCGCGAAGCCCAACTTGAGGGTGCGTAGCCGAGCGTTTTAGGGGTGGACAGCTAGGTCTTGACCCTTCTGCTTCTCGTCCTACCTATTCATCCTGCTGCGCGGCTTGCTGCTCCCCGTAATTTCGCGCATCCTCTTCCAGATCCGGCATGGTCACCAAGTCGATCGGATAGTCCCGCCTTTTGCCTTCCGCGACAGCCGCCTCATAGGCAAACTTGGACTTGCCCTCAAACTCCGGATCATACACAATCAGCGCCTGATCGGTGTGCTGAACCATGAAGCGGGTGTAGCCGGACAATTGCGCCGGTTGCTTATATGGCCCACTTGAGGTCGAGGCGGAAAAATCCACCTGTTGGCGCAGAGTCGCCAGCGTCGCCTGATTATCCTCATTCCAGCGATTACCAAAATCCGCAAAAGGCACCATCACGGCCACCTTGAGTGAAGGCCACTGCGGTTTCATCGCCAATGCGACGCTGGCGCCCCATTGCTCGATGCCCATTTCACCGCCTGTGATGACCCATTCGCCGCCGTCATCCAGGAAGGTCTGCAAATGGCTTTTTAACATATATTTAAGCACCGCAAGTTTTGGGTCCTGGGGCCCATACACATTGAGTTCCCAGCTGCGATAACCTGTGACCCATAGGCGTTTGCCCAATTTACAGGCCCTCCTTTTCGAAAAATTAGCGCAATGGCCTGATTAGGCGCAGGCGCGTGTAATTGCTATAATAGCGGTAGGAGTGTGATCTTATGCCCATCCATTACCCTAATGGTAAGCCATACCAAGGCGGCGTGCAAACCACGCGCCAGGCCGCGACCACATACGGCGGCCGCGGCATGACGCTTGAAGAGGAACTCAACGACAGCAACGCCTATTACTTGCAGGCGGGGCTGGCGGTGGTCCACAAAAAGCCGACGCCGATTCAGATCGTCAAAGTCGATTACCCCCAGCGCAGCCAAGCTGTGATTCGCGAGGCTTATTTCAAGACCCCGTCGACCACAGATTATAATGGCGTTTATCAAGGGTATTATCTCGATTTTGATGCCAAGGAAACGAAGAACAAGCAAAGTTTTCCGCTCAAGAATTTTCACCCGCATCAAGTCGCGCATTTCAAGGCATGCCTCGCGCAAGACGGCATCTGCTTTGCCCTGATTCGCTTTGTCACGCTCAAGCGCCTGTTCGTTTATCCAGCCTCCGCCTTGCTGGAATACTGGCGGGCGGCGCAAGATGACGGGCGCAAGTCGATTCCGCTGACGGAGATCGAGGCCAACGGGTTTGAGATCCACCCTGCCCTGCAGCCGCTGATTCCGTATTTAGGCGCTGTCGATCAACTTATTGAAAAGAGGTCCCACCAACATGGCTAATCAATCTGCGCCATCACGCATGGCCAAACGGCGCCAGCGGCCAACCAAGCCGAAGAAAAAACGCAACCGGTTCCTGTCCGTCTTGAAGTGGCTGGTCATTTTGTTTTTGGCCGCGGTGGCAGCAGGCGTCGGACTTTTTGCTTATTATGCAAAAGACGCCCCAACACTGACCAAGGCCGACTTGATCGACGGCAGTAGCGCCATTCTTTACGCCGCCGACAATAAAGAATTCGCGACCCTGGGCACAAAAAATACCGTCTACGTCAGTGCCAATAATATTCCGACTCAGTTGAAACAGGCCGTGGTGTCGATCGAAGACCGGCGTTTTTACCAGGAAAAATTCGGCATCGACCCGATTCGTATCGGTGGCGCGGCGCTGAACAACGTGGTCGGCAAGCTCACGGGCAATGGCTCCGGGCTTGAAGGGGGCTCGACCCTCACCCAACAGCTGGTCAAACTGTCCGTCTTTTCCACCAAGGCCTCGGATCAGACATTCCGGCGCAAGGCCCAGGAAGCCTGGCTTGCGATGCAAGTCGAGCGGACCTACTCCAAGGAACAAATTCTGGAATTCTACATCAATAAAGTCTACATGGACAATGGTCAGTACGGAATGGCCACCGGCGCCAAATACTATTACGGGAAGGACCTCAAGCAGCTGACACTGGCGCAGACCGCGCTGATCGCCGGAATGCCGCAGTCGCCGGTCGGCTATGACCCCTATGAGCATCCGGAAGCCGCAAAGACCCGCCGCGATGCCGTGCTTGCGGCGATGCTGCGCGACAAGAAGATCACCAAGGCCCAAGCAGCAGCGGCCACGGCCACGCCGATCACAGATGGTCTGGTCAAGCAGACCGCCGCGAAAAATGAAACAGAAACTGACAAGGTGATTGATTCCTATTTAACGGAAGTCATCGCCGAAGTGAAGAAAAAGATGAACGCCAACCCTTACACGGATGGCCTGAAAATCTACACCAATTTAAATATGAAGGCGCAAAAGCGGTTGTATGAGATCGTCAATTCAGACGATTACGTCACCTTCCCGGATAATAAGATGCAGGTGGCCGTCACCATGACGGATCCAAACACCGGGAATGTGATCGCCCAGATCGGCGGCCGCAAAACTGGGGATGTCCGGCTCGGCTTCAACCGCGCGACCCGCAACACCCGAAGCAACGGGTCGACCATGAAGCCGCTGATGGCGTACGGCCCCGCAATCGAATATCTGAATTATTCCACCTACCAGCAGCTCGATGACAGCAAGTACATCTACCCTGGCACCAGCACCCAGCTGTATGACTGGGACCGCACCTATCTTGGCATGATGTCAATGCGTGCGGCGCTGGTCCAGTCCCGTAACGTCCCGGCCGTGCGCACGCTGGAAGAAGTCGGCATGTCCAAAGCCGTCAACTTCCTCAAGGGCCTCGGCATCGATCTGCCAAAAGACGAGCAGTATGGCTCAAGCGCGATCGGCGCCTCGGTCACAACAGAGGAAGAGGCCGCCGCATATGGGGCTTTTGCCAACGGCGGGACGTATTACGAGCCGACTTATATCCGCAAAGTCGTGAAGCCGGATGGGACCACGGTTGATTTTACCGCCAATGGTAATCGCGCCATGAAATCCAGCACTGCCTACATGATCACAGACATGCTCAAGGGCGTGTTCAGTGGTAGTGGCACCGCGACCTCCGCGGCGATCAGCGGACTTTATCAGGCCGGTAAGACCGGGACCACGGATTACAGCGAAGCCGAACTGGCCGCAAATCCCGCCCTCAACCAGACCGGCATCGCCAAAGACGCCTGGTTCACGGGCTACACCCGCCAGCGTGTGATCTCCGTTTGGACCGGTTACGATAAGGCAACGGAAGCCGGGTTAAATTATTCCCAACAGACCATTTCCCAGCAGATCTATAAAGCTTTGATGACTTACGACATTGAGGCCCAGAACCTCAAAAATGAGGATTGGACAAAGCCCGATTCGGTCCTGGTCGAACATATTTTGCGCGGCTCCAACCCCGGCACCGCCGTCACCGGTAACACGGCCAACACGACCCGCGAGCTGTATGTGCGCGGCTACGGCCCAACCACCCAGACCACGGTCAAGACCGAAAAGGAAAGCAGCAGCTCCTCTTCCGCTTCCTCGTCGTCTTCTGAAAAGTCCAGTTCCTCGAGCAGTAGCGAAAAGCCCGATGAAACGTCCGATTCCGAAACGGAGGATAGTTCCTCATCGAGTTCCTCTGGGACTGACAACGAGACCGCACCAGGAACAGACGAAGGCGGTGGCACAGAGACGGAAAGCAGCAGTTCCAGTACCAGTTCGAGCAGTAGCAGTGGGAACAACGAGGGCCAAAACACCGACGAAGGCACCCCACCCGGCGACTGACCTCGCGTCAAAATAGTTTTGCGCCAATCAAAAGATCCGGCAAGCACGATATGCAATGCTTGCCGGATCTTTTTGCGTCCGCCCGCCCACGTTTTCAATGTCACGCAAAAAGGCCGGCACTGACGCCGACCTCCCGTTCTCGTCGTCTACCAGAGAAGCCCAACCAACCCGCGATCAGTCTTCCGGCAATGCCACCTTGACGACCTTGATGGCGTGGCTGTTGAGCAGCGCCACGGCGTATGGGTCGTTGTTGTAGTCATGCGCGTAATAGATCGCCTTCACGCCGGATTGAATCAGCGCCTTGGTGCAATTCAGGCAAGGATAATACGTGACATAGACACTTGCCCCGCGGGTGGATACCCCGTTCAAGGCGCACTGCAAGATCGCATTCATTTCCGCGTGCAGCGTGCGAATGCAGTGCCCGTCGCGCATCAAATGACCGGCCTCATCGCAGTGCGGGTCACCCGAGATGCTGCCGTTGTAGCCGGTCGCGATAATGCGATGGTCCTGGACCAAAACAGCGCCGACCGTTGCCCGTTCACAAGTGGACCGGGCAGCCACGGTGGTCGCCAATTTCATGAAGTACTGCGCCCAACTTTCGCGGGCCGCGTGACGTGCAGAAGGAACGATCTCATCACTCATTGGTTGGTCTCCTTTGTAGCGGTCGATAATAACCGGCAAACGCTTGCCAATCCGCACCCGGTGGCAACTCAGGACGGCGCGCGGACAGCCACTCGCGGCCGAGTCTGATCAGCGCCCGATGCAAATTGATCCAGGTGTCAGGTGGCATCAAATGTTCCAAATAGGCCTGAATCTGCGTGGGTGTGGCGCGCTGAGGCACCAGCCCAAAGCCTTTGATGATGCGGCTGACATGGGTATCGACGGCGATGCCCGGCACGCCGAATGCATCGGTGCGCACCACGGTCGCTGTTTTCCGCCCGACCCCTGGCAATTGGGTCAATTCCGCATAGGTCTGCGGCACCACGCCGCCAAATTGAGCCACAAGCGCGGCACTCAATGCCTGCAGGTACTTGGCCTTGTTGTGGTACAGTCCGAGGCGGTCGATGTAGGGTTCCAGCTCAGCCGGGGTGGCGGTTGCCATGGCCGCCGGGGTCGGATACGCGCGAAACAGCGCCGGCGTGCAGGCGTTGACCGCCACATCCGTCGTTTGGGCCGAGAGCATCACCGCAACCAGAATCTGAAATGGCGACTCGGCATTCAGCGTGGGTTGCGCCTCTGGATACAGCTTCAACACCAGCCCCATCAATGTGCGGGCCTGCGCCACCGTCATTTTTGCCATTGCATGCCTCCGTTAGAGTCCGTTTTTTTGCCGCTTCAAATCTGCTTGGACCTGCGCGGCCGTCGTCAGGTGGCGGCGCTCCCAGTTGATCAAAATGCGATCCATGTAGCGCAGCGAATACGCCTGATTGAGCACGGCCTCGCGCAGCGCCAAACTGATCACGGCCGGCTCGTAATGATCCACGTTCAGCCAATCGCCGATCGTCTGTTGCTCGATCGGCGACAGCGGCCGGCCGAATTCGACCTCGATCTCATTGAAGATCTGCTGTCCGGCATTGAGGGCCTGGATGTTGGCTGGCTGCACGGTCGGCGCGGTCAACAACTTTGCCAGTAGCGGGGTCACGTCGTACTGATCGACGGCACGGCCTGCTTCATCTTGCCGGCTGACCAATTGCACCGCCCCTTTTTTGATCAAGCTGGCAATCACGTTATACGTCTCATTTTTTGCCAGCTTCATGCTTTGCGCAAACGTATCGAGTGCCGGCGCCTCATCATGCTGGCTGGCCCATTGCGTCAAAAACAGGTAGACGATCAGCTCATGTTGGGTCAGATCACTGGCCGCAAAGCCGCTGAAAAGCGCATTTGACAGCGATACCTGACCGGCTGCCAAGTAGGCATTCAACTCATTGTTCATGACCAGTCCTCCTGACTTTATTTTGACAAAAAAGCTGAGCCTGCGCCCAGCTTTTGCTGTAGGAAGTGGGACAAAACACTTCGCCCCAGTCCCCTTTCGTGCGTGATGCGATCACGGCTTGAGGCGGTTGAGCATCCGCGGGAACGGAATCGCTTCGCGCAAATGATCGAGGTGGCAGATCCACGTGATCGCGCGCTCAAGGCCAAGGCCAAAACCGGTATGCGGCACACTGCCATACTTGCGCAGATCCAGATACCAGCCGTATTCATTCATATCCAGGCCCTTCGCTTCGATTGCTGCCTGAAGCTTGTCATAGTCCCATTCACGCTCGGACCCGCCGATGATCTCACCGTAGCCTTCTGGGGCCAGCATGTCGGCGCAGACATAAGTATCGTCGCGGCCTTCTTCTGGCAACATGTAAAACGGCTTGATGGCCTTTGGATAGTTCAGGACAAAGACCGGCTGCTCGAATTGATCGGACAGATAGGTCTCTTCCGGCGAGCCAAAATCATCGCCCCATTTGACGTCAAAATCCGCCGCCTGAAGCATTTCAATCGCCTTGTCATAGCGAATGCGCGGATATGGCAGCTGGGTGTATTTGCGCAACTGGTCGATATCGCGATCCAGCAGCGTCAGCTCATAGGCACAGTTGTCGATCACATTTTGGACCAGCGTGGCGATGTAGCGCTCTTGGACCTGCAGGCTCTCTTCCTGATGGGTGAAGGCCATTTCGGGCTCGATCATCCAAAATTCGGTCAGATGGCGGCGTGTTTTCGACTTCTCCGCGCGAAAGACTGGGCCAAATGTGAAGACCTTGCCATAAGCCATGGCGCCGGCTTCAGCATACAGCTGGCCGGATTGGCTCAGATACGCCTTTTCATCAAAATACTTGGTCTGGAACAACTCGGTGGTGCCTTCCGGAGCGGAGCCCGTCAGAATCGGGCTGTCCATCTTGATGAAGCCTTCCTGGTTGAAGAATTCATACGTCGTCCGGATCATTTCGTTGCGAATCTGCTGGATGGCAAACTGCCGGCTGGACCGCAACCAAAGATGACGATGATCGAGCAAAAATTCGATGCCGTGTTCCTTCGGGGTGATCGGGTAGTCGCCGGAATCGCCGACCACTTTCAGATCCTGTACTTCGATCTCATAACCGAAGTGGCTGCGCGTGTCCTCATGAATGGTCCCGGTGATGCTCAGGCTTGTTTCCTGGCGCAGCGTTTTGGCGGTCTCAAAGACTTCCTCGCTGACGGCACTTTTGACGACCACGCCTTGGAAATAGGCCGAGCCATCACGCAGCTGTAAAAATGCGATCTTGCCAGAAGACCGTTTGTCAGTCAGCCAGCCATTGATCTGGACGACCTCGTCAACATGGTCTTTTGCGTCTTTGATGCGAATGATTTCTGTCATTGGATCTGATCCCCTTACCTATATTTTTCAATAAATGCTTGCATGCGATCAAGCGCGGCCATGAGCGTCGCCTCGCTTGCCGCATAGCTGATGCGCAGGTGGTCCGGCATACCAAACGCGCGGCCCGGCACCACTGCCACCCCTGTTTTCGCCAACAGCGCCGCCGCAAAGTCATCCACCGTGGAAGATCCGGTCATCTGCGCCGCTTCGATAGCGCGCGGAAACAGGTAAAATGCACCTTGTGGTTTCTCCTCTAGGTGAAAGCCTGGCAGCTGACCGAGCCGTGGCCAGACAAGATCCAGCCGTTTTTCAAAGGCATCGCGCATTTGAAAAACGGTTCGATCATCGCCTGTATACGCGGCCAGCGCTGCATATTGGGCCACCGCCGTTGCGTTGCCGGTAGTGTGGCCGATGAAGGTCGCCATCGCCTGGATCAACGAGCGCGGCCCCGCCGCAAATCCAATGCGCCAGCCGGTCATCGCATAAGACTTCGAGACCCCCGAGATCAACACGGTATTGGCGAAAATGGCCGGTGTCAACTCAGTCAGTGAGGTGAACGCCACGCCGTGATAGATCAGGTCGCGGTAAATGTCATCCGCGATCAGCAGCACCCCATGGGCCACGGCCCAGTCGCCGATCGCCTCAAGCTCGGCCCGCGAATAAACGGCCCCGGTCGGATTTTGCGGCGAGTTGATGATCACTGCCTTGGTGGCCGGCCCGCGCTGGGCTTCCAGTTGCGCCGGCGTCACCTTGAACGTCGTCGTGCTCGGCACCAAAACCGGCCGCCCGCCTGCCAATTTGATCTGCTCGATGTAAGAGACCCAGGCTGGTATCGGCACCAGCACCTCGTCTCCCGGCTCAAGCAACACCGAAAACAGGCTGTAAAGCGCAAACTTAGCCCCGGTCGTCACGACGATCTGATCTGGGTCATACGTCGCCCCACCGCGCGCGGCAAGATGCGTCGCGATTGCCTTCTTCAAGGCCGGCAAGCCCGTTGCAGGCAAGTAAAAACTGGCCTGGTTTGCATCGATGGCCGCTTTTGCCGCCGCATCGATGAACGCCGGAGTGGCAAAATCCGGTTGGCCAATCGACAAGTCAGAAACGGTCTGCCCCTGGGCCTTCATGGCCTTGGTCTGCGCCGCAACAGCCAGTGTTGCGCTTGGCGTGATCGCCGCGATCTTTTTTGCTACCTGCACACGCATGCCTTCTTCACGCTCTGTTGACTACAGCCCGCGGATGGATTGCAATTGCTCGCCATCGCTGAAGGCATAGGTCACGTACCCCAGTTTACCAGACTTCAGCTGGTAGCCAACATCCCAAACAAATTTCTTTCCTCTTTTTGACAGCCCCACGTTGACGATCTTTTTCGGTGAAAAAGTCGCGGTGGCTTGTGCCTTGGCCTTCGCCGCCGAGATGCCGGTGTTGGTCGGCAAAACAGTGACCTTGCCAGTTTTTTGCCGAATGACGACATAGACCGCTTGGCCATCTTTTTGCTTGCCGCCGACCGTCAGATAGGACTCGCGCTGGCGGTCCCAGTAAAAGGCCGTGGGGTCGGCAACGCCTGCCTGCTTGGCGGCAATGGATTCCGCTTCGCTGCGGACTTGGCGTATCGGGGAAGTTGCGCGATAGAATATGGCGAAGATGATCGCGACGAAGACGATGATGCCCGCGATCCAGGCGGTTTTATGCCAGGTCGGACGACGTGCTTGACGCATGAGATGCCTCCTTTTTTGTCATGGGGCGATGTTCCAGCCAGGAGCGCGCATAGGCCCCGATCTGGGCGGTCGGTAATGTCAGCGGTCGCACCGCCGGCAGTGCCTTCAACATGCGTGCCCCATAGGCAGTCGACAACAACCGCGGATCCAACACGATGAAAACACCGCGATCCGTTTCCGTACGAATGAGCCGGCCAAAACTTTGGCGCAGCCTGAGTGTCGCGCGCGGCAGGCTGTCCGCCTCAAATGGCGAGCGGCCCGCTGCTTGAAGCTGCGCCCCACGCGCCTTGACCACCGGATCATCCGGCGCATCAAATGGCAAGTGGGTCAAGATCACGCGTTCCAGCCGACGATCCGGATAATCGATGCCTTCAAAGAAACTCGCCGCCCCCAGCAGCAAACTATTATCCGCGATGGCAAACCGCTTGGCAATCTTTTCCGCGGAGCCTGTGACGCCTTGGGCCAGCAGTTCCTTGCGCCTGGCAACTGGCTGATGTAACAGCCGGATGTACACGCTTTTGATCATCGCAAGCGACGTGAACAACACGATCGTCTGGTGGTCGTCATCCGCGAGCTGGCTGATGGCCTTGGCGTAATAATCCGCCAACTCATTTTGCACGGTCGGCTGGGGCTGCGGCGCATCATCGGCGACAAACAACTGTGCCTGCTGGTGATAATGAAACGGACTGCGGAAAACAAATTCCTGTGAGCCGTCAAGTTGCGAATAGCCGAGCTGGGCCGTCAAATACTGGAAATTGCGGTCGACGCGCAACGTCGCCCCCACAAAGACCGGCGCCCTGAAATGACTCAGCAGCGCTTGAATCTGATGCCCCGCGAAAAATAGGTCCCAGGTGATCTGCAGGCTGGACACATCACTGCGATTGAGCAAAGTCAGGCACACCACGCCGTCTTCTCCGGCCTGCATCGCCGCAGGATCCAGTTCATTGATCGCGCCAGCCTGCTCACTCAGCCGTTCCAGCAACCCATCCAGTACCTGAAACGCCGGCGCATCACCGACCAAAAACCGGTCTGGCTCGGCCTGAAACCCAGCCCCAAGCGCCGCGCCACCTGCGACGATGCCAGCAAGCTGATTTTTCAGTTTGCCCAGTGGTTGCTTAACGTGATCCAGCAACCAGGAGACTTGGTCCGGACGAAGCGGCACCTGAATGAAGCCGGGCGTTTGACTCCGCCCGAGGTCGAAATGGTGATACAAGGTTTGCTGAAGGTCTTCCACCAACTCGCTTGCCGCGCGAACTAGTGTCTGAAAACTGCTCAGCTGATACCGCATCAGCGCGTCATCGGCAAAGATCTGCGTCAGATCCCGCCGGGTGCCGCCATGATCGATCGTGGCCAACACGCTGCCCAGCAGTTGGTGCAACCGGCGCAGATCGATCTTCTGCGAAAAAGCCGCCGCCGTTTGATCGGCAAAATGTTGCGCCTCATCCACCACCAGATATGGCCGGCCGTGGCTGGCGAGCAGATCGCTGTGTCGCGCCAAATAAGCATGGTTGGTGACGATCACCTGCGCAGACGCCAGGGCGTGCTGGACCTGGCCGTAAAAATCAACACTGCGATACGGATCATTGGCCGGCAGCGGCTCGCCTGTCGAGCGCACCTGCGCAAACAGCGGGGCGCGATAATTTGTCAGATGCAGCTCATCCAGATCGCCGGTCGTGGTCTCAGTCAGCCAAACGATCAATTTCATTTGAAGTAGCCGCGTCAACCGATTGGGCTCGCGCACGGCAAGCGTCGCATCAAACTTCGCAAGGTCCAGATAATGGCGCGGACTTTTGAGCAACACAGCAGATACCGGATGCTGCAGCAGCTGGCCCAAAAGCGGAATTGTTTCGTTCACCAACTGCGCCTGCAGCACATTGGTGGATGTGGCGACGACGACCTGCTGCGCGGCATCCGTCAAAAACGCATACGGGAGCAGATAGCCCAGTGACTTGCCCAAGCCCGTGCCGGCTTCGATCATCAGCGGCTGGCGCGGGCCGCAAGCATTTTGATAGATGGCATCCATCATCTCCGCCTGCCCCTTGCGAAACCGCAATGTCGGCGTGAGCAACGCTTTTTTCGCGCGATCCGTCAACGGAAAATCGGTCGCAGAAACACCCGTCGCAACCGGCTGGGCAGACTGGCGCAAAATAAACGGGCCGACCTGGCGTTGATCATGAGCCAGCGGACGCAGCGGCTGCACCAAGCCAGCCAGAAAGTCGCCGGTGTCGCGCAGTAGATTTTTCCCCAGCTGCGCCAAATGCCGCTGGGTGACAGTCGGCAACGCCCGAAAGCGGTCGGCCAGCGCCAGCAATAATTTCGCCGTGCTGATTGCATCACTATCTGCGCGGTGCGGATTGTCATGGCGAATTGCAAGCACGGTGGTCAGGTCGCTGAGCCGAAAACTCGCCTGCGTTGGCAGGAGAATCTGCGCCAATTCAACGGTGTCGATGCCTGGCTGGATCAGCACGGGCTCCCCCACCTCGGCCAGAGAAGCGCTGAGGAATGGATAATCGAAATTAATGTTGTGTGCGACGATCACGGTGCCTTCGAGCAGGCCGCTGATCGTGCTGGCGACGTCATCAAAATACGGCGCCGCGGTCAGGTCTGCGGGCCGGATGCCGGTCAGTTGCTGAATCGCCTCGGGTACGGAACGCTCGGGGTTGATCAGCTGCGAGACAGTCTGGATGATCTTGCCGTGCTGCAGGAGCGCACAGCCAAATTGAATGATGCGGTCGCCGTCTTCGATCGACGTGCCAGTTGTTTCTAGATCGATCACCGCATAGATGGTGTCAGATCCCATTTTACTCACCAAAATTCCGTTGTAGTTGGTTCCAGTTTACTATGTATCCGCCCGTTGCGCCAATTTTGCTGGAAAATCAACGGTGCCTGGAGGTGTTGGCCCCCGGGTGGGCTCCGGCCGAAAATTGGCTGGCGACCGTAGTAGAGCGGACAAGCAACTTTGAGCCCGCAAAGTTCGCGGTCTCCAAGCTTGCTTTCGGCGTAAGCGGCTTTGCCGCCAACGCCGACGAGGGGGCTTGCTCTGGGCGTTAGACATTTATGCCTTACGCCCAGACATGCGAAGCGAGCCATTTTCGGCCGGAGCCCACCCTCACATCCTGCGTTGAGTTGTTCACAGTCGAATTGGCAGCACAGATACGGGACTGCATCAAAATGGTTCGTCACTACCCTCTGCCTTCACCACATCAGACGCCGCGTAAGCAAAAGAACCGCTTGCCTCCATTGTAGTTGATAAACTACGCTCGCGGCTTGCGGCTCTTTTGATTTAGCAATTATTTAGTGGGTGTCCAGGACGTCGTGGGCGTCGCCGTTTTGGTTTAGGAGAATCAGCCAGGCGTGCGCCACTTTGGGGCCGGTTGGGTGCATGGCGTTGAGGGCTTCGGCGTAGCTGTTCAGCTGACCGCGGTAGCGTGCCAGAATCGGGGCCACTGAGTCGCCGATGCGGTCCGTTTTGTAGTCGAACAGGGTCAGTGCGCCATTTTCCTCGAAATAGCCGTCGATGATGCCGTGCACCAATACGTCGGCCTGGTCGTCTTCGACTTGGCTGCCAGCGATGCGGCTGGCTGGCAGCAGCATGGAAAAGGCGGCTTCGCGTTCGACATGGGCGGCGGCTTGGAGCTGTTGGCCCAGGATGGTCTGGAAAAAGGCTGCCAGTTGGCCAACACGAATGCGCTGGGCGACCGGGGCGGTCAGGAGGCCGGCTTGAACCAGTTGCTGGATGAAGGCGCGAATCGCCTTTTCATCCACCGGCCCGTTCAGATCGATGCGCTGAAGGACCAAGTGCGTGGCGGTCCCGACATCTGTGGCGGAGACGTGGGGCTGGCCTTCCGCCGCCATGAACGCAGGCAGGTGAAAATCGTCCGCGGTCCACTGCTTGACGACCTGCGCGGTGGCCTCAGCCGGCGCACGATTTTCCAAAGTGAGGATGCCGCTGGCAGCCGCGGCTTCTTCCAGGTCCGGATCCTCGACTGCGCGCTTGATCTCCGTCACGCTGCGGAAGCCGGACGTGGTCGTCATCTGCGCAAACGGATAGCGGAAATTCAGCCAGTCCGTGAGCCCTGGCATCGGGGCTGCCTCATCGACGACCAGCTTTTCATCGGCGGTCGTGCCGGCTTGGCTTGGCTTTGGCACGACTTCTTCAATGGTGAAGCCAGCCGCTGGAAAATACGGGGTCAAAGCCGGCAGCGTTTTGGCGCCGTCCTCACTGTCCGCACAGCGCGCCAAGGCCGGGCCGATCCAATCCATGAAGTTTTTGGCGGTGCCGCGTTGCAGGCTTGGCAGCAAGCTCTCCTCACTGGCCTCTGCCGCAGCCCGCCATTTGGGCAACAATTTTTCCTTCTTGCCCATCGCGACGATGAACAGGCGCTGGCCCGCCCGCGTCAACGCGACGTAGAGCTTGCGCATTTCCTCAGCCAACAGCTGCTTGCGTTTGGCTTCGGCGGCCTGCGCATATTGCGGTGTCGTGAAGGTGATCTGGGTCGCGGGATCATTGAATTTCAACCCGACCGCATTTTTCGTCGCGATGATTGGCGCCGTGGTGTCGCGCATGTTGAAGCCGTGGTCGGCATCTAGCAAAAAGACGATCGGAAATTCCAGCCCTTTTGACCCATGAATGGTCATCAGGCGCACTGCGTCTTCACCGTCTGCTAAGCTGACCGGGGTGTCGAGGTCCTTGTCCTTTTTCTGCATCTGCTCGATGAACCGGACAAACGCGAACAAGCCCTTGAAGCCATTTGCTTCATAGGCGGCGGCGCGGCTGGCCAGTGCGCGGAGATTGACCTGGCGCTGATTACCGCCCGGCATACCCCCGACGTAATCGAGGAAGCCGGTCAGTGAATAAATGTGCCAGATCAGGTCGACCAGCGCATGTTCCCGCGCATAATCGCGAAGATCCGCGAGTAGCGCAAAGAACCGAGTCAACTTTTTGCCCAGCGGTGTCTCCTGCGTGGCCGGATCCGCTTGGAAAACAGCCAGCGCGTCGTAATAATACGGGCGCGCCTTGGCTGCCAAGCGAATCGTGGCCATTTCATCGGCCGACAGCGCGACAAGCGGCGAGCGCAACACCGCAGCCAGCGGGATGTCCTGTTTCGGGTTGTCGATGATGCGCAACAGCGACAGCATCACCATCAGCTCGGTGGTCTTAAAGTAGTTCTTCGCATCCGGAATCAAAATCGGCACCCCTGCCTTCGCAAATTCGCTTTGCAGGGTGATATTGTTGCCACGCGTCGAGGCCAAAATAGCGATGTCTTTGTAGTCGACCTCCCGATGTGGCCAATTCTGCGCCGTCAGCTCTGCGGCTGGGTCATCCACACGGTCATACAATTGATATTCCGGGTTGTGGACGATCGTCAGGATCTTTGCGATCACCGCCTGAGCCTGCGCCTGATCCTTGGCGATGGCCGCCGCATCTTCGGCGTTGTCGTCCGCCGCATCCGCATCGGCAGTCTCGGCGCTCGCGGCATCCTCGGAACCCGCAGCCGTCGAAGCGTTCGGGTCGTCTTCGGCCGAATCCTCCTGGGCGACCAACAGCAACGTGGCCTTCGCCTGGGCATCCCCTGCCAGATCGGTCGGCAGCGAGTCACTGCTCCCGAATTTCAGCTCAGCGTCCTGGTCGTAATCCAGCTCGCCGACTTCCTGATCCATGATCTGGGCAAACAGCATGTTGATGAAGGTCAGCACGTTATTTGTCGAGCGAAAATTGCTCGGCAGCAAGATCAGTTCATTGTCAGCAGGCTGATCCGCGGCAAGTTTGGGATACGACTGATACTTGGTCATAAACAGGCTCGGATCCGCCAACCGGAACCCATAAATGCTCTGCTTCACATCCCCGACCATGAAGCGATTGCCCGGCTTCTGGGCCGCCACCCGGCTGAGCAGCGCTTCCTGGAGGCCATTGGTGTCCTGATATTCGTCGATCATGACGAGGTCAAATTGCGCCTGGTAATTTTGCGCGACCGTGTCACTGACCGTTAAAATCTGCAGCGCATATTGCTCAATGTCGCCAAACCCGGCGAGATGCTGGCGCTCTTTTTCCTTGAGTAAGGCATCGGCGTACCACAACGCGACATCCGCCAGGGTGGTCATCAGCGCGGCGGCAGGCCCGGCCACGTAATCGCGGTCGGCCGGCGCCAATTGAAGCGGGCCATCCGTGATGGTCTTGAGTTCCGCCGCGATCGCGTCGCGTCGCGCTTTTTGCCCCGCGAGCAACGCTTTGCGGGTCTCATCCTTTTTCGTGCCATAGGGCCAAGTGGAAAAATACGTAGCGGCCGGATGCAGCGCGGTCCACACCGTCGCGTAATCCGGCTGATCCGGCAGCCCCGCGACCATCCCCGCAAAGCGCTGGATTCCTTCAACCGCGGCTTTCATCGTGTCGGTCGGCTTACGGTCCGCAAAAGCGTCTGCCAGTTCCGTGCGCAACACATTGAGCTTGGCGACCGCGCCGGTCAGGATCTCGTGAATCGCAGGCCACAGTTCATTTTGAAACTGCGCCGCGACTTTTTCCGGCTGATAGCCATCCGCGAGATGCGCCAGCCAGTTGGTCGGCTGCTGGGTGCTCATCGCAAACGTCAGAAGCTGATCAACGATGCCGCCCAGCCCATCGTGCCCCGCGTCGCCTTTGCTGTAAAAATTGGCCTCAAGATCCGCGAATGGATGCGCCGCAACGCCATCTGCCTCATAAAAATGGTCGCGAGTCTGTTCCCAAACACGCTGCTTGAGCATCGCCTCTTCCGTTTCGTCGCTGAGAATACGAAAACTCGGGTCCAGCCCGATCACATAATAGTAGCTTTGCACCACGCGCTGTGAAAAGGCGTCGATGGTCATGATCCAGCTGCTGGTCATTTTGTCGATTTGCGCCTGGATGTGGCTCTTTTGCGCCTCAGTCAGCGGCAGGCCGACCTGCGTCTCTGTTTCCGGCACGACCTTGCCAGCCCGAGCGGTTTCATCCGATGCCCGCAGCGTGGCCTTTAGCTCCTTTTCGATACGCGTGCGCATTTCCGCGGCAGCGGCCTTGGTGAACGTCACAATCAGCATACGGTCCAGCTCCGCCCCATCGATCAGCTGCCGCAAAATACGCTGCACAAGCACAAACGTTTTCCCACTGCCAGCCGATGCCGAGACGAGCACGTCATGACGGTGCTGCGGGTCTCCTGGTTTGAAGGTCCCATGCAAGATCGCGGGAATCTTTTCTGGTGAAATATTATTGGCCATCGTCTTCGCCGTCCTTTCCAGCGCTTTCTTGCTTCAGTAACTCGAGGATCTGCACCGTATTTTTCGCCGGCTGGGTGTTGTAATGGTCCGCCCCGGTCGCGGCATCAAAGCGCATGACCGCTTGATACGGGCTGCGCGCGATAAACCGGGCGCCGGAGCCATTGATGTCCAGCGGCGCCAGCGTGATGACGCCGTCCAGGATGTTGTCGGCGGCCTGGGTGATCAGCTTGCGATCGTGCTGGATCCAGCGGTCGAGCTCGCGTTGGGTGAAAAAGGTGTGAATCTTCGCCCCACGCGACCCATCCTTGACCGTGGCCCCCTTGATCGTCTTGTCTTGATTGAGCGAAAGCGGCACGACCAGCGAGGTACTGCCAGGCACGAGATCATCGGCAAAATTGCTGAGGTAACTAGCCAGCGCCTCGTCTTGATTCGCGATCTCATCTGGCAGGACCACAAACCCCTTCAACCGGTATTGCTTTTGCGTCTGCGGGGCCGCGGCCTCAAGCAATTGCGTCTGGCGCTGGGCCTGTTCGCTGAGCGGCGCAAGGTCCTTAAGATCCGCGTATTTGATCAGCGGCTGGTCGAACATCAGGTAAAAGGCGCCGCCGGGTCGGCTATCAGCCAGCGCTGGCAGTTTTCCCTTGGCGACTGCCGACTCGACAGCATCCAGATACGTCAACAGCTGCAGATTCAGCCCGTAATACGCTTCGTAAGGCGTGAAATCGTGGGTCGAACTCTTGTAATCCAGCACCAAATAACGGGCCGCCCCGGTGCCATCATCAAAAACTTTCGTGTCGAGTCGGTCGATTTTGCCGCGCACGGCGACGCGCCGGCCTTTTTCCGTGGTCAACGTGACCGGCGGCAGAAGCGGCTGCCGGCCTCGAGGGGCAAACAGAATCTCCGTGTTCCAATTGGTGAAGCCAGAGCTGGCCAGCTGGAATTGAATCACCTTAAATTCCCGCAGCAACATCTCGGCGATGTGCGCCTTTAAATAAGCCATGTGCCGGCTGTTCGTGAAGCCCTCATCGGTGAAAATACGATACACGGGAAAATCCTGAATGATCTGGGTGATCTGCACGGCGATCGCCTGTTTCAGCGCAGCGTCGTCCAGTGTCAGCAGCATTTTTTTATCCGCCAACGCCTTCATCACACCATCCATCACGGCATGATAAAAACTGCCATAATCCGCCGGCGTCAATTCAAACTCAGGCCGCTCCTGAAGCCGCAAGCCATACGTCAAAAAGTATTCATACGGATTGCTGTAAAACGACTGAAGTTGCGAGATCGAGGCGTTCAGTTCGGTGGAATAAAGGGCCCGCGCCGTTTCCGGACGGAGATTCTGGACCGCGTTTTGATACGCGATCGCCTCGCGCAGCTGCCCCGGCAATGACACAGGCAGCTCTGCCGTCTGACGCGCGCCAGCTTGGGCCAACCACGCGGCGATCGCATGGTAGGCCGTTTCCCATGCCTGTGGAATCGCATGTGGGGCCTGCCGTGCGATCACGACCCAGTCGCTGAGCAAACTCCGCGCGGTCCCCGCCGCCTCTGCGACGCCGGTGGCTGGCGTGAGCTCGCCCCAAACCGGCAGGCCCTTTTTCACATCGATGCCTTGGCTGGCCGCCAGCTGCAGTAGATATGGCGAGGCGTTGTTGGCCTCTTCCCCGTTGGTCGAGTAGGACATGATCAAGTTGCGGGTCGCCGCCATTTCCGCCACATAGTTGATGAACGGATCGCCAAGGGCTTTGCTGGCGCCGGTCTCGGGCAAAAAGACGGACTGGAGCTGGCTATTCTCCGCATCACTGGCCTGCAGCGCATCCAGTCCCTGCTGAAGGGCCTGACGATCGGCGGCGTTGAGCACCGCGGTGTCGCTTGGCACCTCGGGCATGGCCGCATCCGTGGCGCCGATCACGAACACCGTGTCAAATTTGGCGCGCCGGGCCATGGCGGTCTCAGAGATCGTCACCTGATCAAGCGTCGCCGGAATCTGGGTGAAACTGGCGCCACTGAAGCCGGCGTCAAGCAACGTCTGAAAACTGGCCAGCAGCGCCGTCGCCTTGCCAGAGGTGCCGACAGCCGCATCACCGGTCTCGCCAGGCGCGTCGCCTGCCGTCAGCGCCGCCACATCCGCTGAGGTCTGGGCGATTGCCGCATACGCATCCACGATGCCGGTGAAGGTCTGCCAGGCCTGCTGCCCCGCCGCAGCCGACGCTGGATCCAGGCGTTCCTCGGCCGCACCGGCCCATTCCGCCAGCCGCTCGGTGACGCCAACATCCACGAGCCAATTCATCAGTCCCTGAGCCAGCTGAAGCCCGGTCAACTCAGGCTGCTTCAACAAGTCTGCCAGCGGGGTGAGCACTGTGCGAAGATGCTGATGGATGGCCGCCAGCTGCGCCGTTTTTTCCGCCTCAGGGTCTGCCTGCTCCGCCGCCTCATCTTCGTCCTTCGGTGGGCGGTTGAAATAGCGCCAAGGCTTGTCGTCAAACCAGGCGCGCCGGCCGCTGATGCCCGTGCGCAGCAGGTGATTATCCGTGATGTCGACCGCCTCGCGATAGGCCGCCAGAGACAAGTCACCCGGGCGCACAAGCTCCGTCCGCAAAAAGCGCATCACATCTTGATACTGAAAGCCATTCAAAAAGAGGTCACACACACTGTCGATCAGTGCAACCAGGGGATGGTCTGTCATCGGGTGCTCACGGTCGGCAAAATAAGGAATCTGATAATCCTGCATGATTGGCGCAATGATATCGCGGTATGGGGCCAGCCGCCGCGCGATGATCAAAAAGTCCCGGTACCGCTTGCCGCCATGCACCGCCTGCTGAATCTTGCGCGCGACTGTCCGCAGTTCCTGATAGGCATCCGTTGCCTTGACCACCTGAATGTTGTCATGGGCCGGCTGGGTCGCCCGTTGCCCCGGTGCCTGCCAGAACTGATCCAGCTGCAGGATACCAGCGCTCAGATCATCGCGCAGTGGCGCAACAGTGGTGGCGACGCCCATTCCGTCTGGCAGCCCCGCGACTAGGCGCCGGCGCAGCGTCAGCGCCGGCCGAAACAGGCTCTGTTGGGCGGCCGTCAACTGGCCATCCGCCATTGTCAGCGCCACGGTCACCTTGGCCGCACGGGCGATCAGCGTCTGCACCAGTTGCAATTCGCTTGCCGCCAGCTCATTAAAGTGATCCAGGTAAAAATAGGTCTGCGACAGATCGCGCTTGCGCAGATCCGCGATCAATACATTCAAAAGCCCCGCATTGGTCGTGTAGGTCGCCGTTTGCTGTTCATAGGCGCGGAGCAGTAGCGCAAGGTCATGAATTTTCGCCTGATGCTGCGTGTCGACGCCGGCTTCGACTGCGGTGAGCACATCGGCGGTGATGCGGCCCATTTGCAGCTCACCCAATTGCTGGGCCAGCTGCGCGACAAAGCCGGGTTTGCTGATCTCACTTGGATAGACCTGCAGCGCCTGCTTGTGGCTGGCCAAAATGTCGGCCACGATCATCGTGTTTGCGGTGGCATCCAGCCGGGGCTGGCGATACGCCGGACTGTCCTTGAGAAAAAACCACGCCAGGCGCGAAAACGACAGCGTCTGCACTGCGTCGGAGGCAAAGACCCCGGTGTTGTTTCCGCGCAAGCGCTTTAGCAGCGCGATCTCCGCCTCATATTTCACATGATTGGGCACCAGGTAAAAAATCCGTGCATGGGGATGCGCCGCCAGTACGTTGGCCACGTCATCGGCGATCGCCCGTTCATGATCCGCCGCCGCGGTGCCAATGATCAATTGTAAGGCATTTGGTTCCGTCATTTTGCCACCCTCGTTTCGGCCTCGCTGCGGCCGCGTCGGTCGTCCATAAATTGCGCCGCAGTAGGTTGAGTTTGGTTTAAGTGTAGCATAACTTGCTAGAGTCTACGCGGCCTTTGGGGTATCATTTAAAGCGACAAATAAGGAGCAGCTGATGAGAAAAAGCCAAGGTATCTCGTATGCAAAAATCATATTGATCGGCGAACACGCGGTGGTCTATCAACAACCCGCGATCGCCCTGCCGATTCGCTCACTGACGGTCACCGCAACGCTGATCCCACGAACGGACGACCGCCAGCAGATCGCCTCGATCTTTTATCAAGGCAGTTTAGCCGACGCCGCGCAGACCCCATTTGCGGGTATCGCGACGCTGATCAGGCGCCTGTTGACCTTTTTTGAGGCGCCGGCGCAAGGGTTTGACCTGGCCATCAGCAGTATGCTCCCGCCCGAACGCGGGATGGGGTCGTCCGCAGCCACCGCCGTCGCCATTATCCGCGCCGTGTATCAGGCCTTCGATGCCCCGTTGCCCCACGACAGCCTGCTCAACTGGGCCAACGTCTCCGAGCGCATCATCCACGGCAATCCCAGCGGGCTGGACGCCGCCACGGCCAGCGCCACAGCCCCGCAATGGTTTGTGCGCGGCCAGGCGCCAACGCCGATCGATTTTCCTACAACAGGGAGCCTGGTGATCGCCGATACCGGCGTGCCCGGCCAAACCAAAACTGCCGTCGCCAGTGTCGCCGCCAAATTGACTCAGGACCCAGCGCACTATCAGCCACTGATCGAGGCGATTGGTCAGGCGACCAGCCAGGCGGCGCTTGCGCTTGCCCAGGATGACTTGCCGCTGCTTGGCCGGCAGCTGACAATCAGCCAAAACGCATTGCGTCAGCTCGGCGTCAGCTCTCCCGCCCTCAATCAACTGGTGGCGGCCGCCCTCAATGCCGGGGCGCTTGGGGCCAAGCTCACCGGCAGCGGACAAGGCGGCTGCATGATTGCCTTAACCAAAGCGCCTGCCCAAGCCGTCCACTTGCGCCGCGCCCTTGAAGCCGCCGGGGCAACCACCACCTGGCAATACGACCTTGTAGAAAGTGAGGATCCGTCATGACCCACGCCGTAACGGCTCGCGCCCACACCAATATCGCCTTGATCAAATACTGGGGCAAACGGGATGCGAAACTGATCTTGCCTTACACCAGCTCTGTCTCGTTGACCCTGGCTGACCTGTACACCGATACGACCGTCGAATTCGACCCGACCCTTGCTGCAGACACGTTTTCACTGAACGGCGAGGTGCGACCAGCCGGCAAGATCAGCGCGTTTTTGGATCTCGTCCGCGCCCAAAGCGGGACAACTGCTCATGCCCATGTCCGCTCACTCAACCACGTCCCGACCGCCGCCGGACTCGCCAGTTCCGCCTCGGCCTTTGCCGCCTTGGCCCTGGCCGCCAGCCGCGCAGCCGGCCTGGCCTTGACGCCGACGGACCTGTCGCGGTTGGCACGCCGGGGGTCTGGGTCTGCCTCTCGCTCGATTTTCGGCGGGCTGGCGATCTGGCACCGCGGCAGCGATGACACGACCTCTTTTGCCGAACCCCTGCCGGCGACCACGCTTCCGCTGAAAATGGTCGTGGTGCTGGTCGATCAGGGACGCAAGGCAATCAGCTCCCGCCAAATGATGACCGCGACCATCGCCACCAGCCCGTATTTTCCGGCCTGGGTCCAGCACAATGAAGCGGCTGCGGAAAAAATGGTCCGCGCCTTGGCCGCCAACGATTTTGCCCAAGTCGGCGCCTTGACCGAGGCCAGCAGCATGCAGATGCACGCCGCGATCATGGCCAGTGAGCCCTCCTTCACTTATTTTGAACCGGAGACCCTGGTCGCCTGGCAAAAGGTGCAAGCGCTGCGGGCAAGCGGCGTGCCGGCGTATGCGACGATGGATGCCGGCCCGAACGTCAAGATCTTGACCCTGGCGCCTTATGTCGACGCAGTGGTGACCGCGCTGGCCGATTCCTTTGCCGGCCGCCTGTTGACCACGGGGCCAGGGCCAGCTGCCCGCATTCTCAAGGAGGCAAGCGATGCAATCTGAACGCTCACACCGCAAGGACGAACATGTCTTTCTCGCGGAAAAAACTTTCCAGCAAACGGCGACGGCGGGGTTCGATCAGGTTCGCTTCTGCCATGATCCACTGCCGGAAACGGCGGTGGCAGAAGTCGATCTGAAGCCGGACCTGTTTGGCTGGCGCTGGCCATTTTTCATCAACGCGATGACCGGCGGCTCTGCACAGACTGGGCAGCTGAACGCGAAGCTCGGCCGCATCGCGCGCGCGACCGGCCTGGCGCTGGCCAGCGGCTCTCAAACCGTCGCATTAGCGGAACCAGCGCTGGCGCCCACCTTCTCGACCTTGCGCGAAAATGACCCAGACGGCTTTCTGCTGGCGAACATCGGCACCAGCCATGGGGTCGATGCCGGGGCGGCGGCGGTGGCGATGCTGCAGGCCAACGCGCTGGAAGTCCATCTCAATGCCGTGCAGGAAACGGTGATGCCCGAGGGCGAACGCGATTTTCACTGGGCGGCGCAACTTGCGGCAATTGTGGATGCCAGTTCCGTGCCCGTTATCGCCAAGGAAGTCGGCTTTGGCATGACCCGCGACGGCCTCGCGAAGCTGCAAGCGCTTGGTGTCCGGTATGTCGACATCGGCGGGCGCGGCGGGACCAATTTTGCCCAAGTTGAGAATCTGCGGCGGCCGGCTCGCGACTTCGCGTATCTGCAAGACTTCGGCCAGACCACCTGCGAATCGCTGCTTGAAGCCACGGCTGTTGACGGCCTCACCATCCTGGCAACCGGGGGCGTGCGGTCCCCGCTGGATATTCTCAAGGCGCTGCGGCTCGGCGCCAGTGCGGTCGGCATCGCCGGACAGGTCCTGCACTGGCTGGTCCAGGAAGGCGAAGCCGCCGCCATCGCTCATCTTCAGGCCTGGCAAGACCAACTCGCTCTGCTCATGGCGATGCTAGGGGCAAAAGACCTCTGCGCCTTGCGCCAGGTGCCGATCGTGCTTGGGCCGGACTTGACCCACTACGCCGAGGCGCGCGGGCTCACGATCTGATTCGAATTGACTGCAAATAAATAGGCGAGCCGGGACAAAAATGTCCTAGCCCGCCTTTTTGAATGGCGACAACTGGCGCGTCAGCCGACCGCCCATGCACACCTACACGCGCAGCCCTTTCGGATACGCATTTTTGATCACGTGATCGACCTGCTTGCCCAGCGCAAAACCCTTGCCTTGATGCGTCAAAAGCACCCAGCCACGGCCGCTTGTTGGCACCGTCAGGGTCTCCCCATGGCGATAGCGCGCGTAATCCGCCTCGGTGACCTCGATCACCTGATGAAAACTCGCGGGCGACAAGGCCGTCGCTAAACTGTGGCTCGGCTCGAAGCGATGGATCTTGAAGGTGCCCAGATGAAGTCCCGGGCGCACGACATGCAGCCCGGCCAATTGCGGCGTGGCTTCCGGCATCGCGAACAATTGATCGCGGCGAAGCACCAGCCGGCTTTGCGGCCAGGTCGCATCCGTCAACGCAGTGAGGCCGGCGCGCAAGTCCTGTTGCTGCGGGGCGGTCAACTTGCTGGCCGCCAGTCGCTTGCCAGATTGAGCCGGCGCGTCGCCGTCTTTGATGAACTTGGCGACAAAATGGCCTTCCCCTGCAAGGGCATGGGGCCACAGCCGCGCCGTTGCCAACACGGCTTCGTCACCGCCTGCAAAAGCCGCCCGACCATCTTGAATCCCGCCGACTTTTACGATGGGCTGGAGGGTCAGCGGCAAGGTCTGAGCCGCCCAAAATGCGAGCTGCTCATCCTCTTCCGGCGCAAAGGTGCAGGTGGAATAAACCAATGTCCCACCCGGGCGCAGCATTTTCACTGCCTCGGTCACGATTTCGCGCTGGCGGGTCGCGCACTGCGCCACCAGGTCCGGCGACCAATATTGCATGGCGTCGGGATCCTTGCGAAACATGCCTTCCCCGGAACAAGGCGCATCTACCAAAATCAGGTCAAAGCTCTCCGGCAGTTGCGCCGCCAATTCAGCTGGCGCGTTGTTTGTCACCACCGCATTTTGCACGCCGAAGCGCTCCAAATTGCTTGCCAGAATCTTGGCCCGGCCGGCATTGATCTCGTTTGCGACCAACAAGCCCGCTCCTTGAAGCTGACCGGCGAGCTGGGTGGTCTTGCCCCCAGGTGCCGCGCAGAGGTCCAGCACCCGCTGGCCGGGCGTGGCCGCACAGACGGCCGCCACGAATTGCGCGCTGGGTTCCTGGCTGTAAACATAGCCACTGACATGATCGATGCCATTGCCATCGACCTTCCCATATTCGCCGGTTGGGCTCCAGGGAATCGCCGGCCCATTTTCATTCATCGCAAGCGGCGGCCGCAATGGCGAGACCCGAAAGCCACTTTGCGCCGGTTGCGCGAAGCTGGCAAAAAAGGCGTCCGCCTCATTGCCAAGGAGCGCGCGGTATTTTTCCTCAAAGCCATCAGGAAATGTCATCAAACGTGCCTCCTTTGCGGTAGCGCAGCGACACGCCGGCCCGCACGATCAAGAGATAACCCAGCCACAGTCCGGCGGCGAAGATCACCAGGCGGACGCGGTTAGTCAAGTAGAGCCACCACCAGTCGATCGTCACGCCGATCACGGTGGCAAAAAGCGTGTGCGTCACCGTCTGCGTCCACAGCCCGCGGCGCAGTTGGGCGTGCAGCTGCCGGTCCATGCCCAACAGCGACGATGGCACCATGAGCCAGATCGTCAGGCCGGCAATGATCAAGGCCAGCACGCCAATGCCGGCACAGCGCAAAATGGTCGGCCCATTATCCGCCCACCAGCTATTGCCAGAAGTCAGCTGATACGAATACCCACGGTCGGAGGTGGCGGAAAAAATGGCCTGCAATTTTGACTTTGCCTTTGCCAGCCCACTACCATCCGCGATGATCGTCACCGCATTGAGTCGCGGGGCCGCCTCATCGGTCGCGCTGGCATTGAAAAACGTGACGTCATTGAGCGCATTATTGCCGTGGGTCCCAACTGTGCCGATTACCGGAATAAAACGCCCGGCCTGCTTGAGGTATTGCTGATTATTGCCCTGCACCAGCGTTGCGGTCTGATTTTGGCCGACCACCGCGACCGGCAGCGCCGAGGTCAGATCCGCCTGGGTGAACCACTGGCCATCTTGAAGTGGCAGATTGCTGGTATTGCCCCAGACGTAGATACGCTTGCCATCTTGAAACTGAACCTGCACATTTTGCACATCGCTTTGCGTCAATTTTTCCGCGACGGCTTGAAGCGTTTCGGCTGAATCCGTCTTGAAGACCTGGCCGTCCTCGCTCAAGCCAAAATGGGCCAGGCGATCCGCATATTCATTTTGATCATGCCAAGACCATGTCCAGCCGGCAAGAACGATCATCACGACCCACAAGAGATCGATCACGAAAAAGCGTTTCATAGGCCCTCCTTCAGCGCATCAAATAGAGTCGTTCATTCACCGCATCAAAGCGGCCCAGCGCCCGGTTCAGCGCCAGCAGCCGTTTATCCGGCACAAATTTCGCCAGTTGCCAAAACAGCCGGCTGTCGGTAGCCCCAAAGCGCTCACCGATCACAAAGAACTTCAGGTGGGGAAAATAGGTCCGCAACACCTGCAGCACATGCACGTCATTGGGATCACGATCGGGGCTCCAGGCCATCACCACCGCATCGACTTGATCACCGTACCGATGCAACGCCGCCGCAGCCGGCAACGCCTCAACAGGCAAAAGCGGCGTCCGGCCCGTCTCACTTGCCTGTTTCCAGGCAAACGAGTCCGTGGCAATCACCCGATTGCCCTGCGCCGCCAGCCCCGCCGACACATAGCCGTTGCCCGCGGCCAATTCCAGATACCGAAGCGGGCCAAACAACGCCTGCCATTGCGCGAACATATCCTCATGCACAAACGCCCACATGCCAAACTCAAACGCGCAGGCTCGGCGAAAATTTCGAAGCAAATGATCCACCGCGACCAACTGGCTATAATCATCCGGGTGATCCTCAAGCAAGTCGGCAAACAGATCCGGCGTCAGGCCAAGTGGTGGCAACGCGTTTTTGGGCAGGCCCGGTTCGGCCAGCGCGTCACGCACCGCGGCCATCGCCGCCAGTTGCGGCTTCAGAGCTGGATAGGGCGCGGCTAACGCTGTTAATTTTTCCCAGTAAGTCATTCGCCGCCCCCTTTCAAATAAAAAGACCGCCCACTTGCGGCGGTCTTTAATGAATACCCAGCGCCATCTTCGCGTATCGGCTCAACCGCTCCGGCCCCCACTGCGGGTACCAGACCAAATGGATGTCGACACTCTTGATGCCGGGCACCGCCATCAACGCACGGTGAATCTCATCATCCAGCACATCGGTCAGCGGGCAGCCCATCGTGGTGAGCGTCATTTCAACGTCGCAGTGGCCATTTTCGTCCAAGTCAACGCCGTAGATCAGCCCCAGATTGATGAGGTCGATACCCAGCTCAGGATCGATCACGGTCTCCAGCGCCTTGACCAACTTATTGCGCATTTGGTCAAAATAGGCCTGCTCTTCCGGGCTGCTGGCTGGTTGTTCGACTTTGTCTGCCATGGGCGCGCCTCCTTGCAATCATTCGTCGGCTTTGAGGACCCCGCCGACTGCGTAATGCTCTTTTGCCATTTCGTTCAAGACGATGTGGATATGTTCTTTGGGCGCGCCAGTGTTTTTGGCGATCGCCTCGGTGACGTCGAGGCACATTTGCCGCAGCTGGTCGCGGCTGCGCCCTTCGATCAAATCAATATGGACCAGTGGCATTGCTGTCCCCTCCTTCAATCTTCAATCAACTGCCTTGATTATACTAGAAAAGCCGGGGCAAGAAAAGGCACGCCTAGCTCTATAGAAAAGGCAAACTGGATCACGCAGGGGTGCTGCCGGGTGGGCTCCGGCCAGTTTCTGGCCGGAGCCCACCCGGACGTTTACTCAACAAAAGAATTGTATGTCACTCGTGCGGTAGCTGGCCCGCGTCGTGCTGTTCTTTGTTGAAGGATGGCTTCAGACCTAACGCGCGCTTGGTGGTCTGCTGGTCGGACGTCAGGAACTCGCCTGCGACGTCGACCGTGTTGAGAATGTCGATGAACGCGCCCTTGTCCACGCCGAGCGTGGCCTGCGTCAGGTCGTAGAGCTCATAGCGCGTGATCACGATCATCAGCGTCGTGTTTGGCTTGCCCAAAAAGCCGCCGCGACTCGGCAATGCGGTGATGCCGCGCACCATTTTCTCCGTGATTGCGGCAATGACGCCGTCCGGATCGGTAGTGACGATCATTGCGGTGACCTTCTGATTAGAGGTGTGAATCGTGTCGACCACGCGCGTCATGCAGTAGATCGAAATGATCGTGTACAGCGCGCTTTCCCAGCCGATGCCAAAACCGGCGACCATGATGATGCCAAAATTGATGACGAACATCAAGACGCCAACGGTTCGCCGCGTGTGCTTGGAGAGATACATGGAGAGGATGTCCATGCCGCCGGTGGAAAAGCCGTAACGCAGCGCGATGCCGACGCCGGCGCCGGTGAGGACCCCGCCGAAGATCGCATTCATCAAGGGATTGGTCGACAGTGCATGAACCGGCAGGATGATCGCCAGTGCCGAGATCAGCACGCTATTTAAAAAACTGAAGGCGGTAAAAGTTTTGCCCAGCGTTTTCCAGCCCAAGATCGCCAGCGGGATGTTCAACAGTAAATTGAACCAGCCGGTGAGGTCTGTGTGCGCAATGCCTTGGCTTTGCAAAAATAGGGAGAGCAACTGGGCGATCCCAGTGGCACCGGATTGAAAGACCTTTGCCGGCGTCAAAAAGAAATTCAGCGCGATCGCCGTGATCAAGCCGCTGGCCGCCGCGACCCCGATCTTCTCTAATGTGTCGTGATAATGATAGCCTGTGATTTTTGCCATGTTCGTCACCGTTGTTTATAAAATGTAGACAGCCGTTTGCGCGCCAAATAGCGCCCGCACGCGTCATCTTTTCCAGAATACACGCCCTTGCAGGAAATGCCACCCTTCCCGGTAAATATTTTGTATAATAGGAGATAATTCCGCAGACGATAGCAATGTGTTCATCGTGCGTAAACAAATGGAGGCAGTCACATGCAGACTCGCACATCATGTACCAGTATTTTGATCGGCAAAGAAGCCAGCGCAGACGGCAGCGTTATGATCGGCCGCAATGAGGATTCACGCGCGGCCTGGCCAAAACACGTGGTGGTCCATCCCGCCACGGATGCGGCAGACGCCCCACTCTTCAAGTCAAAGGCAAACGGGTTTTCCCTGACCCTGCCGGCGCATGCACTCAAATACACCGCCACCCCCGAATGGACCGATCAATACGGGCTCTTCGAAGAGGCCGGGATCAATGCGGCCGGCGTCAGCATGAGTGCCACCGAAAGTGCGTACGCCAACGCACGGGTGCTGGGATATGACCCGTTTGTCGACGACGGCATCATCGAAGAAGCGATGGTGACGGTGGTTTTGCCATTCATCCATTCAGCCAAGGAAGGCGTTGAGCGGCTGGGGAAAATTGTGACCGAGCACGGCACCGGTGAAGCCAACGGGATTCTGTTTGCGGATCACGACGAGGCCTGGTACATGGAAGTTGCGACGGGGCATCGCTGGGTCGCCCAGCGCATTCCGGACGATTGCTATGCGGTTGTCGCCAACCAGCTCGCCATTCAAAAGGTGCGGCCGGATAGCCCAGACTTTTTGTTCTCGCCAGATCTGTTCGACTTTGCGGCCGAGCACCATTTTTGGACGCCTGGAACCAGTTTCAATTTTCGCCAGATTTTTGGCACCGACAGCAACTTCGATCGCATCTACAACACGCCTCGGGTCTGGGATGGCCAGCGCCGCCTGACGCCGAGCCGCACCAGCACCCCGCTGGATTCCGATCTGCCGTTTGCACTTCAGCCGGACCGGCCCCTGTTTGTCGAGGATGCGTTCGCCGTGCTTGCGAGTCACTTCAATGAAACGGAATTCGATCCGGCCGACCGCCACTCCGCGCAGGCCCACCGCTTCCGCCCAATCAGCTTGGCGCGCACGCAGGAGAGCCACGTGCTTCAGATGCGGCAGAATCTGCCGTTTGAGATCGCGGATCTACACTGGGTCGCAATGGGCGTTTCCGCGCAGAGCCAATTTGTGCCATTTTTCGCCGGCACCACGACCACGCCGGCCGACTACCAGCGCGGCGGCCTCCCTGCGACCATGGATTCGGCGTATTGGCAATACAAATTGGCGAGCGTCTTGCTTGACGCCCACTTTGGCCTTTTTGCCCATGACCTCGAAAATGTGCAGATGAGCACCCAGGCAAAACTGCGCGCAAATATTGACAAGACCGACGTCGCCAGTCGCGGCGTGGATAAAGCGGCGCTGGCGGACCTCGCCACAAAGGCCACGGCCGAAAATGCCGAGATCGCGAAAACGGCTTGGCAAGCGTTCACCATGGAACTGGTCCAAAAAGAGACCGACATGAGTCCCCTGAACTTCAAGACGGACGACGCGCTTTAGTTTTTTCCCAGACAATATAAAATACGCCGACTCGCATGAAAAAACGCGAGTCGGCGTATTTTTTTCTCACCTCACATGAATGTGAACGGATCGGTGTTCAGTTGCGAGGCGAGCACATGTAGCGGCCAATCTTCGGCCTGCGCCCATGTGATGAACAGCGCGCGCACATTATCCTTCATAATCGATTCAATGTGGTGCCCCGGATCGATCACCGGCATGTCCGCCGCCAACATGTCGTGGCCGGTGTGATAATACACGTCCCCGGTCACGTAAACATCGGCCCCAGCCAGTTTGGCGTCGCGGAAAAATTTGCCACCGTCGCCGCCCAGCACCGCCACTTTTTGAACGGGCCGATCGAGGTCACGGGCGATCACGCGCAGGCCGCGCACGGCAAAGGTGTCTTTCACCTGCTGGACAAAATCCGCGAGCGAAACCGGCGCTGGCAGTGTCCCGATGCGGCCCATGTTCGCCTCTTCGCCGCTTTCGATGAACGGCTGCACCTCATCGAGGCCTAGCGCCGCGCTCAACCAGTCGTTCATCCCGCCGGAAACGCGATCGAGGTTCGTGTGCGCCGCGTAGACCAAAATATCATGTTTCATGAGGTCGCCATACATGCGATTTTGTGGGTCATCATAATTTAAGTTATGTGCCGGTCGAAAAACCGCGGGATGATGCGCGAAGATCATGTCCGCGTTGACCCTGATCGCCTCTTCGACCACTTCCGGCCGCACATCCAGCGTCACCAGCATCGTGTGCACCTGGCGCGTCGCATCCCCGATCTGAATGCCGATTGGATCGCCCGGCACTGCTAACGACTGGGGCGCGAATCGTTCAAATCGATCAATGAGAGTCTTGCCCGTCACCATCTGCCAACACCTCCTTGATGATCGCGAGATCCGCCTGTTCTTCCTGCAACTTGGCCGTGTCAGGCGTTGCAGCTTCCTGAAGCGCCTGAATCACCAGCATCGTCTTTTGCCGCGCCAGTTCGGTCTCTTTGAGGAAAAGACTGCTTCGGTCGCGTCGCAATACCGGTCCAAGCAGGAGATCTGCGCGTGAATACGGCACTTCCGGTTTCGTTTGTCCGGCGACGATCACCGGATACACATGACCGGCGTCCTCTACCAATTTTTCATCCAAAATACCGAACTCGTTAGCCGCCAGATATTGCCGCAATAAGAGCACATCGCGATTTGGCGCGAGCAACAATGTTTCGGTGCCATCCAAATGATTTTTTCCTTCCGTCAAAAGACGTGAGATCAGGAGGCCACCCATCCCGGCGATCACCACCGTGTCGATCGCGTCGTCTGCGGTGATGCCGGTCAGCCCATCCGCCAACCGCACATCGATCTTTGCGGTCAAGCCGGCCTCGCGAACATTCTCTTCGGCGATCGTGACTGGGCCTTCACCGACATCGCTGGCAATCGCGAAATCGATCCGCCCCGCCTGCGCCAACGCGATGGGAATGTACGCGTGGTCCGTGCCAATATCGGCGATGCGCTGTCCGTCGACGAGATCGGCAATTGCTTGAAGCCGTTTAGATAAATGTACGTTGCTCATAGTTGCTCCTTCGTGGTCGTTTGGCTTTATTATAGCAAAAATCGGCAGCGCACCACCGCAATTGCACAGAAAAATGTCACAGTGAGCGGTCTGTAAACGTAGATAGGACAAGGCTTTCGACGACTTAGACGCTAAATTTTTCGATTTTTCCTTCTATATTAAAAAGGCAACGGTGGCCCGCTCCGGACGCTCATGGAAGGTCGTGTCACGCCGTCACATTATTCTTGATTCTCGGGGGCGTGCGGACAAAAAGTTGGACTTCAGGTATGATATTAAATGTACTCACTAAAAGAGAAGCAGAGGGCCGTCGAG
>NZ_RHOG01000069.1 GCF_003946405.1 Lacticaseibacillus yichunensis | reverse complement strand
GCATACGAAATTCCGGTTTTCAGACATTTCCCGTGCATTTACGAAATTCACTCGGAGGTTTTATCCATGGTTTATCGTCAAAGTCCCCACCAACTCTCTTTTGAATCCTTTGGTTGCGGCCTGAGCACACCGCTCAGTCCAGATAACGAGTGGGTGCGCTTGGCCGATATTTTCCCGTGGAAAGAACTGGATGAGGCATACCAATTGGAGTTTTCCAAGAAAAGTACTGGGCGAGCGGCCAAGCCATTTCGGATGCTTTATGGCGCTGGACTGATTCAGAATCGAATGAAACTAACCGATCGCGGTGTCGTTGACGCCATTCGAGACACGCCGGCTTATCAGTACTTCATCGGACTTTCAGAATACCGAGCAGAGAAACCCTTCGCCTACACCAGCCTGTGTACCTTCCGCAAGCGGATCGCGGATATCTCTGAACTGGTCAGAAACATTATCAATGATTGGCTTCGTGCCAAGATCGAAGCGGTGGTGCCGTTCAAAGTTGACGTCATGATCACGGATGCCACAGCGATCCCGGTAAAAATCCGTTATCCTCAAGACACTTCGCTGCTCAATCAAGCCCGCCAGAATCTTGAAGACATGGCCATTGACATGGCGCATCAACTGAATGTTCCAAATCCACGCATGTACAAGCGTGAGGCCAAACAAGTTTGGACGGCTTTCTCACGCCATCCAAAGAGCCAAAAACAATCCGTTCACAAGCAAGTCAAAGCCCAACTTCAATATGTCCGCCGTGATTTGCGCTACATCAACGAATTCATCGATGCCGGAGCGATCTTAACCGCCAAGCAAGCAGTACGATTGGGTGTCATCCGAATCTTGTTTGACCAACAGTGGCACATGTTTACACACAATATTCACCATGTCGCAGACCGCATTATTAGTCTCCAACAGCCTTATATTCGACCGATCCAGCGCGGTAAGGCGAAAGCTAAAGTTGAGTTTGGTGCCAAAATCGACGCTTCATTAAGCGAAGGTATCGTTGATATTGAGCGCTTTGAATTTAGTGCTTTCAATGAAAGTAAGGACTTTGAAGCGACCTTGGATCATTACTTTGATTTGCATGGCCATTACCCAGATGAGGTATTGGCGGATACACTTTACCGCAACCGCGACAATCGCAAGTTGTGTAAAGATCTAGGTATCATCATCTGTGGCCCAAAACTTGGCGCAAAACCAAAACACGTTGATGCCAAGAAACGTCGCCAGGATACGGACGCAGAGAATCGACGCGGTGCCATTGAACGCCGATTTGCCTTTCTCAAAGGGTCAGTAGGCTTGGACTTAGTCAATACCCGAACAGCTGAGTCATTAGCCGTCAAGATTGATCAGGCAATGGTATTAAGCAATGCCCTGACATTCTTGAGAGTGTTTGCTATACCAATTTTAATTTCAACTACGAACGACGGGCAAACCTATCGTTTCCGGTACAAATTTACTACCAGCACCAAGAATATGGTGGCCTAGTTGAACAGCCACTA
>NZ_RHOG01000068.1 GCF_003946405.1 Lacticaseibacillus yichunensis | reverse complement strand
TAGTGGATACTGAATATTTGTAAGTGCCTTGTTTTCATGGGAACCGTTCCGTTACTGTCGTATAATGAATGCAGAGGAATTTCCTGTTTTTGGCAGTTTCCCTTGCACTTGTCATCTCGTAACGGAGGATTTATCCATGGTTTATCGGCATACTGACGTTCAACTATCTTTCGAATCGTTTGATTGCGGCCTGGGCACATCACTCAGTCCTGATAACGAGTGGGTGAAGTTAGCCTCGCTCATTCCATGGCAGAAGCTGGATGAAGCATACCAATCTGTCTTTAATAAGAGTGCCGGACGTGCTGCAAAACCATTTCGCGAGTTGTACGGTGCCGAGCTGATCAAACAGCGGACACATTTATCAGACGCGAAGCTGGTGGAGGCCATTCGCGACACGCCAGCGTTTCAGTACTTCATGGGAAGAACACGTTACGAGGCCAAGATTCCTTTCAATGCCTCAACTTTGACCTACTTCCGCCGTCGAGCCTCTAAGATCTCCGACTTGATTCGCAACATCATCACTGATGAAGTCCGTGAGAAGCTAGAAGCGATTGTGCCCGGAGCTCACGTGCTGATTACTGATGCCACCGCCGTGCCGATCAAGATTCAGTTTCCTCAAGATGCCTCCTTACTAAACAAAGCTCGGCTGAACCTTGAGGAGATGGTGCTTAAGATGGCGCAAGGGCTACAAGTTGCAATCCCGCGGACTTATAAGCGCTTGGCTAAGGCAACATGGACTGAATATTCACGCCACCCTGGCCGTCAGGCCAAGGCCCGGCGCAAGCAGATTAAAGCCCAGCTGCAGTACATTCGGCGAGACCTGCGCTACGTGGATGAACTGTTGAGCCAAGGCGGAGAAGCACATCTGACAGAATGGCAAATCAACCGGCTCGCAGTTGTCCGTAAGGTCTACGAGCAACAAAGATACATGTACGACAACAAGACTCATAGTGTTCCTGACCGGATTGTCAGCCTCAGTCAGCCGTATATTCACCCGATTGTTCGCGGTAAAGCTAAGGCACGCGTTGAGTTCGGGGCCAAGATTGACTGTTCAATTTTAGACGGGGTCATTGACGTTGAGCGTTTTGACTTCGAGAGCTTTAACGAAAGCACTGACCTGGCCGCAACCCTCGATCATTGTTGGGATACACTGGGGCAGTATCCCGATGAGGTACTAGCTGACACCCTGTACCGAACCCGAGCGAATATTGCATTGTGCAAGGAGCTGGGCATCAAACTGAGTGGGCCTAAGCTGGGCCGCCGGCCGAAGCATGTAGATGCCAAGCAGCGCAAGCTGGATACTGATGCGGAGAACAGACGCGGTGCGATTGAACGCAAGTTTGCCTTCTTGAAAGGCTCGCTTGGGCTTGATTTAGTGAACACAAGAACCGCTGAATCTCTGGTGGTCGAAGTTGATTCAGCTATTGTGTTGGCTAACCTCATGCTTCTTTTGGGTATTTTTTCTATACCAATTTCCGTCATTACCCACAGAGCCGGCAAAACATATCAAATTAACTATAAAGTCATCACTGAACGGTCAAAGTCAGCAGCCTAGTTCAGTACTGACT
>NZ_RHOG01000067.1 GCF_003946405.1 Lacticaseibacillus yichunensis | reverse complement strand
GACGGGCAAACCTATCGTTTCCGGTACAAATTTACTACCAGCACCAAGAATATGGTGGCCTAGTTGAACAGCCACTAATTACTGGTAATATAAAGCCATCATAATCACATGAAATGCGGTTGTCAATTTTATATTACGTGTAAACAAAAAGGGGCATCAGTAGCACCGTGCAAGCAACAGCAGACCAGATCGACGCACTAAAGCAAGTGATCAGACAGCTCGCGGATAGCAGCCACGCCGAAGATCAACAATATCTAGCGGATCATCTCCCAGCCGCGTTCGCCGCGCAGCCGGCTGGCGTGCAGAAAAAGGCCCAGGCCGCGCACTTCAATCACTCGGAACTTCAGCTGCTGTCCGCGCTCGGCGATGATGTGGTGCCATACAGTGAGCTGTCCGCCCGTCTGCCTTTTTCCCAGGGCCTGATGTCACGGTACGTCAAGCGGCTGGTCGAGACAGGACTCGTGGTCAAACAGCCCATCGGTACGAATAAAAAGTCATACGCGTTGGCTACAACCTCGCTGGGTAAACAGGCGGCCGCGTTCCATGCCGACATGCATGCGCGCGATGACGCGCGACTGGCGGCGGCCCTGCAGACCATCGATGCGCCGGCCCTCGCCACGACATTAGCGGTCCTGAAACAACTGGCGACTGTTTTGGCTGACTGAGCCTAGGGTAGTGCCATTATCGCGGCTGGGCGTGGGCAGGCCAGACCAACAGTGTGTAGTGATAGCGAATTATCGTTTGAACTGGCTGCTCTTGATCCGGATATCCGCTGAGCGTTTTGGCGAGCGCCCGGGCGTCGCTGCCGTTCACTGGAACGCCGAGGTCTCGAATCAACTCGGTCGTTGTGACCGTTTCTTCTATAGAATAGTCGAACTCTTTTTGGACGGCTTGGATCCCGGTCTCATCAAGCCACTGCCGGGCAATCTCGATGCGTGACGCGTCCGCCTGAAACACGGGAGGCAACGGCACCCCAAGCGCCAGCGCTGCCTGACTCAGCAATGTGTCATCTTGCAGGGTCTGGCAATTCAAAGCGACAGTCTCAGACGCAAGCGCAGTGAGATGCGGCAGATCCTCGGGTGCCAGACCAGGAAATTGGCTGAGAAACACGACCTGGGCAATGGGCTGTGCAGGCAGCTTGCGCCAGTTGGCCTGGCGATAGGTGACATTCGGCGCGGTCACGCGGCGTTGGGCCTCGCGCAACATCGCCTGCGACCAATCGATCGCCGTCACCTTTCCGGCCGCCTGGGCAAGACCGCCAGTATAGCGGCCACTGCCGGCGGCCACATCCGCCACGGTCCGGCCAGCCAGTGGACTGACCTGATCAAGCGCGCCAACAATGTCTCGCGCCAGTGGCAATTGAGAGTGATCCTGCGCGGAAGCGTACACCTGCGCAAACGCGTCCCAATCAGCTTCAGTAAACAAGACGAGCACCTCCTATTCGACCTCACATTCGCTTTTAAGAATTTTAATGTGAAAAAACCGTTGACGCAAGGCCGCTCACTTGGTATGATATCAAAGTTGTGTTTCAGGGAACAACATGATCGCTTCACTCAATGAAATGAGTTGATCCGATTGAAAAAGTTGCCTGCAAACGTTGCAACAGCGCGAAATGTTTCAAAAAAACATTGACACGTTCATCACCACGAGATATACTATATAAGTTGTCTGTTGAGACAACGTCGTCCTTTGAAAACTGAACAAAGTTTCGTAAATGTGTAGGTGATTCGGCCTTAATTGGCCGGAGAATTAAACATGAGCGAAGTCAATTCGCTAGTAACAACAAATCGAGCTATTCAAACGGCTCATTATATGAGAG
>NZ_RHOG01000066.1 GCF_003946405.1 Lacticaseibacillus yichunensis | reverse complement strand
TTGCACTAACAAGAATAGGTCTTCATGGCCTTTTTGGTCTAGTCGCTAAGGTGTTGCACTTGAATTGTAAACTGGGGGCCTTTTTTTAGTGGTTGTTGATGGCAAAATTGATCATCGCCTTGATCGATAAAATGATGATCAGGCTCGGCGTCACATAGCGGAACCAGCGTGAGAACCAGCCGCGATACGTGTCGGCGTGGTCCCGAATCCGGTTGCGCAACATAGCTACCCCGAAGATCAGTGTGATGAACAAAATAATAAACCCGAAAAATGCCAGAAACGGGAGATTGGTGCTGCACCAAAGGCCAGCCGCCGAAGCAACAAGGGCCCAAAAGAGCATGATCATTTCGCCGATCTTCCAGTCCGACACAGCGTAAATATAGTCGACTTCATCATCGTTCAGCCCGCCGCTCGTGCTTGAGCCGGTGATCACTTCACCGCAATTTGGGCAGTAATCATAGCCCGCCCGGACAAACGACCCGCACACCGGACATTTGAAGCCTTTGCCCTGACTAACATTTCGATTCGCATAATTTTGGTCGCGTTGATAACCCATTTTTTAACTTCCTTTCTGTGGTGCCAACAATTGATGTCGCAAGAATAACATAGCGGCGCGACATAATATGGCACGAGGCGGCGGATGGGCAAAAAAGTTGCGTGGCTGGCTATTTATTTTTCGCGTCACGCCAAACAAAAATCGCAATTCCCAACCCGCGGGAATTGCGATTTTTATATAGGCGCGCCGACCGTTTTCAGTTCACCGTGATCATCCGCGCATCGATCGGCCCCGGCACCGACGCGATGGCCAGCCGCACCAGCACATTTTCTTTGCGGACGCCATCCAGGTAGACTTCGCGATGCGTGTCGGGCAGGCGCAGATCCAGATTTTTTGCAGTCACCGCCGCCGTCAGCGTCTGCCAGGCGTGGCCGGTGTCCGTCAGCGTTTCCGGACTGAAGATCTGGATCTCGGTGCCTTCCTCTAGCTGCTTGAATTGAATCGGTTTCGCCTCCGGACCCATTTCAAGTTCTGTGATGGCCGCGCCGACTGCCTTTTTTGTCACAAACAGCGGCTGCTTGAGCCACAGCTGAAAGTGCTGGCGGCTGGCGATCGTCGGCCCGCCCGACCAGACTGCCTGCACCGGATACGGCCGGTAGCTGCGAAACCCCGAGATCGGGATGCCGGCGTCGGGGCCTTCGCTGATGCGCGCGGCGATCGTCTCCAGCAGCAGCGCCTGCGTCAGAAACGCCGGATCATGCGTGCGCAGCGGGGCCTCGCCTTCCACCGTCAAATAACCGCGGGTCGTCAGGGTCACGAAACTCGTTTCTTGCCGACGCGAATATTCGCGCGTCTCGACTTGTTGCCAATCAAACTCCAACATTTTTAAGCCTCCTCGCTCTGTTTGCTTAGGATGATACACCCGTTTTAGCAAAAAGACGTCGCAGACGACTCGGCAGGCGAGGGGACGGCATTTTGTTCGCAAGTCGAGGCCTCGGAGTGTGGCGTCCCTTGTGACATTTATTTTGAGAAAGTATAATTTAGTTATCGATAATTTGATACGCAGAAGGGAAGGGCACGCGATGACATTGGAAAAAGAGGAACTGGTCCCAACGTTGGTCTACCGGTCACAAGGCTTCAGCAAGGACCACAACAAGGAAATGGTAACGCTCGACTTCGAGTACGCGGACGACTTCCACGTCTCGCTCACCCCGGAAGACTGGCAGCGGTTTGTTGAGTCGTTGCCTGATCAGGATGTGAAGGCGTTTTTCCTCGAGAATTACAAAGCCCACGGGAATTCCCTGGCGTTTGAGGATGCGCTGGATGAGCTGTCGATTCAGTATGATAGTGGCTGTTCAACTAGGCCACCATATTCTTGGTGCTGGTAGTAAATTTGTACCGGAAACGATAGGTTTGCCCGTC
>NZ_RHOG01000065.1 GCF_003946405.1 Lacticaseibacillus yichunensis | reverse complement strand
AAAGCGTTAATCATCGATGCCCTACGGACAAAATACTCGTTAGCACGCCTATTGGCGAAACTTCAAATCTCAAAAAGGGCGTGCGGACAAAACTTTTGTGATGGCGTCACACGCTACCGTTACTAGATTTTTCGGCAGTATCGTCCTTATCTCAATAAAAAAGCCAAGGAAGCAGAGGACCGCACCTTGGCTGTGAAAGATATTTTGACTGTGATCAGCGAATGGTGACCGCTGCTTGCAAAAGCTTCATGGCATCCGTGCCCGACGCTGTATACAGAGCTGTTCCCTTGCGCCAGGTGATCACATTCATCAAGTCCGAAGACTTTGCCACATAGAGCTGAACCGTTGCTTGCCCATCAGGCGCTGGCAGAGCGTGGCGGTTGAAATAGGCTGCCGCCTGTTTTGCTAATGGTAGACCATCTTCGCCTTGGACATTTGAAGCAACAACGGTGATGGACCAGTTGCCTTCGTGCCAAGTGGTGTACGAGGAGCCAGCCGCGCCCTCCTGCGTCGCCGTCATCCCGTAGCCCAGCGAGACTGTTGGTAGGCCTTTTTCAATCTGCTGATAATTGATCTGGGATTGCGCGGCGGCAGCTGTTGAATAAGTCTTCTTTGTGACCTGCACAATTGGGGCTGCAGAAGAGCCGTTCAGCGCAACCTCCTGAGTGCCTTCACTATATTTGACCGTATATGCCTCGTTAGTGCCTGAAATGGCCGCATTCAGCACTTTGCCGGTCGCGGTTGAAACGGTGGTCGGTAATTTGGCGGTCGTTAGCTTGGCATGAATCTGCTGATTGAGCGCCGTTAGACGAGAGACAGCTGGTATCTCAGTAGAGGAGCTTTCGGCTTTTGATTCAGATGAGCTAGACGTTGATTCCGCCGAACTCTCACTGGACGATTCGCTACTAGTTTTGTCGGCTGATTTTGAACTAGTCCTGGAGACTTTTGAAGTACTGCCGGCGGAGGAAGGACTACTTGACTGGCTACCACAGCCCGTTGCGGTGCCCAGTAGTAATAAAACGATTGGAATGAGCCATACACTTTTTTTCATTGCGTTGTGCCTCCTCGAAGTGGGACATTTGTACCCAACTACCGTCATTATAGCGTGCAATGGGCGTACTCGCATTAAAATGGGCCTTGGCTCGTCGAACTTTACTATTTCTGAAGATACAAAAATTGCCAATCTTCATGACTGGCGACCTGTGTCCGAATCATTATTTCATTTTATCAATGGCGGTTTGAAGAGTTTCAACTTCTGCAGTCATTGTGGCGTAGTTGGCCACGATGATCTCGGCTTGTTGACTTAGGGAACTACCGAACTGATTGACACGGCCAAGCGCCTCGTCGACCAACGCATGATCGCCATTTGCAGCTGTGACGTCGCTGAAAAAGGTCGTTTCCGCGTTTTGCATTTCTTTGTAGTATTCATCGAAGGTCTTGAAATCCAGCAAGGCCAATTTGAGACTACTGAGCACTGATTTCAGTTGCGCGCTGGGTAGATCACCGTGGTCTTGCGTGCTCAGTTTGTTCAATCCAGTCGTTGCTTTTTGCAGGTCGCCTTGCGCCTTGGACAATTTCTCGTAGGCAGCACTGCGCCGATCGATCAGCGCCGCAACGTCTGCGTTGTGTTTGAGGTTGCCGGTGGGGTCGTCTTTGAACGCACTTTCGAAAGTCGACGGAAAAGCTGAGGTGGCATCATCAATGACCTGCATCTGTTGGGTCTCAGTCTTCAGGCTGGCCAACACGACCTTGGTTTGGTGATCAAGCTGTGCCTTTTGGTCAAATGCCGGGCCACAGGCTGTCAGTAGTAACACAAGACTGACAATGAGAAAAATGAGTCGCTTCAATCCGTTCAGCTCCCTTCGTTAGTTCAATCGTAGCGTATCTTTCTATAGATTACTAGGAAAAGTGAAGCAGGATATTTAGGGCCGCTCGGAAAGCGTTTCCGAAAACGGGTATTATTTCTAATCAATAATGAAAAACCAGGAAACTTGAACGAATGAAATGGCGGTGTTACACTAGATAGTGGATACTGAATATTTGTAAGTGCCTTGTTTTCATGGGAACCGTTCCGTTACTGTCGTATAATGAATGCAGAGG
>NZ_RHOG01000064.1 GCF_003946405.1 Lacticaseibacillus yichunensis | reverse complement strand
CATCGAGCCGTTAGCTCAGTTGGTAGAGCATCTGACTTTTAATCAGAGGGTCGACAGTTCGAGCCTGTCACGGCTCAGGTGATCTGAGAACGGTAAGAAGCGTTATGCATGATCTGGCGTTTTTCGCCGACTTAGCTCAGCTGGCAGAGCACCTGTCTTGTAAACAGGGGGTCGGAGGTTCGAACCCTCTAGTCGGCATTAAGTAACTATGCGGAAGTAGTTCAGTGGTAGAACATCACCTTGCCATGGTGGGGGTCGCGGGTTCGAATCCCGTCTTCCGCTTGACCGGCAGCAGTCGGTTCAGCAAAATATGCACCCATAGCGCAATTGGATAGAGTGTCTGACTACGAATCAGAAGGTTGTAGGTTCGACTCCTACTGGGTGCATTTTCGGGAAATAGCTCAGCTTGGTAGAGCACCTGGTTTGGGACCAGGGGGTCGCAGGTTCGAATCCTGTTTTCCCGATAGGACATCACGTCCGAAAGTCTTGTTATCGCGGTGTAGCTCAGCTGGCTAGAGCGTCCGGTTCATACCCGGGAGGTCGAGGGTTCGATCCCCCCCGCCGCGATCAGCTTGGACCTTTAGCTCAGTTGGTTAGAGCAGACGGCTCATAACCGTCCGGTCGTAGGTTCGAGCCCTACAAGGTCCATCCGTCTTTACACGGTGGACAATGGTAGGTATAATTTAATCCGTTATTGTGATCGCGGGGTGGAGCAGTCTGGTAGCTCGTCGGGCTCATAACCCGAAGGTCGTTGGTTCAAATCCAGCCCCCGCAATTGGTTCCATGGTCTAGTTGGTTAGGACGCCTGCCTGTCACGCAGGAGATCGCGGGTTCAAGTCCCGCTGGAACCGTTGTCGGCTCGGTAGCTCAGTTGGTAGAGCAATGGATTGAAGCTCCATGTGTCGGCAGTTCGATTCTGTCCCGCGCCATCGCACCTTCGCGGGTGTAGTTTAGTGGTAAAACCACAGCCTTCCAAGCTGTTGTCGCGAGTTCGATTCTCGTCACCCGCTGGATCCTATATATGGGCCTATAGCTCAGCTGGTTAGAGCGCACGCCTGATAAGCGTGAGGTCGATGGTTCAAGTCCATTTAGGCCCATTGCACCAAGTTTCCTTAACTGAATAATGTGATGGAGAAGTACTCAAGTGGCTGAAGAGGCGCCCCTGCTAAGGGTGTAGACGGGTCAAACCGTGCGAGGGTTCAAATCCCTCCTTCTCCGTTCTTATGGCCCGTTGGTCAAGTGGTTAAGACACCGCCCTTTCACGGCGGTAACATGGGTTCAAATCCCGTACGGGTCATAATGATCAACCGTCATGGAGAATTACCCAAGTGGCTGAAGGGAACGGTCTTGAAAACCGTCAGGTGGGGATGACCCACGCGAGGGTTCGAATCCCTCATTCTCCTTTATAAAATTATCGCGGGGTGGAGCAGTCTGGTAGCTCGTCGGGCTCATAACCCGAAGGTCGTTGGTTCAAATCCGGCCCCCGCAATTACAATTGAATATCATGGTTCCATGGTCTAGTTGGTTAGGACGCCTGCCTGTCACGCAGGAGATCGCGGGTTCAAGTCCCGCTGGAACCGTTAATGGCTCGGTAGCTCAGTTGGTAGAGCAATGGATTGAAGCTCCATGTGTCGGCGGTTCGATTCCGTCCCGCGCCATTTTTGGAGGATTAGCGAAGAGGCTAAACGCGACGGACTGTAAATCCGTTCCTTCGGGTTCCTAGGTTCGAATCCTAGATCCTCCATTTATAGGGATATAGTTTAAAGGTAGAACTACGGTCTCCAAAACCGTCAGTGTGGGTTCAATTCCTACTATCCCTGCTTTTGTTGTGATGGCGGATATGGTGAAGCGGTTAACACACCGGTTTGTGGCACCGGCATACGTGGGTTCGATCCCCACTATCCGCCCTTGATTGGGCTATAGCCAAGTGGTAAGGCAACGGACTTTGACTCCGTCATGCGCTGGTTCGAATCCAGCTAGCCCAATTGCTGATGAAGCAAGCTCCTGGCGGTGTAGCCAAGTGGTAAGGCAAAGGTCTGCAAAACCTATATGCGTCGGTTCAAATCCGATCACCGCCTTTCTTATGGCGAAGGCCAAGAGAATAACTATCATGCCGCTGTGGCGGAATTGGTAGACGCGCTGGATTCAAAATCCAGTTCCAGCGATGGAGTATCGGTTCGACCCCGATCAGCGGTATCAGGCATGATATGGAAAAACCAAAACGTTTGGGCGTTTTGGTTTTTTTATTTGGAAATTTGTCAAATGGTGTTGGTTTTATGTTTTAAGCTTTTATGGGTCTCCTCTTTTGAGGGGGCTTTTTGTTATCTTAAGGGCTTAGAGGGCTTAGAGGGCTT
>NZ_RHOG01000063.1 GCF_003946405.1 Lacticaseibacillus yichunensis | reverse complement strand
TCGCAACGCTCCAAACGTTGCTTTCAGACCGGCCAGATGCGATTTCATGTCCCAAATACCGAGGTGAATAATCCAGGCGCATATATTTGGTCGCCGACATGATCAGGTCCGACATATGATCCATTTCGTTCATCTGAATCATGGAAAACAGCGTCGTGAGGATGTTCAGGTAAAAATGCGGGCGAATCTGAAGCTGCATGAACTGGATCTGGCTCTTTTTCTGCTGGATCTCATTTTCATAAAGCGACAGTTTCAGGCTGCGCACCTGCGTCATCAGCGTGTGGAACTGCTCATTGACGTTTTCCAGCTCCTTGATGCGCGACGCATCGAGGTTCGGCCCGTCCGGATCGGCGGTCATCATCTTGACGGCGCTGGAGAATTCGCGCAGCGGAATGGCGAAGTTGCGCCATAGATAGATCACCGCAAAGATCGCCCCACCGCCGATGATGGTGGTCAGGATCACTAGGATGATCTGCAGGACCGTGAATTTTTCCGTCTGGCTGTACTGATCGAGCTGCACGTTGAACGAGAATGGCAACGTACGCGCCCGGTCGGTGGTCTTCATGTAGCGGGTGCCGGATTTGACCAGCGCCGGGTGCTTTCCTTTAATGAGGTCTTGGCCATCGAGGCGCAGATAGGCAAAATCCTGCGGGGTCAGGTAGTCATTTTGAATCGGGCCGGTCAGGGCACTGACGGCGACCACGCAAAATAGGACCGTATCCTGATAGCGCACCTCGTGGTAGAGGTAATATTTGCCACTGACCACGATCGGCTTCCACGGCTCGGCGATGATCGTCGTCTTGGTCGCCCAGCCATCGACTAATTGCGACTGGATCTTGCCATAATCCTCATAGTCGACTTGAAGCGGCGACACATTGGTGAAATACCCAGTCTTTGAGGAAAAATAATAGAACTGATACGCCGTGCCGGTGGAATACTGCTGGTCGGAGACGCGCTGGCGAAACCCATCCAGCGGCTTGATCATCGCCGCGATATCCGTTGTCGGCGAAAGGCCAGCCAATTTTTTGAGATTGGGATCGTTGACCGTCGAATACACCATGAAGTGGTCGATTGCCTTGAAGCGAGTGGAAACGTCTTCAAGATAGATGCTGATGGTGTTTTCGAGCCGCCGCACGCGCTCGGCCCGGGAATAATGCACCGTGACCACCAATAGCACAATGTTGAGGACCCCCAGGAGCAACAAGCCGCCCATCAAAAAGCGGATATAGCGATTGATCGAATACCCCGTTTGCCGCTGTTCCGTCATTTTCGCCCCTCCCCCGTCTGTGCTTCTTCAGTATAACGTGTTATCCGCCGGCCGGTTGTCCCTATCCCGGCATTTTTTGACATTATCCGGATATCGGCTCCGTTTTGTGCATTCAAGATGATTATCAGTGATAACCATCGCCGCTTGCGATTTTTTGGCCTCATCCGAATAGTGCAAGAAATCCCCTTATTAGTTATAGCCTCTCTGAAAGCGTCTACAGTACGATAAGACCATGAAAGGAGGGGCAATCATGGAGGCACAAGCGGCATTAAGTATCAAAGACGATCCAGAGGTCATCGCGCATCGCAAGCTGTTGCGCCGCCGCAATCTCAAGCGGAGCTTACCGCTGTACGTCTTACTGTTACCATCAGCCATTTTGTTGCTCGTATTCGCCTATGTGCCGCTTTATGGGTTGGTGATGGCGTTTCAGAATTATTCACCGGCACTCGGGGTCTTTCACAGTCCATTCGTCGGAATGAAGAACTTCATTCAATACTTCCATTCCTACCAGTTCCCGATCACCTTGAAAAATACGTTGGTGATCTCGATCTACAGTTTGGTCGTGAACACCCCACTGCCAGTCGCACTGGCGATCTTAACGAACCAGATGCGCAAGCAAGGGTTCAAGAAAGTCTTCCAGGTGATCTCTTACCTGCCGCATTTCATCAGTACGATGGTCATGTGCGGGATGGTGCTGATCTTCCTGTCACCACAATCCGGGCTGTTCGCCAATATCTTCCACTTGTTTGGCGCCAAACTTCCGGATCTGATGTCAGACGCTGGTTCTTTTGCCCATGTGTATGTCTGGTCGGATGTGTGGCAGCATCTCGGCTGGAATAGCATCATTTATATCGCAGCGCTGTCTGCGATCGATCCAACGTATTATGAAGCGGCGACGATGGATGGCGCCACGGCTTGGCAAAAGATTCGGCACATCGATATTCCAATGATCATGCCGACCGTGATGATCATCTTGATCATGAGCGTGGGTAATCTCTTGAATGTCGGGTTTGAAAAAGTCTTGCTGCTGCAAAACCCATTAAACTTGGCCGGAAGCGAGATCATCTCCACTTACGTTTACAAGATTGGGCTGCAAAACTTCCAATACAGTCTGTCGACGGCGATCGGCCTATTCAATACCGTCCCTGGATTATTCATAGAATTTCAAAAAAGCAGCGCAATCCCATGATTCACACGGGACTGCGCTGCTTTGGTGTTTCA
>NZ_RHOG01000062.1 GCF_003946405.1 Lacticaseibacillus yichunensis | reverse complement strand
CTCGACGGCCCTCTGCTTCTCTTTTAGTGAGTACATTTAATATCATACCTGAAGTCCAACTTTTTGTCCGCACGCCCAAGTTTTCCTTACCCAAGAAAATGGCACAGCATAACAATAAGACAAGTGTTAGTCCGTTCGTCCATGTAGCGACCCCGCCACCGAGCAACCGGTCCAGCAACATTGAGACACTTGTAATTCCGCCGTTGATGATCTGATGTGGGACCATCCATTTGGCGTAAGCGAATCCCATGACGGCGTTGCCAAGAGTAATCTTAAGCAACGAGCGGACTTGTTGCTGAACATCAATTTTTGTGACTGTTCCTGACTTCTTATTTGCTTCCATAACCAACCATTTCTCCAGATCAGACACCAGAAAGTTCGCTTGGCGTCACGATGCGTCCAAAATAGGCATTCCCAACGACATCCTCTGGCAGTTTCGTTCCATCATCGTACGGCAAAAGTGTCTGTTCCAGCTCCTCGATTCTGATCGATGGATCTGTCACCCACTCGCCAAGAATGGTTTGTGTCGTTTCAAACCTTTGGCACAGGCCGCCATAACGTATATCCAAGACCTCCCAGCCAAAATCTCGATAGTTTTTACGCCAAAGCACAAAATGGGCGGCTCTGAGTGTCCTGAAAGACTTAATCAGCGATGACAGTTTATCGATGACTGCTTGCATTGCAGTGGTATCTCGAGACTGATACGCCGTGCGAATCTGTCGGCTGAGATCGATTTTGACCGTCAATGTCTCAGCGAGCTGAATGTAGAACTGATACATCAGGCTATCGTTATGTTGCTGGCGCAACGTCTGTGCAAGACGCTGATAATACTGCCTGTAGTCGTATGCCTTCAGGTTCTCATCAAACAATAGTAGGAGCAGGTCCTGATAGAGCATCGCCTTACTTGGGCTGGCTGCACCGGGATTCCCTTCTGTAATACCTGGGACCTCATCAAATCGATTAAGCAACAGGTAGTCCTCGGCATTCTCATTGAGCAGAATTGCAAGATCCTTTTTGGCCCCTTCTAGACTCGGTTCAGCCGCGTATTGATACTGAGCAAATAAGGCCAGCCCAAACCATGATGTATCGACTGAAGTCTCTTGCCCATCGTCGCCCCAAAGCGTCGCGTAGATGTCCTTAACCTGCATTTTTTTCGCGGCTGCCAGTCCGGCTTGTGTGGTCGCAATCGTTTTGCCATAGTTTGGTGCGAGCCCATTCCATGTCCACACGCCGCCAGCAAAAGAGACTTTATCAGAGAGCTGATAATGCCTTTTCAGCAGTCGTTCATAGATAGTCGGATCAACATGGTAGTAATCCCAAAGTGTCAGCTCAACGTCAGGCACCGCCTTGATCATCTCATCAGTGAAGTTGACGGCCTCATCGTAATAATCAGCAGTCGCTGAGTTGGCCCTGAAAAACATATCACTCCAAATCATCGGCTCAAGCCCATACTTCTTAGTCAAGGCCAATACACGCTTGAGATGTTGGGTCATGATCTCAAATTGTGGGTGATAACCGTTTTTCTTCAAATACATCCCGGACCCGAGAGTCCAGGCCTCATCCATCCCAATGTGAATCCTCTTTGACCGAAACGCTTGCGAGATCTGTCGCAACAAATGATCAATAAATGTGTAGGTTTGTTCCTCGCCAACCAGCAGAATATCCCGTGTGTCTTGGAAGGCCTTTGAAAAGCCCCACTTCAATGGCAACAGCAGATGACCAAGCGTCTGGATCGCCGGTATCAATTCAATACCTAACGCCGCCGCGAAATCGTCCAAGTCGCGGAGCTCGGCTAGCGTGTAACGCCCGCGCATGTACCCAAAATAGGGATACTCTGGAACCTCATACACGTCTTCCATGTAAAGCATGCAGGTATTGAGACCCAAGCGCGCAATCCGCCGCAGAAACTGTTTCATTGCCTCAGGTTTCATGACTGCATTTCGCGAGAGATCGAGCATCGGCCCCATCCGTCGAAAATTGACCACCTCGTCATTCGTTTGCTCCTCTTGAAGTTGTTTCCAAATAAGGAGTCCGCGGATGATCTGTACCTGATCGTGATAACGAATCACACTAGTTTGCATCTTCTCTACTTGCAGGATTGGCGCGTCGGTCTGTTCTAGGACTATTGGCCTTCCTTCAGTCTCTTCCGAGAAGCCAAGCTCTCGCAAGAAATCGTGTTGCCCTTCGATAAATGATTCTGCCCCAATAAACTTAACGTTGTTCATCAGTTGCCCCTCTATTCTGTTGTTCTTCCTGTTGAATCAAAAGCGGGTGTAGCATCCAATACGCGGTCAGTGCAATCAACCCAGCAAATGTGCTCTGGAGAAGTGGCCAATTCGTAGCTTTGGTGATGACAAAGAACCCGATTACAAGCACCAGCACTGCCAGCATTCTAGGCAAATGCCTGATTGGGAGGTAAACGGCATCCCAAAGCAAATCTTTGATACTGAGTTGGTAGCTCGCCTGAAGCAAGGCGCATGTCAAGAAGAGCACAACAACCAATGCAAGTAACCCACCAACAATATAGGCAAAAAATCGCGGCATCTGATATGCGGTGACGTACAACAGATCAAACGTCAGCACCGCGCTGACTAAGGTAAAGAGCCCAGCGAGCAACCAATTGTGCCGCCAATCCTGTCGATATGCGAGCCAGAACTTCTTGAGCCAGTCGGTAAGTACATCGTCCTCCCGCACCTGACGAAACATTGAAAAGAGTGCCGTCAGAGTTGGAAAGACATTGACCGTCAACAAGACAAATATCAACAAGTAGTTAGTGGCTGTTCAAAAACGTGTAGCATTTGATACTAGTGATTTTAGGTCATTACTGTCATATAATAAACGCATACGAAATTCCGGTTTTCAGACATTTCCCGTGCATTTACGAAATTCACTCGGAGGTTTTATCCATGGTTTATCG
>NZ_RHOG01000061.1 GCF_003946405.1 Lacticaseibacillus yichunensis | reverse complement strand
GGGAGGTAAAAACCTGAACGAACACCGTCGTTGTGCACTTTAGCAAAACGGCGGTCCAAAAAAATGTCCGCACGCCCTTTTGGGAGCCTTCCCGGGAATAGCCTGAAAATAATGTGATGGCATCACACCAGTTCCGTACGACTTATGAGGCAAAATGCCCACGTCGCGATTCGCAACGTGGGCATTTTCCATAAGATCATGGCTGAGCGCGAAATAAATTCCCCAGCGCAAATTTGATGCATGGCACCGACTCGTCAATGCATTCCCGCCAAAAAGCGACATGCACCCGATCGACGGACGCGGCAGACGCGGTCACATCGGCGCCGCCATCCTCGCCATCCGTATACCAACAGAGATACAGGCGCCCCGCCAGCTCAACCGAAAAGATCTGTTCGACCCGCAAGTGCTCACCTGCCAGCGTCGCATCAACCGCCGATTGATTATCGCGAAGGAATTCCATCCATTCCCTGGCGCGTTTCTGTTTATCGGTGTTCACCGCGAAACCTTCCAGCTCGATCATCAAAAACGCCTTCATAAAACGATCCGGCTATCACAAAGTTTTGCGCTCACACCTCAGAACGCCCAAACGCGTCTCTAGCATTCCGTTCGACCAACTATCCACATTTTCGCGCGAACGCGACGTCCTAGGGCGAATCTCAGGCAACCTGACGCGAGCAAGAATCCCGTCACTGCGCGGTTTCTACCGCAACGTCGGCATTGGCAGTCGGCAGGAACCCATCGAGCGTCGCCAAAGCCCGGTCTGCCAAGGCTTGATTGCGCTCGCGTTTGTCCTTGATGCGGGTCGGAAGCGCAGGCATGATGCCGAAGTTTGCGTTCATCGGCTGGAAATGCTTGGCGTCCGTGTGCGTGATGTAGTGCGCCATCGCGCCAATCTGCGTGTCATCTGGGAACGTCAACGCGTCCAGCCCCTGCGCCAGCCGCGCCGCATTGATCCCCGCGACCAGGCCAGAGCCCGCGGACTCAACATACCCTTCGACCCCAGTCATTTGCCCGGCGAAAAATAATCCCGAACGACGCGTACTTTCATAGGTATCTTTCAACACAACAGGCGCATTCATATAAGTATTTCGATGCATCACGCCGTAACGGACGATCACCGCATTTTCCAGACCAGGAATCATGCGGAACACGCGCTTTTGCTCGCCCCACTTGAGATGCGTTTGGAACCCGACAATGTTGTAGAGGCTCGCCGCCGCATTGTCCTGCCGCAGCTGAACCACCGCATACGGATCGCGGCCTGTGCGCGGATCCGCCAACCCGACCGGCTTCAGTGGGCCAAACAGCATCGTGCGTTCACCGCGCTTTGCCATCACCTCGATCGGCATGCAGCCCTCGAAGACAGTCAAATTTTCAAAATCATGTCCCTCGGCGACGTCGGCATTGACCAGTTCCCGCTGAAACGCGAAAAATTGATCGCGGTCCATTGGGCAATTGAGGTACGCTGCCTCGCCCTTGTCGTAGCGCGACTTCTTGTAGACGATGTCCATGTCGATGGAGTTCGCATCGAGAATTGGCGCGGCCGCATCGAAAAAGTGCAGGCCGTCTTCGCCATTCAGCGCGACGATTGCCTCCGCCATTTTCGGCGCGGTCAAAGGCCCCGTCGCCACCACCGTGATGCCTTCCGGAATGGTCTCGACCGCCTCTTCGATCACATGGATGCGGGGATGCGACCTCAGTGTTTTCGTCACGAGCGCGGAAAATGGCTCGCGGTCCACCGCCAAGGCGCCGCCAGCCGGCACCGCCGTGGCATCGGCCGCCATCATGATCACAGAATTCAGCCGCCGCATCTCTTCCTTCAGCAGGCCGACGCCATTCGTCACGCTATTTGCGCGCAGCGAATTGGTGCAGACCAGCTCGGCAAACTGGTCCGTGTGATGCGCCGGGGTCGTTTGCTTGGGCCTCATCTCATAAAGGTTCACATCCACGCCGCGGCTGGCGATCTGCCAAGCGGCTTCGCTGCCGGCCAAGCCGGCGCCGATCACGTTCACAGTGGTCATTGCCATTCCTCCTCGAAAATCTGATTGCAATCATGATACACCAATTCGAATGATGGCGCTTTAATGAATCGTTTAAAACAGATTAGCCATTCGCCATTTTTCAAAAAGGACTCCTCGAAAATATTTCCGAGAAGCCCAACAGTCAGAGTCACCTTACGCAACATGGTCCGAATCGGCAGGCGTCATCACAGCCCAAGTCAAACTCTGAATGATTACGATCACCATTCCGGAGATCGGCAAAAACCAGATCAACACGATGCCGATCACCGATAACGAAAGGTCGATCGCCCAGTGCGAGAACCGACTCAGCGATGCGCTCATCCGAAATGACGCGTCCGGATTGTCCCTCACCAGCACATAATTCAGCAAATAATACGCGATCGCCCACGCCACATAAACGAAAAAGTAGAAATATTCCGGAGCGCGATCATTCAGGTGTTCGCTGACCCAGCCAGTCGCCACAGGGAAAAACGCCATTAAAAGCAGCCACAACGTATTTGCCCAAAATGCGCGCTTGGAAATCCACTTAGCTTTTGAAAAGAAATAATGATGGTGATACCACGAGCTGGCAATGACAATAAAACTGATGATGAACGCCAGAAAATAAAACGCCTCATGCCACAGGCTCGCCGCCGAGCTTCCTTCTGGCGCTTTGATCTCCAGCGCCATGATTGTCATCACGATTGCCACGATGGCATCAGTAAAGGCTTCAACGCGTGCTTTGTTCATCGGGTCGCCTCCAAATCATTCCGCGCTGGGCGCATCTTTGGTCGTCGGGTCCGCGATGCCAATTGTTTCGCCAACGTAAAGGCTCGGGTCGGCCACAATTTTCAAGATCGCATCGGCCATGCTCTTGCGCGAGCCTGAACCACCCGCCATTAATGAGCCGGCCTTTGTAATGGTATAACGAATCTCATTGCCATTATTCATCCAGGCAAAGCGTAGAATCGTAACCGCCAACCCAGACTCGGTCAACAAATCTGCAGCCTGGCGCATCGGTGGCAGGGCATCCGCCAGTGTTTCCTGATTCCACGCGTGGAAACGCCGATTTGGCTCTTCGCCAGCGATGCCAATGGAACTGGCCGCAAGAAGCCGCGTTACGCCTTTCGTCTGCATCGCCTTGATCACGTTGCGGGTGACCCCCTTTTCAGGGTCGGTGTCGACGGTTGCTAGGAGTACCAAGTCCTGATTCTGAACGGCGGCTGTCACCGCGTCGAGATTGGCGAGGTCCCCGTCGATGATCGTGACGCGCGGCTCATTTTTCAACGCCGCAAGCCGGTCGCTATTACGCAAAAACAGAGTCAGCTCAACTTCTTGAAATGCGTCCTCGTTCAGGATGCGTGTTTCAACGAGGCGTGCAATCTGACCACTGGCGCCGAGTATCAGTAATTTCATATGCGTATCCTCCCGTAGCCCCAAAATCATTTCCCCACATCAGTTTACCCATTAGCGAAATAACACGCAATTTGTTTTTGCCACCCGCTACTGAGTCGTGGCTCGCGGACTCCGGGGGCCGATGAAATAACCGATCATTAATGGCGACTGATTTGCCGAATAAAAAAAGGCCCCTCGAAAATCTTTTTCAAGAGGTCGATCTGATGGAGTGACTTAAGGGGTGATGCCCACCTTACTTCGCTGGTTCCACCGGCAGGTTCATGCCCCGCCAGCCTTCCAGCGCACCGGCGAGTTCAAAAGCCTTGAAGCCGTGGCTCAATAATATCAATAGTGCGACTTTGCCAAGCGTGGTGCCACCGGTCCAGTCATAAACAACATAAGTCTTGGTGGAATCGAGTTCTCCGATTCGCGCGGCCAGATCTTTGGCCGGCATTGGCAATGCGCCTTTGATCTGCACCTCTTTGACGGCGGCCGGGGCATTGCGGACATCCAGGACAACAAGACTGTCATCGCCCTGCTGCATTGCCGCCAGCACCTTAAAGTGTTCGATGTACAGGCTCAAATAGGTCTTCAATAAGTCGATTTTTTCGGTTTCCATTATTCTAGTCAGTACTGAACTAGGCTGCTGACTTTGACCGTTCAGTGATGACTTTATAGTTAATTTGATATGTTTTGCCGGCT
>NZ_RHOG01000060.1 GCF_003946405.1 Lacticaseibacillus yichunensis | reverse complement strand
GCTTAAAGCATAGCACCGGGGAAGACCAGGTGCCTTTTTTGTTATTCAAAAAAGGTCCAAAACTTCCGGCGTTGTCAAAATCAACACCAAAAATTTTAGACCCATAATTTTTGACGCCAAAAAGGCCAGCAGAGCGCTGGCTTTTTTGCTATTCTGAATGCACTTGGTGGCCTCACTGCGCCGGCTTTCTGAGTCGGGCTCCCGTGCGCGGTTGCGGCAGTTGTAGCCGCAATGTTGCCGCCGGTTTGGCGCGGCGCGCAGTTTCTGGTATGATAATTGGCGTTTAATGCAAGAAACGAGGCAAAAAAATGGCAGACAAATTGATCACGGCAGTTTCGGAGGACGGCTTTTTCCGCGTATTCGCCGTCGATGCCACGCAGACCGTGGCAGAAGCACAACGGCGGCATGGCACCTGGCCGGCTAGCTCAGCTGCATTGGGGCGGGCACTGGTCGCAACAGCGCTGTTGAGTGCGGCTGGGCTTAAAGATGACGATGACCTCCTGACGGTCCGCATCAAAGGCGATGGCCCGGCCGGCGCGATCGTGGCAGATGGCGAGGCAAATGGCAATGTGCGTGGCTACATTGAAAACCCGCATGTCGACCTGCCCCTCAATTTGGTTGGGAAGATCGATGTGGGCCAGGCCGTCGGGAAAAACGGCTTGCTGGTCGTGACCAAGAGCATTGGGGTCGGCGATCCATTTACGGGTCAGGTCGCCTTAGTTTCGGGCGAGCTCGGGGACGATTTTGCCTACTATCTGACCCAATCGGAACAGATTCCGTCAGCGGTCGGCCTTTCCGTCTTTGTCAATGGTGACGAGACGATCGGCCATGCAGGGGGCTTTCTGGTCGAAGCGTTGCCCGATGCGACGGATGCGGCACTAGATGAGGTCGTGACCACGATCAAGACGTTGCCGCTGGTGTCGGAAATGCTCAAGGCGGGCCTGACGCCAGAACAGATCGCCGCGCGGACGCTGGGCACCCGGCCACTCAAGGTGCTGAACACCCAACCGGTCGCGTTTCAGTGCACCTGTAGCAAGGCCCATTTTGCCGAAGTCCTCGCAACTTTGGCGCACAAGGACCTACAGCAGATGATCGACGAGGATCATGGGGCAGAAGCGGTCTGCAAATTCTGCGGCGCCCATTATCAGTATTCGGAAGCGGAATTATCGGCATTGATGACTCAGGAGGAAACAAAATGACGACAGATCAGAGTTGGCAGATCGGCGATGTGACCATACCCAATCGCGTGGTCGTTGCCCCGATGGCCGGAATCTCAAATGCGGCCTTTCGCGTGACGTGCAAGGAGTTTGGGGCTGGCCTGGTGGTGTGCGAGATGATCTCGGATCGCGGCATCATGTATCACAACCAAAAGACGCTTAGCATGCTGTTTGTCGATCCCCGGGAACACCCGATCTCCATACAGATCTTCGGCGGGACCAAGGAGACGTTGGTCAACGCGGCGAAATTCATTGATCAAAACACGGCCGCGGATATCATCGACATCAACATGGGCTGTCCTGTTCCCAAGGTCACCAAGACGGATGCAGGCGCGCACTGGTTGCTCGATCCGAACAAGGTCTACGAAATGGTCGCGGCGGTCGTTGATGCCGTACACAAGCCGGTGACGGTGAAAATGCGGACAGGCTGGGACCAGGACCATATCTTGGCTGTCGAAAACGCCTTAGCTGCCGAACGCGCTGGTGCCAGTGCGCTGGCGATGCATGGCCGCACCCGCAAGCAGCTCTATACAGGGCATGCAGACTGGAACATTTTACATGAGGTGGCTTCACAGCTGACCATTCCATTCATGGGTAATGGGGATGTCCGCACGCCGCAAGACGCCAAGCGGATGATCGATGAAGTCGGGGCGGATGCAGTCATGATCGGCCGCGCTGCACTGGGCAATCCGTGGCTGTTGACACAGGTCGAGGCTTACCTTCGCACGGGCGAACTGCAGCCGGAGCCGACGCCACGTGAAAAAATAGAAACGGCCAAATTGCAGCTGCATCGGCTCGTTGAACTCAAGGGTGAAAAGATCGGCGTACCCGAATTTCGGGCGCAGGCGGCGTACTATCTGAAAGGCGTGCCGCATGCAGCCCGCACCAAGGCAGCCGCGATGAGCGTGAACACAGAGCAAGAGGTCGACGATATTTTTGACCGTTTTATTGAAGAAACTGAGCAACGCGAGGCGGAAACACAGCGCTAAATACCGGTGACGCTTGCTTTTTCCACAGGAAGTCGTCATTATCAAAAAAGGAAACTGAAACGGAGGGTTCACGTTGGCAAAGGAACAAGCAGAATTGAATGATCAGATGCTCGCGCGTCGCCAGAAGATGGATAACTTACGCGAAGCGGGTATCGATCCATTTGGGCACCGCTTTGACCGCACTGACTTGGCGGCTGAGCTCCACACCAAGTTTGATGGCGAGGACAAAGAGGCACTGGGGGAAGCGGCACCGGAGACGGTGATTGCGGGGCGCATGATGTCCAAACGAGGGAAAGGCAAGGTCGGCTTTGCCGATCTGCGTGATCGCTCAGGCAAGATTCAGATCTACGTCCGCAAAGATGTGGTCGGGGAGGAGAACTACAAGCTGTTTAAGCAAGCGGACATCGGTGATTTTCTCGGCATCGATGGCGACATGATGAAAACAGATGCAGGTGAGCTGACGGTGCGGGCCACGCACCTGACTTTTTTGACCAAGGCATTGCGCCCGTTGCCGGATAAGTATCATGGGCTCACGAATGTCGAACAGATCTATCGCCAGCGCTATTTGGATCTGATCTCGAATGAGGAAAGCTACGACCGCTTCGTTAAGCGCAGTCGCATTATTAGCGCGGTGCGTGAATATCTGGATGGTCATGATTTTCTCGAAGTTGAAACGCCAGTGCTGCATAACCAGGCGGGTGGCGCGAGCGCGCGGCCGTTTATTACGCATCATAACGCCCTGGACATTGACCTCTATCTACGCATCGCATTGGAGCTTCATCTCAAGCGGTTGATCGTCGGTGGGATGGAACGCGTGTATGAAATTGGGCGTGTCTTCCGCAACGAAGGCATCGACACGAAACATAACCCAGAATTCACCGAGCTTGAGACGTATGCCGCCTACTGGGATCTGACCGATGTGATGGACGAAACGGAGGGCATTTTCCGCTATGCTGCGCAAAAGGTCCTAGGCACGGGAAAAGTGACGTATCAAGGACAGCTGATCGATCTCGACGCGCCGTTCCAGCGGGTGCATATGGTCGATGCAATCAAAGACAAAACTGGCGTCGATTTTTGGCAGCCAATGAGCGATGACGAGGCGAAAAAGGTCGCGGCTGCCCATGGTGTTCATTATGAGTCTTATTGGAAGACCGGCCATATCATCAATGCTTTCTTCGAGGAATTTGTCGAGGAGACATTGACGCAGCCGACCTTCATCTACGGCCATCCGATCGAGATCTCCCCGCTTGCCAAAAAGAGTCAAAAGGACCCACGGTTTGTGGATCGCTTTGAGCTCTTTATGCATGGCAATGAATACGCCAACGCTTTTACTGAGCTCAATGATCCTATCGATCAGCGCGCACGGTTTGAAGCCCAAGCAGCTGAAAAGACGCAAGGAAACGACGAAGCGCAGGGCATCGATGAAGACTTTATCGAGGCATTGGAATATGGGATGCCACCAACTGGGGGTCTGGGCATTGGTATCGACCGCCTGGTGATGCTGTTGACTGATGCGGCTTCAATTCGCGACGTTCTGCTTTTTCCAACATTGCGTCCATGATTATGAAAAAAGCACTCCGACTCGGGGGTGCTTTTTTCATTAGAAAAGTTCCGCACGATAAGTCGCCGGCGTGGCCGCTTTGTCCGCAAATCTTCGCAAGAAACCAAACGTTCTATTTTCGCTGGCAAATAGTGTTCGCGAATGCCAAATATTGTTGAAAAAAGTTGACGGGACGCGGTCTGCCTGATAATATAAATAGCGTCGTCGAGGCAATGACAGCACTGACACAAGCAACCGACTGAAAACTTATCGTTGACAGCAAAGATGCGAAATGTTAGGATGTTAAAGTTGTCTTTTGGACAAGTCGTCCTTTGAAAACTGAACAAAGTTTCGTAAATGTGTAGGTGATTCGGCCTTAATTGGCCGGAGAATTAAACATGAGCGAAGTCAATTCGCTAGTAACAACAAATCGAGCTATTCAAACGGCTCATTATATGAGAG
>NZ_RHOG01000006.1 GCF_003946405.1 Lacticaseibacillus yichunensis | reverse complement strand
CCTCTTTGGGCATTTAAAGACAGAGTTCTTCTATAACCACGATTGGTCGAAGACAACATTAGATGGCTTTGAAGAAGCACTGAATACATATCTCAACTGGTATAACACCAAGAGACGAAAAAATTCTTTGGGAGGTAAAAACCTGAACGAACACCGTCGTTGTGCACTTTAGCAAAACGGCGGTCCAAAAAAATGTCCGCACGCCCCGGGGGCGTGTGGCAACAATCAGTGTGATGGCGTGACATTAGTTTTCGGCAGTTATTTGGGAGCGAGCGGACCCTGGGACCGCGGATGTTGTCTTTCGCAACCAAAAGCGGCAAATTTGTGGACCCTGAGTCCGGCTGCCCAGATGCGCTTGCAGTCTCGCGTTCTCCGAGAATGACAGTTGCTAGTTTCGAAGGCCAATGCGCGAGATTTCCGTTCTCAAAGAACAACACGCCCATAACAACGCCTGCCATCGTTGTGTGACGGCATCCCATTATTTTCTTCGTCCCAACTGGGGGCGGCACAAAAAAAGCGGCGTCCACTGGGGACACCGCAATTTTTATGTTCAGGTTAGACCCGAGTCACTTTGCCGGACTTCAGCGCGCGGGCAGATACCCAAACGCGCTTTGGTTTGCCGTCGATCAAGATACGGACCTTCTGCAGGTTTGCCTTCCAAGAACGTCGGCTTGAGTTAAGCGCATGGGAGCGCTTGTTGCCAAACGTGGTGTGACGACCTGTAATGACGTCTTTTGCCAAATCGTGGACCTCCTTGCTTATCCGCGTGCTGCGAATTTTTCACTTGACTAACTTATCATAACGCCGTGTTGAATGCAATGTTTTTTGCAAAGTGAAAATACTTGACAGCAGATCCAGGCCGGGGCCGGTTGCTTTAAAAACGGGTAGTGCTATGATAAACTATCTTAGAAACCCAACAGAATAAGAGGAGGTCAGCACATGGCGGTCAAAATCAAAACCAAGCTGGGCACGATCGATATTGCAAACAGCGTGATCGCGACAGTAGTCGGTGGCGCAGCAACGGATATTTACGGTATCGTCGGCATGGCCAGCAAAAATCAGATTCGCGATAACCTCAATGATATTTTGAACCGCGAGAATTATTCCCGTGGGGTCGTTGTTCGCCAGCAAGACAATGGCGTGGCGGTCGAGGTGAATATTGTCGTCGGTTATGGCACGAAGATCTCGGAAGTTTGTCGCAACGTTCAAGATAAAGTGAAGTATAATCTTGAAACGATGCTCGGTGTCACAGCCAATGAGGTCACAGTGATCGTTCAAGGCGTCCGCGTGCTGGGCGACGAGGACTAGCGCGTTGAGGAGGATTTGTTAGGTGGAAGTTACTGAGATCACAGCCGCAAAGTTCCAGGATATGATTCGCGTCGCCGCGCATCGTATCAATAAAAATGCGGAATTTGTCAATTCGTTGAATGTTTTTCCCGTTCCGGACGGCGACACCGGCACCAACATGAATCTGACCTTCCAGACCGGCGCTAAGGCGGTGCTGGAAAGCGACAGCGACCATGTCGGCGCGCTGACGCAATTGCTGGGCAAGGGCCTGCTGATGGGCGCGCGCGGGAATTCTGGGGTCATTAGCTCCCAGCTTTTCCGCGGCTTCGCCAAAAGTGTTGAGAAAAAGCAGACACTGACCGCGCAAGACTTGGCGGATGCGTTTGCCGCTGGGGTCGAAACGGCCTATAAAGCAGTGATGAAGCCTGTCGAAGGCACAATTTTGACCGTTGCGCGCGAAGGGGCTAAGGCCGGATTGAAGACGGCTGGCACGACCAATGATGCGGTTGCGGTGATGACCAGTGTGGTCAAAGCGGCCAAGCGCGCCTTGGCGAAAACGCCAGATCTGTTGCCAGTTCTCAAAGAGGTCGGCGTTGTGGATTCCGGTGGTCAGGGGTTGGTCTTCATATATGAAGGCTTCCGCGAAGGCTTGTCCGGAGATGTCGCCGATGACGCTTATGTGCCGGATGAAGCCGAGATGAACGAAATGGTCAACGCGACCCATCATCAAGGCGCCCAGGCGCAGCTCAATCCTGAAGACATTGTTTACGGCTACTGCACGGAAATGATGGTCACTTTGGGCACCGGGGGCCGCGATAAGCCGTTTGACTATGAGACCTTCCGCAATTATCTGAACTCGCTGGGTGACTCCACGTTGGTTGTCGCCGACGATGAAGTGGTCAAGGTCCATGTGCACACCGAGCATCCTGGCACTGTTTTCCGCTACGGCCAACAGTACGGTGAATTGGCGAAAATAAAAGTCGACAACATGCGCCTGCAGCACGAAAGCATCATCGAGCGCGAAGAAGAGGAAAAAGCGAAACCACAGCCGCTTGCAGAAAGTGGTGTGGTCGCGATCGCGGCGGGCGATGGCCTCAGTGAGCTGTTCAAGAGCCTTGGGGTGACCCATGTGCTCAGCGGCGGCCAGACGATGAATCCAAGCACCAATGATATTTTGGATGCGATCAACGCGGCGCATGCCAAGCGCGTGATCGTGTTGCCAAACAACGGCAACATTTTCATGGCAGCCGAAGAAGCGGCCAAGGCGGCGGCCGTTGAAGTCGCGATCGTCAAATCCAAGACGATCAACCAAGGCTTGACGGCGATGCTGGGTTACAATCCGGAGGCTGATCTTGACGCGAATCAAGAAGCAATGACCGAGGAATTGGCCAATGTTGTGTCTGGCTCGGTCACGCAGGCGATTCGCGATACAACGATCGACGGCCTGGCGATTCACAAGGATGATTGGATGGGCATCATTGATGGCAAGATCAAGGTCAGCGAAGGCGATCGCGCAAAAGCCGCTGAGGACATGATCTTGCAGATGATCGATGAGGATAGCGAGATCATCACCTTGATCATCGGTGAAGGTGGCAGCGAAGACGAAGCTGAGGCGATCGCGGCCGCCATTCAGGAAGCAAATGACGAATTGGAGGTCGAGATCCATCACGGCGACCAACCCGTTTATCCGTATCTGGTCTCGGTGGAGTAATGATGACCGCTTGCGCTGAGAACGTGCAGGCGGTTTTTATTTTGAGGTAAAAGGCGTGTTTTGCGCTTCAACTGAAATGGACTTTTGTTGATGAACCAAAACCTGTTTTGCATTCGAAAGGAGGGAAAAGATGGCGATCGATGATCCGGTCACGGTGCTGCCAGGCGTCGGGCCAAAACGCGCGGATGCGCTGGCGACCCTTGCAATTCGCACGGTCGGGGATCTGCTATTTTATTTTCCCTACCGCTACGATGATCTGCAGGTCAAGGACCTGACACTTGCGGCCGACCAGGAAAAATTGACAGTCAAAGGCGTCGTCGTGAGTGATCCAGTGGTCACGCGCTTTGGCCCGCATAAAAACCGACTGAATGTCAAAATTCAGGTGGTGCATGCGGTGGTGCTGGTGACATTTTTCAACCAGCCCTGGCTGAAGGATCGCTTCACTATGGGCACCGAGGCGGCAATCTATGGCAAATGGGACGCCGCGCGCCACACATTGACCGGCATGAAGGTGCTCGCCACGCAGACAGAGGACGCGCCATCCCTTGCCGGCATTTACACGGTGAATAAATATATTCGCCAAAGCACCGTGATCGACTTGATCAAGGCGGCCTGGGCGCGCGATGGCCAAAATATTCCGGATGTGGTGCCGCTGGCGGTGCGTGAGCGGCTGAAATTGTTGCCGGATCAGGCAATCGTCCACGGGATGCATTTTCCAAGCGACGCTGATGAGGCTAAGGCCGCCCGGCGCAGTGCGATTTTCCGCGAATTTTTCCTGTTTCAGTGCAAGATTCAAAGCCTGCGCCAGGACGACTTAAATGTTGCCAACGGGCTGGCGATTCCGTATGATAACGACGAGCTCAAGGCGCTGATCAAAACGCTACCGTTTGATCTGACCAACGCGCAGAAACGGTCGGTCAATGAGATCTGCCGCGACATGCGCCGGCCGCGCCACATGAATCGCCTGTTGCAAGGCGATGTCGGCTCAGGCAAAACCATCGTCGCCGCGATCGTGCTTTACGCGACGGTGACCGCGCGCTACCAGGCAGCCTTGATGGTGCCGACGGAAGTGCTGGCGGAGCAGCATTTTGCCAAGCTAACGAAGCTCTTCGCCGATTTTCCCGTGCGAATTCGCTTACTGACGGGCAGCACGCCGGGCAAGGAGCGGCGGGCGACACTGGATGGCCTGATGACAGGGGATGTCGACATTGTGATCGGCACCCATGCGCTGATTCAAAAAGAGGTCAACTTCGCTGCACTTGGCTTGGTCGTGATCGATGAGCAGCACCGCTTTGGCGTCCAGCAGCGCAAGATTCTCCAGGAAAAAGGGTTGAAGCCGGATCTGCTCGCGATGACGGCCACCCCAATTCCTCGAACCCTGGCCATCACCGCCTATGGGGAAATGGATGTGTCGACGATCGACGAGTTGCCAGCGGGCCGGCAGCCGATCACGACAACGTGGGTGCGCAAGAATCAGTTGCGCGACGCCATGGCGCGGATCAAGACGGAGCTGCTGGCCGGCCACCAGGTGTTTGCCATCACGCCACTGATCGCGGAGTCGGAGAAGATCGATCTGCAAAACGCCGAGCAGCTGTATGAGGACATGGACCATGCCTTTCATGAGGTGGCCAAGGTCGCGCTGCTGCATGGGCAGATGAAAAATGACGAGAAGGACACGATCATGCGGGCTTTCAGCGATGGCGAGGTGCAACTCTTGGTGTCCACGACGGTCGTTGAAGTCGGGGTGGATGTGCCAAACGCGACCGTGATGATCATTTTCGATGCCGACCGGTTTGGCCTTGCGCAGCTCCATCAGTTGCGTGGCCGCGTGGGCCGTGGTTCGGCCGCGGCCTACTGCATTTTGGTCGCCGATCCGAAAAATGAGACCGGTGTGGCCCGCATGCAGATCATGACGCAGACACAGGATGGTTTTTTACTGGCGCAAAAGGATCTGGAAATGCGCGGCGGCGGGGATATCTTCGGCACGAACCAAAGCGGGCTGCCGGCGTTCAAGCTCGGCGATCCAGTTGGCGATTACGCGGTGCTCAACGCCGCGCAGCAAGCCGCCGAGACACTGTTTGAGGCGGACCCAGGGCTGTCGGCACCGGAATTTGCGCCGCTGCGGGGGTACCTGGCCCGCCAGCAACAGACGCAAGGCAGCTTAGATTGATATAATTGAGAGACTGAACACACTTTTATATAGGAAGAAGTTGGACAGATGAAAATCGCAGTGGATGCAATGGGCGGCGACCATGCCCCGGAAGTCGTGATTCAAGGCGTCGAGCGCGCACGCGACGAGCTCAAGGATGTCGAGTTTTTGCTTTATGGCGACGAGACTAAGATTCGCCCGCTGATCAAAAGCGATGAGCGCCTCACGCTGGTGCATACGACCGAAAAGATCAATAGCGATGACGAGCCGGTCCGTGCTATTCGCACGAAGAAAAATGCGTCGATGGTCCTGGCTGCCCAGGCGGTGAAAAACGGCGAAGCGGATGCGTGTTTTTCCTTGGGTTCGACCGGGGCGCTGTTAGCCGCGGGGCTGTTCATCGTCGGCCGCATCAAGGGCATCGATCGCCCCGGCCTGATGCCGACCTTGCCGACACTGGATGGTCGCGGCTTCAACATGCTCGATGTCGGCGCCAATGCGGACAATCGGGCTGCTCAATTGGTTCAATATGCGATCATGGGTGATTTTTACGCCCGCGATGTGCGGGGCATCAAGGCCCCACGCATCGGCCTGCTCAACAACGGCACCGAGGCAAATAAGGGCGATGAGCTCCACCAGACGACGTACCAACTGTTGTCCGAGCTAGCCGGTATCGATTTTATTGGGAATGTTGAAAGTGACAGTCTGCTGCGTGGCGTCGCGGATGTCGTGGTCACGGATGGCTTTACGGGCAACGCGACCCTCAAGGCCATCGAAGGCACAGCCAAGTCGATCATGCACTTGGTCAAGGACGCGATCATGAACGGCGGGGTCAAGGGCAAGCTCGGCGGCCTCCTCCTGCAGCAACAGGTCCGCGGCATCGCCTCAACCTTCGATGTCTCCAGTTACGGTGGTGCAGTGCTGCTTGGGCTGAAGGCGCCTGTCGTCAAAGCGCATGGCGGCGCGGATGCGGATGCGGTCTACTACACGGTCAAGCAGATCGATGCGATGGTGCAAGGGCAGACGCTGGCCAAGGTCGTCGACTGGTTCACTGCCCATCCGGTGGCCGCGCCCAAGGATTGACGGACCCACCAGGTGAAATAAGTGGACAAAGGCGCATAAAACCGCTATGCTGTAATGCGTATTAAGCACAAGGAGGACGTCATGACTGAGCAAGAAGTATTCGCAAAAATCTCTGGGTTGATTCAAGATCATTTTCAGATCCCGGAAGCGAAGATCTCAAACGACCTGAACTTCAAAAAAGACCTTGATGCCGATTCCATCGATATCGTTGAGTTCGTGCTTGAACTCGAGGATACCTTTGGGGCCGAGATTCCCGATGAGGATGCCGAAAAGATCGTGACGGTGGGCGACGCGGTCCAGTATGTCATGACCCATCAAGCGAACTAACACGAGATAAGCAATTGCGGCGCGGTCAAATGCGATCGTGTCAGATAGTGTAAGAGGTCATCTCTGAATGCAGAGGTGGCCTCTTTTTTGTGTCCAATCGGTCGGCGGGAAACGACCACTTTTTTGCAATTTTTTTTGGATGCGGTGTGGCCCAACCTCAGAAAATGTCGTGGCCGCGGATGGCGGCTGACATGTCCATCTCAGCCCGACATTTGTCTGCGATCTTCAAACGAAAATGAAATTGTGTCTTAGAAATGAGAAATACCGTCCACAAAAATGATAATGCAACCGATTTTTCTGGCCTGCGAACTGCTATTTTTTTGCCGCGAATATTTGATAAAAACCGCGCGGCAATCGCGAACTTAACTTGCATATCCGCAGGGCCTTATATATAATGAATCATAAATTCATTTGAAGTCTAATCTGGCTCTCATCATTAAGATCTGGTCGGGATTTGATGGAAAAAGGGGGAATCACTGTGGATAAGCCAGGGGATCTGCTTTTAGATATCCAGCATCTGCACACTGCATTTCGTGTCGGGGACGATTTTTACGATGCGGTCGATGATGTCAACTTGACCTTGAAAAAGGACGAGGTGCTCGCGATCGTGGGTGAATCAGGCTCAGGAAAAAGTACACTGGCCACCAGCATCATCGGGTTGCATAACCCGACCAATGCCAAGGTGACTGGGGACATTTTGTACAGCGACCTGAATCTGGTGGGCCTGAACGAGCCGATCTATAACCGCATTCGCGGCAATGATATCGGCATGATCTTCCAGGATCCGTTGGCGGCGTTGAACCCGCTGATGCGCATCGGGGATCAGATCGCCGAGACCTTGGTCTATCATACGAAGCTCAACAAAGAGGACCGTGAAAAGCGTGTCCTTGAGCTGCTCGACCAGGTCGGCATTCCGAACCCGCCACGTGTTTTCCGCCAGTATCCGCATGAGTTGTCCGGTGGGATGCGGCAGCGTGTCGTCATCGCCATTGCGATCGCCTGCAAGCCGCCGATCATCATCGCCGACGAGCCGACCACCGCGCTGGATGTGACCATTCAGGCCCAGATTCTCGACTTGCTCAAGCAGATCCAAAAGGAGACGCATTCCGGCATCATCCTGATCACGCATGATCTTGGGGTCGTGGCCGAAACAGCGGACCGGGTGGCCGTCATGTATGCGGGCCAGCTGGTCGAAACAGGCAGCGTCTACGACATTTTCCAGCATCCGACCCATCCGTACACACGGAGTCTTCTGCGGTCGATGCCACAGGCCGATTCCGATGATGACGAACTGTATGTCATCGATGGGGTGGTGCCGACCTTGAAGGAAATGCAAGTCGACACATGCCGCTTTGCCAAGCGGATTCCGTGGATTCCAGAAGAGGCGCATGAAGCGCATCCGACCATGCATGAAGTAGGGCCGAACCATTTTGTTCAGTGCACCTGCTACAAGCATTTCCATTTCAGGGACGAACCAGAATCCACGTTAACGGCGCAAACGGAGGGGTGAGCAGCACATGGCAATGATCGAGATCAAGAATTTAAAGATCCACTACCCGATTCGCTCCGGTTTTTTCAATCGAGTCACGGATTATGTTTACGCCGTCGATGGGGTCAACTTCGACATTGAAGAAGGCGAGACTTACGGGCTGATCGGGGAATCTGGCTCAGGTAAGTCCACGATCGGCAAAGCGGTCGTCGGCCTTGAAAAGCCGACCAGCGGCCAGATCATCTACAAGGGCGTCGACATCACCAAAAAGAGCAATCGTAGCAAGATTCACTACAACAAAGATGTCCAGATGATCTTCCAGGACTCTTTGTCGAGTCTGAATCCGAAAAAGCGCATCCGCGACATCATCGCGGAGCCGATTCGCAATTTTGAACGGATGTCCGACACAGAGGAACGCAAACGCGTCGGCGAATTGCTGGATATCGTTGGGATGCCGGCGGACTCGATGTACAAATATCCATTCGAGTTCTCAGGTGGCCAGCGTCAGCGTATCGGCATCGCCCGGGCCGTTTCCACGAACCCGAAGCTGATCGTCGCCGATGAACCTGTTTCCGCGCTGGATCTGTCCGTGCAGGCGCAGGTGCTGAACTTCATGAAGCAGATTCAGCGGGAATATAACATTTCCTATTTGTTCATCTCACATGACCTTGGTGTCGTGAAGCATATGTGCAAAAACATGGCGATCATGACTCGCGGCCGGTTCGTTGAGATCGGCACGCGTGAAGATATCTACAAGGATCCATTACATATCTACACGCAGCGTCTTTTGTCAGCGATTCCAAGCATGTCGCCAGCCACTCGGGAAGCGGATCTGGCGCATCGCAAAGAAGTCGAGCACATCTATCGCGATGAAGAGTCGCGTTACTACAATGAAAACGGCCGTGTCCTTGATCTGAAGCAGATCTCTGCCACGCATCAAGTCGCACTGCCGGATTCGGAGCTCGAAAAGCTGAAGGGGGGCCTTGCGTAATGTGGAAGACAATTATCCGACGGGTCCTCATCATGGTCCCGCAGATCATCATTTTGTCACTGATCGTTTTCTTCTTGGCCAAATTGATGCCAGGGGATCCATTCACCGGGTCAGGGAAGCTCTCACCGCAAATGGACCTCAACCAGATTCAGGCCATTAAAAAGGAATTAGGGTTGCTGGATCCATTGCCAGTGCAATATTTCCGCTGGATCGGCAACATTTTGCACGGCGACCTTGGCATGTCTTACGCCTACAAGGTGCCGGTCATCAACTTGATCGCTGAACGTGCCGGCAACACCATTTGGCTGTCGCTGTTCTCCGTTTTGCTGACGTATCTGATCGCGGTGCCGCTTGGCGTTTTGGCCGGCCGCTACCAGGGTACCCATATTGACGGCGGGATCTCCTTTTACGCATTTGCCATTATTGCCATCCCAGGCTTTGTTTTCTACCTGCTTGGCCTGTGGCTCTTCGGTTACCAGCTCGGTTGGTTTCCAACCACTGGTTCGATCTCGATCGCCGCTGACGGCTTGCTTGCCAAGTTCTTCAGCCGCATCTACCATATGATCTTACCAGCCATTTTGTCCTCCGTGATCTCGACCACCGGGATCATCCAGTATCTGCGGTCTGGGATCATCGACAACACGCAGGAAGACTTCACGCGGACCGCGCGTGCCAAAGGGGTGCCGGAACGCATCGTCTTTGACCGCCACATTCTGCGGAACTCCCTGCTGCCAATCGCGGCGTTCATGGGGAACACCATCACCGGTTTGATCGGTGGGTCGGTCTTCATCGAAAACGTCTTCTCCTATCCTGGGATGGGGAAGTTGTTCATCGATTCGATGAACAGCAACGACTATCCGATCATCACCTCGTTGACCTTGTTGTTCGGGCTGATGACACTGCTGGGGAACTTGCTTTCCGATATCATCATGTCGATCGTGGATCCGCGGATCCGGATCGAGTAAGGGGGGATCGACGATGGAAAACAAAAATATGGTCGATGCTGTAGAAACAAACGCGAATACAATGTCCGAGACACCCTCTGGCTTCAAGGTCATCTGGCGTGAATTGCGCCATGATAAAGTCGCGATGATCTCCTTAGTCATCGCCGCCACCTTGCTGATTGGGATCACTGTTTGGGGAAGTCTGCTTAACCAGGATAAGGTCACCGAAGCCTCCTTGCTGGATCGCTTCCTGGCCCCGGGACAAGATGGCCACATTCTCGGCGCCGATCCATCGGGCCGTGATGTCTGGAACTACTTGATGCTCGGCGGCCGTAACTCGATCTTGATCGGCGTCTCGGTCACCTTGATCACTGAGTTCATCGGCTTGATCATTGGGACGATCTGCGGGTATTTTGGCGGTCTCCTCGACAATGTCGTGATGCGTATCGTTGATTTCTTCATGATCATCCCGACGACCCTGGTCATCATCTTGCTCGTGAAGATTACGACGCACTACAACGCCGTTACCCTGGTCCTGATCATTTCAGCATTTGGGTGGATGGGGACAACGCGACTCATGCGCTCGCTCATTTTCTCCCAGGCCAGCCGAGATTATATCGCGGCTTCAAAAACGTCAGGGACTTCTAATTTTACGATCATGTGGCGCGAGCTGATTCCTAATATTTCGTCCATGATCATTACGGATCTGACTTTAGGCATCGCCGGCAATATCGGTCTCGAAGTTGGGCTGTCCTACCTTGGGTTCGGGCTGCCGCCTGACACGCCATCGTTGGGGACGATGATCGCTTATGCGAACGACCCAGATATCATCACGGCCTATCCGTGGGTCTGGCTGCCAGCGTCGCTGTTGATCATGGTGTTGGCCCTGTCGATCAGCTTCTTCGGCAACGCGATTCGCCGCGCCGCAGATGCCCGTCAGCGGACCTGATGACCGATTTCTGAATTTAATTGTATTCTGAGCGGAATTTAAGCTTTACAATCGTTTTCTCATAATGTATCATCATAGTCACAGGAGCAAAGAAGCGAACGAGTTTCTAGTAAGTTGCTCAAATTTTAGGGGGTTTGGCAATGAATAAAGCGAAAGTTATCGGCACGCTGATGTTTACCAGCATCGCGGCCGTAACACTTGCCGCTTGTGGTAGCAATAGCTCAAGCAGCAAAAAGACGACCAGCTCAAACGCTGACACGTCCAAGATCAAGCCGTATACGACAAACAACAAGAAGAGCGTTTCTGGCGCAACCTTCAAGTATGGCGAGCAGTCAGCTTCTCCGTTCACCGGGATCTTCTCTAACGAACTTTCTGTTGACGCTGTTGACTCCGATGTCATTCAGTTCGCCAACGAAGGCCTGTTCAAAGTTGATGATAGCTACGCCTTTGTTAAGGGCGGCGCGGCTGACATCAAGTTGGACGACGACGCGAAGACCGCGACCATCACGATCAATCCTAAGGTGAAGTGGTCTGATGGCAAGTCCCTGGTCGCAAAGGACGTTGAATACGCCTACGAGATCATCGCAAACAAAGGCACTCAGAGCCAGCGTTATACCGAGTCTCTGCAGAACATTGTCGGCATGGCGGAATACCACGCAGGCACCGCAAAGACCATTTCTGGGATCGAGATGCCAGATGGCGATAACGGCTTGAAAGTCGTTATTCACTTCAAGCAGATGAAGCCTGGCATGAATACTTCTGGTAACGGCTTTATCTGGGAAAGTGCTGTTCCTTATCACTACCTGAAGGGCATCGCCTTCAACAAACTCATTTCGTCTGATCAGATTCGTAAGAACCCGATCTTCTACGGCCCATACAAGATGACCAAGCTCGTTTCTGGCCAGTCTGCTGAGTTCGTACCAAACGAATACTACTATGGCAAGAAGCCGCAGCTTGCGAAGATCACCTTCGAAGTTGTTTCGCCTAACCAGGCACCGACCGCCGCAGCTGCCGCCAAGTACGACATGCTCGCCATTGGACCGACCTCTTATGCGAAGGTCAAGGACTCTGACAAGGTCACCGTCATCGGCAAAGATCCGCTTTCCTATTCATACATGGGCTTCAAGGTCGGCAAGTGGGATTCTAAGACCGGCAAGAACGTCATGAACAAGGATGCGAAGATGAACAACAAGAGTCTTCGTCTTGCGATTGCTTACGCCATGAACGTCAAGGGTGTGGCTGAAAAGCTTTACCCAGACACCGGCTCGCAGCTTGCGACCCTCATTCCGCCTGCATTTGGCAAGTGGAGTGACAGCTCCATCAAGGCTTATCCATACAGCTTGAAGAAGGCTGAAGATCTCCTTGACAAGGCTGGTTACAAGAAGGGCAAAGACGGCTACCGGACCAACCCAGATGGCTCGAAGCTGACCATCAACTGGGCAACCATTTCTGGCAACCAGAACACTGAGCTGATGAACAAGACTTACATGCAGGCATGGAAGAAGATCGGTCTGCACGTTGTCTACACCGGCGGCAAGCCAATGGATGCCAACGCATGGCAGGATGCGGTCATGAACGACGCGTCTAACGTTGATATGTATGATTCCGGCTGGTCCATGTCCAGTGAACCTTCCCAGGATGATCTGTACTCTGAAGCCGCACCATTCAACTGGGAACGCTTCGTCACTGCTAAGAACACCGAATTGCTGAAGAACATGAACAGCGACAAGGCCTTCGATACGGATTACCGGATCGATCAGTTCCATCAGTGGCAGCAGTACATGCACGACGAGGCTTACGTCATTCCGACCCTTTACATCAAGAATCTGTATGCTGTGACCAACCGTGTTAAGGGCTTGAGCCTGGAGCCGACCTCTAGCTGGGCTGATGTCTCCGTTACCTCGAAGTAATTCCAGGTCTGAAAAGGCACTCGCAATTGCGGGTGCCTTTTTGTGTCAGCTCTTGTATAATAAAATAGACTAATTACTAGGCAGTGGGAACTTTCAAGGAGGAAAATATGGTCGCTTCAGAGTTTGTCAGCGAGTTGAGACAACGGTACGGCGTCGAGTTTAAGGATCTGGCGATCTTGGATGAGGCTTTCACGCATTCATCCTACGTCAATGAACATAAGGAACTCGGCCTAAAGGATAACGAGCGGCTTGAATTTCTCGGCGATGCGGTGCTTGAGCTGACTGTCTCGGATTACATCTATCGCCATTACCCAGATCAGCCCGAGGGCAAACTGACCCGGATGCGGGCGGCAATCGTGCAGACCAAGAGCTTCTCGGCTTTTTCCAAAGAGGCGCACTTTGACCGCTACATCAAGCTCGGCAAGGGGGAAGAGGCGGCAGGCGCCCGCAAGCGCAAGACCCTGCTTGAAGATCTGTTCGAGGCCTTCAACGGCGCGTTGTATCTCGATCAGGGGCGCGGGGCTGTCATTAAGTTTGCGGAGCAGGTGATCTTTCCGAAGATCGATGCCGGCGAATTTGCGGCCGACATGGATCATAAGACGGAATTACAGGAATATGTCCAGCAAGGCGGTGAGGTCGCGATCGAATACCGGCTGCTTTCCGAAAGTGGCCCGGCGAATGATCGCAGTTTTTCCGTTGAAGTCGCTGTGGATGGTAAGATCTTCGGCAGTGGCAGTGGACGCAGTAAAAAAGCGGCTGAACAAGCGGCGGCGCAAGATGCGCTGACCACGCTCAAAGCCAAGTGAAATGAGAGACCTTTTATGCAGTTAACGCACCTTGTGATCAATGGCTTCAAATCTTTTGCCGATAAGACTGAGATCGATTTTGTCCCCGGTCTGACCGGTATCGTTGGCCCAAATGGCAGCGGAAAAAGCAACATCACCGAGGCGATCAGGTGGACGCTTGGGGAGCAAAGCGCCAAGAGCCTGCGCGGCGAGAAAATGGGGGACGTCATTTTTGCTGGCACCGCCACGCGCCCGCCGCTCAACCGGGCAGAAGTGCTGATGACGTTCGACAATCAAGATGGCTATCTCAAAGAGCAGCCGGCGACGGTCACAGTCTGTCGCCGGCTTTATCGTGATGGGGAATCCGAATTTCTGATCAATAACCAGCAGGTCCGGCTGAAGGATATTGTGGACCTCTTCATGGATTCGGGTCTGGGCAAGGAAAGTTTTTCCTTCATCTCCCAGGGCCGCGTGGAGGCGATCTTCAATAGTAAGCCTGAGGACCGTCGCGGGATTCTGGAAGAGGCCGCTGGCGTTTTCAAGTATAAGCAGCAAAAATTGAAGGCCGAGCATGAGCTGCAGACGACCGACGATAATCTGGCTCGGGTCAGCGACATTGTCAGCGAGTTGCAGCACCAAGTCGCACCGCTTGCTGAGCAGGCTTCCCTGGCGCGCGATTATGAACGTCTGTCGGGCGAGTATCATGCCAGTCACCAGGCCTTACTCGCGCTTGAGATCGCGCAACTGGTGGCCGAGCGGAGCCAGACTGACGCCGATGCAACGATCACAAAGCAGACGATCACGGCTTTGACGAGCAAGATCGCCCATTTGGAAGACCGCTCGGAAAAATTGACGGCCGCGGATCAGACCTATGACGCGCAGTTAACGGAGCTAAACGATGCCATCCTGAGCGCATCGATGAAGCTTGAAAACTTGACTGGCGAGGCCAATCTTTCGGCGGAGCGTGCGACCAATGCCGAAGCGACGCTCAGCGATCTGCGCGAGCGTGAACAAGCCGCGCGGGATCAGCTCGCGGGGGCTGTGGCCAAGATCGAAGAACTGACCGCCCACCAAACCGAAACGGCGCAGGCGGCAAAACAAGTGGCCGCCCAACTGACGGCGCAAACACAAGCGGCCGCTACCCCGGCCCAACTGCAGACGCAGCTGGAAAGTGCCCGTGCGGATTACATCGACCTGCTGCAGCAACAGGCTCGTGCGGCCAATGACGTTGCCAGCCTTCAAAAGGACCAACAGCTCGCCGAGAACCAAAATGCGGCGGCCACTGCCCGGCTCAAGGAGTTGCGGACCCAGCTTGCTGCCCAGCAGGCGCAAGTTGAGACGCTGACGACCCAAAACGCTGCCGACCGCGACGCGAAAAAGCAGGCGCAAGCGGCGCTGGCCGCGGCCGAGACCCAGGCGGCGACACGGCAGCGCGAGTATGCCGACATCAGCGACCGGTATCAGAAAGGTTACAGTCTTTTTCAGCGTGCGAAGTCCCGCTATGAGACCCTGCAGGAGTTGAAGGAAGATTACGCCGGCTTTTTTGCAGGTGTGCGCGTGGTCTTGAAGCAAAAGGCGACGCTGACGGGTGTGATCGGGGCAGTCGCCGAATTAGTGACCGTGCCGGCCGCCTATCAGCAGGCGCTGGATATCGCGCTGGGGGCCAACCTCCAGGCAATCATCACCGAAGATGAGACCGCCGCGAAAAACGCGATCGCTTATTTGAAAAAAACGCGCAGTGGCCGAGCCACTTTTTTGCCGCTTAGCGTGATTCGGCCTCGGCCATTGCCAGCTAATGCGCAACAGGCGCTGGCCGGACGCAACGGCTTTATTGGCGTGGCCAAGGACCTCGTCAGCTACGACCCACGCCTGGAAAATGTGATGGCCAACCTGATGGGCAGCCTCATCGTGGCCCAGGACATGGATGCGGCGATCGCCTTGGCCAATGCGAGTGGCCACCGCTATCGCATCGTTACCCTCGAAGGCGACCTGATCAATCCAGGCGGGTCGATGACAGGGGGGCAGGTCAAGCAGACGGGCAGCTCGCCACTGGCACGCAACCAGGAAGTCACCGAGCTGAAGGCCCAACTCCGGCAAATGGTCGATTCGCTGAAAGTTCAGCAGCAAAAACAAAAAGAAGCTCATGAGGCATTGGGCGCCGCGCAGCAACACCGCCAATCAATGCAGGAGGCAACCAGCGCTGCGGCGGCCAAGGTTGAAGGTAGTGATGCCCAACTAGCCGCGCAACAGAGTCAGCTGACCCAACTGGATCGCCAGACGCAGGCCACCGCGTTATCGGCAGATGGCGGGCAAAATCTGGCCGGTCGGTTGGCGGCGGCGCAAGCGGCGGCTGAGCAGGCCGATGCGGCTGTCAAGGCTGGTGATCAGCTGATCGAAACGCTCAAGGCGCAAGTGGCGGCCGCTAGCAGTTCGGCCGCTGATCAACAGGCGGCCCTGACCCAGCTCAAAACACGCGCCGCCTTATTAGCCAGTGATCAGAAGACCACGGCCCAGCAGCTCGCGCAATGGCAAGAAAATCGCGTTCAAGCGAAGCAAACAGTTGATCAATTGACGGCGCGCATTGCGGCGATCACCAAAGGCGCCACACAAAGCGCTCAGGATAAAGAAGATCGGCAAAAAACAATCAGTGACCTGAAAGCCTCATTGGCGACCATGAAGGGCAACCAGGATGAGTTGACGAAGACCAAGGCGGCCAATCGCGGCGAACTCAGTCAGGTCTCGGCCCAGATCACCACAGCCTATACCCAACAGCACACCGCACTGAGCGAACAAGAGCAGCAAAGTGTGTCGCTGAACCGCATCAAGATCAACATCGATAACCGTCTGACCACGCTAGCTGAGGACTATCAGCTGACCTATGAGGCAGCCCTGGCTGGCACAAAACTGACGCCGGCGGATCTGCCGACGCTGCGCAGTCAATTGAAGCTGCTGAAGCGCGGCATCGACGACCTTGGTCCGGTGAACCCCAACGCCATCACCGAATATGAGAACGTCAAGACCCGGTTCGATTTTCTGGTCAAGCAACAAGGTGACCTGAATCTCGCGAAGGACCAATTGCTCGCCACCATGGGAGAGCTCGACGAAGAGGTGAAGGGGCGCTTCAAGGAGATGTTCGACAAAACCAACGCGGCCTTCAAGGAGATCTTCCCAAAGATGTTCGGCGGCGGCCATGCGCATCTGTCGTTGACGGATCCGGATGACTTGTTGAACACCGGCATCGAGATCGCGGCCGAGCCACCTGGCAAAAAATTGAGCCGGCTTTCGCTTTTATCCGGCGGGGAACGTGCGCTGACGGCGATCGTGTTGCTTTTTGCCATCTTGCAGGTGCGCCCGGTGCCGTTTTCCATTCTCGATGAGGTGGAAGCGAGTCTGGACGAGGTCAATGTGAACCGCTTTGGCGAGTTCCTGCGCCATTATGCCAGCGACACACAATTCATCGTCATCACGCACCGGCGCGGGACGATGCTCGCCGCGAACATGCTGTATGGGGTGACGATGCAAGAATCTGGGGTATCCAAGATGGTCGCAGTCAGCTTGGACCAGGTCAATCATGAGGAGGCGCAATAATGGGATTATTTGATCGAATCAAGCAGGTCTTTGGTGGTGGCAAGCCAGAGACCACAGAAGAAGCCAAATATGATACCGGCCTTGAAAAAAGTCGGACGTCTTTTGCCGACCGGCTCAATGCGCTATTTGCCAATTTCCGCACCGTCGATGAGGATTTCTTTGATGACCTCGAAGAGATGTTGATCGAGGCGGATGTCGGTTTTGCCACCGCCGAGCAACTCACTGAGGAGTTGCGCGAAGAAGTGAAACTGCAAAATGCCCAGAAACCGGCTGCGGTCGCGCAGACCATTGTGCAAAAACTAGTCGATCTCTATGGCGAGGCCGGTGAGGGAGAAGACAATACGCTGCATTATGCGGCGGAGGGCCCGACCGTTTTTCTCTTCGTCGGCGTTAACGGCGCCGGCAAGACCACGACGATCGGCAAGCTCGCGCATCAATTGAAGGAACAAGGCAAGTCGGTGCTGCTGGCAGCGGGGGATACCTTCCGTGCAGGCGCAATCGAGCAACTCCAAGAATGGGGCCGCCGGGATGGGGTGCCAGTGGTGGCTTCCAGTGCCGGCAGTGATCCGGCTTCCGTCATTTTCGATGCGGTCCGCCGCGCTAAAGATGAGCAAGTCGATGTGTTGTTGGTCGACACGGCCGGGCGCCTACAAAACAAAGTCAACTTGATGAATGAGCTCGATAAGATTCGCCGCGTGATCGTCCGCGAATTGCCGGATGCCCCCCAGGAAACGTTGCTGGTCCTGGATGCGACCACTGGCCAAAATGCGTTGAGTCAGGCCAAGGAATTCAATCAGACGACGCAGGTGACGGGTATCGTGTTGACCAAGCTGGACGGGTCCGGGAAGGGCGGCATCGTGCTGGCCATTCGCAATGACTTGCATGTGCCGGTCAAATTGGTCGGCCTCGGTGAGCAGATGGATGATCTACAGGCTTTTGATCCGAACAAGTTTGCGTATGGGCTGTTCAAAGATCTGATCGATCCCGATAAGCGCCGCGCACGCGAGGCGGAAAAGCCGGCCGTTAATCCCAAAGATTCGCCAAATCATCAGGACGATCCGCTTTAAGTTCGAGTGAGGTGCTGCCGCGCTAGTTGGCCGCCGCCCACCCTTACATAGATTGTTGACTCAGACTAAGAGCCGACAATCAAAATACCAAGTTTTGCGTATGGGTGAAATGGTGGGTTATCCTTTTTTGTTTCTCACACGTTTGCTTCGATCTGCGGCCTGTCCATCGCGGGGACGCTGATTCCGGGACTTTTCCAGCAGTTGATCAGCACCATGCCGCTGAGCGCCTGCCTTCCTGTTAATTTTCACTTCCAGGCCTTTTTTGTGATGTATTGCGCTTACATGCGTGTTAGAATGAGAAAGGAATGAATTGGAGGGAAATTTTATGGTCGCAACGATTTTGTACTGGGCCGTCATCGCCGCCGCGTGCGGATGGGGGCTGTGGAACGTCGTCTTTTCTGGCATTTACGTGCATAACCACGAAAATGGTAATCTGTGGTTCTTCGCGATCTTGAACGCGCTGACCACGATCTTACTGGCGATCTTCTACTGGGTCTTCAGCAACACGGCCTGGCAGAAGTACTGGGTGGACAGCTCCGTAAAGATCGGTCCTTGGCTGCTTTACGTGCTGATCTTCTACATCGTCCTGGTGGTCGCACAGATCATTTTGGGCCGCGAAAAGAAGGCACCTGCTGCGGCGTGATCGCCTCAGACCACGTGATGCTGATCAATTGAGAATATAAGACGGAGCTAGGCGAGCAAATTGCCTCAGCTCTGTTTTTTTGCCTGCTGCTCCGCCTCTGGCACCATTGACGGCGTGCGGGCAGTTCAGTATGCTTTGTAAGAAGCTAAAATGAGGGGACAATGGCATGGAGATCGAAAAAAACAACCGCATGAATTCGCTGTTCGAGTTTTACGGGGCATTGCTGACGGATAAGCAGCATAGCTACCTCGCGCTATACTATGGCGATGATTATTCGTTGGGCGAGATTGCGACTGAGTTCGATGTCTCGCGCCAAGCGGTGTATGATAATATCCGGCGCACTGAAGCCAGTCTAGAAGATTACGAAGAGAAGTTGCACCTGCTGGCAAATTACCAGGCGCAAAATCAGGCGGTCGATGCCCTTGTCCGGTATGTCCATGAGACTTATCCGGATGATCACACCATCAGTGCGCTGTTGACCCGTGTCGCCGATCAAGCGGCCCGTTGAAATAGGAGGAAAATATGGCATTTGAAGGATTATCTGAGCGTCTGCAAAAGGCGTTCTCCGGCCTGCGCCGTAAAGGCAAGGTCTCAGAAGACGATGTTCGCACCGCGATGCGCGAGATTCGCCTGGCGTTACTTGAAGCCGACGTTAATTTTGGCGTGGTCAAAGACTTCATCAAAACGGTGCGCGAACAGGCCCTGGGCGCAGAGGTCCTCGATAGCCTGACGCCGGCCCAACAGATCATCAAGATCGTCAACGATGAGCTGACCAAGACCATGGGCGAGGCCGCGGTGCCGCTGAACAAGTCGCCGCACATTCCGACGATCATCATGATGGTCGGCTTGCAAGGGGCTGGGAAAACCACGACGGTCGGCAAGTTGTCCAATTATCTCAAGGAAAATGAAAAGGCGCGGCCGCTTTTGATTGCCGCGGATATTTACCGTCCAGCAGCGGTCGACCAGTTGAAAACGATTGGGGAACAACTCAGCGTCCCTGTTTTTGACATGGGCGTGGATACCGATCCAGTCGAGATCGTGCGGCAAGGACTCGCTCAAGCGGCCCTGCAGCATAATGATTATGTGATCATCGATACGGCAGGGCGCCTGCAGATCGATGAGAAGCTGATGACCGAGCTGGCCAATATCAAGGAACTGGCGCATCCGGATGAGATCTTGCTGGTCGTCGATAGTATGACCGGGCAAGCCGCGACCGAAGTGGCCCAGGGCTTCAATGATCGGCTCGATATCACCGGCGTTGTTTTGACTAAGTTGGATGGCGATACCCGTGGTGGGGCCGCGCTGTCTATTCGCCAGGTGACCGGCAAGCCGATCAAGTTCATTGGCCAAGGTGAAAAAATGGATGCGCTGGATGTCTTTTATCCAGACCGCATGGCCAATCGCATCCTCGGCATGGGGGACATGCTGACCCTGATCGACAAGGCCCAGAAGAACTATGACCAAAAACAGGCCGCCGAAGTCGCCGAAAAGATGCGGACGAACACCTTCGACTTCAATGACTTTTTGGATCAGATGGACCAAGTGGCGGGGATGGGTAATTTCGAGGACATCATTAAGATGATCCCCGGTATGGCCAACAATCCAGCGCTGAAGAATTTTCAGATGAATCCTAAAGATATCGACCACATGAAGGCAATCGTTTATTCGATGACGGCCAAGGAACGCGAAGATCCAGATCTGCTGAATCCGTCGCGCCGGCGTCGCATCGCCGCTGGGTCCGGTCGCCCGATCGTCGAGGTCAACCGGATGATCAAGCAGTTCAATCAGTCCAAGAAAATGATGACCCAAATGTACAAGGGCAATTTTTCCGGAATGGAAGGCATGATGGGCAACGGCGTTCAGGGTCGTCTTGGCAAAATGGCGATGAACCGGATGGTGCGCCAGAGCAAGAAGAACAAGAAAAAGCGGCTCAAGAACGCTCGCAATTTCAAATCTCAGTGATCGGCCTGGGTTGTAAAGAAAAAACTCTTTACACTTGGCATGATGTTTGCTATTATTTTGAAGTTGAGAAATTTACAGGAGGTGGACTTAATGGCAGTAAAAATTCGTTTGAAGCGAATGGGTTCAAAGCGCAAGCCGTTTTATCGCGTCGTCGTTGCGGACTCCCGTTTCCCACGTGATGGCCGCTTTATCGAAGAAGTCGGTTATTACAACCCATTGACCGATCCGGTCGATCTGAAGCTGAACGAAGACTCGATCTTCGCATGGCTCCAAAAAGGTGCGCAGCCTTCTGATACAGTACGCACCCTGCTTTCGAGCAAGGGCATCATGCAGAAGTATCACGAAGCGCGCTTCACTAAGAAGTAAGGGGCTAGCCTGTGGATATCGCAGCGCTGATCAAAACGATCGTGACGCCATTAGTCACTCACCCCGATGCCATTGTGATCGCGAGTCATGAAACAAGCGAGTACATGGCATTTGACCTGACCGTCGCCGCAGATGACGTCGGCCGGGTGATCGGCAAACAGGGTCGGGTCGCTCAGGCGATCAGAACCATTGTCTATGCCGTTAAATCGCCTTATGCGAAGCGGATTCGGCTCAACATCCTGGATGCGCCGCAGACCGCCTCTGAGGCAAACTAAAAAAGCCGGCCGCTGCCGGCTTTTTTGCTAGGAACAAGGAGGATTAGACCAACATGGGAGAAACGAACCGCTTCAAGGTCGGTAAGATCGTCAACACGCATGGCGTTCGCGGCGAACTGAAAGTGATCACGATCACAGATTTTCCCGCCCAACGCTTCGCTAAAAATAGTGTGCTATACGTGGACACCAAGCCGGAACAAAAACTGACGGTGACTGGCGCGCGGCCGCAAAAAGGGACCTTGCTTGTCACATTCGCGGAGATCACCGACATGACCGCCGCCGAAGCGCTCAAGGGCTGCACGCTGAGCACGGCCGATGAAAGCCGCGATGCCCTGGCAGACGGGGAGTATTTTTACCGGGATCTGATCGGGCTGACGGTGATCGATCAGGCAGGGGAGACGCTGGGTCAGGTCAGCGAGATCTTGAGCCCCGGCGCCAACGATGTGTGGGTGATTCCGCGGCCCGGCAAAACGGATATCTTACTGCCGTTCATCCAGTCGGTTGTTTTGACCATCGATCTGGCCACGAAAACGGCGCATGTGGACGTGCCAGCGGGGTTGATCGACGATGCGGATTGATGTGTTGACACTTTTTCCAGATATGTTTGCCCCGCTCACGCAAAGCATGATCGGCAAGGCGCTGGCGAATGACAAGCTCGCGTTTGAAGCCACCGATTTTCGCCAGTACAGCCATGATAAGCATCATCACGTTGACGACACGCCTTATGGTGGCGGGGCGGGGATGCTGCTGAAGCCGGAGCCACTGTTTGAGGCCATGGATGATCTGAATGCCAAGCATCCTGGTAAAAAACGGGTGATTCTGCTTGATCCGGCAGGGCGGCGGTTCAATCAGACGGCAGCCTCCGAACTAGCGAGCGAAGACCACCTTGTTTTTATCTGCGGTCATTACGAAGGCTACGACGAACGCATTCGCACGCTGGTCACCGATGAATTTTCGCTGGGCGATTTTGTTGTTACTGGTGGGGAACTGCCGGCGATGGTGATGATCGATGCGATCGTGCGCCTGCTGCCTGGGGTGCTGGGCAACGAAGAAAGTGCACCGACGGATAGTTTTTCCAGCGGCCTGCTCGAATACCCCGAATACACGCGACCAGCTAGTTATCGGGGCATGGACGTGCCGGCGGTGCTGCAAAATGGGGACCACCAGAAGATCGCCAAGTGGCGGTTGAAAGAGGCGCTAAGGCGCACCTATGACCGGCGACCGGACCTCCTCGATGGCCTGGAGCTGGATAAAGAAGGTCAGCGCCTATTGCGTGAGGTCAAAACTGAGGCGGCAACGCGCCGCGCAGAAGCACAGTTGCACGCTGATGAAAAGCCGGCTGGGGCAGACGAGATGAACGAGTCGCACTGAGTAGTTGGCTTATCTGAGAGGCTCGGAGTTTTTTGGTTTGTTGCTTGACCACCGTCAAAAAGATAGGTCGGCAGTCACATGATGAACCATTCGTACCAAGTTGAAGCCTGTACAAATTAGCTTGGATGGTTTCTTAAGGATCAACGCAAACCTATGTCGATGTGATTAATTGCTAGAGCTAAGGGTGGGCTGCGGCCAGAAACGGCTCGCTTCGCATGCCTGGGCGTAAGGCGTAAACGCCTAACGCCCAGAGCAAGCCCCCTCGTCGGTGTTAGCGGCTAGGCCGCTTACACCGAAAGTGAGCTTTAAGACCGCGACCTTTGCGGGCTTAAAGTCACTTGTCCGCTCTACTCCGGTCGCCAGTCGATTTCTGGCCGCAGCTCACCCGCATTTTTCCGCAAACTAAAACCCGAAGTGCAAAGAGCTCGCCTTTACACTGCCCAGCAGCTATGCTAAAATGTTTACTTGTGATAACTCACATAACAACTAACAACGGTATTCCGCTGATCGGGACGATCATGAATGTCGGCCAAAGGAGAAAGTTTTATGAACCCATTGATCGAAGCCATTACCAAGTCGCAATTACGCGATGACATTCCAGACTTCCGGCCTGGGGATACCGTCCGTGTTCACGCCAAGATCGTTGAAGGCGAACGCGAACGTATCCAGATCTTCGAAGGTGTTGTGATCAAGCGTCGCGGCGTTGGCGTTTCCGCCATGTACACCGTTCGTAAGATCTCAAGCGGCGTCGGCGTTGAGCGGACATTCCCGCTTCACACCCCGCGTGTTGAGAAGATCGAAGTCGTTCGTCACGGCCAAGTTCGTCGGGCCAAGCTGTACTATCTGCGTGCATTGCGCGGCAAGGCAGCTCGTATCCGCGAGAAGCGTCGTTGATCGACCCCAGAAAGCCGCGCCTGGTCGCGGCTTTTTGTTTGCCAAGGATAGGAGTTTGTCATGGCCCAGCTCATCTATGTGGTCTATCATGCGCAGCCCGAACAACCGGTGCGCCTGATCAAGGCATTTCATTCCCCGCAACGCGCGCGGGATTATCAAACAATGCTGCAGGCCGCCCCATTTCCTGGCGAAGCGCCCACTGGGTACCAGGTCAAAGCGCTGCAGCTCGACTGAATCAGGGTGCGGAGCCGAGCGGTTAGGTCTGAGCAGATAGTTCGGCCTAGGCGGATGATGGCGCACTTGGCCATCGAACGACAGGGGCGACTATCTGTCTCAGACCTGCTCGGCGAAGCCCAACTGAGAAAAGGGTGCGGAGCGGGGCGTTCAGGGGCGGGCAGCTAAGTCCATCAGCCGTATGAGGCGCTCTTAGCCTCGTATGACTGATGGCTTAGATGTTCCGCACCTGTCCCGCGGAGCCCGACTGAGAAAGGGTGCGCAGGTCCGCGAGATGGGGGAACAGCTAGGTCAGCTCAGGTGCTTGGTGGCGCACTCGGCCACCGAGTGCATGAGATGCCTAGATGCTTCCACCATGCGGACTGGGAGCCCGACTGAATAGGGTGTGCAGGTGCGCGTTTATGGTCGAGCAGCTAGTTTGGCCCAGACGCTTGGGGCCGGTCGTAGCCCCGAGTGACTGGGTCAACTAGATGTCTCGAGCATGCGCACCGAAGCCCGACTAAGAAAGGAAGATTATGATGGATGGCGAACAACCACAAGCAAGGCTCGATCGGATCAACGAATTGGCTAAACTCGCGAAAGAACGTGATCTGACCGACGCAGAGCTCGCGGAGCGCAAAGTCTTGCGCGACGCTTATCTCAAGGACTTCCGTGCGGGGTTTGAACAGCGGATGGCCGAGTCAAAATATTATGACAAACAAGGCCACGAGATCACCCCGGAAAAGCTAAAGGACGTTCAGCGCAAACAGGGCTGGCGGGAAGATTAGCCTTTTCAAGCGGGGTCAGGTTCTGTACAATGAATAAGACGGCCGCATTGCGGCCTTGAGATACAATTTTGGGAGGTAAAAACCATGGCTGTTTTATGGTTCGTGCTTGGGGCGATTTTAGGGCTCGTCGGCGGCTTCTTCGGCGCCCGTGCTTATATGAAGAAATACTTCCGGGATAATCCGCCGGTCAACGAGGACATGATGCGCACGATGATGATGCAGATGGGGCAAAAGCCATCCGAAAAGAAACTCAATCAGATCATGCAGCAAATGAAGCAACAACAAAGCAAGTCCAAGTAACAGCCGATTGTTTCGTCAGTGGTTCGGTCAGCCAAATGACTGGACCTTTTTTTGTGCTTTGAAACGGAATTTTCTCATCAAAGTTTTTTTCGGGTTTTATCTTGCTTTAAAAGATCGTTAATCATCGGAGGAGGCGCACAATGGGGATCTTCAAAAAACTCAGTTGGTATTTTCAAGAGGAAAAGAAACGATATGGCCTGGGCATCTTATTCTTGCTGCTGGTCGCAATTGTGAATCTCATTCCACCCAAGGTCATTGGCACCTTGGTCGATTCAATGAACCAAAAGGGCGGGATTCAGACGGGTCAGTTGATGCCGCTGCTGGGCCTGCTCGTCTTTGCCGGCGTCGGTCAGTATGTGTTCCGCTTCGGCTGGCGCAACGCCATTTGGGGCGGTGCGGCGAAGCTGGAAAAAACGCTGCGCACACGGCTTTTCAACCATTTTATGAAGATGGATGCGACTTTTTACCAGCGGCACCGCACCGGCGATCTGATGGCCCATGCGACCAACGACTTGAACGCGATTCAAAACGTGGCTGGGGCCGGGATCCTGACGCTGTTTGACTCGCTGATCACGGGGACCACGACGATCATCGCGATGATCTTTTTCGTCGATTGGCGCCTGACGCTGTTTGCAATCTTGCCGATGCCACTGCTCGCGGTGATGGCTCGGCGGTTGGGGATGCGGCTGCACGCTGCGTTTGCGCGCTCGCAGGCCGCTTTTTCCCGGTTGAATGACAAGACGCAGGAGAGCGTGTCTGGCATCAAGGTGATCAAGACATTCGGGCAGGAAAAAGAGGATACCGCGGATTTTGACCAGATCGTCGACCACACGATCGAGATCAACAAGAAGGTCAACTTTCTGGATGCGCTGTTTGATCCGACGACCAGTCTGATCATGGGCATCACGTATGTCATCACGATCGTGTATGGTGGTTATCTCGTCACTTCTAATGCGATCACGATCGGCCAGCTGGTCTCGTTTGTTTCTTATGTGTCATCGCTAGTGTGGCCGATGTTTGCCATCGGGCGGTTGTTCAATATTCTGGAGCGCGGCAATGCCAGTTACGACCGTGTCGCTGAGCTGTTGAATGAACATAGTGCGATCATTGAACAGCCGGATGCGATTGCTGCTCCGGCGCATGGGGATATCCGGTTCAAGATCAACAAGTTTGCCTATCCAGACGACGACCACGCGACCCTGACGCATGTGCATTTCACCTTGCCAGAGGGGCACACCCTTGGCATCGTGGGCCGCGTTGGCGCTGGGAAAAGTACGATTTTCAAGCTGCTGTTGCGCGAGTTTGATGATTACGATGGCGTGATCGAGTTTGGCGGCCAAAACATCAAGGCCTATACCCTTGAGGCGCTGCTCGATGCGATCGGGTATGTGCCGCAAGACAATTTCCTGTTTTCGACGACGGTGGCGGACAATATCCGCTTTTCTTCCTTTGAAAAGACGCAGCCACAGGTCGAAGATGCGGCGCGGGAAAGCGCGGTCCATAACGATATTCTGGATTTTGCAGAAGGGTATGGCACGCTGGTCGGCGAGCGCGGCGTCAGTTTGTCTGGCGGGCAAAAACAGCGGCTTGCGATCGCGCGTGCGGTGATCACCACGCCTGAGCTGTTGATCATGGACGATGCGTTGTCTGCGGTCGATGCGAAGACTGAAGCCGAGATTCTCGATAATCTGCGGCAGGAGCGCGCCAACAAGACCACGATCATCGCGGCTCAGCGCCTCAGTTCGGTCATGCATGCCGATGAGATCTTGGTGCTGAAGGACGGCAGTGTGATCGAGCGCGGCAGTCATGATGAGCTGCTGGCCAATGATGGCTGGTACGCCGAAATGTGGGCCAAGCAAGAGCTTGAACAAAAGATCGGAGGCGAAACGGTTGGCTAAATATGAATCCGCCTGGTCTCGCAGCATTCCCATGCGCGAGCAGTGGCACATTTTTAAGCGCCTGATGTCCTACACCGGCGCCTATAAAAAGCAATTTGGTGGGGCGCTTGTGGCCGCCGCTTTGCTGGCCGGGATGAACGTGGCGCTACCTCAGATCCTGCAATATTTCATGGATCACTTTTTGACAAATAAAAGCGCGACCGTGAATATCCTGCTGGGCTTTGGGGCGCTATATGCACTGGGGACCTTGCTCAAAGCGTTTTTCCAGTTCTTTCAGACATTTCTGTTTGCAATGGGCTCCGAGCGCGGCCTAGAAGATGTGCGCCGGGAGCTATTTGCCAAACTCCACACGCTTGGCATGCGGTATTTTGACCAAACGCCGGCCGGTTCGATCGTCAGCCGGGTCACCAACGATACGATGACGCTTGCCGATTTTTGGAACGTGATTCTTTCGGTGATCGTTGGGTTGTTCTCAGTTGTGTCCAGCTTTGTCATCATGTTCAATATGAACGGCAAGATCTCGCTTTTAGTGCTGGCGTTTTTGCCGGTGCTATTGATCGTCATCTGGTATTACAGCCAATACAGCTCGAAGGTCTATCGCCACATGCGTGAAAAACTGTCCGAGCTGAACACCAAGCTCAACGAATCGATCGAAGGCATCGGCATCATCCAACAGTTTCGGCAAGAGAGCCGCATCAGCCGGGAATTTGAGGCGACTAACAATGATTACCTGGATACCCGCAAGGCCATGATTCGGACTAACTCGCTGCTGTTGTCGCCGATCATCAACCTGCTTTATGCGCTGGCGTTGGTTGCGGTCTTGTATGCATTTGGTCTGCAATCGCAGATCACCTTTGTCGAAGCTGGGGTCGTTTATGCGTTCACGACTTATGTGGCGAATTTCTTCAACCCGATGACCAACATGATGGATAGCCTGTCCTCGCTTCAAGATGGCATCGTGGCGGGCAGTCGAATTTTTCACATTCTGGACGACACGGAATACGCGCCAGCGCAAAATCCTGGCGCCAGCAAGACTATCACGACGGGCAAGATCGAATTCAAGCATGTCTCGTTTGCCTATGACGGGGTGCATGAGATTCTCCATGATATCACGTTTGTCGCCAACCCAGGGGAAACGGTGGCGTTGGTCGGCCATACCGGTAGCGGCAAGTCCTCCATCATCAATGTGATGATGCGCTTCTACGAATTCGGCACCGGGGAGATCTTGATCGATAATGTCGATATTCGCGAGTATTCGATGACCGATCTTCGGCAAAAACTGGGGCTGGTCCTGCAGGATTCGTTCATGTTTTTCGGCGATATCTCCAGCAACATTCGGCTGTTCAATGAGCATATCACCGATGAGCAGATTCACGCTGCGGCCAAGTTCGTGCAGGCCGATCGGTTCATCGATAAACTGCCGAAAACGTATCACGCCCGGGTGCTTGAAGGCGGGGCCCAATTTTCCAGCGGGGAGCGGCAACTGATTTCATTTGCCCGCACCGTCGTCACGGACCCGAAGATCTTAGTGCTTGATGAGGCCACTGCGAACATCGATACGGAAACGGAGTCGGTGATTCAAGAGGGCCTGCGTCGCATTCGCCAGGGCCGCACGACGATTGCGATCGCGCACCGCCTTTCGACGATCAAGGATGCCAACTTGATCTTGGTGCTTGATGCTGGGAAGATCATCGAGCGCGGCACCCATGAGGAACTGCTGGCGAAACAGGGCCGCTATTATGACATGTATCGCCTGCAAAATGGAGATGCGGTCACAGACTGATCTGCTGAAGCGGACATCAAAAAAACATGGTCGCTGTGCACAGGATGCGCAGGGGACCATGTTTTTTTGCGTTCATTTGGTTTTGGAAAACCGGTGCCTCAGTTCAGACCGGTGATCTGGTAGTACTGGGTCGCGCTGCTAGACCAGTCGAAATTGGTGTTTGCGGCGTTCATTTTCGTTTCGGCATTGCTGAGGGTGGCGGTACTGAGGCCCAGCTCTTTGCGCAGGGTGTCGGAGGTCGCCTGCAGTTTTTCCGTCGAGACCACTTGGTACCAGGCATCGATCGTGGCGGCGTTGCCAATCAGCTGCGAGCGGGTGATCGACTTGGTTGCGCTCATGTATTTCTGGTAGAGGCTGATCATGTCGGCAAAACTCAGGTTGGTCTGCAGATTGGTGTCGATCGCTGTCAGCAATTTTTTGAAATTGGTCAAGGTGGATAGGGAGGCCGCGTTTTTCAAAATGGCCGTGATCACTTGCTGCTGACGTTTTTTCCGGCCATAGTCGCCTTCTGGATCCGCGTCGCGCATCCGCACGTACTGAAGCGCTTGGCTGCCAGTGAGATGCATCTTGCCTTTGGTGAAGGACACGCCGCTTTGAGTGAATGAAAACGGCACGGTGACATCAACGCCGCCAACCGCATTGACGACCTTCGTCAACGCGCCCATATTCACGAGGACGTAATAATCGATTGGGACATTTAGCAGGGCGCTGACGGAATTGACGGCCATGTCTGCGCCGCCAATCGAGTAAGCCGCATTGATCTTTTGCACATTGGTGGTGCTGGTGCCGACCATTTCAGCCAACGTGTCGCGGGGAATGCTCGTCATCGTTGTTTTTTTCGTGGTGGGGTTGATCGTGACCAGAATCATAGTGTCGGTGCGACCCTTTTTTTCCGTCCGGCCGAGACTCCCGGTGTCCGTGCCCATCAAAAGAATGCTGATCGGCTTGGCGGACGTGATCTTTTTATCCGCGCTCGTGGTCTGGGCCTTTAGCGGGGTGTAGGTCTTGTCGATCGCTGCATGGGCGCTGCTGTAGACATAATAGCCATAGCCGCCAGCCGCCGCGAGCAGGAGTAACAGAATTGCACCCAACCAGCGCCACACATGATGTTTTCGTCGTTGTTGCCGCATAAAAAAACCTCCATCTGTTTGCCGCTCAGTGTACCAGACGCCGAGCAGTAAACAAATGAAGGACGAAAAACTTAAGTGATAGCTAATCAGATTGAAGAAATTGTGACTAATGCCAAAAGCCGTAGCTGAAATAAATGACCAAGCCGATGCCAAACCAGATCAGACTCATCAACCAGGTCTCAAGTGGCAATTGGCTCATCAGGAGCAGGCAAAACAGAAAGCTGAGAATCGGCACCACCGGATAGCCCGGTACCTTAAAGCCGGTGTTTTCGATCTGTTTGTGTCGGCGCAGAGGGATGATGCCGATCGAGACAAAGGCAAAGGCGATCAGTGTGCCGATGTTGACTAGGTTCACCAGCTGGGTCAATGGCACCAAGCCGCCCAGCACCGCGATAATCACGGTCACAGTCCACAAGGCGTGATTGGGCAGGTGATGCACAACTCGACCGAAAAATGGTGGGAGCAAGCCATCACGGCCGATCGCATAAACCAGACGAGACGAGCTGTAGATCATCGTCATCATCATGGTGAACATGCCGGCCAGCGCCCCGATCGAGATCACGCCGGCCAATTTTGGCTGATGAATCAGATTAAGTGCAAATGCTACCGGATCCGCCACATTGAGCTTCGTATAAGGCACCATGCCGGTCAAGACGATCGCGACCAACATGTAAAGCACCGTGGCGATGATCAGCGTCCCGATGATGCCGCGGGGCAATGTTTTCTGCGGGTCCTTGACCTCAGGCGCCGAGGCCGAAACAGCGTCGAATCCGAGATAGGCGAAAAACACCAGCGATGCGCCGGCCAGGATGCCTTTTGCCCCAAACGGCAGGTAAGGCTGCCAGTTCGTCGGGCGCACGTAAAAACAGCCGACGAGCACAAACAGCGCGATGATCAGCAGTTTCACCCCGACCATCAGGCGATTGATGGTCATCGACGTGCTCAGACCGCGCGATAACAAGAGGCCGATCACAAGGACGACCACTACGGCGATCAAGTCGACATAGCGGCCCTGCGCCGGGGCAAAGGAGCCGCTGATCGCTTGCGGCAGGGTCACCGAAAAGCCGGCCAACAAACTACGGAAATACGCCGCAAAGCTCGTCGACACCGCCGCGACCGCCAGCATATATTCCAGAATAAGCGCCCAGCCGATGATCCAGCCGAATAGTTGCCCGAAGACAATGTTGCCATATGCATAGGCCGAACCCGCGACGGGCAAGGCTGACGCAAATTCGGCGTAACACATCGCCGCCAGGGAGCAGACCACCGCCGCCAATAAAAATGCTAAGGTGATGCCTGGGCCGCTGGTGGTCGCAGCCACTGTGCCTGGTAAAATAAAGATACCGGTGCCGATGACAGCGCCAATGCCAAGCGCGATCAGATCGCGGGTCGTCAAGGTACGAGCAAGCTGGTGATCTGCCTGCAGGGTCTGGGCTAGATCCGGTTTACGTAGCGCGCGTTGCCAAAAACTCATCAAATGACCTCCACTTACAAAAGGGTGCGGAGCCGAGCGGTTTTGCCTGAGCAGCTAGTTCGAGCTGGGCGGTTGATGGCGCCTTTAGCCATCGAGCGACCAGACTGACTAGCTGATTCAGGCATGCTCGGCGAAGCCCAACTGAAAAAGGGTGCGGAGCCGAGCGGTTATGCGTGAGCAGATAGTTCGAGCTGGGCGGTTGATGGCGCCTTTAGCCATCGAGCGACCAGACCGACTAGCTGACTCAGGCATGCTCGGCGAAGCCCAACTGAAAAAGGGTGCGGAGCCGAGCGGTTATGCGTGAGCTCCAACTGAAAAAAGGCAAGTGCTACAACTTGCCTTTTGCTTTTTCTTCGAGATATTTTTCCTTATCAGGCACATACTTGAAGTTCGGATCGATCGCTTTGTCGATCTGGTCGAAGGCGGCCTGCATCTGCTCGCCGATAGCTTGGGTCGCCTTGTCATCAAGTCGTCCGGTCGGCACCGTGATCGGATCGCCGAAGCGAACGGTGATGCGGCGGCGCAACAGGACCTGCGAGAACTTCAGGGGGCCTTGATAGACCGCCGGCACGATCGGCACCTTGGCAAGCTTGGCAATCAGAATGGCGCCGCCCTTGATGTCTTCGGAATACCGCGAGCCGGACGGAAACACCATCACCGAGAGTTTTCCTTGCTTGAGCATGCGCACCGGTGTTTTAATGGCACTTGGCCCCGGATTTTTCCGGTCAACACCGAACGCATTAGCGTGAGTCAAGATCCAGGCCAAGATTTTGTTATGCCAAAGCTCGGCTTTGGCCATGAACGCATATTTGCGCGGGCTACCGGCCAAGGCAAAAAAGATCGGGTCCCACCAGGTGCGGTGCGGACCAACCAAGACATATGGGCCATCAGGTAAGGCCTCTTTATTTTCATAATGTGCGTTACCATTAAATAGGAACACCAAGACGCGGACAATGCCGCGTGCAATCGAATAAAACATCAGGCTTCCCTCGCTTCCAAAATATCTGTTAGATTATACCATAAACTGCTAGGTGGATGTGCTGCACTGTGAGAAGGCTGCGGACCGAGCAATCAGAGCTGAGAGGAACTGGGCGCAACGCCGCATAATTTAACTCTGGTGATGGGCAATTTGTTACATGCCACTTGCTCTGGTATTAGACGAAGCGCATCACAACCATCTTGCATCAGAAAGGAGTAGCCATGTTAAAGGAAGGAGAACGCATCGACACGCTTGGCGGGGCCGTGCAAGTGATTCAAAGTAACGACGTGTTTGCCTTTTCGCTGGATGCAGTGTTGCTTGCGGCATTTGCGCAGGTCAAACCGACCAGCCGCGTCGTCGATCTGGCGGCCGGTAACGGCGCGGTGGGCCTGTTTTTGGCCCCACGGACGACGGGCCAGGTGACCCTGATCGAATTGCAGCCCCGGCTGGCGGACATGGCGCAGCGCAGCGTGGCGCTTAATGGCTTTTCGGACCATGTGGATGTGCTGACCATGGATCTCGCCAACGCGGCGCAAGCGGTGGCCAAGGACAGCGTGGACATCGTGACCTGCAATCCACCGTATTTCAAAGTGAATGACGCAAGCGTGAAAAATCCCAATCCGTACCTGGCGATCGCGCGGCATGAACTGACGACCAACTTTGAGACGGTGGCAAAGACGGCGGCATCGCTTCTAAAATATCAGGGCAAAGCCTTTTTCGTACACCGGCCGGATCGCCTTGAGGAATTATTGGCGACGCTGGCGGCTGCGGGGCTTGCGCCAAAGCGGTTGCGCTTCGTTTATCCAAAAGCGGGGCGCGAGGCCAACATGGTCCTGATCGAGACAATCAAGGCAGGCCGGCCAGGGGGGCTACGCATCCTCCCGCCGCTGGTCGTTTATGGGTCAGATGGCCAATATCTTGAGGAAGTGCGGCGGTTACTTTATGGGTGAGATCTTTTATTTTTATGTGTTGAAATGCGCGGATGGCACTTTTTACGGCGGCTACACCACCGATGTCGGGGAGCGGGTCGCCACACATAATGCTGGAAAGGGTGCCAAGTATACGAAAACACGCAGACCGGTTCGGCTTTTGTATGCGGAAGCTTTTTCCGAGCGGCACGACGCCTTGTCCGCGGAGTGGCATTTCAAACACCAGACCCGGGCTGATAAGGAAGCATTTTTGACCGCACATGAGGTCGACTGGCAAAAATAGTACCTGTCCAAGTTGGGCTGCGCGCGGCAGGTCTGAGGCAGCTAACCGGGTCCGGCACTCGGGGCTAAGTTCGGCCCCAAGCACCAGCCCCTGTTAGCTGCTCAGACCTGAACGCCGCGCTCCGCACCCTGTCCAAGTTGGGCTCCGGCCCGCATGGTCGAGGTATCTAGTTGACTCGTGCACTCGGTGGCAAGAGCACCACCAAGCACCCAAGTCGAACTAGCTACTCGACCATCCCGCGGGCCTATGCACCCTGTCCAAGTTGGGCTCCGGCCCGCATGGTCGAGGTATCTAGTTGACTCGTGCACTCGGTGGCAAAGCCACCACCAAGCGCCCAAGTCGAACTAGCTACTCGACCATCCCGCGGGCCTATGCACCCTGTCAACTAATTTTGCTTGTCAAAACATAGCCGCTTGGGTATACTATTACAAGTGTGAAAACACAAACCACATCAGGTGAGGATCTTCGGCAAGGTGCTCGCGAGAGTCTGCCAGGGAGTTGACGCACCTGAGAGGAAAAAACCATATTGGAGGACTACACATGTCTGTATTAAGCATGAAGCAGCTGCTTGAAGCTGGTGTCCATTTTGGTCACCAGACCCGTCGCTGGAACCCTAAGATGCGTCCGTATATCTTCACGGAACGCAACGGTATCTACATCATTGACCTGCAAAAGACGGTCAAGATGATCGATGATGCCTACAACTTCGTCAAGGACGAAGCGGCTGATGGCGGCGTTTTCCTGTTTGTCGGCACTAAGAAGCAGGCGCAAGACGCGATCGCAGAAGAATCTGTTCGCGCTGGCCAATATTACGTCAACCATCGCTGGCTTGGCGGTACCTTGACCAACTGGAACACCATCCAGACTCGGATCAAGCGCCTCAAGGACATCAAGAAGATGGCTGAAGACGGCACATTCGACAAACTGCCGAAGAAGGAAGTTTCCCTGCTCAAGAAGCAGCAGGACAAGCTGACCAAGTTCCTCGGCGGGATCGAAGACATGCCACGCATCCCAGATGTGATCTTCATCGTGGATCCGCGCAAGGAAAAGATCGCCGTTCAGGAAGCACAAAAGCTGAACATCCCGATCGTTGCGATGGTCGACACTAACTCTGATCCAGATGATATCGATGTGATCATTCCTTCTAACGATGACGCGATTCGTGCCGTTCGTCTGATCACTGCCAAGATGGCTGATGCCATCATCGAAGGCAACCAGGGCGAAGATCAGGCGGATGACCAAGCTGCTCAGCAGCCGGTCGATGCCCCGAAAGCCGACTCGATCGAAGATATCGTTGAAGCCGTTGAAGGCGACAACGACAGCAAGGATGCTGAATAAAATTTGATCATACGCGCCGTCTGAAAGTCTCGCATACTGCAAGATCTGCAGGCGGCGCTTTTGTTACCCAACAATTTTTGAGGAGGATCACTCATGGCTCAGATCACTGCTGCACAAGTTAAGGAACTCCGCGACCGTACCCAGGTCGGCATGATGGATGCAAAAAAGGCTCTTGTTGCCGCTGATGGCGACATGGACAAGGCCATCGACGTTTTGCGCGAAAAAGGCTTAGCAAAAGCTGCTAAAAAGGCTGGTAACATTGCCGCTGAAGGGTTGGCTGACATCGCGATCGACGGCAACGTTGCTGCTGTTGTTGAAGTTAATTCCGAGACCGATTTTGTTGCAAGCAACGCCGAATTCAAAGGCTTCGTTCAAAACGTTGCCAAGGCTGTCGCAGCTGGCAAGCCAGCCGATATGACGGCGGCGCTTGCGCTTGACCTTGATGGCAAGACCATTGACGACGCGGCCAAGTCGTTGACCGCTGTGATCGGCGAAAAAATCAGTTTCCGCCGGTTTGCCGTTGTTGAAAAAGACGATGGCGACAACTTTGGTGCTTACCTGCACAACGGCGGCCAGATCGCCGCACTCGTGACCGTGACCGGCGCTGACGAAACCGTTGCGCGCGACATCGCGATGCACGTGGCTGCGATCAACCCACGTTTCCTTGACCGTAGTGAAGTGCCTGCAGACGAACTGCAGCACCAGACCGATATTTTCACCGAAGAGACCAAGAACGAAGGCAAGCCTGAAAAGATCGTGCCACGTATCGTTGAAGGCCGTGTGAACAAATGGTTGGCTGAGATCTCATTGGTCGATCAGGAATTCGTTAAGGATTCCGACAAGACGGTTGCCGAATATGCCAAAGCAAACGGCGGCAGCATCAAGGGCTTTGTTCGCTTTGCAGTGGGCGAAGGCATTGAAAAAAAGGCCGATAACTTTGTTGACGAAGTGATGGGTCAGATCAAGTAAGACAATGGGCCGCAGCGATGCGGCTTTTTTTATGCGCCGACCACACCCCCGCGTCACACCGTCGCGTGGTGGGTGCGCATCACGGTTTCACCACTATATAATAGAAGAAACGGGTCTGACAGAGAGACAGTCGTAATCGTGGCCAGACCACTCAGGAGATAACCATTCATTTCCCACCGTATCAATGGTAAACTATTAACAGCAACTAACGGAAGGAACGAGACCATGACCAAATACAAACGCATCGTACTGAAAGTCAGTGGAGAAGCACTGGCAGGCAAAGAAGGATTTGGCATCAAACCACCGGTGATCGGCGACATTGCCAAAGAGATCAAGCAGGTCCACGACCTTGGCGTTCAGATCGCCATTGTCTGCGGCGGCGGGAACATCTGGCGTGGGGAGACCGGCGCTGAAATGGGGATGGAACGTGCTCAGGCAGATTACATGGGAATGCTGGCGACCGTGATGAATGGCCTGGCGCTTCAGGATAGTCTTGAAAACCTTGGGGTGCCGACGCGCGTGCAGACCTCCATCGAAATGCGTCAGATCGCCGAGCCTTATATTCGACGTAAGGCCGTCCGTCACCTGGAAAAAGGGCGCGTTGTGATTTTTGCCGGTGGCACTGGGAACCCATACTTCAGCACCGACACCACCGCGGCATTGCGGGCGGCGGAGATTGGCGCCGATGTGATCTTGATGGCGAAAAACGGCGTGGACGGTGTTTACTCCGATGATCCGAACAAGGATGCCAACGCGGTCAAATTTTCCGAGCTGACGCATCTGGATATCATCAGCAAGGGTCTTCATGTCATGGACGCCACCGCCAGCACCTTGTCGATGGACAACAACATTCCGCTCGTTGTTTTCAACATGAACGAACCAGACAACATTAAGAAGGTCGTGGAAGGCGAGAATATCGGGACCACGATCAAAGGAAAGGAATAATCATGGCTAACCCAATCGTAGACGAAGCAAAAGCCACTATGGCAAAGACCCAAGAGTCGCTGGAACGTGACCTCGGCGGGATTCGCGCCGGGCATGCCAACGCGAGTTTACTCAATCGGATTCAAGTTGAATATTATGGGACGCCGACGCCACTGAACCAGATGGCCTCCATCACCATTCCAGAACCACGTGTGCTGCTGGTCACCCCGTATGACCGCAGTTCCCTGAAGGATGTGGAAACGGCGATCAACATGAGCGACCTTGGCATCAATCCTGCCAATGACGGGACTGCCATTCGCCTGGTCGTGCCGCAGTTGACCGGTGAGCGGCGCAAGGAGATCGCAAAGGAAGTCGGCAAATACGCCGAAGAAGCGAAGATCGCGGTGCGCAACATTCGCCGTGATGCCCTTGATAAGGCGCGCAAGCAGGAAAAAGCAAGCGAGATCACCGAAGATGAGCTGCATCGTCTCGAAAAAGAAATCCAGCAAGTCACCGATGACGCGACCAAAAAGATCGACGCCGCTGCGGCCGACAAAGAAAAAGAGATCACCGAGGGCTGATCAGTTGGTTTGGTCTATGATGGGACCGAACAGCATGATCGCACCTCAGTAAAAAGCCTGCGCAAGCGGGCTTTTTACGTGATGCCAGGTGACCGGTTGCTTCGCAGAGCTTACGTTTTTCTGATGCCAGCTGTTTCAGCACCGCCTTTTCTGCTACAATCATTAAGACTACCGGGCGTCTTTTTCGCCCGAAAAAAGGAGCATGGCGATGTTCGGAGCGAAGCATCAAGCCCCGCAAGTGGATCTGCAGCGCATCCCTCAGCATGTGGCAATCATCATGGATGGGAATGGCCGCTGGGCGAAGAAACGATTTCTGCCGCGCATTGCTGGGCACAAACAGGGCATGGAAAATGTTAAGACGATCACCAAGGCGGCGAGTCGCTTGGGCGTGAAAGTTCTGACACTGTATGCCTTTTCTACCGAAAATTGGCGGCGGCCGACTGGCGAAGTGAACTACCTGATGAAGCTTCCGGTGGACTTCTTTGACACGTTCATGCCTGAGCTGATTGCTGAAAATGTCCGAGTCGAGGTGATGGGGGAGCTTGACGCGCTTCCAGCCGCCACGCGGCAAGCGGCGGCCAACGCGATGGCTGATACGAAACAGGACACCGGTATGATCTTGAATTTTGCGCTCAATTATGGCGCGCGGGACGAGCTGATTCTGGCTGCCCAGCAAATGGCCAGTGAGGCAGTCGCTGGGACGCTCGACCCAGCGCAGATCGATGCCGCGGTCGTGGCGGATCACCTGATGACGCGCCATCTGGGGGCCTTGGCTGATCCGGATCTGTTGATTCGCACCAGCGGGGAAGAGCGGCTGTCGAATTTCTTGCTGTGGCAGTTGGCCTACAGTGAAATGGTCTTCACCCCGGCGTATTGGCCCGACTTTACCCCCGACATGCTCAGCGAGGCGATCGCTGTTTATCAGCAGCGTGATCGGCGCTATGGCGGACTTGATGCGGGAACCACACCTGAATCAAAATAATAATCCCAGTTGACTGGGGCACGGAGGAACGTAATGAAACAACGTATCATCACTGCAATCGTCGCCTTGGCGATCTTTATCCCGATCTTGATTCTCGGCGGTGTTTGGCTTGAAGTCGCCGCCGCGGTGCTGGCAGTCATCGCGATGTCTGAGATCTTCATCATGCGCAAACGCATCATTGTGTCGAGCAGCTTTTTCGTGTCGGCGATCGGTGTCCTGTTGGTCACTTTTCCGGATAGCTATTTTCGCTGGTTGCCGAGTTTCATCTCACGGCTGGATCTGATCTACATCGCCGTGGCCGCGCTGCTGCTGGTCACCGTGGCGACCAAGAACCGCACGACTTACGACGATGCCGCAATCAGCGCTTTGTCGATCTTCTACATTGGGACCGGGTTCCATAATCTGATCGCAGTGCGCAACGATGCGGGGCTAGATACCTTGTTGTTTGCTTTGATCATTGTGTGGTTGACGGACTCTGGCGCGTATTTTGTCGGCCGCGCCATGGGTAAACATAAGCTGTGGCCTGCAATCAGCCCCAATAAGACTTGGGAAGGCAGCATCGGCGGGAATGTTGTTGCGCTGATCTTTGCGGCGATCTACCTGCAATTTTTCCCGCAGATGTATAGCTTCTGGCCGATGATGGGCATCGCGCTGGTGCTTTCCGTGTTCGGCCAACTTGGTGATTTGATCGAGTCTGCGCTGAAACGCTATTACGGCGTCAAGGACTCGGGCAAGATCTTGCCTGGGCATGGCGGCATTTTGGATCGTTTTGACAGTTTGCTTCTGGTCTTGCCACTGGTCCACTTGTTTGGCTTGATCTCGCTTCATTAAAGGAGTGTTGATATGACCACGATCATCGACTTTATCATTGTCTTCGTGATCCTGGTGCTCGTGCATGAATTCGGGCATTTCTGGTTCGCCAAGCGCAGCGGCATCTTGGTGCGCGAATTTTCCATTGGCATGGGGCCTAAGCTGGTGGCTTGGCATAAAAATAATACGACGTACACGTTGCGGCTGTTGCCACTGGGCGGCTATGTGCGCATGGCCGGCTGGCAGGACGAGGACGACGAGATCAAACCCGGGACAATGCTGGCGATCGAGGTCAACGGCGAGGGCCGGGTAACGCGCATCAATACCAGCAACAAGACGACGCTCCAAGGCGGAATCCCTGTTCAGGTCAGCCGCATCGACCTGGTGCATGAGCTGGTTGTTGAGGGTTACGCAAACGGGGATGAATCGGAACTGAAGACCTGGCCGGTGGATCATGATGCCACGATCATCGAAGAAGATGGCACCGAGGTCGTGATCGCCCCGGATGATGTTCAATTCCAAAATGCGCCGATCGCCAAGCGCCTCCTGGTTAATTTTGCGGGGCCGATGAACAACTTCATTTTGGCCATCCTGGTGTTTATCGGGGTCGCCCTGTCCGCTGGGGTCCAGGTGCTGGACACCAATCAGATCGGCACCGTGCAAAGCGGCTCTCCTGCGGCAAAGGCCGGACTCGAAAATGGGGCGACGATCACCTCGATCAATGGCCAGGCCATTAGCAAGTTTGCTGACCTGCAAAAAGTGGTGGGCGAGGATAAAGACGGCGCGTCCTTGAATGTGGTGGCGAAGCAAAACAGCAAGACGGAGAACTTGACCATCACGCCAACGAAAGAGGGGCTGATTGGGGTCACGCCGCCGGTCGATCGCAGTATCGGCACCGCCGTCAAATACGGCTTCACCCAATTTTGGTCCTTAACCACGCGGATCTTTGATGTGTTGAAGCAGTTAGTCACCGGACAATTTTCACTGAACAAGTTAGCCGGGCCGGTCGGTATCTATACGATGACCAGTCAGGCGGCCAGCGGTGGCTTCCAGTCGTTGCTGTTTTTCCTCGGCTATCTCAGCTTGAATCTGGGCATCATGAACTTGATTCCGATTCCTGTGCTGGATGGCGGGAAAATTCTGCTGAATCTGCTGGAGATCATTCGCCGCAAACCATTATCACCAGAAAAAGAAGGCATTGTGACGCTGATTGGGGCGGGGCTGATGGTCTTGCTGCTGATTGCCGTCACGATCAACGACATTATGCGTCAGTTCTAACGGACGTCTCATGGAGGAGAAAAGTTAATGAAACAGTCTCGTGTATTTATTCCGACCGAAAAAGAGGTTCCAAACACGGCCGAAGCTAAGTCCCATCAAATGATGTTGCGTTCTGGCTTCGTTCGCCAGGTCTCAGCAGGGGTCTACGCCTATTTGCCACTTGCAGAGCGGGTCTTGGCCAATATTGAAGCGATCATCGATGATGAGATGCAAAAGATCGATGCCGTGAAGATGAAGATGCCAAGCCTTTTGCCGGCCGAATTGTGGCAGGAAACAGGGCGTTATGAGACATACGGGCCGAACCTGTTTAAGCTGAAGGATCGCCACGACCGTGATTTCATCCTTGGGCCGACACACGAGGAGACCTTCACCGACCTGGTCCGCAATGAATTGAAGTCGTACAAGCGGATGCCGCTGGTCTTGTATCAAATTCAGACGAAGTACCGTGATGAAGATCGGCCGCGGTATGGCCTGCTTCGCCTGCGTGAGTTCATCATGCAGGACGTCTATTCCTTCACGGCGAATGAAGCGGATCTCGACACGGTCTACAAGCAGATGGAAAAGGCCTACACCGCCATTTTCAACCGGCTGGGCCTGAACTTCAGGGCGATCATCGGTGACGGTGGCGCAATGGGCGGCAAGGATTCAAAAGAATTCTCCGCCATCGCTGAGATCGGAGAAGACACGATCGTTTACTCGGATGCGTCGGATTACGCGGCCAACCTTGAAATGGCCACCGCGATGAACATGCCGCCGCGCGGGCATGAGGAACCAGCCGAATTGACCGAGGTCGCAACGGGCAACGCAAAGACCATCGATGAAGTCGCCGAAAAGTTGGCTATTTCCGCGCAAAAGCTGATCAAGTCCGTGCTTTTTATAGCAGACGACAAGCCGGTCCTGGCCTTGGTCCGCGGCGATCATGAAGTCAACGATGTCAAGCTGAAGAACCTGCTTGGCGCCGACTTCTTGGACATGGCGACGCCGGAGCAGGTCAAGCAAGTGATGGGCTGTGAAATCGGCAACATCGGACCTGTTGGGGTGCCGGATGAGGTCACGGTGATCGCGGATCAAAGTCTCACTGGGCTGGTCAACATGGTTGCTGGCGCCAACAAAGCAGAGACGCATCTGCTGAATGTGAACGCCGGCCGCGATTACACGCCAAGCCAGGTCGCGGACATTCGCTTTGTGACCGAAGGCGAAGTCTCGCCGGATGGCCAGGGCGTGCTCCACTTTACCCGTGGCATCGAGATCGGCCACATTTTCAAACTCGGCACCCGCTACACTGAAGCGATGGGCGCGAATTTCTTGGATGAAAATGGGCGCAGTCACCCGATCATCATGGGCTCCTATGGCATCGGCGTCTCCCGCCTGCTCAGTGCGATCGCCGAGCAGACCTTGGATGAAAATGGGCTCGTTTGGCCGAAAGCCATCGCGCCGTTTGACGTTCATCTGATTCCGGTCAACCTCAAAAATGACGATCAGCGCAAATTGACCGCGACCATCGAGGCAGATCTGACTGGCGCGGGGTATAGCGTCCTGGTGGATGATCGTAACGAGCGCCCGGGCGTCAAGTTTGCGGATTCCGATCTGATCGGCATGCCCGTGCGTGTTACCGTGGGTAAAAAGGCGGCTGATGGAATCGTCGAACTGAAGCTCCGTAAAACTGGTGAGACGCTTGAGGTCAAGCGCGACGAATTGATCAACTCGCTGGGCATTTTGATGGCCCAGATCGATTAAGTGTTGAATTTCTCAGAGAAACCGTGGCATGGCTCCGGTTTCTTTTTTTCGCCTTTTCCGCCGCTTGTCCAACGCCCGTTTTCGGGTTACGATAACGACATAGATCTCAGAAGGAGCGTTCAAATTGGCCTTATCAAAACACGAAATGTTTGAAAAGCTGCTGGCTCAGATTCAGCTGCCAGAGGAGCTGGCGGCGTTTCCCGGCTTTCAGCAGGCGACCGTTGATGATGTCGTGATTCATACGGCCTCCAAACGCTATGAGTTTCAGCTCGGCGTGCCGGCCATCCTGCCCTTCAGCGTGTTTGCTCAGCTGGTGGGGCATCTTCAAAGTGCCTTCAAGGACATTGCGCAGACTTCGGTGACGATTGTTCCGGCGGATCATCAGTTCGATCAAAGCCTGCTGACGGGATACTGGCAGTATGTGATCGACCATGCGCAATTGCAGTCTGCCCTGGTGGCTGAGACCTGCAGCGTGCAGGCCCCGGAGCTGCAAGATGAGCGCGTGGTCCTGCGCGCAGAAAATGAACCCGTGCGCCAATATCTGATCACCAAAGGTCTCGGCCAACTTGAGGAAACTTATCATCAAGTCGGCTTTGCCGGCCTGCATTTGAGTGCGATCGTCGATACCGAAAAGGCGGCCGATACCCTGGCGGCGTTCAATGCCAAGCAGGCTGAGGAAACGGCCGCGATGGCAAAACGTGCGGCCGCCGTCGTCCAGGCCCGCGAAACGGCGGAAGTGGAAGCGCCGGCTGGACCGGTTCGGCTGGGGCGCGGCAATCACATGGATGATCCGCTTCAGCAAATGGTCACAATCACCCAGGAAGAAAAATCTGTGTTGATCGAAGGCTACGTTTTTGACGTCGAAGTCCGTAGCCTGCGCTCCAATCGAAAACTGTTAATGGTCAAGGTGACCGACTACACCTCGAGTTTTTTGGTGAAGAAATTCAGCAATGGCGCCGAGGATGAGGCTGTTTTTGACCAGATTCATGAAGGCATGTGGTTGCGTATTCGTGGCAGCGTTCAGGAAGACAACTATTCCCGCGAGCTGACCGTCAACGCCAACGACATGCAGGAAGTCACGCACCCGGCCCCGCAGGACACCGCGCCGGGGGAAAAGCGCATCGAATTGCATCTTCACACAAATATGTCGCAGATGGACGCGATTCCAAGCATCACAGATTACGTCAAACGCGCCAAGGCGTGGGGCCATCCGGCAATCGCGGTCACTGACCACGCCGGGCTTCAGGCGTATCCGGAGGCACATACTGCGGCCGCCAAAGCTGGGCTCAAAATGCTGTACGGCGTTGAGGTCAACTTGGTCGATGACGGTACGCCGGTCGCGTATCATGCGGACAAACCGCTTGATCTGGCCAGCGCAACGTATGTGGTCTTTGATATCGAGACCACGGGCCTATCCGCAGTGTATGACAAGATCATCGAGTTGGCCGCGGTCAAGATGCAAGATGGCAAGGTGATCGATAATTTCGAGCAAATGATCGATCCTGGGTTTGCGCTGTCCGAAACGACCATCAATTTGACGCACATCACAGACGAAATGGTGCACGGCTCCAAGTCGGAAAAAGAAGTGCTCACGCTATTCCGCCAGTTCTGTGAAGGCACCGTGATGTGTGGCCATAACGTGACGTTTGATGTCGGCTTTTTGAATGCGGGTTATCAGCGGCTGGATGAAGAGCGAATCCAAAATCCGGTGATCGATACGCTGGAATTGTCGCGGATGCTACATCCGGAGCGAAAGAACCACAAGCTCGATACCCTGACCAAGGCGTACAAGATCAATTTGGAGCATCACCACCGGGCCAACGCGGATGCGGAGGCCACCGGCTATTTGATGTACGCGCTTGAAAAAGAGGCGGCGGAAGTCTATCAGATCACCTCGCTTGACCAACTCAACAGTCGCGTCGGCGAAGGCGATGATTGGAAGCAGGCACGGCCGACCCATGCGACCATTTTTGCCGCGACCCAAGCCGGGTTGAAAAACCTCTTCAAGCTGGTCTCTTTGTCCAATGTCCGCTACTACTATCGCGTCCCGCGGGTCCCGCGCAGTCAGCTGCAAAAATTGCGTGAGGGGCTGATCGTGGGGTCTGCCTGCAGCAGCGGGGATGTCTTCACCGCGATGATGCAAAAAGGGTATGGCGAGGCTGCAGAAAAAGCAGAATTCTATGATTTTCTCGAGGTCCAGCCACCTGCCTTGTATGCCCCGCTGAAAGAGGCAGAGCTGATCCACGGCGATGCGCATCTGCATGAGATCATTTCAAACATCATCAAGATCGGCCAGGCGCAAAACAAGCCAGTCGTTGCGACAGGGGATGCCCATTACCTCGATAAAAACGATGCGATCTACCGTAAGATCCTGATTCATTCGCAAGGCGGCGCGAACCCGCTGAACCGCCACGAACTACCGGATGCCCATTTTCGCTCGACCCAGGAGATGCTGGATGAATTTTCCTGGCTGGGGGAAGAAACGGCGCATCAACTAGTCGTGGAAAATACGCACAAAGTTGCCGACATGATCGACGGCACCATCACGCCTGTCAAAGATGATCTGTACACCCCGAAGATCCCTGGGGTGAAGGAAAATCTGCGCAATGACGTCATGACCACCGCCCATCGCTTGTATGGCGAGCCGTTGCCAGAGATCGTCGAAAAGCGCCTGAAAAAGGAGCTCGATAGTATCATCGGCAACGGTTATGCCGTGATCTACAACATTGCCCAGCAGCTGGTGTTGAAGTCAAACAAAGATGGCTACTTGGTTGGGTCACGTGGCTCGGTCGGCTCCAGTCTCGCTGCCACCATGTCCGGCATCACCGAGATCAATCCGCTGCCGCCGCATTATCGCTGCCCGCAGTGTCAGTATTCCGAATTTTACACGCATGGGGAATACGGGTCGGGCTTTGATCTGCCCGACAAGGCCTGCCCGAATTGCGGCGCAAACATGGTCAAAGACGGCCAGGACATTCCGTTTGAGACGTTCCTTGGGTTCAAGGGGGATAAGGTCCCGGATATCGATCTGAATTTCTCCGGTGACTATCAGCCGGTGGCACATAATTACATCAAGGTGCGGTTTGGTGAAGACCATGCGTTTCGGGCCGGGACGATTGGCACCGTTGCCGATAAGACCGCATATGGCTATGTCAAAGCGTACGAGCGCGACACCGGCCAGATGCTGCGTGGGGCGGAGATCGATCGACTGGCAAAAGGCGCGACCGGCGTGAAACGCACCACCGGTCAGCATCCTGCCGGAATCCTAATTGTCCCAGAAAACATGGACATCTATGATTTCAGCCCGATTCAGTATCCCGCTGATGATCAAAATGCGGCGTGGAAGACGACCCACTTTGATTTTCACTCGATTCATGACAACATTTTGAAAATGGATGTGCTGGGGCATGATGATCCGACCATGATCCGTATGCTTCAGGATCTGTCCGGCGTTGAGCCGAAATCGATTCCCATGGATGATCCGGGGGTCATGTCGCTGTTTTCCAGTCCGGATGTGCTCGGGGTCAAACCAGAGCAGATCAATTCAAAGACGGGGACGCTGGGCGTGCCGGAATTCGGGACGCGGTTCGTGCGCGGGATGCTCGAGGAAACGCATCCCAAGAAATTCTCCGAGCTGCTTCAGATCTCTGGCCTGTCTCATGGGACGAATGTGTGGCTGGACAACGCAGAGGAGCTGATCAAAAACGGGACGGTCACGATCAAAGACGTGATCGGCTGTCGTGATAACATCATGATGGACCTGATTCATTGGGGCATGGATGACAGCGACGCCTTTACGATCATGGAGCATGTGCGTAAGGGCAAAGGCATTCCCGATGAGCTTCAGGCTAAGATGGAAGAGAATCCAAGCGTGCCTGGCTGGTACATCGACTCTTGCCTCAAGATCAAGTACATGTTCCCGAAGGCACATGCCGCGGCCTATGATCTGATGGGCCTACGCATTGCCTGGTTCAAGGTCTATTACCCGCTGGTGTATTACGCATCCTACTTTTCGGTGCGGGCGGAAGATTTTGACCTGGTTGCCATGAGTCACGGCAAAGAGGCGACCAAGGCCGCCATTCAGGAGATCAACGACAAGGGCAACGACGCAACGGCCAAGGAAAAGACGCTGCTGACGGTCCTCGAGTTGGCCAATGAGTGCCTGGAGCGTGGCTTCAAGATCAAGATGGTCGATGTCACGGCCTCGGATGCGCATGATTTCATCATTTTGGATGATCACACATTGCTCGCACCATTTCGCGCAGTGCCTGGCCTTGGCGATAACGTCGCCAAGCAGATCGTCTCCGCCCGTGAAGAGCGGCCCTTCCTTTCCAAGGAGGACCTGGCGACGCGCGGCAAGGTGTCCAAGACATTGATCGATTACATGACTGAAAATCATGTCTTAGATGAATTGCCAGATGAAAATCAGCTGTCGCTTTTTGACAGTCTCTTCTAAGCCGGTTGCCTCTTGACAACTCGCGCGTCATTATGCGAGTGGCCTTGCACTTTACTGAAAATAATGCTACATTATGAGTAGTATTTAAGACGTCGGAAGGGAGTGAGCAGAAATGCTCACTCTTTTTAGTGAAAAGGGTGCGTCGCCTACACAGATAAAGGGGGGAATACGTTGAGCACTGTCACCGACACGGTCAAGACACTTGTTGAACCGATCCTAGAAGAACATCATTTTTTTCTCAGCGACATTGAATTCGTAAAGGAAGGCGGCAGCTGGTATCTGCGCGTGTACATCGACAAGACCGGCGGCATCTCCCTTGACGAGTGCGTCCTGGTCTCCGAGACGCTTTCTGAGCAGCTCGATCAGCTGGATCCCGATCCGATTCCGCAGGCTTATTTTCTCGAGGTCTCAAGCCCTGGTGCTGAGCGGCCGCTGAAAAATGAGCAGGATTTTGCCAATGCGGTCGGCGACTACATTCACATCTCGCTGTTCAAGAAACAAAACGGCAAGAAAGTGTTTGAGGGTCATCTCAAGACCTTGACGCCTGAGCAATTGACGCTGACGATCAATGATAAAGGCCGCATTCATGACCAGGACTTTTTGCGAAGCGATATCGCAAGTGCCCGCTTGGCCATCGAATTTTAGCCATAGTAAAGGAAGGAACAACATGTCGAAGGAAATGTTAGAGGCGCTGAACGTCCTTGAAACGGAAAAGGGCGTGAAAAAAGAGGTCGTTATCGAGGCCCTTGAAGCCGCTCTCGAAGCCGCCTACAAGCGTAACTACAATCAGGCGCAAAACGTTGAAGTGAACTTTGACCCTGCCAAAGGGGATATCCATGTCTACGCAGTCAAAGAAGTCACCGAGGAAGTCTTTGACTCCCGCCTTGAAGTGAGCTTGAAGGAAGCCTTGACGCTCAATAAGGCTTATGAGGTCGGCGACCAGATCAAATTCGAGGTCACCCCGAAGGACTTTGGGCGCATCGCCGCGCAAACGGCCAAACAGGTCATCATGCAGCGCGTGCGTGAGGCGGAACGCGGCATCGTTTATGACGAATACTCGCAATACCTGGACGAGATCATGACCGGAGAAGTTGAGCGCAGTGACAACCGGTTTACCTATGTCAATCTCGGCAAGATCGAAGCCGTTTTGGGCAAACAAGACCGGATGCCTAATGAGCACTACGAACCGCATGAACGCATCAAAGTTTATGTTTCCAAAGTCGAAAATACGAGCAAGGGGCCTCAGGTGACGGTCTCCCGGACCAATCCGGGACTGGTCAAGCGTCTGTTTGAACAGGAAGTGCCTGAGATCTTCGAAGGCGTCGTTGAGATTGCTGGCATCGCACGCGAAGCCGGCGACCGGACGAAGATCGCGGTGCGCTCGACCAATCCGTCCGTCGATCCCGTCGGCACAACGGTTGGGCCAAAAGGGGTCCGCGTCCAAGCGGTCGTCAATGAATTGTCTGGCGAAAACATGGATGTCGTCCAGTGGGAAGAAGATCCTTCCGATTACATCGCCAACGCACTCAACCCGGCGCAAGTAATCGCTGTTCAGTTCAATGACGATGACAACGACCGCTCCTGCACGGTGATCGTGCCGGATTACCAGCTGTCCTTGGCCATTGGTAAGAAGGGGCAAAATGCGCGGCTGGCGGCCAAATTGACTGGCTTTAAGATCGATATCAAGCCTGAATCTGAAGTTGAATTCGTCGATGACGATGAGCTTGAAGAAGAGGACGAGATTCTTGAAGACGGTGTTGCAACTGAGACTGACGCCTCCGAAGCCGCGCCTGACCAGGCAGATGATGCCGCTGCCGAGCCAGCTCCCGCCGACGATTCTCAGGAATAGGAGGGCTGCCGATGAAACAGCGGAAGATCCCCATGCGCAAAGATCTGCTGACTGGGGAAATGCATCCGAAAAAAGAAATGGTCCGCATCGTCAAGACCGCTGAAGAAAGTGTGGCCATCGACCCGACCGGCAAAGCCTCAGGACGCGGCGCTTATGTGGCGCTTGATCCAGAGGCAGTCAAGGCCGCCAAAGGCAAGCAGCTGATCGAAAAAGCATTCAGCATCAAGGTGCCGGCTACGTTTTATGACGAGCTGTTCGCCTATGTCGATCATCAAAAAGCGCGTCAAGAACTATTTGGCACCAAGCGATGAACGAACAAGCGGCACTGAATCTGCTTGGGCTCGCCAAGCGTGCCGGTAAGATCACTTCCGGGGAGTCTTTTGTCCTTGGCGCGATCCGCGACGGCAGTGCAAAACTGGTTTTTGTCGCCAGTGATGCCTCGGCTAACACGAAGAAAATGTTTCAAGATAAAAGTAGCTTTTACCAAGTTCCATTGCAGAACGGCTTGAGCCAATTGGCGCTGTCACAAGCGATCGGCGCCGCACGATCCTCGATCGCCGTCTGTGATGTCGGATTTGCCAACAAATTAATAAAGCTGCTCACCTCACAATGACAGGGAGCGTGAAGAAATGGGCAAAAAACGAGTTTATGAATTTGCCAAAGAGATCGGGGTTCCCAGCAAGGCAGTGATCGATGCTGCTGCAAAACAGGGAATCGAATTTAAAAATCACATGTCGACGATCGACGACGGTCAGGAAACAGCGATGAAACAGGCATTGGGCAAGGGCGCAAAGCCAGCGCCAAAGTCGGCTGACAAACCGGCTGACAAGCCAGCCGCTTCCGCAGCACCAGCGCCGGCGGCCAAAGACAAGCTAGCTGAACCGGCTGCGGCCAAGACGACCGAACAGGCTGCGGTACAACCCGCAACGGCTAAGCCAGTCCAGGGCACGCATCATGTGAGCCAAAAAACCGCTGATGGGAAGACGAAGATCTCGAAGTCTGCGATTCGTCGGCCGCACCAAACACAGCAGCAGGGCCAAAACCGCGGCCAACAAGGCGGCCGCTCGCAATCGGGTCAAGGCAACCGCCCCGATAATCGTCAGGGCAACCGCAATGGCAATCAAAGCGGTCAGCAACGTCAGGGCCAAAACCGTGGTGGCAACAACAACCGTGGCCAACGCAGTGATCGACCAGGCAGCGGCGAGCGGCAAGGACGCGATTTTCAAAATCGAAACAACAACTTGCAGCAAGTTGGGCCAAGCCCACGTCCGCGTGCCGGACGAGCGACTCAGGCCAACTCGAATCCGCGTCCGATCGCAGGCAACGGTGGCAAGTTCGGCCAGCCATTGCCAGGCGTGACCAAGCGTCATGAGCCAACGCCAGAACCAGTGAAAAATGAGGGTGTGACCCCAGCGCGTCAGGCGGCCCAAGCCTCTGTTCAACCAGTGGCCGCGACCCCGCAACCGACCGCACCAAGCAAGCCGGCAGAGAGCGAAAGCCGCGACAAGCAAAATCGCGGTCGCCGCAATGAACGCGGTCGCAACAGTCGTTTTGACGACAACAGTAACCGTGGCGGCGGTCGGCGCAATCGCAAGAACAAGCGCCAGCAGACCCAGCCGAAGAAAGAAATGCCTCAACGTAAGGAGCGGCCTTTGCCAGAAAAACTGATCTACACCGTGGGGATGAACGCCCAAGATCTGGGTAAGATCCTGCACCGGGAACCAGCAGAAATCATCAAGAAGCTCTTCATGCTCGGGGTCATGGTCAACCAGAACCAGAGCCTGGACAAGGATACGATTGAATTGATCGCGACCGATTACGGCATCAATGCGGAAGAAAAGGTCCAGGAGGATATCACGGATCTTGACAAGCAATTCGCCGATGAGATCGACAACAACGCGGAGGACCTTGTGACCCGTCCGCCAGTTGTCACGATCATGGGCCATGTCGATCACGGGAAGACCACCTTGCTGGATAAGCTGCGCCACACCCATGTGACGGAAGGCGAAGCCGGCGGGATCACGCAGCACATTGGCGCGTATCAGGTCAAGTTGAATGATCGCTTGATCACCTTCTTGGATACCCCAGGGCATGCGGCCTTCACGAACATGCGCGCGCGCGGCGCGGACATCACTGATATCATCGTGTTGGTCGTTGCCGCGGATGATGGCGTGATGCCCCAGACCATTGAGGCGATCAACCATGCCAAGGCGGCTAAGGCGCCAATGATCGTGGCCGTTAACAAGATCGATAAGCCGGGCGCAAACCCGAACCACGTGATGGAACAGCTGACCGAATACGGCCTGATTCCAGAAGAGTGGGGCGGCGACACGATCTTTGTTCAAATCTCCGCGAAGTTTGGGAAAAACATTGACGAGTTGCTGGAAATGATTCTGCTTGAAGCCGACGTGCTCGAGCTTAAAGCGAATCCAAAGCAAAAGGCGGTCGGCACCGTTATCGAAGCGCGGCTTGACAAAGGCCGTGGCCCAGTTGCTACCGTGCTTGTGCAGCAGGGGACCTTGAAGACGGGTGATCCAATCGTTGTCGGCAACACCTTTGGCCGTGTACGGACCATGACCAATGACCGTGGCCGTCGCGTCAAGGATGCCGTTCCGGCGATGCCAGTCGAGATCACCGGGATGAACGACGTGCCGCAGTCCGCGGACAAGTTCGTCGTCTTCCCTGATGAAAAAACGGCGCGTGCTGCCGGTGAAGAGCGTGCAAAACGCGCGATCGACAAAGAGCGTCAGGCAACCCATCATGTCACCTTGGACAACCTGTTTGAGACCATGAAGGAAGGCCAACTCAAGGAAGTTGACGTCATCATCAAAGGTGACGTGCAAGGTTCCGTTGAAGCCTTGGCCAACAGCTTGCAGAAGATCGAAGTCGAAGGCGTGCGGGTGAATATCATCCATCAGGCAGTCGGTGCGATCAACGAAAGCGATGTCACCTTGGCAGCCGCTTCAAATGCGATCATCATCGGCTTCAACGTGCGCCCGACCCCACTGGCCAAGCAGCAAGCAGACAGCGACGATGTTGATATTCGCCTGCACCGTGTCATTTATAAGGCCATCGAAGAGATCGAGGCTGCGATGAAGGGCATGCTTGAGCCGACCTACGAAGAAAAGGTCATTGGTTCACTTACCGTTCGCGAAACGATTTCGGTCTCCAAGGTCGGAACCGTCGCCGGTGCCTTTGTCGACAACGGCTTCATTACCCGCGATGCCGGCGTTCGTCTGATTCGCGATGGCATCGTGATCTACGAAGGCAAGCTGGGTTCCCTGCGACGCTTCAAGGACGATGTCAAGGAGGTTCGCCAGGGCTTTGAGCTCGGGCTGACCATCGAAAATTACAACGACATCAAGGTCGACGATCAGATCGAGGCCTACACCATGGAAGAAGTGCCGGTCAAGTAAGACCAGCGTAAGGAGAAACAATATGAAACATCGCATTGGCCGAGTCGAAACGCAGATTCAGCGAGAGGTCAACGACATCTTACTGAAAGATGTCAACGACCCGCGCGTCCTGGGCGTGACGATCACTGGGGTGCATTTGACCGGCGACCTCCAACAAGCGACGATCTACTTCAGTATTTTGGCGGATGATCCTGCCAAGATCGCTGAAGCAAAGGCTGGGTTGGATAAGGCAAAAGGGCTCATTCGCTCCGAAGTCGGACAGCGCATCAAGCTGTTCAAGGTCCCGTCACTTACATTCGAACAGGACACCTCCGTGCAATATGGCGCCCGCATCGATCAGTTGATCAATGAAATGAAACAAGAAGGCCACGAAAAGCCTGACGAAGAGTGACAAAAAGACCGGCAGTTGCCGGTTTTTTTTGATTCAAGGTGCAAAGATGAGCGCTGAGGGCGGGGCTTCAAGTTGACCGGTGCACTCGAGACGAAGGCACCTTCAGCACCCCGGCCCAGCGAACTGCGCAGACCTAAGCGCCCCATTGCGACCCCGCTTCACGTTTCCTTGTGCAGCTATTCGGCTTTACGGGTATAATGAGACAAGTTACTTACGAAATGAGGGGTCACGATGGACGGAATTTTGCCAGTCTATAAACCAGTTGGCATGACCAGCGCGGATGTGGTGGCGAAGTGCCGGTGGTTGCTGCACATGCGCCGCATCGGGCATTCGGGCACCTTGGATCCCAGTGTCGACGGTGTCTTACCGCTGGCGCTTGGGGCGGCGACAAAGGCTGTGCCTGCCTTGATGACGCTGGGAAAAACCTATACCGGTGAGATCACGTTGGGCTTTGCGACTGAGACCGAGGATCTGGATGGCGCAGAGATAAAGCGCGTCCGCCTTCAGACAGCTTTTTCAACTGAGGCGATCGACCAGGCCTTGGCAAAACTGACCGGCGAGATCATTCAGATTCCACCGATGTATTCCGCGGTGAAGGTCAACGGCCGGCGTCTGTATCAATACGCGCGGGCCGGCGAAACAGTCGAGCGTCCGCAGCGCCATGCGCACATCTACGCGTTTGCGCGCACAGCGGCGCCTGTGTTCACGGCAGCCGATGGGGTCCAGACGATTCGCTTTTCTGCCCAGGTCTCAAAAGGGACGTATATTCGCACGCTGGCGGTGGATGTCGGCCGCCAGTTAGGGGTGCCTGCGGTGATGAGTCAGTTGACCCGTATCGCAAGCGGCGGGTTCACGTTGGACCAGACGCTTGACCTGCGCGAACTGACGCAGGAAACGGCGCCTGCTGCCGCAGCGGCCCATCTTCGGCCCATCGAATATGCGTATCCGGACTTGCCGCAAGTCGCGCTGACTGAAGCGCAGTATCAGGCTGTTTTAAATGGCAAATGGCTCACGCTGAATGAAACCGCGCCGCGCCTTGCCCTTTTTGCGGAAGGACTGCTCAAGGCCGTGTACCGCGCGGAAAATGGAATCTATCGTCCCGACGTCATGTTTTTGGCAAACGCCGGGGCTGTCAAAGAGGAGTAGTGAAACTCACCATGCAAGTGATCGATGTCATGCCGCCGCTTCAGGCAAAACAGGTCTCAAAGACACCAGTTGTCCTGGCGCTTGGATTTTTTGACGGGGTCCATCGCGGCCACCAAGCCGTGATCAAAACAGCCAAAAAAGAGGCGGACCGGCTTGGCCTGAAGCTCGCCGTCATGACCTTCAATATTCATCCGGCGGTGATCTATCGCGGGGTCCCGGCAGAAAGCGTTCAATATCTTTCGACGATCGACCGCAAAACAACCTTGATGGCGGATCTGGGCGTGGATCTGTTGTATTACTTCCACTTCACCCCGGCCTTTGCCAGGCTCGCGCCACAGCTGTTCGTCGATCAAGTGCTGGTCGGCCTCAACGCGCAGGTGGTCGTCGCCGGGTTTGACTATACATATGGCAAACGCGATGTGGCGACCATGGCCCGCTTACCGGAATACGCGAAGAGCCGGTTCAGCGTGATCACTGTCCCGGCGGCGCTTGATGAGGGTGAAAAGATCTCCTCGACCCGGATTCGGCAGGCGCTTGATAGCGGCGAGGTCGATCTGGCCAATCAATTGCTTGGCTACACCTATCAGACCAGTGGCGTGGTGGTGCATGGCGAGGCGCGCGGGCGGACGCTTGGTTTTCCGACTGCCAATATTGAAGCCCCAAGCAGCGAGCGCATTCCGGGCATCGGCATTTATGCGGTGCGCATGTGGGTGCGTGGCGCTTGGGTCGATGGCATGGCGTCAGTCGGCCGCAATGTCACATTTGGGGCCGGGCGACCGGTGACCGTTGAGATCAATCTGTTTGATTTTGCTGATGATATTTACGATGAACCGGTTCAGGTCCAGTGGGTCCATTATCTGCGTGGCGAGGTGAAGTTTGATGGCGCCAGTGGGTTGATCGCTCAGTTGAATCAGGATCAACGCGATGCCCAGCAGGTGCTGGAAGGAGCGGTGCGCTGATGGCAGGTGCCTATATTCACATTCCATTTTGTGATCATATCTGCTATTACTGCGACTTCAACAAAGTGTTTATCGAAGGCCAGCCGGTCGCTGATTATGTGGCGATGCTGCTCCGGGAAATGCGGCTGGTGATGGCCGCCCATCCGGATGAGGAGATCAAAACGGTCTACGTCGGCGGCGGGACGCCTTCGACGCTGACGCTGGCCCAGATCACTCAGCTATGCGACGGCGTTCATGAAATCTTGCATTTTGACCAAGGCGAGTTCACGTTCGAGGCCAATCCAAATGATCTGCTGACGATGGAAAAATTGGCCGCGATGCGCGCAGGCGGGGTGAACCGGCTGTCCATCGGTGTGCAATCTTTCGATGATGCGATCTTGAAGCGCATCGGTCGAATCCATCGCGCGGCCGATGTGCTGACTGCTGTGGCCAACGCACGGAAGGCCGGATTCGAGGATCTCTCGATCGATCTGATCTTCCGCTTGCCCGGGCAGAGCCGGGACAATTTTCTCAGTAGCTTGCATCAGGCCCTGGCACTGGACTTGCCGCATTACTCGACCTATTCACTGATTCTTGAGAAAAAGACGATCTTCTATAACCTCATGCGGCAGGGGCGCCTGCAGTTGCCAAATCAGGATGTCGAGGCGGATATGTACCGCGATGCGATCGATCTGATGGCCGCCAGTGGGCATCAGCAATACGAGATCTCCAATTTTGCGCGGCCCGGTTTTGAATGCCAGCATAATCTGCTGTATTGGCAAAATGACAAGTATTTTGGCTTCGGCGCAGGGGCTTATGGCTATATTGGCAAGGATCGCTACCATAACTATGGGCCGATTCAACAGTATCTGGCCCCGCTGCACGCGCATAAGTTGCCTGTGATCGAGCATCACCTGGTGCCGGTGGAAGAGCAGATGGAGGAGGAAATGTTTCTTGGTCTGCGCACCCGCGACGGCGTTTCGCGCGCGCGGTTTAAGCAGCGGTATCACATGTCGATCGATGCGGTCTATGGTGACACGGTCCAGCAACTGAAAGAACAGCAACTGCTCACAGAACATGAGGAACACCTGACGTTGACTGACCAGGGAAAGTTTTTGGGCAATGAAGTGTTCCAGCAGTTTCTGATCGAGGACCCGTTGATCTGAAATGGCGATTGGCACTCGCCATTAGCACTCGCCAGTCGCCAATCGCCAAAAGAGGAGAATCGAAGCCTGCTTCGGTTCTTTTTTCTATGCCAGAAACCGGGTGCACGAGCAAGAACAAAGACGACCAAATTCAGCAGCGAACCCAGTAACAACTCTATGCGTCAAGCGTGGCGCCGCGCTGTGATGGCGTCCTGTGCCCCCGGTCCTTTGATCCCTCGGTGACTGCCAAAAAATCTCCTCAGACTTTTGCCCGATTTAGCAAACGAGGGTTGACTATGCCAGAGGCGGTTGGTATATTAGTAATTGTATTAGCACTCATTGTTTTTGAGTGCTAAAAAAAGAGGTGGCAAGCAAATGTTGACGAAACGCCAATTGCTCGTCTTGAAGGAGATCATTCGACTGTTCACGGAAACGGGGCAGCCGGTCGGGTCGAAAACATTGATGACGGAACTGCCCATCCATGTCAGTTCGGCGACGATCCGCAACGATATGGCTGCCTTGGAAGAGCAGGGGTTGATCAATAAGACGCATAGTAGCTCAGGCCGAGTGCCATCGACCAAGGGCTATCGTTATTATCTGGATAATCTGGTTGAGCCGGCTGAGGCAACGCCTCGTGAACTAGCTGCGATTCAGCAGGGCTTTGGTGGTCATTTTTACAAGATCGATGAGATCGTGGCGCAAAGTGCACGCATCTTGTCTAATCTGACCAGCTACACGGCGATCAGCCTTGGCCCTGAAGTCTCAACGATCAAGTTGAACGGCTTTCGCTTGGTGCCACTTGGCAATCGGCAGGTGATGGCGATTCTCGTGACCAGTAATGGGAACGTTGAAAATCAGCTCTTCACCTTGCCGCCAAATGTGGCCTCGGAGGATATTGAAAAAGCGATTCGCATCATCAATGATCAGCTCGTGGGGATGCCCCTGAATCAGGTGGCAAACCGACTGGCGACCGATGTGCCGGCATTGCTTTTCAAATATCTATCCAGCGCGGATGGCTTTCTTGATATCTTCGGCAACGTGCTCCGCCAGGCTGCGGCCGAGCGGTTTTACGTTGGTGGGCGGCTGAACCTGATGGACTTTTTGGGCGACGCTGATGTCCCACAGTTGAAACAACTGTACTCATTGATCGATGATGAAAATGGGGATATCAATAAGCTACTTGGGCCAAACGATGAAGGCGGCGTGCATGTCCGCCTTGGCTCTGAGCTGACGCCTGATGTGCTGTCTAATCTAAGCCTGATCACCGCCAGTTATTCTGTCGGCGACCACGGCCGGGGCATGATTGCCTTGATTGGGCCGACCCAGATGCCTTATTCCAAGATGATCGGGCTGCTGGACACGTTCCGTTCAGAGCTGGCTAAGCGCCTGACGAGCTACTATTCGCATTTTGACCAATGACTGTTTTGAGATGAAGGAGGACACCATGACGGACAAAAAGACAGAGCCGCTGGACACCGGGCAACCGGATCCGGCGACGGCCAAGGAGAAGCCGGTCGACACCGACTCCCACGCGGCCAAAAAGTCGCTGAAGGACGAGATCGCCGATGAAATGAGCGCCGATCTCGACCAGCAGATCAAAGCGAGCGATGTCGATGTCACCAAGCTCCAGCAAGAGCGCGATGACTTTGAGGACAAGTACCTGCGCGCCGCCGCCGAGATCAGCAACATGAGCAATCGCTTCAAAAAAGAATCGGCCCAACTCGTCAAGTATGACGGGCAAAAGCTGGCAACAGCGGTGCTGCCGGTTCTTGATAACCTGGAGCGGGCGCTTTCGACCGATGTCAGTGATGATGGCGCTGCCTCGCTGAAAAAAGGCGTGGAAATGGTGCATACGCATCTGGCACAGGCGCTCAAAGACAATCATGTCGATGAGATCGACCTGGCGGCCGGGGACAAGTTTGACCCGACCATCGCCCAAGCGGTGCAGACCATCGCCTCTGACAAAGATCATCCGCAAGATACGGTCGCGCAGGTCCTGCAAAAGGGCTACCGCCTCAAAGATCGTGTCCTGCGTCCAGCCATGGTCGTTGTTGCAAACTAATTTTTGAAAAAGAAGGGATCTTAACATGAGCAAAGTTATCGGTATCGACTTAGGGACGACCAACTCCGCTGTCGCTGTGCTTGAAGGCGGCGACCCGAAGATCATCACTAATCCAGAAGGCAACCGCACCACGCCGTCTGTTGTTGCGTTCAAAGACGGAGAGATTCAGGTCGGTGAAGTGGCTAAGCGCCAGGCGATCACCAATCCTGATACGATCAGTTCCATCAAGCGTCATATGGGCGAGGCCGGCTACAAGGTCAAAGTTGGTGACAAGGAATACACCCCACAGGAGATCTCCGCGATGATTCTTCAGTACATGAAGAAGTTCTCCGAAGATTATCTGGGCGAACCCGTCACGGACGCCGTTATCACCGTGCCGGCTTACTTCAACGACTCCCAGCGTCAGGCGACCAAGGATGCCGGCAAGATCGCTGGTCTGAACGTTTCCCGGATTGTCAACGAACCGACCGCTTCCGCCTTGGCATACGGCCTGGACAAGAGCGACAAGGATGAAAAAGTCCTGGTCTATGACCTCGGCGGTGGGACCTTCGATGTTTCTATCTTGCAGCTTGGCGATGGCGTGTTTGAAGTGCTGTCCACCAACGGCGATACCCATCTTGGCGGCGATGATTTTGATAACAAGGTCATCGACTGGCTGGTTGCGGAATTCAAGAAGGACAACAACATCGACTTGTCTCAGGAAAAGATGGCGATGCAGCGCTTGAAGGATGCGGCTGAAAAAGCGAAGAAGGACCTGTCCGGTGTTTCCTCGACTCAGATCAGCTTGCCATTCATCTCTGCTGGTGCAAATGGCCCGCTGCATTTGGAGCGTACGTTGACCCGTGCCCAGTTCGAGCAAATGACTGCAGATCTGGTCGATGCGACCAAGATTCCTGTCGACAATGCGCTGCGTGATGCCAACCTGACCAACGCGGATATCGACAAAGTGATCTTGAACGGCGGCTCAACGCGTATTCCTGCTGTTCAAGAGGCTGTTAAGAAGTGGACTGGCAAGGAACCAGACCATTCGATCAACCCTGATGAAGCCGTTGCGCTTGGCGCCGCGATTCAAGGTGGGGTCATTTCCGGTGATGTGAAGGATATCGTGCTCTTGGATGTCACCCCGTTGTCTCTTGGCATCGAGACCATGGGCGGCGTGTTCACCAAGTTGATCGACCGCAACACCACGATTCCGACCAGCAAGAGCCAAGTCTTCTCGACGGCCGCTGATAACCAGCCAGCTGTTGATATTCACGTTCTGCAAGGCGAACGTCCAATGGCTGCGGATAACAAGACGCTTGGCCGCTTCCAGCTCACGGACATTCCGCCGGCACCACGGGGCGTTCCACAGGTCGAAGTTAAGTTTGATATCGACAAGAACGGCATCGTGCAGGTCTCTGCCAAGGATCTTGGCACCGGCAAGTCCCAAAACATCACGATCAAGAGTTCATCAGGTCTGTCCGACGATGAGATCGATCGCATGATGAAGGAAGCCAAGGAAAACGAGACGGCTGATACCCAGCGTAAGGAAGAGGCTGACCTGAAGAATGACGTCGATCAGTTGATCTTCCAGACTGACAAGACCTTGAAGGATCTGAAGGGCAAAGTCTCTGACGATGAGATCAAGAAGGCGCAAGACGCGGAAGACGCCCTCAAGAAGGCCCAACAGGAAAATAACCTCGAGGACATGAAGGCCAAGCGCGATGATCTGAATAAGATCGTGCAGGATCTGACCGTCAAGTTGTATGAGCAGGCGCAAAAAGAGCAACAGGCTCAACAAGCCAATGGCGACGCTCAGGGCGCAGACCAAGCCGGTAGCCAAAATAATGAAGGCGGCAAGGGTGATGGCCCGATCGATGGCGAATACAAGGACGTCAACGACAACAAGTGATCGTCCAGCTCTCGCAAAAAAGCCGAAGCTGCGCACATGCGGCTTTGGCTTTTTCGCTTGATTATGTTATTCTGGTTAGGCTTTTGGGGATGGCGACCCCCGAGCATTAGGAGGCAACAATGGCAGAGCAGAAAGATTACTACGACATTCTGGGCGTCAGCCGCGATGCGGATGACGACACCATCCGGAAGGCCTTCCGCCAACTTTCGAAGAAATATCATCCGGATATCAATCATGAAGCCGGTGCGGAGCAAAAATTCAAGGATATCAATGAGGCCTATCAGGTCTTGTCCGATGCGCAAAAACGCGCGGCCTATGACCAATATGGCTCCGCAGATGGCCCACAAGGCTTTGGCGGCGGCCAAGGCTTCTCTGGGTTCAGCAATGGCGGCGGTTTTGGTGGCGGCGGCTTTGATGACATCTTCAGTCAGTTCTTTGGCGGCGGCACCACGCAGCAGCGGCCCAATGCCCCACGACAAGGCGCAGACCTGCAGTATCGCATGGATCTGACCTTCGAAGAGGCGGTGTTTGGCAAGGAGACCAAGATTTCCTATGATCGGGAAGCCCAATGTCAGACTTGCGGCGGCAGTGGCGCAAAGCCTGGGACCAGCCCAGTGACCTGTTCGAAGTGTCACGGGACTGGCTACATTGAAGTGCAGCGGAACACCCCACTTGGCGCGATGATGACGCGTCAGGTCTGCGATGTCTGCAACGGCACTGGCAAAGAGATCAAGGAAAAATGCCCGACGTGCCACGGCACCGGCCATCAAAACGAACGCCACACGATCGACGTCAAAGTCGACGCGGGAATCGAAGATGGGCAGCAAATGGTTCTTCGCGGGGCAGGAGAAGCCGGCAGCAACAGCGGCTCATACGGCGATCTTTACATCGTCTTCCGGGTGGCCCCAAGCAACAAATTTGAACGCGATGGCTCGACCATCTACTTCAAGTTGCCGATCAGTTTTGCCCAGGCGGCCCTCGGCGATCAGATCAAGGTCGATACGGTCCATGGTCCAGTCGAGATGAAAATTCCGGCTGGCACGCAGACGAATACCCAGTTCCGTTTGCGCGGCAAAGGGGCACCGAAGTTCCGGCAGAATTCAACAGGCGATCAGATCGTCACCGTGACGGTCAACACCCCGAAGAATCTCAACCAAAAACAAAAGGACGCGCTGATGGCGTTTGCGGCCGCAAGCGGCGAAGACGTGACCCCACATGAAGGGTCCCTGTTCGACAAAGTCCGCGATGCGTTTAAAGGTAAGTAAAACTGGAAGGACCTGGCACAGATGCTGTCAGGTCCTTTTTCATTCCAATCGCAAGCCTCAACCGCCCAGGCCGAACTACCTGTCCACCCCTAAACGCTCGGCTCCGCACCCTTCACAGTTGGGCTCCGCGGGGTAGGTCTGAGGCATCTAGTCGACCTGGATACTCGTGGGCAAGGTGCGCCCCCAAGCACCCAGGCCGCACTAGCTGCTCAGACCTGAACGCCCCGCTTCGCACCCTTCCTTTTATTTGTCCCGATGCGTTGTGGTTGCTATAATAGGAAGAAGCATTCAACAGAAAGAGGCAAGGGAATGGACAAACAGGAACTCCTGGAACGGCAAAAACACATCCGCAATTTTTCCATTGTGGCGCATATCGATCACGGGAAGTCGACGCTGGCTGATCGAATCTTGGAAATGACCGATACGATCGCCATGCGCGATATGCAGGCGCAGGTGCTGGATGACATGCCGCTGGAGCGCGAGCGCGGCATTACCATCAAGCTCAACGCGGTGGAGCTTCATTACCATGCCAATGATGGCGAGGATTATATTTTTCACCTGATCGACACGCCGGGGCACGTCGATTTTTCCTATGAGGTCAGCCGCAGTCTTGCCGCTTGTGAAGGGGCGCTGCTGTTGGTCGATGCGGCGCAGGGGGTCGAGGCGCAGACGCTTGCCAACGTCTATCTTGCGCTGGATGATGACCTCGAGATCGTGCCGATCATCAACAAGGTCGACTTGCCATCCGCCCAGCCGGATGTGGTCAAAGAGGAGATCGAGGAAATGATCGGCCTGGACGCCTCGGACGCCATCTTGGCGAGCGCGAAAACAGGGCTCGGGGTGCCTGAGGTGTTGGCGCGCATTGTTTCCGATATTCCGGCCCCAAGTGGCGATATCGACGCACCGCTGCAGGCCCTGATCTTTGATTCCGTGTACGACTCCTATCGCGGTGTGGTCCTGGCTGTTCGCATCAAAGAGGGGATGGTGCGCCCCGGCGACACCATTCAGCTGATGAGCAATGGCAAAACATTTGAAGTGACCGAAGTCGGCGTGATGTCCCCCAAGGCCGTTCAGAAGGAGTTTCTGATGGTGGGGGATGTCGGCTACATCACCGCGGCCATCAAGACGATTCAGGATACTCGGGTCGGCGATACGGTGACGCTGGCCAACAACCCGGCCAAGGAAGCGCTCAAAGGCTTTCGGAAGATCACGCCGATGGTCTACTCCGGGCTGTTTCCTGTCGACAACGCAAAGTTCAACGACCTGCGTGAGGCGCTGGAAAAATTGCAACTGAATGATGCGGCGCTAGAGTTTGAACCGGAGACCTCACAGGCCCTGGGTTTTGGGTTCCGCGTCGGCTTCCTGGGCCTTCTGCACATGGACGTGGTGCAAGAGCGCCTCGAGCGCGACTATGACCTGGATCTGATCATGACCGCCCCGAGCGTGGATTACCAAGTCGATCTGACGGATGGTACGACCATCGAGATCGACAATCCGGCCGAGCTGCCGGAACCCAGCGCGATCAAGGACATCAAGGAGCCTTACGTGAAGGCCAGCATCATGGTGCCAAACGATTACGTCGGGGCCGTGATGGAGATCGCCCAGCGCAAACGCGGGGAATTCGTGACAATGGATTACCTCGACAAATACCGCGTCAATGTGATCTACAACCTGCCGCTGTCAGAGATCATCTACGACTTTTTCGACGACCTGAAGAGCTCGACGAAGGGGTACGCGAGTCTGGATTATGAGATCACCGGCTATCGCGAAAGCAAGCTGGTCAAGATGGATATCCTGCTCAACGGCGATGCGGTCGATGCGCTGAGCACGATCGTTCATCAGGACTTCGCCTTCGACCGCGGTCGGGCGATCGTGGCATCTTTGAAGCAGACGATTCCGCGCCAGCAGTTCGAGATTCCGATTCAGGCGGCGATCGGCACGAAGATCATCGCCCGGAGCACGGTCAAGGCTTACCGGAAAAATGTGCTGGCGAAGTGCTACGGCGGCGATATCACCCGAAAACGCAAATTGCTGGAGAAACAAAAGGCCGGCAAGAAGCGAATGAAGGCGGTCGGCTCCGTCGAAGTGCCGCAAGAGGCCTTCATGAGCATCCTCAAGATGAATGAGGATGACACGAAGGGCAAATAAAGTGTAAAAAAACCAGGTGTCCGTCCGTCTATCGGCGAGCACCTGGTTTTTTTATAGTGGATAAACAACTTTGAATGTCTCGAGCACGACATTGTCGCTTGCCGGATCAAAATGGCCCCCAGCTTCGGCGGCCTCGGCGGCGAAAAAAGCCTCGTGCACCGTGCGCCAAGCCGCGAGCGTTTTCGGCTGTTCTCCTTCCCGGGCGGCGTGTTCGGCGCTGACGGCCATGAACGGGACGATCTCGACCCGCGTGGTCAAGGTGAGGGCGACCGGGGTGCCGTGACTGTCGACCACAACATCGTATGCGCCTTCAGCGGGGAGCGGGTCGTGATCTTGCAGATAACCGGAAAACCGGCTGGACGTCGCTGTTTTTTCGCCAGTTGCCACCAGCCGGGCAAGCGTGTCGGACTGAGCCGGCGCGCCAAGGGAATACGCGGAGCTCAACTTGCATCCAGCAGGCACGGCGCCAGCTTCGATCGCGTCGTTGAAAAATTCGGTAGGGGTCATTCGTGCGTCTCCTTTATTGGCCAACAAAAAAGCGGATGCTGCCACCCGCTGTCTTGTCGTAAATTAGAAGGTCACCTTATCCGCAGCGGACAGGGTGTCTTTCATGATGGTCAGGTTCAAGTGGGCGGCCAACGCCTGCTTAGCATCGTCGCGGGACTCGATTTTGTCCATGTTCCAGATGATGTTCTTGATCTCGCCACCTTGGAAGTCGAATGGCTCAACATAGATGTAGCCGGCTTCGGCGTTACCTTCACGGGCCTTGGTCAACGCGCTTGCGATCTCGCGCGCAGTCTCAAGGGAGGCCATTTCGGGAACTTCTTTTTCGGTGACAAAATTGTTGGCGTTCATGGCTTCATCGGCCTTGGCGACAATCTCTTCAGATACTGCCATATTGATCTCTCCAATCTGTGATATCAGTCGGATGATAAGGCTGAAAAAACTTACTTTAGCATTATAACACGATTTGTGGCCCATTGGCGGGGAATGCGCAACTCGATATTAGTAATATTGGGACACTGTTTGAGATGAACCAGGCGAGTTCGCAGCGCTCCAACTGTCACCATCCCGCGGGCCTCCGCACCCTTTCGCAGTTGGGCTCCGGCCCGCATGGTGGAAGCATCTAAGCGTCTCATGCACTCGGTGGCAAGAAGCGCCACCAAGCACCTGAGCCGACTTAGCTGTTCCACCATCCCGCGGGCCTCCGCACCCTTATAATTTCCCCCGGCATCCCCGTGTTTTCTTTGCTATACTTGGTCAGTTAGAAAGGACGATGGCGATGGCGACTTTTGATTGGCAATTGCAGGCACGACCCGCAGACGCAGTGAACCAGCTGGCGGCAGACTTAGCGGTCCCGCCTTTTTTAGCGCGACTGTTGCTTGAACGCGGCATCACGACGAAGGAGGCGCTAGATAATTTTTGCAATCCGGATGTGGGCCGGCTGAATGATCCGCTGCTGCTGCATGACATGGATAAGGCCGTCGCCCGCATCACTCAGGCAATCGAGCGCGGCGAGAAGATCACGATCTACGGCGATTATGACGTGGATGGGTTGACCGCGTCGAGCATCATGCTGGAGACCCTGCAAAGCATCGGCGCCGAGCCCGAGGTCTTCATTCCGGATCGCTTCACGGATGGCTATGGCCCAAACCAGGACGTCTACGATTATTTGCAAAAAACAGGGACGCAACTGGTCATCACGGTGGATAACGGCGTTGGTGGGGCAGCTGTGATCGATAAGGCGATGGCGAGCGGCATGGACGTGGTTGTCACGGATCACCACGAACTGCCGGCTGTTTTGCCCAAGGCGGTCGCGGTGGTGCATCCTCGCCATCCAGACGGCCATTATCCGTTCGGCGACCTGTCAGGGGCGGGTGTCGCATTCAAAGTCGCGACCGCGCTACTGGGGGAGCCGCCACTTGAAAGCATCGACCTCGCTGCCCTGGGGACGATTGCCGACCTGGTGGGCATGACGGATGAAAATCGGGTGATCGTGCAGCTCGGGTTGCGCATGATCCGCAGCCAGCCGCGCATCGGCTTAGCGGCGCTGCTTCAGGCATCCGGCATTGATGCCAAGACCGTGGATGAGACGTCGGTCAGCTTTGGCATCGCCCCACGCCTCAATGCGCTGGGCCGGCTGGGGGAGGCCAAGCCTGGGGTGACGCTGCTCACGACTTTTGACGAAGATGAAGCCGCGGCGCTGGCCCACACGGTCAACGAATTGAACACTCAGCGGCAGGCGCTGGTCAAACAGATCGCCGATGAAGCTCTGGCGATGGCGACCACGCCCGCCAATCAGCAGGCGAAAACGCTGGTGTTGGCCAAGGCCGGCTGGCATGAAGGGGTGCTCGGCATCGTCGCCAGCCATGTTGTTGAGGAAACCGGCAAGCCGACTTTGGTCTTGAATATTCAGGAAGATGGGAAAACTGCGAAGGGCTCCGGCCGCTCGATCGAGGCCTATCATCTCTTCAATGCACTGAATGCGGCCAAGGACGAGATGACGCATTTTGGCGGGCATCATATGGCGGTCGGATTGACAGTGCCCGTTGCCAATCTGCCTGCGCTCCATGAGGCGATGGAGCAGGCCGGCGCCACGACCCTCACAGATGTGCCGCGCCCAACCCTGACGCTTGCTGGTCAAGTGGATGCGCGTGACCTGACGCTTGCCAATTATCAACTGATCCGCCAGCTCGCCCCCTATGGCCCAGGAAATGAGGAGCCAGTGTTCAGTTTTTTGCCCCATCAACTCGGTGACATTCGCCAACTGGGCAAAACAGGCGCGCATCTGAAGTTTCAAGCAGATGGGCTCAATGTGATCGCATTTGGCCGCGGGCAAGATGCCAGTGCGCTGAGTCACGCGGACCAGGCAAAATTGGCGGTGTGTCTGGGCCAAAACACGTGGCAGGGCAACACGACCTTGCAGCTTCAGCTCAAGGACTGGCAGTTGTCGGCGCCCAGCGTGATCGACATGCGCTTGCCCAAGCCTAGTGGCGAGCAGTTTCGCGGGGCGTATACTTATGTCTTTTTTGACGCCAAGCATAAACAGACATTAACGAGTCAATATTTCTTCGGTGGGCCGGTCGTGATGGCCCAGGATGTGACCGCGCCGCTGGCTAATGCGGTGCTGGTGGACCTGCCAGACACGGATCAGCAGCTTGCAACTTTAGCCGCCAACCTGACAGCCCCAGTGCGGGTGATCTTCACTGCGCCGGCCGCCGAGCTCGTGGCCCTGCCAACGCGTGAGGAATTCGGCCGCGTGCTGAGGTTCTTGCAAGGCCACCCAGGTTTTGATAAGCACCATTTGCCGGCGCTGGCACGTGAGGTCCATTTGACTGTCCAGCAGGTGATCTTCGCCGTTCAGGTGTTTTTTGAGCTTGGATTTGTTACAATTGAGGGTGCGCTGATCACGGTGGTGGCGGCGCCCGCCCGCCGCGCGTTGAATACAGCGACCGTGTATCAAGCGCGCGAGGCCTTTTTGGCGTTAGCGCAGCACCTGCAGACAGATGATCGCGCGAGCCTGGCGAAACGGCTTCTGCTTGAATAACGAATGTGAGGAAGATTTATATGAGCATCAATTTTAAGGATTATGTAGCCAGTGTTGATAATTTTCCAGAGCCAGGTATCGTGTTCCGCGATATCTCGCCGCTGATGGCTGATGGCAAGGCGTATGCCGCCGCGACCGATGAGATCGCCGCTTATGCCAAGGACAAGGGCGTCGAAATGATCGTCGGCCCCGAAGCGCGTGGGTTCATTGTCGGCTGTCCCGTGGCGTATAAGCTCGGCGTTGGATTCGCCCCGGCGCGGAAAAAGGGCAAGCTGCCGCGCCCGACTGTCAGCGCCTCTTACGACCTTGAGTATGGTCAGGCGACCTTGTATCTGCATGAGGATGCCATCAAGCCGGGCCAGCGCGTGTTGGTGTGCGATGACCTCCTGGCAACAGGCGGCACGATCGCAGCGACCATTGAGCTTGTTGAAAAACTCGGTGGCATTGTCGTCGGCACCGCATTTTTGATCGAACTGTCGGATCTGCACGGCCGCGACCGGATCAAAGATCATGACATGTTCACGCTGATGAGTTATACTGGCGCATAACCAGAGGGAGGTCTGCAAATGGCCAAACACAAAAAAGAAGACAAGACACTTGTCGAAAAGATGCTCGATAAGGCGAAGATCGCCTATGTCCCATATGAATTTCCCACTCATGAGGCGGGGGATGTCGCCCAGCTATCGGTTGATCATATCGGCGTTGATGAGCACCGCATTTACAAGACGCTTGTGCTGACTGGCAACAAGACCGGTCCCGTTGTCGGGGTCGTGCCACTTGATCGCCACATCGCCTATAAAAAGTTGGCCGCCGTTTCCGGCAACAAAAAAGTTGGCATGGTGCCGCTCAAGGATCTGGTGAAGACCACGGGCTACGAGCATGGCGCCAACACGCCGATCGGGATCCATGCCCGGCATAACTATCCGATCTATCTGGGCATCGAGGCTCAAGATGAAGCGGAGATCATCGTTTCGGCTGGCAAGATCGGCCGCTCTGTCGGGTTAGCCCCGGCGGATCTACTGACGGTCTGCGACGCTCAGTTCGCCGATTTCACGGCGCTTGAAGAGGAGGATGCCTGATGTTTTCACGAGATGAAGCACGGTTTGCCACTTATGGCGTGATTGCCAACCTGCCAGGGGAGATCATCGACAGCGTGTGGATGATCATTGATCAGAATCTGCAAGGGGTCCTGCCACTGGGGAATTTGCTCCGGTTTGACCTGCTGAATTCAGACGGCCAGCTGACCATCGGCTTTTCGGAAGAAGGGCAAGACACGCAGATGGCCTTTGACTTGGACTTCACCTATGACGACAGCTTCCCGGACACGGTAATGGCTTACGACGATGGTGAAAATCAGACGATTCTGTTGCCCGAAGAGACCAATCGTTAATGGGGCAAAACAAATAGCCGCGACGCATTTTTTACAGTGCGTTGCGGCTATTTTTTTTGTTGGCATTTGGTACGGGACAGCGGCGGGGGGACTCCCTTGCCGTGGGCTAACGGCAGACGCATCAGTGGCGCATGCAGCTGAGACTGGTCGGCGCATTTGCGTGCAGGCTCGCGTTCGTTTTCCCTGGTGACGGACCAAAATGGACCATAGTAAGTGTTAAAGCACTGCCTGCGGTTCGATGCGAGCGAATGCCTCGTTGATCTCGGCGCGGGCTTGCTGCTGCTCTTCGACCCCTTGTTCAAAGCGGGGATGCTCGACGCCGTTGTCGTGAATCGCAGACAGCGTCATCAAGATCCCAGCGCGGATATCTTCCAATCCGCTGATCAAGGCCTGGTTGAATGCAGCATAGCCGCGCGGCGCCTGGAGCTTTTCGCACTGGGCGACAAATCGGTTGAAGCGCAGCACGTTCTTGCTGTAGTAATCCCGCAGCCGGGCCAGGCTTTCACTTGCGTAGCAGTTCCCCTTTTCGATGTTACGGCAGGTGTGAACGTATTCCTTGAAGACTGTCTCATAGACCAAAAGCCGTTCGAGTTGCTGATTAACAGATGCGACATATTCATCGGTGCTCATAGGAAAGCCTCCTTGCTCAACTATTAACTTACTCACCTAGCCTAACACTCGAAAAACTAATTATCAATATAATTTAAACGCAATAGTTAAAAATCGTTGGTTATTTATTTTAGCCATTTATGACAGCTGTCATGTGGCGTGCTCACGCGAATGAGGTATCATGAAAAAGACAAACAGACGCTGATTTTTCGCGCCTGAAATTAGAGGAGGCCCATGAATGACCGAAACTGAATACGACCGGATGACCGCGGGTAAACTATATTATTCGCCAGACAAAGACCTGGTGGCGCGGCGTGCGGCGACGCGCAAACTCGTGACTGCTTATAATCAGACAGACGATGGGGCAGGGCAAAAAGCGCTGCTGGATCAGCTGATCGATTGCCCGAGCCATGACGCTTATATTGAACCAACGATCCGGATGGACTACGCGAAGAATATTCATATTGGCAAACAATTTTATGCCAATTACGACTGCATCTTTTTGGACGTGGCGCCGATCACGATTGGGGACAACGTGATGTTCGCGCCGCGGGTCGGCGTGTATACCGCTGGCCACCCGATCAGTTACGACGTGCGCGAACGCGACCTTGAATATGGCCATCCGATCACGATCGGAAGCCATGTCTGGGTCGGCGGGGATGTCACGATCTGCCCCGGGGTCACGATCGGCAGCGATGTGGTGATCGGCGCGGGGAGTGTCGTCACCCATGACATCCCGGACCATGTGATCGCGGTGGGCAACCCAGCGCGCGTGCTGCGAAAAATCGATGACACAACGCGCGCGACTTGGGCGGCGGAGGAAGCTGCTTATCATCGGGAAACGGGGCGGTAGTGTTAACAGTGAACGCAAAAACGCGGAATGCCTGTGGTGGGCGTTCCGCGTTTTCAGTTGTCCCTAGGAAAAGTATATGACTGCTACCGTATGAAACCTGTGGTGTGGCTTCTCAAAGGTCTATTGCTCAAGATGGCCCCAAAGGTGGTTACTCGTCGCACGGACCAAGCGCTCTCGAAATTCATGCATCTGCCAACAACCGCATGGCAAGAGCGACGTGTTCGTCCTTTAGCAGCTGGTCTATAATTTTTTCGAACTGTGCATTGTTCTGTTGGTAAAATGTTGGCTCATACTTTGAATTATCTTCCAGTCTCGCCAGCAGATCGGCACTTATTTTTGTTTCAATGTTTGGCATGATTTGGCCTCCTCATGATTTTTCTATTGAGTACGTTCGCTCGGTCTTTTGGTCTCAATCCTAAGCGTCATTAAAATAAGTTGAGAGCGATGCCCTTTTTGTGCACTCCAGTATCGAATTCACTCTAAATCAGTCGAAAACAAAAACCCGAAAACGCTGATTTAACGGCATTTCCGGGTCCAACTAAACTCTGAAAAAGGCACTGAAAGGAGAGTACAGGATTTGAACCTGCGCGCCGGTGTTACCGGTTCGACGGATTTCGAGTTGTAATCTGACGGCTTGGATGGCGTCGGATTGCTGATTTAACGGCATTCTTGGTGCGATTGGAACGATTGAAATCGGCTGAATTTGGATGAAGTGGTACTGAATTGGCACGCAAATATACTTGGTTGGTCGTCACTGGTTGGCGGCCTTTTTGTTATAAAGAAATATCATACTTTACCAATTTGACAGAGTCACTTATATAAGTGGTAGTACTGAACTGATGTTGCTGGATCTATTTGTACTGCCTTATTTTCGTTTCCAGACTCATCGGTGACAATTAAGGCAGCCGGTTGATCTACGTAATGATAGTGCGCATGCATTGCTAGTCCGTCCATATTAAAGTCAATACCATCGTTGAAGTTGCCAGTGTACTGACTTGTTGATACATGTTCGGGTTCATCGGAAGTGGTCATCGCAATGGTTTTGGTTTTTTCGTTAATTAAGTAAATAACCGTGTAGTCTTGAAATTTAACCTGATATGACGTGGTATAATTCTTGGCCACTGCTTCAATTTTCGCCTGATCTGCTTGTGATGATGCACTTGCAGAAGACTCTGATGCTTTCGCTGCACTTTCACTAGAAGATGATGCAGCCTTCTGACTAGACATTTTAGCAGCGTTCGGTTTTACCGTAACTGATTTTGTTTTTTTATCGTCATCGCTTTTAGCTGTAATCTTAATCGTCGAAGATTCGTCCTCCGATGACAGCTCGTATTTTAGTGAAAAATTCCCTTTTTCATCTGATGTCGTGCTGTCCCCAATAATTCCTAGGCCAATCTTTACGTCTGTATCAGGCAATGTCTTTCCTTTAATCGTAACATTCCCACCAGTGTCAGCTTCGATAGATGTCGGAACATCTAAAAATAATGCTTTTTCCTCACTACAGCCGGTCAGCATAAACAAACTTCCCACTAACAAGAGCCCACCCAAAATTCCCAAAAACTTCTTCAAATGTCTCAACCCACTTTCTTTTTTGCCTCTATTTGTCACTATTATACCAGCTGAACTTACGGAGCAAAATAGATGTCCCACTATAAACAAGTTAAACGTACAAGAATCTAACGATTAGCATCATTCATCATTGCGTCACGAGTTTCCTTTTCCATCTTGTCGAGGTAGTCGGTCACGTAACGCCGGTCCAGTAGGTGCGCAACTTCACGAAAATGGTCGTTAGTCCACATGTACATCTGAATGATTTGATCTAGAGTAGCACGCTCCAGCTTCTCATCTCCGGCTTTGCGGGCGAGTTCTGCTTCTGCAAACATCTTCTGAACCATTTCGACGTGATCGACCAAACCGTTAACGGAATGGTCTTGGTGTTCGAGCTTCTCTGACTGCCAGCTGCGCCAGTCCGCATCATTGAGATACAAGTCGTTGGGCGTCACTTGCAACGCCTCACATAACTGCATAATCGCTTTAGCGGACGGTGCAGAGATCGCCCGCTCAAACTTAGACACACTTTGCTCGATGCTGCCCATCGCATCAGCAAGGTCTTTTTGCGTCATGCCGCGTTCCATACGAATACGGCGTATATTTCTAGCGAGCTTCTTGTCGATACCTTCTTCGCTTTTTCCAAACATGGGTTGATTTCTCCTTTGTGTGGCCTTACTTGAAGCTTAATGAAACCTATTGAAAGTGTCAAGACATAATTAAACGAAACCTGTTTGTAATTTACCTAAAGAGGTTGATAAGTCTCTTGGAGGATGATATGATTCAGCCATAGCAGATTATAAACCCATACCTGTTAAATGCAAACCAAAAGAGGTGATTACATGTTAGTCGACAAGAAGATGCTTATGCAGCTTGGCTTTTCCGGTTACAAAGCCGGACAGATTATCCATCAATGCAAACTAAACTTAGTCGCAGACGGTCACTGCTTCTATGCAAACCGCAAGTGCGGTCAAGTCCCACTCCACGCTATCGTCAGTCTGTTAGGCTTCAATCCATTTGAAGATCTGGCAATGGTCACGTAACACCACGCCGCCGCGCGCGGCGTGCAGCGCGAAAGCCGCTAGCGCGAGCGGCGGCGGTCGGCGTTAGCCGGCCGCCCAAGCCCCCGTATTCTAACAGGGGGGCACAAAATGACAACAACAATCCGAAACGAGGCAGAAAACACAGGCGATTCACCGCTATGCACGGCAATCGGCTGTTCGCGGACGGCGAAATCAGAGCACACGAGGTGAGCAATGGACAAAACAATGATGAATGGCCGTGATCATACTGGACACGGCTGGTTGGTGGAATTTCGCCAACAGATGACTGATGCCGGTATCAGTCAAACGCAACTTGCGGCGCAATTAGGCATGACGCGCTCCTATGTCAATCGGCTGTTAAATGGACGCGCTACGTTAACCGAAGAAATACAACGACGCCTAGGCCACGCGCTCCTTGGCCTGACCAATCGTGATTCGATGTTTATCTTAGTCGATTACGTGCGGGTGCGGTTCAATACGCAAGACGCCGAGTATGTGTTCAAGAAGCTGTTTCCAATGAACAGGGACTTCTTCTCCTTAACTGAAAAGGCATTTTATGGGTTCGACTACACGATTCAGCGTGGCGATATTTCAATCATGAGTACCCGCGTGGGCGGCCCGAATGCCTATCTGGGAACAATGATTGAGATGCACGGCTCTGGTTGCCGTCAACTAGAAGCAGTGCTTGTCCGAGATGGGCTAACTTGGTTCGACTTTTTTCAGGCCTGCGATGACCTAACTGGGATCTACAAACGGGTTGACTTCGCCATCAATGATACCGTCGGGATTATCGACATTCCCCACCTGATTCAAAAAGTCGAAAAAGAAGAACTAGTGAGCTTGTTCAAGAGTAAAGGCGCAATCGAAACCATTAAGAAAGGCCGCGTCGGAAAAACCGTTCAATTCGGTTCACCACAAAGTTTGGTGCAAATGATTGGCTATCAAAAGGACATCGAGCAATATTTCAAAAACAAAATCGACTATCCAGAGGATTCTCCAATCCTCAACCGGTTTGAAGTCCGACTTCGCGACCAGCGTGCTCAAAAAGCCATGAAGGAACTGCTGGCCTGCCAAGACGCCGAAACGGTCGTCTTCGGGATCATCAACCATTACTTGCGGGTCGTAACGCCACAAGGCTCAAAGAAATTAGCCGATTGTCCACTAGATCCAGACTGGCAAACTTTTATCGGCGATAACCGTAATCGCTTGAAACTAGCAATGCGGCCAGAACCAATCACGATGGACAGCGTGCTGAACTGGCTGACCAAGCAAGTCGCGCCCAGTCTGAAAATGGTTCAGCAAGTCGATTCACTCAATGGTACTGACATGATCGCGGATATGATTAACGAGGCTGAATTATCGCCGCAACAGAAGACGTTACTCAAGGAGGTATTTGAACAGGCGCAACATGAAGACGAAAAAAAACAAAGCAACGAATGAACGTGATTGCACGCACCCGATACTTTGCCCTAGACAAGCCAAGTATATCATGGTCAACGACCAAAGCAAGCGTGCCTTCAATTATTTGGAGGTATGAAATGAGCATTACCCAAGCACCTAATGGCACCTATGTTGTCAGTGTCTCGTTTGGCACTGATCCCGTCACCGGCAGGCGCCGCCGCAAAAAGAAACAAGGCATTCATTCAATGGCGGCTGCCCGCGAAGTTGAAAAGGAGATGATGCGCACTAGCGTCGACCGACTGTTCAATCAAGAAACAGTCACCTTCGACGAATTATTCGAGCGGTACGTGAACCGCGTTAAGATCCATATTAAGCCGTCCTACTTGCAGTCACAACGCGCCGTGTACAAGCGCTATATCCAGACATTCTTCGTCAATGCCGATATTAAGCGCCTGACTAGCGAGCATATACGCGACTTTCAAGAATGGCTCACCGAAGAACGCGATTTGAGCAACAACACCAACAACAAGACCTTGATTGAGTTGAAGCTGATTCTCGACGTTGCCGTTGAGGAGAAAGTGATTGTCGAAAATCCTTGTATTGGCGTGAAGAAGCTCAAAATCGAACGCAAGAAAATGGAATTCTACACGCCTGATGAATTTCACGCGTTTACCGAGCTGATTCACCTGCCAGAGGAATTCGACTGGTATGTGTTGTTCTCACTACTGTTCTTCTCTGGCCTGCGGGTCGGCGAACTTTGCGCGCTAGACTGGTCGGATCTCGACTTCAAACGCAAAGAGCTGACTGTCAGCAAATCTGTGTTCCGACGCGGCGGCGTGGATATCATTACGCCACCAAAGTCTAAGGCCAGCAACCGCCGCATCAGCCTCAACCAAGGCATGATCGCCTTGCTCCTGCAATGGCGTGAACAGCAACAAGAACTCTTTAAGTACGACTTAGCCCTCGACTGGAGCGAAGATACGCCAATGTTCCAAGCAACGCTGATACGCCGCAACAAGCATACGATCCGCATGCGCTACAAACGTATCTGCAAGCGCGATCCCATGATGAAGCAAATTCGTATTCACGACTTCCGGCACTCGCACGTTGCCTTGTTGATCGACCAAGAAACAGAGTACACGATCATCAAGGAACGACTGGGGCATGCCAGCATCGTCACCACGATTGACACTTACGGGCATCTTTTCCCCAACAAGCAACGCGAAACGGCCGATGCCCTCGACAAATTCTTCTAAGAGAAAGGTCTGATCACATGAAATTCCGAACACGTTTGCCGCCAAAACCGGCGGTCTGATTTTTCGAACTGGTACTGCACTGGTACTGGAAGGCCGATTCCGACCCGAACAAGCGTTTGAAAGCAACAAAAAACCGCAACCTAGAAAGGCTGCGGAACTCTGTCATATCAACGTTTTATGAAGGAGAGTACAGGATTTGAACCTGCGCGCCGGTATTAGCCGGTTCGACGGATTTCGAGTCCGTTGCATTACCACTCTGCCAACTCTCCAGAACGTTTACCAGTATAGCAAATCATTATTATTTTGCAAAGGGGGCTGAAGAGATTTGTTTTCGCCGCGTAACTCTGTATACTTATGTTATTCATTAAAGACATAGGAAGTGCGAACGTGAAACTCTCGCTGGTAAAACTCCCCGCGCTTTATGGCTTCATGTATGCGGTATTCATCACAGGCGTCATGGTGGCGGCGGCGCTGTCGCTTGTCGTTCAACATCAATTTTCCCTGCCGGCATGCGGCGACCTGCTTTTCACCTGGACCTTGCAGTGGTGGTGGCTCAACCTGGTCGGCGCGGCGCTTCATGTGCTCAGTTACGCGAAATCCCTGACGTCGAAAATGGGCATGGTCGCCAACACGCTGGGTGTCTGCGTCTACATCGCGTATGCGTTGATTCCCAATTACAGCCCAGTAATCCTGGTCGTGCACCTGCTCGCACTGGCGCTGTTGATGCGCAGCACGCGACGCCGGTTGGTGAGCGTGGAAGGGTGAAAAATAAAATGTGGTTCAATAAAAATAAAAGCAATGACGTCGATCCGACCACGTATGATTTTGCCAAAATGGTCAAGGTCGCGCGCGAAAGTGATCCAAGTTTGTTTCACCGCTTCCAGACCGCGTTTAAGCAGTCGGCCGCCAGACACGATCCGCGCGATGGGGCACAACCGAAAGACAAGGAGAAACGATAATGAAAAAAATTGCTGGGCTCATCGCGGTGATTCTCATCGCTGCCCTCGGATTTGTCGGGTACCGCTACTGGGACACCACCTATCACAGCCATGACGCATACGCGGTGGTGACGGAAGGCGTCAAGGAAAAATCGAAGACGGCCAAGGGCACCGATTATAAGGTCAACGGGAAGCAATATTACATGATCAAATATACCTTCGACTTTTACGACGCCTCGGGCAACAAGACCACGCTGTCCTATGATGGCCCGGAAAGTGCCGACCCAACACCGCTCACGCCGGGCACCTATGTCCGCGCGAAGATCTCACAAAAACGGGTGACAAATGGCCCATGGACGATCAGCGAAGGCGACGTCCCAGCCAAAGCCCTCAGCGCGATCAAAAATCAGTAAGCGAGCCACAAAATAATTGATAAGACACGAAAGGCCAGTGCACACGCATGCGGAAATTACAGCGTGTGCACTGGCCCTTTTTTGTCGGATGATCAGGCAATCAGGATGTCACCCCAATTTTTTCGCCAACAGTCGCATCGGCCGGTCAAAAATGTCTTTGCCCACGCCGATCTGCTTGAAGCCGCGATGCTCGTACAGCCCCGTATGTTGGGTGACGATGTACAGCGCCGTCGCACCACCGGCTTGAGCGCGCTGTTCCGCCAGGCCGACGAGGGTCATGCTCAGGCCCTGGCCGCGAAAAGCAGGGTCCACATAAACAGAGGACACAAACGGCGCGTAGTCAGTGTCCAGCACGATGTCTTGGTCAACCAAGGCGCAAAAGCCGATCAATGCGTCATTCTGTAGCAATAGAATGACGCATTCCGTTTTTTTCAAGCCGGCCCCGGCAAGCAGCTTCGCCAAATGGGGGCCGGCTTGCCAGTGGACCTTATTCAAAAGCGTTGTCGCCCAGGTCACCAGGGCGGGCTTTTGCCGCAGCAGTTTTGCGGTCAGAACCACGGTTTCCATGCGGCTCGCCAGCTTACGGTTCTTCCGGCGTTTTGAGCAGCCCGTCATCCGCCAGCTTGGCCAGCACGCGATACACGAGTTCTTCGGCGTAGTTGCGGTTTTCCGCCATCAAGTAGGCGTATTGCTCCGCCGCGGACGGATTCGGGGTGCCTTTTTCCCAGGTCTTGACCCGGTCTTGAACCTTGTCGTCGGTGTACAGCTCCGAGGTGAGTTGATCCGCCGCATCTGAGATCAGATGACGCAATGCATTATTTTCAGCCATGATGTTCCTCCTGCCCGCAGGCGTCTTTTTACCTATTATAGTGATCTTTTGGGCAAAGGACTAGTTTCAACCCCTGGGAAAAATTCGGCTACGCCGGCCGCCATCGCGAAATCCGCTTTTCCTGGCCCGGCGCATAGGCTATGATAGAAATTGTGAAAATGACGGTCGAAAATCAATTGCGGAATCAACCGACGATCACGTCGGCGAGGGACCTGCTGGGCTGTGTGCTGACGGTGGGCGCTTGCTCCGGGTTGATCGTGGAAACAGAGGCTTACCTTGGCGAAGGCGATCGCGCGGCGCACGCATTTGGAGGACGGCGCACCCCGCGGAATCTAGCGCTGTATGACACGGCAGGCACGGTGTATGTCTATCAGATGCGGCAGTATTGCCTCCTGAACCTGGTGACTCAAGCTGAAGAGGTGCCGCAATGCGTGCTGATACGCGCCGTTGAGCCGCTGACCGGCCTGGATCTCATGGCCCAGCGGCGCGGGGTGAGCGGGCCGGCGCTGACTAATGGGCCAGGGAAATTGTGCCAGGCGTTGGCCCTCACGCGCGCAGACAACGCGACGCGACTCAATCGCGGCCGGCTGTGTTTGAGCCTGATGCCGGCGCGCCTGCCGCAAACGATCGGCGTGGCGCCACGCATCGGGGTGCCCAACAAAGGTGAGGCGACAAGCGCACCCCTAAGATTTTTTGTGACAGGCAATCAATATGTATCGGATATGAAACGAGCGTTGGTCGACCAACGAGGAGGATGGCAATGAGCGAAACAGAAAACATGCTGGATTATATCGGCGACAAAATGGATGCCTTGGACTTTGACGGGGACCTGGATCTGAACTGGGACAAAGAAGCACATGTGATCGAAGTGGAGCTGACGATGTACGTGGAGGCCAAGGAAGGCTACGAAGTGGAGGACCAAGACGGCCAAACACTTGAAGACGGCGACGAAGTGGATTACGCCGACGCGATTCTGTTTTACGACCAGACCCGCATGAACGGGCAAGACTACGCGGACAATTACCTGGCTGTCGTGCCATTTGAAGGCAAAAAAGGCATCAGTCAGGCCGCGGTTGTCGCGCTGTTCGATCAGCTTCAGACGCTACTTGATGACGGCGAAAGCGACTTGCTGGACTTTGTCGATGGCACCAGCGACGCCGAAACATTTTCTCTGCAATTCGACAATGCGGCCTACCAGGCAGCAGTCGAGGCGCAGCCGGAAGCGGCGAAGCAGACGTTTTACCCGTACCCAAAGTATTAGGAGGCGCGCATGGCTTGGTTGATGGTTCATGTCACAACGAGCACTGAAGCGGTCGACGCGGTCGCCAACATGCTGCTTGAGCGCGGCGCAGAAGGCGTGCAGATCGAAGATAGCGCCGATTTTCGCCAGCCGCTCGTCACAGGCGCCGGCGAGCCGATCGACCCTGCGTTCATTCCGCATCTGACAGAGGGCGCGCGGGTCACCGGCTATTTCAGCGACCAGCTCGACGCCACGGCGCTTCAAACTGACGTGATGGCGCAAGTGGCCCTGCTGCCGAGCTTTGGGCTGGCCAAGGGGGCCGGGACGGTGACGACGGCGCTGCTGGCCGATGCCACTTGGGCCAACACGTGGAAACAATATTATCGCCCGCTGCGCCTGACGCGGTTTTTGACCGTCGTGCCTGAGCGGCTGGATTATCAGCCGGCGTGTTCGGATGAAAAATTGATCCGGCTCGACCCCGACCAGGCATTTGGTACTGGCAGTCATCCCACCACGGCACTGATCTTGGGCCTTTTGGAACAGACCCTGCGCGGTGGGGAAGACGTGCTGGATGTCGGCACGGGCTCTGGTATTTTGGCCATTGCCGCGCGGATGCTGGGGGCCAAGCACGTTTTGGCCACCGACATCGACGACAAGGCGGTTGCCAATGCGCAGGCAAACATCGCGCTGAATGATCTGACAGACATCGATGTGGTCGTCGCGGATGGCTTGACGGCCACCATGCCGCAAGCGAATCTGGTGCTCGCCAACATTTTGGCTGAGGTTCTAGTGCCGCTGATTCCGCAGGTGCCGGCTGTGCTTAAACCAGATGGGAAGCTCCTGCTGTCGGGCATTTTCCACGACAAGGTGGCGGTGATCACGCAGGCCCTGCATCAGGCGGGGATGCAGGTGATGACCTTGCAGCAGGCCGGCGACTGGACCGCGCTTGTCGCCCAGCGTATTCCCAAGGAGGGCTGACATGCGGCGATTTTTTGTGACGCAGGCGTTGCCTGTTGAGACGACGCTGACGCTGCCCAGTGAGGTGGCGGATCATGCGATCAAGGTGCTGCGGATGCAGGTCGGTGACGCGCTTGAACTCGCGGATGGCCAAGGGGCGGTGGTCCGTGCGACGATCGTGGATGTGACGCCGCTGACGGTGCACATTGACGAAGTGGTCCCCGGACAAGTAGAATTGCCTTTAAGTGTTCACTTGTTTTGTGGCCTGCCCAAGGGCGACAAGGCTGAGTGGATCGTGCAAAAAGCCACCGAGCTCGGGGCCAGCGCCATCACCTTTTTCCCAAGCACCTGGGCGACGGCAAAATGGCCGGATGCTAAGGTCGAACGGAAGCTGGCGCGGCTGATCGCGATCGCACAAGGCGCCGCGGAACAGAGTCACCGGGCGTTGGTGCCAGCGGTGACTTATGCCGCGGGACTGGCCGAGGTGGCGGCGGCCACAGAAGCCGCTAAGCTGGTGGCGTATGAAGAAAGTGCCAAGACAGGGGAACGCGCAGTGCTCGCGGCAACGCTAGCCACGCACCCTCAGTCGCTGGCAGTCGTCTTCGGGCCAGAAGGTGGGCTGACACCGGCGGAAGTGGCCACCCTTGGCAAAGCCGGTTTTCTCGCTGCGGGGCTTGGACCGCGCATTTTACGCACCGAAACGGCGCCGCTTTATCTGCTGAGCGCCGTTTCGGCATTGACTGAATTACAGGGAGCGTCTGATGAGTAAATTCGTGAATTGGTGCAAGTCGCCCAGCGGCCTGCTTGTTTTGTTAAGTGTTCTGACCACCGTGATCTTGCCGTGGCCGTTTCGCTGGCTCCATATCAGCGTGCCGGAGCGCGTCTTTGTGCTCTTTATTTTGATCGACATGAGCCTGGCGCTGTGGATCGGCCGCACGATCAAGAAACATCATCTGAAACTCTGGTGGGTGCTGCTCATGCCAGTTTTGTTTGCTGGCATGGTCTTTTGGCGCTTTGCCCAGTACGATTACTGGTTTGCCGGCATCTATCTGGTTCTGAGCCTGCTTGCTTGGCTGAAGGACTAGCTTTTTTGGCAGATTTCAGTATAATTTAGCTATCTGAAACCGACGGGAAGGGGCACGCAGACGAACGCGTGCTTTTCTTGTATCAGGGGGGTCAATCATGGCGGAAGAACAAGAATTGAGCCAAGCCCAAGTCATGACCATGTGCGAAGCGTACATGAATGAACAGGATCTGGCTTTTGTGAAAAAGGCGTACGACTTTGCCGCTTATGTGCACAAAGATCAAAAACGTCAGTCCGGCGAGCCATATATCATTCATCCGGTGCAAGTCGCCGGCATCCTAGCCAATTTGAAAATGGATCCGGTCACCGTGGCGTCCGGGTATCTTCATGATGTCGTTGAGGACACCAACATCACCCTCGGCGACATTCAGGAAGTTTTCGGCAAGGAGACCGCCGTGATCGTCGACGGCTTGACCAAGCTCAGCAAGGTCACCTATGTCGCCCATAAAGACGAACTGGCGGAGAATCACCGGAAAATGCTGTTGGCAATGGCCAAAGACATGCGCGTGATTCTGGTCAAATTGGCCGACCGCCTGCACAACATGCGCACCTTGATGCACCTGCGCCCCGACAAGCAGCGCCGCATCGCCAACGAGACGCTGGAGATCTACGCCCCGCTAGCCGATCGCTTGGGAATCAGTGCCATCAAATGGGAGCTTGAGGACCTTTCGTTGCGCTACCTCAATCCCCAGCAGTATTACCGCATCGCCCAGTTGATGAAGTCAAAACGCGGCGAGCGCGAAGCCTACATCGCCTCGGCCATCGTCGACATCAAACAGGCTCTGGCCGAGCTCAACATCAAATACGAGATCTACGGCCGGCCAAAGCACATTTACTCCATTTATAAAAAAATGCGCGACAAGCATAAGCAGTTTGATGAACTGTATGACCTGCTTGCGGTGCGCGTGATCACCGAGACCATCAAGGATTGCTACGCGGTGCTGGGCGCGATTCACACCAAGTGGAAGCCGATGCCGGGCCGCTTCAAGGACTACATCGCGATGCCAAAGGCCAATATGTACCAGTCGCTGCACACGACGGTCATCGGGCCAAAAGGCAAACCGCTTGAAGTTCAGATTCGCACCGAAGAAATGCACCACGTCGCCGAATTTGGTGTCGCGGCGCACTGGGCGTACAAGGAAGGCCAAACGACCGAGGTCCAATACGACAACGCCGGCAACAAGATCGACCTGTTCCGCGAGATCTTGGAGATTCAAGACGAAAGCACAGACGCCCATGATTTTATGGACAGCGTCAAAGGCGACATTTTCTCCGATCGCGTGTATGTTTTCACCCCGCGTGGGGATGTCTACGAGCTGCCAAAGGGGTCAGGGCCACTTGATTTTGCCTACATGGTCCACACCGAAGTCGGCAACCATTCCGTCGGCGCCAAGGTCAACGGCAAGATCGTCCCGCTGAATTACCAAATGAAAAATGGCGACATTGTTGAGATGCTGACCAACTCCTCCAGCCGCCCAAGCCGCGACTGGGTCAACTTGGTCTACACCTCGCGTGCTCGCAACAAGATCCGCCGCTACTTCAAGCTGGAGGATAAGGACGAAAATGCCGATAAGGGCCGCGACGCCCTGGAATCCCAGCTGCAAGACATGGGCTACCTGCCAAAGGACTTTTTGAATGGCAAACCGGCGATGGTCGAGCTGCTCAAGAAGCTCAACTTCAACACCGAACAGGAGCTGATGAGCGCGATCGGCTACGGCGAATACACCGCAAAGATCGTAGCCAATCGCCTGACCGAAAAGGCGCGGAAGGAAAAAGAGGCCGCCGACCAAAAGGAACGCGAGCAGGCGATGCTTGACCAGAACAAGAAGGTCACGACCCTGCAGCGGGAAGGCAAAAAACCGACCAGCCGCACCGACGATGGCGTGGTCATTGAAGGCGTCGACAACCTGCTGGTCCATCTGGCAAAATGCTGCAGTCCCGTGCCCGGCGATCCGATCGTCGGCTACGTCACCAAGGGCCGCGGGGTCACCATTCACCGCGCCGATTGCCCGAACGTTCAAGCGTCCCCGGAAATGGCTGGCCGCCTGATCGATGTCCAGTGGCAGAACATGAACGACCAAAGCCAGCTGTTTGACACCGACCTTGAAGTCTACGGCTACAACCGTGGCGGCCTGCTCAACGACGTGCTTCAGGTCCTCAACCTGCACAGCAAGAACCTCTCCAACGTCAGCGGCCGCGTCGACCACGACAAAATGGCCGACGTCCACGTCACAGTCGGCATCCGCAACCTCGCCGACCTCGACCACCTCATGGACGCCATTAAAAACGTCCCGGATGTGTATGAAGTCAAAAGGTCGAAAGGATAAGGATGCGGAGCCGAGCGTTTAGGTCTGAGCAGATAGTTCGGCCTGGACGGTTGATGGCGCACTTGGCCATCGAGCGGCCAGGACGACTATCTGTCTCAGACCTGCTCGGCGAAGCTCAACTAGGAAAGGATGCGGAGGCCCGCGGGATGGTCGGGCAGCCAACTTGGGGCGGGTGCTTGATGGCGCACTTGGCCATCGAGTGCACGCACCAGTTGGATGACCCGACCATGCGGGCCGCCGAAGCTCAACTAAAGGATGCGGAGCCGAGCGTTTAAGTCTGAACAGCTAAATCGGCCCTGAGTGTCACGCCTTCGCCATTTCCGTTTTCCCCCAGAAAGGATCCCCCATGCGCGCCATTGTTCAACGAGTTTCATCCGCCAGCGTCACAATCGAGCAGAAAGTCGTGGGGCAGATCGACCGCGGCCTTTTGGTGTTGCTAGGCGTCGGTCCGCACGATACCGCAGAAGATGCCCAGTACCTCGCCGAGAAGATCAGCAAGCTCCGTGTTTTCAGCGACGAAGCCGGGAAAATGAATCTCGCGCTGGCCGCTGTGAATGGGGCGGTGCTGTCCGTGTCGCAATTCACGCTGTACGCCGAAACGACGCATGGCAACCGCCCGAGCTTTACCCAAGCGGCGCCGCCTGAATTAGGGGAGGCGTTGTACAAGGCCTTCAACGCCGACCTGATTGCGTTTGGCGTGCCTGTTGAAACCGGTGAATTTGGCGGCGACATGCAGGTGGCGCTGGTCAATGACGGCCCGGTCACGATCTGTTACGACACGGAGGCGAAGTGATGCTGGTCAATGCGATCTGGGATCTGGATGGGACGCTGTACGACACCTATCCCGTGATGATGGCCGCGCTGCATGACGTCCTTCAAGAAGCCGGGCTCACGATCGCGCCGGCCGCACTCTTGCGCGAAGCCAAAGAGACCTCTGTTTTTGCCATCGCCGGCCGCGTGGCACCCGCGCTCGGCACGACCCGCGACCAGCTGCTGGCGACTTATCACGATAGGGAAAAACAGCGGCTACTAGAGGCCGAGCCGTACCCCGAAACAGCCGCTGTGTTGCAGGCCATTATCAAAGCTGGCGGCAACAATCTCCTCATGACCCACCGCGATGATAGTGCGTGGGCCTTGCTGGCAAAAGACGACCTGCGCGAGCTGTTTCTCGGCGGCGTCACGGCGCGCCTTCAGCTGCCCCGCAAACCTGATCCGGCCGCGATCAATTACCTGCTCGCGCGCCACCAGCTCAATCCCGTGGTCACCGCGATGATCGGGGATCGGCGGCTGGATGTTTTGGCCGGGCAGCGGGCAGGGGTCCAGACGATCTATTTTAACGTCGACGGGCTCAACGATGCCCCGATGGCGACGTATCAAGTCGAGCATCTGCACGAGATTCCGGCGTTTTTCCAATAACAAAGCGATTCAAAAAAGTCTCAGGCATTCCGCACACATCGCGGTTGACTGAGACTTTTTTCGAACGCTTATTGATGGTTGCCAGCCTTGAAGTAGCTGGTCAAGCCGCTGACAATGTCGCTGGCAATCTGCTGCTGATAGGCGGCGGACTTGATCTTGGCGTAATCGGAATCATCGTTGATGTAGCCCATCTCAAGCAAGACAGCCGGCTGCGTATTTTCCCGAATCACTTCAAAATCGCCGAATTCGACGCCGCGATTGGTCAGGCCCAAGCCTGTGAAGCTCTTGTTCAGGTAAGTGGCCAGCGTCTTGTCCTTCTTAACGCTGTAATAGTAAGTCGTGAAGCCGCTTGCCGTGTTGGCGTTTGGCGTCGAGTCAAAATGGAATGAGATGAAGGCATCCGCGTGGACCTTTTCGGCAACGGCCGGCCGCGGGGCGAGATCGACGAAACTGTCATCGCTGCGTGTGTAGATCACATTGACGCCTTGCGCCTTGAGCGCCGCGCCGACCTTGTTCGCCAATTCCAGCGTGTACGTCTTTTCCGACCCGCCACTTGTGGACTGGGCGCCGGAGTCGGTGCCGCCGTGGCCCGGATCCAGTACGATGGTCGCCTCGCTTAGGCTAGTCGCGGCTTTGGCCGTTGCGCTGCCTGGCATCGACAAGATCCAGCTGGCGATGTAGCCTTTTTTGCCTGTCGCGGTCTGGACGTAATACCATTCACCGGATTGTTTTAAAATTGTGACGCTTTGGCCCTTTGTCAGGCGGGTGACGATTGGCGCGTTGATGCCGGCCGCTTCGCGCACATTGGCCGCGGTGGTCGTGGTGGCCTTGACCAGCGTGACGGCGGCTTTCGTAGCGGCGGCCGCCGTCTGCTTCGGCGCTTCCAACGTCACCGTTTGATTGGTGATGTTGATCAGCTTGGTGTAGACCCAGGCGGCCGTATTTTGATACGCAATCTCGGTCCAATCGCCTTCTTGATAGATCACCTTCGCGGAGTCGCCGGGCTCAAGCGTGCCAAGCACCTTCGACGTCGTGGTCGCATACTGACGGACATTGACCTGCCCAGCCACCGTCGCAACCCGGGCCGTCGTGGTCGTCGCTTCGTTTTGATCGACCAGCCAAGAGGCGACCCAGCCGATGCGATTACCGGCGAGGCGCACCTGATACCACGAATTTTCCTTATCGATCACCGTCAGCTGGGTGCCGTTTTGCACCTGGCCCATCACACTGTAGCCAAGGCCGGGGCCAAGCCGCACATTGAGCACTGAGGCGCGGACGGTCAGCGTTTGATTATTGGCCAGCACCGTGGTCGTCGCCGCCGAGATCGCGACCAGTAGGGAAAAAAGCACGATCAACGGCCATTTTTTGAGTTGTTTGAAACGCATATTCGCATCAGTCCTCATCTAATATACGTCGATTATACCAAACCCGCGCCAGATAAGGCAGAGGGAGCAGAATTTTGTCGCGGTGCGGCTTTTCTAAATTCAATGGGTGGAGGAGGAAGACGGCGGGCGGGCTTCAGCCAGAAATGGCTGGAACGCTCCCAAGTAACTTTGAGCCCGCCAAGTACGCGGTCTCAAAGCTTACTTTCGTTGTAAGCGGCATAGCCGCTAACAACGACGAGGGGGCTGAGCCATTTCTGGCTAAAGCTCGCCCTTACATTGAACTTTGATCATATTTGGAATCAGCGCCTCATGATTCACGCGAACCACCTGCTCGGTGTCTTGGTTAGCCTGGATTGGTAAGTATATCTGTCTCGAGGCAATATTTGCCCTATCCACTGTGCGCTGATTGGGAGACCCTGCTTCAGTCAGAGGCCTTCTTGACTGATCAGCCGATTGCAAAGAATAAGCTCTGCGAAGGTCGAGGCGCTCGGTCGTTGGCCGAGTGTCCTGTCGTCACAAGTTGCTGTTTGCAGTGTTTGTGGAAGAAAACTTGATGCGTTTGTGGGCGTCAGCTTGAATGATTTCAGAGTAGGTGCAAAAGGTTACTGTCAATGCAGCAATTGGCAACAAAGTAGAAGCAATGTTGGATATCAGGGTGGGCTTCGGCCAGAAATGGCTCAGCCCCCTCGTCGGTGTTAGCGGCTGTGCCGCTTACACCGAAAGTGAGCTTTATGACCGCGACCTTTGCGGGCTTAAAGTCACTTGGGAGCGTTCCAGCCATTTCTGGTCGAAGCCCACCCTGGCGTTTTCTTGCTTTTTCAGCTTCGTTTTGCCCCCAGTATCATTGACAAGTTTTCATTAAAAACGTATGCTGAACCTAAATATTGCAGTGCCCAAGACGAAGTAGGATAGACCGCCACAAGCGACCCGGAATTGGTGAAAGCCGGGATCGGTCGAAAAGACACTTCTGAGGCAGATCCGCTCCGGTCGCCGCCGTTATGGCTAAGTGAAACAGTAAGGTGGTACCGTGCAACGCACCCTTCGACAAATCGAGGGGTGCGTTTTCTTTTGCACCTGCAAGAAAATGGAGGAACGACAATGAGTTATCAACGACCAAAAGGCACAGCCGACATTCTGCCTGGCCAAAGTGAGCTGTGGCAGCGGGCCGAGGCGATCGGCCGGCGCGTGTTTGACGCGTATCGCTACCAGGAAGTACGCACCCCGTTGTTTGAAAATTACGAAGTCTTTTCCCGCTCGTCTGGCGACACGTCCGATATCGTGACGAAGGAAATGTATGATTTCGAAGACAAAGGCGGCCGCAAAATGGCGCTGCGTCCAGAAGGCACCGCGGGCGTTGTGCGGGCCTATGTCGAAAATAAGTTGTACGGGCCGGAATTTGCCAAGCCGTACAAGGTCTATTACATGGGCCCGATGTATCGCTATGAACGTCCCCAAAGCGGCCGGCAGCGCGAATTTCATCAATTCGGCGTCGAGGCGTTTGGTGTCGATAGCCCAGCGCTGGACGCGGAAGTGATCGCACTTGGCAGCGACCTGCTCAAGGCACTTGGCGCAGGCAACCTCAAAGTGGTGATCAACACGTTGGGCGACCCGGCTACTCGTGAGGCTTACCACGCCGCGTTGATTGCGTACTTGACCCCATATCAAGATGAATTATCCGCCGATTCAAAGGTCCGCCTGGCGAAAAATCCGCTGCGTATCCTCGACAGCAAGGATAAGCGCGACCAGGAGATCGTTGAAGGCGCACCAAAAATTCTCGACTATCTGACGCCTGAAGCGGCTGCCCATTTTTCCGCAGTGCGCGGCTTCTTGGATGGCCTCGGCATTCAGTACGAGATCGACGCGGACATGGTGCGCGGCCTGGATTATTACAACCACACGATCTTCGAGATCATGAGTGATGACCCTGTCTTTGGCGGCGGCTTCACCACTGTGTTGGCTGGCGGGCGCTACAACGGCTTGGTCGAGGAACTCGGCGGGCCTGAGACGCCTGGCATTGGCTTTGGCATGGGCGTGGAGCGGGTGATGCTGCTGATGCAAAAACAGACCGTCACGACCAACTTGCCGGTGTACCTGGTCACCATCGATGACAAGGCCAACGCGGCAGCCTTGCAGCTGGCGCATGCGATTCGCCAGCAGGGCTTTGCCGTTGACATGGATTTTCTCGGCCGCAAAGCCAAGGCCCAGTTCAAGTCCGCCGCCAAGGAAAATGCGCAGCTCACCTTGACCATCGGCGAAGAAGAGCTGGCCAGCGAAACGGTGCAGGTCAAGAACATGGCCACCGGCGCGCAAAAGCCAGTGGCGTTTGCGGAACTGCGCACAAACTTTAAGCAGCTTTATGAGGAATTATTGGAGGCAGATCATGAGTAAACGCACAATGTATGCCGGCGATGTCCGGGCAAGTGATATCGATCAGACGGTGACCTTGAAGGGCTGGGTGCAAAAGCGCCGCAGCCTTGGGAATTTGATCTTCATCGATCTGCGCGACATTCATGGCATCGTGCAGTTGGTGTTTTCACAAGAATTCGGCGCCGATGCCTTGGCGATCGCGCAAGATGTCCGCAGCGAATATGTGATCGAGGCAACTGGCGTGGTCAAAGCCCGTGCGGCCGAGGCTAAGAACGCGGCGATGCAGACCGGCGAGATCGAAGTGGAATGCAGCCGTCTGACTGTTTTGAACAAGGCCAAGACGCCGCCATTTGACATTGACAACAACGTCAACGCCACCGAAGAGACCAAGCTGAAGTATCGCTACCTCGACTTGCGCCGGCCGGAAATGCAAGAGGCAATCATCACCCGCAGCAAGGTGATGCAGGCGGTCCACCATTTCTTCGATGACAACGGTTTTCTGGACATTGAAACGCCAACGCTCACCGCGTCCACGCCTGAAGGGGCGCGTGATTATCTGGTGCCGTCTCGCGTGTACCCGGGCAGCTTTTACGCCTTGCCGCAGTCCCCGCAGCTGTTCAAGCAGCTGTTGATGGGCGCCGGCTTTGACCGCTACTATCAGATCGCGCGCTGCTACCGCGATGAGGATCTGCGCGGCGATCGTCAGCCTGAATTCACCCAGATCGATATGGAGACCAGCTTCCTTGATCAAGAGGAGATCCAGACCCTCACGGAAGGCCTGATCGCCCGCGTGATGAAGGATGTCAAAGGCATCGACGTCAAGTTGCCGTTCCGCCGCATTCAGTGGCAGGACGCCATGGACAAGTATGGCTCTGACCGTCCGGATCTGCGCTTTGGCATGCTGATCCAAGATGTCTCCGCGCTAGTCGCGGACTCAGACTTCAAGGTCTTCAGCGGCGCCGTTGCTAATGGCGGCCAAGTCCGTGCCATCGTGGTGCCGGGCGGGGCAGAAAAGTATTCCCGCAAGAAGATCGATGAGCAACAGGACTACATCAAGCGCTTTGGGGCAAAAGGGCTCGCTTGTCTCAAAGTCACCGATGACGGCATCTCTGGCCCGATCGCCAAGTTCTTCGGCGATGGCAGTACCTTGACGAGCGCCGTGGCAGCCAATGCCGGCGACCTGATCTTGTTTGTTGCCGATCAACCGACCGTGGTTGCGGCTAGTCTGGGCTACCTGCGTGTGCATTTTGCCCAGGAGCTGGGTCTCATCGATCCGGACGATTACGAATTCTGCTGGGTCGTCAACTGGCCACTGTTCGAATACGATGAAGGCATCGAGCGCTGGGTTCCGGCCCACCATCCATTCACGATGCCAAACGAAGAGGATGTCCCGCTTTTGGACACCGATCCGCACAGCGCCCATGCCCAGTCCTACGACATCATCATGAACGGGGACGAACTCGGCGGTGGCTCGATTCGTATCCACACGCGCGAGATTCAGGAAAAAATGCTGCACGCATTGGGCTTTACGCCAGAGCGCGCGCAAAAGGCGTTTGGCTTCCTGCTTGACGCGTTGACATACGGTTTTCCGCCGCATGGTGGTCTGGCGATCGGCTTGGATCGCTTCGTGATGTTGCTGCTTGGCCGCGACAACATCCGCGACGTGATCGCCTTCCCGAAGAACTCCAAGGCCTCTGAGCCGATGACGAACGCGCCGACGCCGGTTGCGGATGTGCAACTGAAGGATCTTGGCATCGAGGTTCGCGGTGGCGTCGATCCAGACGAGGCCCACGCAGCGGATGATCAGCTGACAGAATAAGCATTGATTTGAAAAAGCGGTGTTGGCTCGCGCACCAGGCGCAGAGTCAACACCGTTTTACTTTCGCCGAAAATGGGCCGCGGGGGCTGATGGGAAAAGCCTTGTGCTCTGAATTTGGAAAAGAAGGTGTGCGATGACTGAGAATCGATTTTTGCCCCTCGGGTTTCCGGGCCGCGCCAAAGCGGTGATCGAACCGTTTCGCGATGAAGGATTCAATTTTCCGGCCAAGTTTGTGTTTGCGTTTGTGGGCGAGGACACGATCGCGGCCATGTGCCAGCAATATTCTGCCCAGCAGCTGGCGGTGTTTGAGACCGTCAGCAACACCTTCCCCATTTGGACGCTTGAGGTGGCCGGTGAGAAAATTGGGCTGTGCCGCGCGCCACTGGGAGCCCCGGCCGCCACGCAATTGCTGGAATTTGTGATCGCGTATGGCGCCCATGAGATCGTGGCCGTCGGGTCTTGTGGGACCTTGACCGCGCGCGAGGAAGGGGCCTTGCTGCTGGTGCGCGAGGCTTTGCGGGATGAAGGTACCTCGTATCATTATTTGCCGGCGGCGCCCAGCATTGCGTTTGAGGCGGGCTTTGGCGAGCGGGTGGCGGCGCAACTGCTGGCGCTCGGCAGTCCGGTCGAACGCGTGAAGACTTGGACCACGGATGCCTTTTTCCGCGAGACACCGGCGCAGATCGAGCGGGCGCTAGAGCTGGGGGTCACGGTCGTGGAAATGGAAGCGGCGGCGCTGGCGGCGTGTGCGCGGTATCGCAACGTGCGGTTCGCCGAGCTTCTGTTTACCGGCGACTCACTGGCGGACCCGAGCCATCACGATGCGCGCACGTTTGGGCTGGCTGCGCGGGAGGTGGCCACACGCTTGGCGCTTCAGGCACTGGCCCAAGTCTAGCGGTACACGCAAAATAACCAGGATCCGGCAATGATGACTGGCGCCTGGTTATTTTTTTGTAAACATTAACCTATGTGCAACTAAATCGCTGACAATCGAGATGAAAATTGGTATACTGGACGCGAGGTGAGGAAGATGAAGCAAACAGATGACGAATTGAAGCAAAGACTGACGCCTGAACAGTATGAAGTCACGCAGCACGCCGCCACGGAGCGGCCGTTTTCCGGACGGTATGATGATTTTTATCAAGATGGCATTTATGTGGATGTGGTCAGCGGCGAACCCCTGTTTTCCTCGGCGGATAAGTATGATGCGGGCTGCGGCTGGCCGGCGTTCACCAAGCCGATCGGCAAACTGAAGGAACATCGCGACCAGAGCTTTGGCATGGAGCGCGTCGAGGTCCGCAGCCAAGACGCCGGCTCACATCTTGGGCACGTCTTCACGGATGGTCCTCAAGATCAAGGCGGCCTGCGCTATTGCATCAACTCGGCGGCGTTGCGGTTCATTCCCGTTGCGGAGTTGGACAAAGCTGGCTACGGCGAGTATCGCAGTCTTTTTAAGGAGGCGCGCTGATGGCAGAGGAAACAGCGATTTTTGCCGGCGGATGTTTCTGGTGCATGGTCCAGCCGTTTGACCGCCAGCCCGGCATCGTGTCGGTCGTGTCGGGCTACACCGGTGGGCATGTGGCGAACCCGACCTATCGCGAGGTCACCAGCGAAACGACCGGCCACACCGAGGCGGTCAAGATCACGTTTGACCCGGCGGTGATCACGTATGCGCAATTGGTCGAGATCTATTGGCGCCAGACGGATCCTACCGACGCGATGGGCCAGTTCCAGGACCGCGGCGATAGCTACCGGCCGGTGATCTTCGTGAACTCGCCGGCGCAGCGGGAAGCCGCGGAAGCTTCCAGGGCCAAGCTCGAGGCATCTGGCAAATTCGACAAGCCGATCGTCACGACCATCGAACCTGCCCAGCCATTTTATGAGGCTGAAAGCTATCACCAGCAGTTTTACAAGAAAAATCCGTTGCGCTATGAGATGGAAGAAGAAGGCGGGCGGGCACAGTTCAAACGCGCCCACTGGCATGGTTGATCATCTAACACACAAAAATTGGCGAATCGGCAACGGCCGGCTCGCTATTTTTGCGGTTTCAAAAGGGTCCTGCGTGTTATACTGAATGCACACTGAATCAGGGAAAGGATAATCATGCAAGAGATCGATCGCTTGATCCGTCGTCATCAAAACTCAAGTCGGCTCACCGCCGCGTTGTTTTACAGTATCTGTGTGGCGGTGGCACTGAATATGTTCTGGGAGCCCGCCGGCGTTTTCGCCAGTGGCATCACAGGGGCGGCGCAATTGCTGGCCACTGTGGTCCGCAAGTGGTTCTATTTCAAAGTGGCGACCCCGTTTGGCCCAATTGCCAGCACCGATATTTTTTCGACCGGGACTTTGCTGTTTCTGTTGAACGTGCCACTGTTTGTTTTGGCATGGAAAAAGATCGGCCACCGCTTCACCATGTTCACGTTCTTGGCCGTCGTGTTTTCGACTGTGATGATTCGCCTGCTGGGCGGCCTCAAACCGCTGACCACAGACCCGATCGTCTGCGGGATCTTCGGGGCGTTGATCAACGGGATGGGCACCGGCTTTGCGCTGCGCAATAACCTGTCGACCGGTGGCCTGGATATCATTGGCATCGTGCTGCGCCGCAAAACCGGCACAACCGTGGGCACCGTGAACATCGCCTTCAACATCTTGATCATTTTCCTGGCGGGCTTCGTCAATGATTGGCCGCACGCGCTTTATTCCGCGATGGCGATCTTCATCAACGGCAAGGTGATCGACTCGCTGTTCACCCGCCAGCAGCGGATGCAGGTGATGATCGTCACGGAGCACCCTAAGGCCGTCGTCAACGAGATTCAAAATACGCTTCGGCGCGGCATCACCATCGTCCACGATGCAGAAGGGGCCTTCCGCCACGAGGAAAAGACGATCTTGTTCACGATCATTTCCCGCGCTGAAATGTACGAACTGGAAACGGCGATGCGCAAGGCGGACCCATATGCGTTTGTGTCGATCACCGAGTCCGTTAAGATCATGGGGCATTTCTACGAGCCAAAAGCGGATTGATCTTCTCGCACGGAAGCAGTATCGATTGATGATTGCAAACCGGCGTCGGTTCTACGAGCAAACGTAGATCAGTTTGGTGCGTCAATTTAGCAGCGTTGCACGAAAAAGCGGCCAGGTGCCGCTTTTTTCATAAGGAGGATAGCCATGAATGAATTGTTGATCGGAGCCAACGTCAGTATGTCAGGCAAGGGGATGTTTTTTGGGGCCGTTGAGGAAGCTGAAAGTTATGGCGCCACCACCTTGCAGTTTTATACCGGCGCCCCGCAAAACACGCGGCGAAAAACGACGGATCAGATGCGGATTCCGGAAGGTCTGGCCGAGATGACGGCTGGCGGCCTGTCGCATCTGGTGATTCACGCGCCTTACATCGTCAATCTCGGCAATACCATCAAGCCAGAGAATTACCCATTTGCGGTGCAATTCATGCAAGAGGAGGTCGCGCGCGCCGAGGCGCTGCACGCCTACAGCATGCCATTTCATCCCGGGGCGCATGTCGGCGCCGGCGCACCGGCGGCCATTGCGCAGATCGCCCGCGGTCTCAACGAAATCATTTCAGCCGACCAGCATGTCACCATCGCGCTTGAAACGATGGCAGGCAAAGGCACAGAAATTGGGCGGACGTTTGAGGAGTTGGCTGCAATCATCGACCGAGTCGACCGCCAGGACAAGGTGCGGGTGACCATGGATACGTGTCACATGAGCGACGCCGGCTATCCGGTCCGCGACGATTTCGACGGCGTCCTCAACGAATTCGATCACGTGATCGGCCTCGACAAATTGGCGATCATCCACCTCAACGACTCAAAGAATCCTCAAGGTGCCCACAAAGACCGCCACACCAACATCGGCATGGGATCGATCGGCTTTGACGCGCTGTACGCCATCGCGCATCACCCCCAGCTCGCCCATCTGCCGAAAATTCTTGAGACGCCATATGTCGGGACCGACCCCAAACACAAACACGCGCCATATGCTGTGGAGCTGAACTGGTTGAAAACAGGGGTGTTCCAGCCAGAGGAGTTGACCGCGCTGGCAGAGGCGTAGTACCACATGTTCTTTTGCAAAAGGTCCTACCAAAATTGAACTGATGCTCGATCGCCCGGTGTTTTTGCTGGGCCTTTTTGATTCTGTTGCGACAGTCGTATACCCCATTGATGGACGCATCTGATGCGCCATCTATGTACCCCCGATCCGGTCGGGCCTTTGACCGGACCGGGGGCCACACAAGTTGTAAGCGGCAGGCCCTCGCCAGTCGCAACTTGTGTGATTGCATTGCTCTTTGAAAACTTGGTTGGCATCCGTGCCGCCGCCATATATCGATTGCTGGTGCAGTAAGCTTAGGTCATGTAGGCTTAGAATTTCGGTGACCTTCCCGCTT
>NZ_RHOG01000059.1 GCF_003946405.1 Lacticaseibacillus yichunensis | reverse complement strand
GCGCGGCGGCTTCCTACCCTCGCAGGCAGTTACCCACCAACTACTCTCGGCGTAGAGAAGCTTAACTTCTGTGTTCGGCATGGGAACAGGTGTATCCTTCTCGCTATCGCCACCGCACTTATTTAACTGAGAGCTTTGCACTCTCAAAACTGGACATCATTGTTTGAATGCGTCGAAACGTATCTGCTTCGCCGAACGCAACTGACGTTGCGTTCGTTTGGTCAAGTCCTCGACCGATTAGTACTGGTCCGCTCCATACATCGCTGCACTTCCACTTCCAGCCTATCTACCTGATCATCTCTCAGGGGTCTTACTTCCATATAGGAATGGGAAATCTCATCTCGAGGGGGGCTTCACACTTAGATGCTTTCAGCGTTTATCCCTTCCGTTCATAGCTACCCAGCGATGCGCCTGGCGGCACAACTGGTACACCAGCGGAACGTCCATCCCGGTCCTCTCGTACTAAGGACAGCTCCTCTCAAATTTCCTGCGCCCGCGACGGATAGGGACCAAACTGTCTCACGACGTTTTGAACCCAGCTCGCGTACCGCTTTAATGGGCGAACAGCCCAACCCTTGGGACCGACTACAGCCCCAGGATGCGATGAGCCGACATCGAGGTGCCAAACCTTCCCGTCGATGTGGACTCTTGGGGAAGATAAGCCTGTTATCCCCAGGGTAGCTTTTATCCGTTGAGCGATGGCCCTTCCATACGGTACCACCGGATCACTAAGCCCGAGTTTCCTCCCTGCTCGACTTGTCAGTCTCGCAGTCAAGCTCCCTTATACCTTTACACTCTGCGAATGATTTCCAACCATTCTGAGGGAACCTTTGGGCGCCTCCGTTACATTTTAGGAGGCGACCGCCCCAGTCAAACTGCCCACCTGACACTGTCTCAGACCACGCTTAGTGGTCATGGTTAGAGTGTTCATACAGCAAGGGTAGTATCCCACCATTGCCTCCTTCGAAACTAGCGTTCCGATCTCTACGGCTCCTACCTATCCTGTACAAGCGGTACAAACACTCAATATCAAGCTACAGTAAAGCTCCATGGGGTCTTTCCGTCCTGTCGCGGGTAACCCGCATCTTCACGGGTACTATAATTTCACCGAGTCTCTCGTTGAGACAGTGCCCAAATCATTACACCTTTCGTGCGGGTCGGAACTTACCCGACAAGGAATTTCGCTACCTTAGGACCGTTATAGTTACGGCCGCCGTTTACTGGGGCTTCAATTCTGGGCTTCGCTTACGCTAACTCATCCTCTTAACCTTCCAGCACCGGGCAGGTGTCAGCCCCTATACGTCATCTTACGATTTAGCAGAGACCTGTGTTTTTGATAAACAGTTGTTTGGGCCTATTCACTGCGGCTGACCTTGCGGTCAGCACCCCTTCTTCCGAAGTTACGGGGTCATTTTGCCGAGTTCCTTAACGAGAGTTCACTCGCTCACCTGAGGATACTCTCCTCGACTACCTGTGTCGGTTTGCGGTACGGGTAAAATGTTCCTCACTAGACGCTTTTCTCGGCAGTGTGATCTCAGTCACTTCGCTACTATAATTTCGCTCCCCATCACAGCTTGTCCTTAAAGTATCAAGCATTTCACTCGATACAAGACTTACTGCTTGGACACACATTTCCAGCCGTGTGCTTGACTTGACCTCCTGCGTCCCGCCATCGCTCAGACAGAACATTTTAGTACAGGAATTTCGACCTGTTTGCCATCGACTACGCCTCTCGGCCTCGCCTTAGGTCCCGACTAACTCTGGGCGGACGAGCCTTCCCCAGAAAACCTTAGTCATACGGTGGACAGGATTCTCACCTGTCTTTCGCTACTCATGCCGGCATTCTCACTTCTAAGCGCTCCAGCCGTCCTCACGATCGACCTTCAACGCACTTAGAACGCTCTCCTACCGCGCCAACTTACGTTGGCACCCACAGTTTCGGTACTATGCTTAGCCCCGGTATATTTTCGGCGCAGGGTCACTCGACTAGTGAGCTATTACGCACTCTTTAAATGGTGGCTGCTTCTGAGCCAACATCCTAGTTGTCTGTGCAACGCCACATCCTTTTCCACTTAGCATAGATTTAGGGACCTTAACTGGTGATCTGGGCTGTTCCCCTTTCGACGATGGACCTTATCGCTCACCGTCTGACTCCCGGAGTAAGATAAATGGTATTCGGAGTTTATATGAATTCAGTAACCCTTGACGGGCCCCTAGTCCAAACAGTGCTCTACCTCCATTATCCATCCTCCGAGGCTAGCCCTAAAGCTATTTCGGAGAGAACCAGCTATCTCCAAGTTCGTTTGGAATTTCACCGCTACCCACAACTCATCCCAGCATTTTTCAACATACACGGGTTCGGTCCTCCAGTGTGTTTTACCACACCTTCAACCTGGTCATGGGTAGGTCACTTGGTTTCGGGTCTACACCAACATACTAATTCGCCCTATTCAGACTCGCTTTCGCTACGGCTCCGGCTTTTCACCTTAACCTCGCATGTTAGCGTAACTCGCCGGTTCATTCTACAAAAGGCACGCCGTCAGCCATTAATGGCCTTCGACTAATTGTAGGCACACGGTTTCAGGAACTATTTCACTCCCCTCCCGGGGTGCTTTTCACCTTTCCCTCACGGTACTGGTCCACTATCGGTCACTAGGGAGTATTTAGCCTTGGGTGATGGTCCACCCGGATTCCGACGGAATTTCACGTGTTCCGCCGTACTCAGGATCCTGGACGGAGGAAACGAAGTTTCGGCTACGGGATTTTCACCCTCTATGATGCAGCTTTCCAGCTGACTTCGCCTACCTCGTTTCTTTGTAACTCCAATGTCCAGTCCTACAACCCCAGCATGCAAGCACGCTGGTTTGGGCTGTTCCCGGTTCGCTCGCCGCTACTATGGGAATCGCAATTGCTTTCTCTTCCTGCAGGTACTTAGATGTTTCAGTTCCCCGCGTCTGCCTCACTTGAACTATGTATTCATTCAAGCGTAACCTGATCGCTCAGGCTGGGTTCCCCCATTCGGAGATCTCCGGATCATAGCTTACGTACAGCTCCCCGAAGCATATCGCTGTTAGTCGCGTCCTTCTTCGGCTCCTAGTGCCAAGGCATCCACCGTGCGCCCTTTGTAACTTGACCTTGTTCACTTTCGTGAACGGTCATCGCGAATGAATTTCTTTCGAAACTCAATACAAATACGCTGTGTTCTCGGCATTTCTTTAAACAATGATATCCAGTTTTCAAAGAACAAAGTTTGAGAGTCATCCTCTCAAAACTAAACAAAGTTTCATGTGTAGGGTCCCGATGATCAACACAAGGTGTTGATCAATTTCCTTAGAAAGGAGGTGATCCAGCCGCAGGTTCTCCTACGGCTACCTTGTTACGACTTCACCCTAATCATCTGTCCCACCTTAGACGGCTAGCTCCCTTACGGGTTACTCCACCGGCTTCGGGTGTTACAAACTCTCATGGTGTGACGGGCGGTGTGTACAAGGCCCGGGAACGTATTCACCGCGGCATGCTGATCCGCGATTACTAGCGATTCCGACTTCGTGTAGGCGAGTTGCAGCCTACAGTCCGAACTGAGACCGGCTTTAAGAGATTAGCTTGCCCTCGCGGGTTCGCAACTCGTTGTACCGGCCATTGTAGCACGTGTGTAGCCCAGGTCATAAGGGGCATGATGATTTGACGTCATCCCCACCTTCCTCCGGTTTGTCACCGGCAGTCTTACTAGAGTGCCCAACTGAATGCTGGCAACTAGTCATAAGGGTTGCGCTCGTTGCGGGACTTAACCCAACATCTCACGACACGAGCTGACGACAACCATGCACCACCTGTCATTTTGTCCCCGAAGGGAAAACTTGATCTCTCAAGTGGTCAAAAGATGTCAAGACCTGGTAAGGTTCTTCGCGTTGCTTCGAATTAAACCACATGCTCCACCGCTTGTGCGGGCCCCCGTCAATTCCTTTGAGTTTCAACCTTGCGGTCGTACTCCCCAGGCGGAATGCTTAATGCGTTAGCTGCGGCACTGAAGGGCGGAAACCCTCCAACACCTAGCATTCATCGTTTACGGCATGGACTACCAGGGTATCTAATCCTGTTCGCTACCCATGCTTTCGAGCCTCAGCGTCAGTTACAGACCAGACAGCCGCCTTCGCCACTGGTGTTCTTCCATATATCTACGCATTTCACCGCTACACATGGAGTTCCACTGTCCTCTTCTGCACTCAAGTTTCCCAGTTTCCGATGCACTTCTTCGGTTAAGCCGAAGGCTTTCACATCAGACTTAAGAAACCGCCTGCGCTCGCTTTACGCCCAATAAATCCGGATAACGCTTGCCACCTACGTATTACCGCGGCTGCTGGCACGTAGTTAGCCGTGGCTTTCTGGTTGGATACCGTCACGCCGACAACAGTTACTCTGCCGACCATTCTTCTCCAACAACAGAGTTTTACGACCCGAAAGCCTTCTTCACTCACGCGGCGTTGCTCCATCAGACTTGCGTCCATTGTGGAAGATTCCCTACTGCTGCCTCCCGTAGGAGTTTGGGCCGTGTCTCAGTCCCAATGTGGCCGATCACCCTCTCAGGTCGGCTACGTATCATTGCCTTGGTAGGCCTTTACCTTACCAACTAGCTAATACGCCGCGGGTCCATCCAAAAGCGATAGCTTACGCCATCTTTCAACCAAAGATCATGTGATCTTTGGGTTTATGCGGTATTAGCATCTGTTTCCAAATGTTATCCCCCACTTAAGGGCAGGTTACCCACGTGTTACTCACCCGTCCGCCACTCGGTCTCAACAAGATCATTCAGTGCAAGCACGTCATTCACTTGTCGAAACCTCGTTCGACTTGCATGTATTAGGCACGCCGCCAGCGTTCATCCTGAGCCAGGATCAAACTCTCATATAATGAGCCGTTTGAATAGCTCGATTTGTTGTTACTAGCGAATTGACTTCGCTCATGTTTAATTCTCCG
>NZ_RHOG01000058.1 GCF_003946405.1 Lacticaseibacillus yichunensis | reverse complement strand
TGAAACACCAAAGCAGCGCAGTCCCGTGTGAATCATGGGATTGCGCTGCTTTTTTGAAATTCTATGAATAATCCAGGATAATGGCGATCAATGCAAGGTGTTTGCCTGGATGGTGGCGATGTCGAGGTAGATGCGGGCGAGGACGATGACGGTGAGGCCAATGATGACCAGAATCGCGGCTAATTTGCGTTTACCTTCGACTGCTTTGCCTTTTGCCTGGCCCGCTTTGGTGATGGAAAAACTGGCGGCCTGGTCTGGGTCTTTTTCAAGGAGCTGGTCGATGGCGGCGAGGTTTTTGGCTCGACGTGTCCAGCTGGTGCGGGTGAACCAGAGATAACCAGCCATGACGAGCACCGACCAGACGCACAAGCGCGCGAGGTGGACTTCCAGTTCAAGGGTCACGGCAAGCCAGCCGCCGAGCGTGATCATCATGGCCATTGCGGAAAGGCCGAGACGGGTTTGGCTTGTGAACAGCGCGTTATCGAGGTCGACGAGCGCGAGTTGAAGGCGTTGGTTGTAGCGCCACGTCTCGAGTTTGGAGAGGCCAAGCGTCTTGGTCAGGGATGGTGCCTGTTTGTCCGCCTGTTTTCTGAGGCGCAGGCTGAGAAATGCGCATAGTATCGCCACAAGCACGGCGCCTTGAAAAATAAGATTCGCTGTTGTTGTCATGATTGCCTCCATATGTAGGGCAAGTGTACCCCGCAAATGTGGCGTGCGTGTGAAGATTAGTCAGCCGCCGAAACTATTCTTTCAGAGGTGTCCCCTCACTCGGAAAAGTGATTTAACTGGACACGGGCACCGACCCACATAGCCAAACCACCGGTGAAAGCGGCGAGTGCGTGACGCCTGCCGTGAATGTTCGGCGTGGATCAGTTGCCAGTAAATTGCATCCTTTTTGGCAATTACTTTTTGGCTGACGGGCACATCTAACAAGAGGCTGGTCAGGGACATCGCGCCGCGCTCGTATTGGCACACAATCGTCGCATTTTCCCCGGCAAGTTGCCACACCGTTTGAAGCGTGGTGTCGACGCTTAGCAGAATAGCCACCGCGAGCACGACGAGGTAACAGCAGCTTGCCTTTATTATTCTTGCTCCATCGAGATTCTACGAACAGTTTCGGCCAGCACGACGATTCAGGAATCCTTGACGCGATTTCTCGCTCTTTCGCTGTGGCTCCGGGTAATAGAATCTCAACACTATCAAGCAATCGCCCAATTTTCCCAGGCAGCGTTGTAGCGTGAGCAGTTTTTTCCTGTGTCAACTGAAGTAAAAAAACTGGTCGCTCGTCTCCGCATTTGAAAATCCCGCCCATTGTTCGTTTGGCACAATTTACTTGTGATTTTGATAAAAGCGTGCTAACGTCAACAGGAACGAACAAGAACTCACAAATATTGGAAAAGGTGTGACGACAATGCTCAAGCGCGAACGGCTCATTACGATCAAGTCGCTGGTTGAAAAAAAGGGAATCGTGACCGTCAGCGAAATCGGTGAAACGCTTGGCGTGTCGACCATGACCGTGCGGCGGGACCTCGATGAACTCGCGGCGGAAAATGCGCTGATTCGAATCCACGGCGGCGCGCAAAGTCGCGGATTGGCGCACATGCCCGAGCGCAGTCACGACGAAAAACGGCAACTGGAAGTCCCTGCCAAAACGGCGATCGCGCGCCTCGCCGCCGATATGATCGATGACGGCGACACGATCTTCATCGGCTCCGGCACCACGCTGGAATTGATCGCCCCTTACATCGAGGCGACTGATGTGCGTTTCATCACCAACGCCCTGCAAGTGTTCGAAAGCTTTCAGCGCTTGGGCCGGCGCGTCGACCTTCAGCTGATCGGTGGCACCTACCGCGCACGCTCAGGCGCCTTTGTCGGCAGCCTCGCCAACGAGGTCCTCGAACGCCTGCGCTTTGACAAAGCCTTTGTCGGCGCTAATGGCATCAACAAGGAGCTGATCACCACCACCAGTCCCGAAGAAGGCCAGACTCTGCGCATCGCGTTGAAAAATGCGCACGCCACCTTCGTCGTATGCGACCATAGTAAACTCGATCAGCAAGATTTTTATACCTTCTATACCCTCGACCAGATCAGCGGCCTGATCACAGACGACGGCGCAGACGAAGCCGCCCTCGCCCCATACGCCGCATTGACCACCGTGCATACAGCAATGACGCCAAAACAGGGGGCGTAGCAGCACGAACTCACGATTTTCCCCGAAACTGTGACGCACAGCACAGGATCCAGCCCGCAAAAAATCGACCCGCACCCGCGAGTCGATTTTTTTATATCCATTCAACTTAAACTACCCGATCAGCGAGCCATTTTGCAGGCCAGCCGGGACCTCGACCAACGTGATCTTGCCCTCGTTGTCCTCGGCCGACAGCAGCATGCCCTCCGACATCTCGCCCTTCAGCTTGCGCGGCTTGAGATTGACCACCGCCAGCACCTTTTTACCCTTGAGCTTCGTGAACTCCGGATAGAACTTGGCGATGCCCGACAGAATCTGCCGCGTGCCCTCGTCGCCGGCATCCAGCGTGAACTTCAAGAGCTTGTCCGCACCGTGCACCTTCTCGACATTCAGAATTTCCGCGACCCGGATCTCGCTCTTGTCGAACGCCTCGATGCCGATCTCGCCCTTGCGCGTCTTCTCATCGACCGTCGCCAACTTCTTTGGCGGCTGCATCTGCGACTTGATGAACGCGACCTCTTCCTCCGCGTCAAGCCGCGGAAAAATAGGTGTGCCCTGCTCGGCTACCTTGTTGCCGGCCGGCAGATGCCCCCACTCAAGCGTCTCTTGCGCCTCGTCCTGATCGTCCAGCCCAAGCTGGCCGAACATTTGACGCGGTGCGTGCGTCATGATCGGCTGCACGAGCAGCGCGATCAGCCGCAGACTTTCCGCCAAGTGGCCCATGACAGAATCGAGTTTTTCCTTGTCCGCCGGGTCCTTGGCCAGCGTCCACGGTTCAGTTTCATCAATATACTTGTTCGCGCGGGCCACCAGTTTCCACGCCGCATCCAGTGCGTCGGAGAACTGCAGGTTATCCATCAACTTGTTGTAGTCACCCAGAGTTTGGGCGGCCACCTTTTCCAGATCGCTATCAAATGGCGTCTTGTCCGCCAGCAATTCCGGCAGCACGCCGCCTTCATACTTGTTGATCATGGCAACGGTCCGATTGAGCAAGTTGCCCAAGTCGTTTGCCAGATCAAAATTGATGCGATCGATGAAGTCCTCCGGCGTGAAGATGCCGTCATTGCCAAACGGAATGGCGCGCATCAGATAATACCGCAGCGCATCCAGGCCGTAACGCTCCACGAGCATCTCCGGGTAGATCGCGTTGCCCTTGGACTTGGACATCTTGCCGTCCTTCATCACCAGCCAGCCATGGCCGTAGATCTTCTTTGGAATCGGCAGGCCAAGCGCCATCAAAATGATTGGCCAATAGATGGTATGGAAGCGGACGATCTCCTTGCCGATCAGCTGAATATTAGCCGGCCAGTATTTATCAAACAGCGTCTGGTCATCCGAGCCATAACCCAGCGCGGTGATATAGTTGAGCAACGCATCGACCCACACGTAGACCACGTGCTTTGGATTTTCCGGAATCGGCACGCCCCAGTTGAAACTGGTGCGGCTCATCGCAAGATCTTCCAGACCCGGCTTGATGAAATTATTGATCATTTCATTTTTGCGGGACGCTGGCTGAATAAAATCAGGATGCTCATCATAGAACTGCAGCAACCGCTCACTGTACTTGCTCATCCGGAAGAAATAGCTTTCTTCCTTGACCAGCTGCACCTCATGGCCGGATGGCGCCTTGCCGCCGATCACTTTGCCGTCCTTGTCGCGATAAACTTCCGCCAGCTGCGGTTCGGTGAAATACTCCTCGTCTTCGACCGAATACCAGCCCGTGTACTCGCCGAGGTAAACATCCCCCTGCTTGATCAGGCGTTCAACGATTTTTTGCACCGCGGCCACATGTTCTGGGTCCGTCGTACGAATAAATTTATCATTGGTGATCTCAAGCATTTTCCACAGCTGTTTGATCTGCGTCACCATGCCGTCGACATATGCTTGCGGGGTGATGCCGAGCTCGTCCGCTTTCTGCTCGATCTTCAGACCGTGCTCGTCAGTCCCGGTCAGGAAAAAGACATCGTAGCCCATCAGCCGCTTGTAACGTGCCAAAACGTCCGCCGCGATGGTGGTGTACGCGTTGCCGATGTGCAATTTGCCCGACGGATAATAGATTGGCGTCGTGACATAGAACGTAGGTTTAGCCATGAAAATGTGCCTCCTGCAGCAAAAGGTACGACGCGGGAAATGACTCGCGCCGCCCGACAAAAAAGTCTTAGTTAGCTTTCAGTATAGCATAGGCCGCCGCTGGTTTTCAGTGGCTTTCCAGAAATTGGCGCGGCGGTGAATCTTCGCTGGGGAAAACTTGAGGCGTGCGCTGGTAACTGGTGTGATGGGGTCACATTATTTGCGGAGTCTTCTGGCGGGTAAGCATCTAGTGTGACGCGGTGACATTACTTGCGTGAGCTTTCGGGCGCGTCCGGATTTTGTGTGATGCGGTGACATTAGTTGTGTGAGCTTTCGGGGCGTGCGAATCCTGTGTGATGCGGTGACATTAGTTGTGTGAGCTTTCGGCGAGCGTGAGGATCTTGTGTGATGCGGTGACATTACTTGCGTGAGCTTTCGGCGGGCGTCCGGATTTTGTGTGATGCGGTGACATTAATTGCATGATCTTTGGGCGGCGTGCGTGTCTTGTGTGATGCGGTGACATTAGTTGTGTGAGCTTTCGGCGAGCGTGAGAATCTTGTGTGATGCGGTGACATTACTTGCGTGAGCTTTCGGCGGGCGTCCGGATCTTGTGTGATGCGGTGACATTACTTGCGTGAGCTTTCGGGGCGTGCGGACATTTTTTTGGACCGCCGTTTTGCTAAAGTGCACAACGACGGTGTTCGTTCAGGTTTTTACCTC
>NZ_RHOG01000057.1 GCF_003946405.1 Lacticaseibacillus yichunensis | reverse complement strand
CTCGACGGCCCTCTGCTTCTCTTTTAGTGAGTACATTTAATATCATACCTGAAGTCCAACTTTTTGTCCGCACGCCCCAGGATGCTTGAGACCAAGTTGTGTGATGGCGTCACACCAATGTGGCATTCTTCGTCCGGGCGGCAATCTCTGAGACCGCAAATATCGAGAAATTCTTCTGAAAGACACAGATGCGCGATCTCTAAGATTGCTCCGGGGTATCCATCTCACAGCGTCCGGACTCAGGGTCCACAAATTTGGCTCTTCTGCTCTGAATATTCAACATCCGCGGACCCTGAGTCCGTGGATGTTGCCGCACGCCCCGGGTTACTGCGCACAAAGTTGTGTGATGGCGTCCCACGAATGCGGTGTTCTTTGCCCCGGGCGTGATCTCTGAGATTGCAACATTCACAAATCGACCCACCAAAACGCTTATCCGCGATCTCCGAGACTGTGAGTCGAAAAATTCCGCGTCCGGTCGGAGTCGACCCAAACAAATGTGACCCCGTGACACAACTTCCACTTACACGCCCTAGTTGCAAATATGAAACTCGTTTTACCAAAATATTGACAACGGCTATTTTTTTAACCTATTCAAGTAACCTCGCACAAGCTTGTCATCGCTAGGCGCTTTTCCGTTCATGAACGGCCCGCTACGTGCTATGATTAAAGCGCAAGAGTCGCAGATACGACAGGAAACGAGGAGAGAAAGATGGCATCCGAGCAAGGGTTTATCGTGATCGGCGCGCAGAACATTTTTTTCAGCATCACGAATTTGCGTCATCTCGAAGAAGTAGAACGGGGACAATATCCAGTGCCGATTGGCGAGGATATATTTGCGACGAAAGAGATTCAGCCTGAGACCGTGGACACCGCTGTCGATGCGTTGCAGGCGATCTTCCAGCTCTTTCGCGATTATGGGGTGCATCACTATGACGCGGTCGGTAGCCACAGCTTTTTTGAGGCGGCCAACGCCCAATTCGTGGTGGATCAGCTGTATAGCCGCACAGGGCTGATGGTCGCGCCGCAGACCTTGGCGCAGGAGTCGTTTTACCGGACGCAGGCGGTGTTCGCGCGGTTTCCGCATTTTAAGGAGATCATCAAGGACGGCACGGTGCTGATCGACATTTCCTCTGGATCGGTGGAACTGACGGCGTTTCGAAATGGCAAATTCGGATTTTCGCGTAATTTATCCATTGGTCCCCTCCGTGTGTTCGAGGTGATGAGCGACGTTCAGGCGACGGTGCCGAATTATGTCGATGTCCTGCGCGATTATATCGACAGTCGCCTGCTGGATTTTATGCGGCTGTTGCCCCGAGATGTGCATTACACCAACGTGATCTTGATGGGCAGTGCGCTCAGCTTGTTTGAGCGGCTGATTCCGGTGGGCGAGGCCACGGTCGAAACGGATCGCGAGGGCTTTGACCTCATTTATAATGAAGTCACGCATGCCTCAGATCAGTATCTCAGCGACGAATATGACCTGCCGATGAGCCAGACGTCGCAGGTGTTGCCGACGGTGCTGCTGCTGTATCGTTTGATCAAAAATCTGAACAGCGACAAGGTCTGGATCTCGAACCTCAACTTGCTCGATGGGCTGGAAGTCGACCGGGCGGCGGATAAGGGCTTCATGCATGCGGGGTTTGACCCCGACGAGGAGATCGTGGTGTCGGCGCAAAATCTGGCCGAGCGGTACCGGGTCGATCCGAAGCACCGCGATGCCACCGTCCAATTTTCCCTGCAGCTGTTTGATCGGTTGAAAAAGTTGCACGGCATGGGCAAACGGGAGCGCCTGTTGTTACAAATTGCGGCAACGGTCAATGATGTGGGCAGTTATATCGATACGCATCATCACTTTATTCACTCCGAGTATATTATCCAGGCGTCCGAGCTGATGGGCCTGACCTCGACCGAGCAGAAAATGGTCGCGACGATCGCCCGGTATCATTCCTCGGATCAGCCGCAAACGGATCTGTCGGATCTCGCCGAGCTCAATTCCGCGCGGCGCCTGACGATCGCCAAACTCGCGGCGCTTTTGCGGGTGGCGGACAGTCTGGATGCCTCCCGCCAGCAGAAAATCGAGTCGCTGCGGGTGTCGGTCAAACCGGATGAGGTGTTGTTGACCGCAACGGCCAATGACGATGTGGAACTGGAACGCTGGACGCTGGCGCGCAAAGGCCGCTTTTTCGCCGCGGTGTTTGGACTGCCAATTGAACTGAAAGGGCGGACGCAAGCATGAGTCAAAATCAGATCGCCGCAACTTATACGAAACCGGAATATTACACCAACCGGGAGCTGTCCTGGCTCGCCTTTAATGACCGCGTGCTGGAAGAGGCCCGTGACCACGATAACCCGCTGCTGGAGCGTGTGCGGTTCCTCGCCATTACGCAAAGCAACCTGGATGAATTTTTCAATGTGCGGGTCGCATCGCTGCGGAAAATGGTGGCCGTTGGGTATCTGGAGCCAGATGCGGCCGGCATGACGGCGTCCCAGCAGCTGGCCGCGATCGCGACGCAGGCCCATGCGATGGTGGATAAGCAGTACACCACCTGGACGCGCTCGCTGCGGCCGCTGCTGGCGGAGCTGTCGATTCAGCTGAAAACAGCTGAGGAGCTGACCCCGGCCCAGGCGGATTTCATCGATGATTATTTCCATGAAGAAGTTTATCCCGTCCTGACCCCAATGGGCGTGGACCCAACGCGGCCGTTTCCATTTTTGGCCAACAATTCGCTGAACCTGGCGCTGCGTGTGGAGCGGACCGAGGAAAAAGAGGCAGATAAGGGCCGCTCGTTTGCCCTGGTGCAAGTGCCGGATGTGTTTCCGCGAGTCGTACGGCTGCCTGATGCGCCGAATGATTTTATCCTGCTGGAAGACGTGATTCGGCATTATGCGCAGGAGCTGTTCGTCGGCGCGACAATTCGGGAAACGGCGCTGTTTCGCGTCACGCGGGACATGGATCTGGATGTGGCCGAGGAAGACGCGTCGGATCTGATGAAGGAGATTCAGTCTCAGCTGAAAAAACGCCAGCGCGGCAAGGTCATGCGGCTGGAGATCGACGCGGGGATGAGCAAATATCTGAAGAAACGCCTGACGCGCGGCCTGGACGTCAAGGACGACGCCGATATTTATGCGATCAAGGGGCCAATCGACTTGAACATGCTCAACAAGCTGGTCAAGGGCGTGCAGGGGCATGAAGATGAGCTGTATCCGCCATACACGCCGTATCTGAATCCGGCGCTGATGGCCGGCAGTCTGTTCGATCAAATTCGCGACCACGACATTTTCATGCAGCATCCATACGACAGCTTCACGCCCGTGGTGGAATTCATTCGCCAGGCCAGCGTGGATCCGGCGGTGCTTGCGGTGAAGATGACGCTGTACCGCGTTTCCAGCAAATCACCGATCATTTCCTATCTGAAGCAGGCCGCGGAAAATGGCAAGCAGGTCACCGTTTTGGTCGAGCTCAAGGCGCGGTTTGATGAGGAAAATAATGTGCATTGGGCCAAGGAGCTTGAGCGCGCCGGCTGCCATGTGATCTATGGGCTGGTCGGCTTGAAGACCCACAGTAAGTTGGCCCTGGTGGTGCGCCGCGAAGAAGGGGGCATCCGCCGCTACATGCACATGGCGACCGGCAATTACAACGATGTCACGGCCCGCGTGTATACCGACATGGGCCTGTTCACGGCGAACGCCGAAATGGGGGCGGATGCGTCCAATATTTTCAACATGTTGTCGGGCTTTGCGGAGCCAGCCTATTTTCACAAATTGGTGATCGCGCCGCTGGGCATCCGCGAGTTCCTGGTCGACCAGATCGAAGGCGAGATTCGAGCCGCACAAGCCGGGCGCAAGGCGCAGATCCGGATGAAGATGAATTCGCTCAGTGATGCGGACATGATCGCCGAACTTTACAAAGCCAGCGCCGCCGGGGTGCAGGTCGAGCTGCTCGTGCGCGGCATTTGCAATCTCAAGGTCGGCATTCCGGGCATTTCGGAAAACATCACCGTGCATTCCATCGTCGGCCGCTTTTTGGAGCACAGCCGGATCTTCTATTTCTATGCGGATGGCGAGGCGCGCGTGTTCCTGTCGTCGGCGGATCTGATGAAGCGGAACTTGAGCCGGCGCGTGGAGCTGTTGTTCCCAATCTTGCAGGACGATGTGCGCGAACATGTGCTGTCGATCTTCGACACGCTTTGGCAGGACAATGTGAAAACACGCGTGCTTCAGCCGGACGAAACATGGGAGCGCGTCGATCGGCGCGGGAAAGTGTTGCTGGCGGCGCAGGAGACGTTTTTGCAAGAGGCCGCCGCGAAGATCAAACACCTGGGCGATCTCACCGAGGCGGACGACCCACGCCAAACAAGGCGGTTCACCCCGATGAAGGCGCCGGAAGATGAGGCGGACAATGACTGAAGCCAAGCATTTTGCCTTGATCGACCTCGGCAGTAATTCCGCACGCCTGACCGTGTGGGCGATCGACGCAACCAATCAGCCTCGCGAAATTGTCCGCCTCAAGGAAATGGTGCGGCTGTCGGAAGGCATGGGCGAGGAAAAAGTGTTACAGCCAGCCGCCATGGCGCGCACCATTACGGCCTTAGCCGGTTTCCAGCAACAACTTGCCGCTTTGCCCAACGTCACCTTGCGCGCCGTGGCCACAGCGGCGGTCCGCCAAGCGGTGAACCAGAAGGAGTTTCTCCGTCAAGTCAAAAAGACGACCGGAATCGCCATCACCGTCATTACCGGCGACGAGGAGGCCACGCTGGATTACACCGGCGTGATCAACACGATGCCGATTCAAAACGCCCTCATCATGGATACCGGCGGCGCGTCCACCGAATTGATCCTTGTGCAGGAGCGAAAACTCCGCCAAGTCATTTCCCTGCCATTTGGCTCGGTCAATCTCTCGGAGCGCTTCTTATCCTCCGACATGGTCTCGGCCGCCGAGCTGTTTGACCTCGTCACCTTTGTGGAAAATACGCTGAATGGCGTCTGGTGGTTGCGCAAGGCCCAGAATTTGCCGATCGTCGCGCTGGGCGGCTCAAACCGGACCCTGGCGAAAATTCAGCGGCGACGCGAGGCCTTTTCGAACTTTGAAGACATCCACGGCTTCCGCATGCCAACGACTGCGGTGAATGCGATCTTCCGCGACGTTTTGACGAAAAACCTGACCGAGCGCCAGGCGATTCCGGGTCTCGCCCGCGAACGCGCCGACATCATCATCGCCGGCCTGATCCCCGTCGTCACCATGATCCGCTACCTAGACTGCGACCGCCTGACTTTCTCCCAATACGGCCTGCGCGCAGGCACACTTTACAATTATCTCAATACCCCTTCATAAGAAGCAGTTAAGAATACGCCGGCCCCTAGGGAAAAGGGACCGGCTTTGTTATAACTAGTGGCTGTTCAAAAACGTGTAGCATTTGATACTAGTGATTTTAGGTCATTACTGTCATATAATAAATGCATACGAAATTCCGGTTTTCAGACATTTCCCGTGCATTTACGAAATTCACTCGGAGGTTTTATCCATGGTTTATCG
>NZ_RHOG01000056.1 GCF_003946405.1 Lacticaseibacillus yichunensis | reverse complement strand
TTGCACTAACAAGAATAGGTCTTCATGGCCTTTTTGGTCTAGTCGCTAAGGTGTTGCACTTGAATTGTAAACTGGGGAAGAAAAAATTAAATGATTTACAACGTAAAATTTTTGCGGGGTTAAATGTAAAAAGTGTAATTTATGATGAGAAAGGAGGAAGGATAAAGTTCTTTGATCTTGATATTGCACCTGAAGGACTTAAAATTACCGGTAACCTCGGATATATCAAGCAAGGGATTCACTCAACATACGATCCTGAAAAAGATACAGCGATTGATACAACAGACAAAAATAAGCTTGATTACATCTCCTTCTATTTAGATGTCGATAACGAACTCTTGGCATACATGACGCTTCCAACACTTGGACGTACTAAAGTTTTGGAATACTTTAGTCGACTTATTAAATAAGGCTCTGATGTTGGTGTTGAGTTCATTCAAGAATCAAACGTTTCGGATATCAAACGAGAAATACAACGGTATCAAAAACTATCGAAATTAGTTGTTAAGCTTGTTCCGCCAAATGGGGATAAAGACGACTTTGCACAATTGGCAAGTTTGACAACTGACCGAATTGAGGGCAGTAACGCAACAAAAATTCAACAAACTTTTCAGACTCAGCGAAAAGAGGGATTGAATAAAGATAGCGATCTTGTTCAGAATTATATTACCGGTGCTGGACTTGGATATGCTGAATTAAAATTCAGCGGTAAAGATCAAAATGGCGATCCACTAGAGCTGGATACAAACAGGCACACACCATATACTAAGGACGTTCCCCGTGATCAGACAAAAAATCATCAAAAAATTTCTGATTCCGGAAGGGCCGGAATTGTATCGATAATGGAGTATCGAACTAAACTTCGCCTTGGTTTATCCAAAAAGGCATCTGAAAACAAACATCAGTGAGGTGATTAGTCTTGAAATCGAAAGACTTTCTCACGGAGAATAGGTTCATTAACTATCTCATTGCAACCAAGATGTATAAAGAGATGTACAGGTCAAAAGAAGGAATAATCTCAATACTACTTGCCGTAATTACTACTGGGTACTACTGTTATTTATCATCCGTTATTTCGGCAGATTCCTTAACAGAAGCACTGAATTCGCTTCTTTCATACGTATTAGGTGGGGGCTTTGGCCTGTTAGGATTTCTCGTTGGAGGTCTTGGCATTCTTATTGGGTCGATAAGTGATGAAATGATTGAGGTGATAGATAACGGCGGCATGTTCCAAAGTCTGCTTGGCATCGTGTTCAGGTTTTACTTTGACGGCGCAATTTTGTTTGGCGTAATTACGTGCTGCATCGTTGATTTATCTTTGTTATTACTTCCAGGGTCTTTCTCTCTGGTGTGGTTCTGTATCGCCGGATGGATAACGGCATATTGTTTTTGGTACGCTTTGATGCTGTCAGTAATGCTGTTAGGCACATCCATTCGTCTAATGGTGTTACGCCATTCAATTTTACATCGTTGACGAGTGTTATGTTCGACAGCGCTAATTTTGGCCTGATATTCTTTATCAACAACGGAGTGTGTTGGCTGGTTGGTTTACTCAATATTTCTGATGCGTTATTTGCTTACTAAGACAATAATATCGTTGCTCGTATTCATCATTTTTAAGCCTATACCATGGCCGTTGGTGCTATGATATGGGTGTTTTTTTGCATTTCGGAGATAGTGAAAATTGGATTACAATCTTGACGTTACTGCTGGTGTTTTTGGCGCACAACTTTCGCATCGCGGTGTCAGCACGGTGATCACCTATTTCAACAATGAACATTAAGAACGGGTTACAGTTCAACTTTCAGTTTCAAAACACGTCCTACAAACCGTCTGTATATGCTGAGAGCGAAAGTTCTCACAGACCTTCCGGAAGGGTCTTGCAACGCATCGCCGCCGTGCGCGGCGTGCAGCGCGAAAGCCGCTAGCGCGAGCGGCGGCGGTCGGCGTTAGCCGGCCGCCACAAGCCCCCGGTCTCTAATAGGGGGGCAAATATTAAAGACAAAATACACGTAAGTAGGACGAAAGCGCCGGTGGCAAGCCACTTTGCGTAGGCAGATTGGTGACTTTGCTGTCAGGTCGCTTCGAAAGGAGCTAACATGCTGAAAGATTTGAACTTAGTTGGTGGGATGACGAATACCGACTGGCTAAACCAGTTTCATGATGAGATGCGCACGCACAAGATTACTCAGGGACAATTGGCGAAGACAGCAGATTACAGTCGTTCACACCTGAACCAGCTGCTGACGGGAAATAAGCCGATTAACAAGCAAGCGCGATTGCGGTTGACGTTGGCGCTACGATCGCTGACCGGCCAGAACAACATTGACGTCTGTATTGATTATTTGGGCGTTACTTTCAAGTCGCACGACTATGAAGAACTGGTGACGGAACTGTTCCAGATCAATCTCAATCACTTTAACCTTAAAGAAGGCGCGCGCTATGGTTACAGTGCCACATTCAAATGCGGCGAAATTGATGTGTTGTTGTCACCGTATCAAGATGTGAATGCAGACGGTTATGATCCAAGCGAAGATAGCGGCACGATGGTTGAGCTGAAGGGCCAAGGCTGCCGCTATGTTGAATCGTATTTGCGCCAGCAAGATCGCACCTGGTACGACTTCTTGGAGACCTGCATTTCGCTTGACGGTCATTTCACCCGCATTGACCTCGCCATCAATGATCGTAATGGTTTGCTCGACGTGCCAACCTTGATTGAGAAGTGTGACCGCGATGAATTCACCTCGCGTTTTCATGGCTTTCGAGATAATCGCACCAAGCAGTGGGAGGTATCGGGCAGAACTTTGTATCTGGGGTCGCCGCAAAGCGAAGTTTACTTCTGTATTTACGACAAGGCCTTTGAGCAACACCAGAAGCACCCTCAGATTGCGATTGAAGATCAACCGATACGGACGCGCTTTGAGGTCCGCTTACGCCGCAAACGCGCCGCTGCGGCAATTAAGAATCTGTTGGCAGAACGTGATCCAGAGAAAGTTGTGTTCGGCATCATCAACCGTTATCTGCGCTTCTTGACGCCGAGCCACAAAGCGAAGAGTCAGTGGGCGACAGATCCGCGTTGGGATGCTTTCATCGGCAATTATCGCGACAAGCTGCGACTCTCCACTAATCCTGAACCATTGAGTTACTCGCACATTACCCGCTGGCTGAAGAAACAGGTCGCGCCGTCACTGAAGATGTTGCAGCTGATTGATCAGTACAACGGCACCACCGAGCTGAAGGCGATTATTGACGGCGGCAAGCTGACGCAACGCCACTGGGACTTGATTCATCACTATCAGCACCACCGTAACGGCGTTTTGACGGATGCAGAACCGAGTGAGCAAATCAAAAAGGATGACTACGCCGACCAAAGCAAGTAGCCACCCTTCACAGATAAGATATGGGTCCTATCTGGTTTGATTATCTCACTTCAATCAATGAGAAGGAAGTGACGTAATTGGATAAGAGTTTTGTCTGCTATCAAGATCTGATGGCATTAGGATTTAAGCAGCACACCGCGCGCGATATTATTAGACAAGCGAAGCAAAGGATGGTACAAAAGGGTTATCCCTTGTATCTCAACCGAAACTTAGGGCGCGTGCCGCGTTCTGTCGTTGAGTCCATTCTCGGATCACCGATGAATGGAGCTGTTGAGAATGAGTAAAACCAAATATCCAGGCGTATTCATAGACGTCAAAGGTAACTTTTACTATGAAACCGAGTTAGGCACCGATAAGATGAGTGGCAAGCGCGTCCGCAAGAAAGGGCGGAAGGACAGTCAAGGAATGCCATTCAGTACCGCGTTTGCGGCAAACAAGGAACTCACGCGGGTGAAGCGCGAATATCATGAGGCGCATGGGTTTACGAACTTCCGTATGACCTACCGCCAATTCATGAAAGACGCGTATATCCCAGCATACAAAACTGACGTGGAGGAAAGCACTTTCGCTGTCCGCAATCGCAGCTTTGATATCTGCATCGCCCGGTTCGGCGACCTGCTGTTACGTGACATCGACATCACCGACGTGCAGAACTTCCGCACGTGGCTGCTCACGGATGAGAAAGACGGCGGTGCGGGCTACTCGCAAGGTTATGCCGGGTTGGTGTTCGGCTGCTTCCGCAAGTCCCTTGACCACGCGGTGCAGATGCAGTATCTGTCCAGTAATGTGTCGAAGCGGGTCAAGGCGATTCCCAAGGCCAAAAGCAGCGTACCATTTTGGACGAAAGCTGAGTTTGAGCAAGTCATTGCGCAAATCTGCATTGATGACATCTATGGGCACCTGAACTTTGTGATGTTGTGGCTGTACTTCCTGACTGGCGTGCGGGTCAACGAAGGCACGGCGCTGTGGTGGCGTGATGTTGATCTCGCTAAGAAGCAGCTGCACGTTGACCATATGCTGGTGATGAAGAACCGGCACGACTGGGAACGCCACGACTACACGAAGACAGATAGCGGCAAGCGCATCTTGACGCTTGATGATGACACCATAGCAATTCTACGGCGCTGGCGTGAGGTGCAGGTGAGTTTTGGTCTGGGTGGGGTTGATGACTTCATCATGACCTACGACGGTTTACCGATGACCAAGTCGACGATCTCACGGATTATTCACCGCTACGCCAAGTTGGCGCAGGTGCATCCAGTCGAAGGCAAAGGGCTGCGTCACAGTCACGCGTCGTATCTCATCAATGAGTTCAATGTTTCGGTGCTGGTGTTGTCTAAGCGCTTAGGCCACTCGTCACCTGAGATCACGCTGAAGCACTACTCGCACTTGTGGGGCGGGCTGGATGCTGACATCGCCGAACAGATTGCAGGCAACATCACGATCAAAACGGCGGGTCAGAATCAGGTGCGATTCGTGGGGAATCAGGCGGTGAAGTACGACCAACTAAGCCCCGCCAAACTCCCCGCCAAAACGGCAGTTGAGGCGTAGAAAGTCTGTAGTGACGCGAGTTGGCGCCGCTGAAGATACGCTCGAGTGGGAATAGACAGAATCGGCTTATAAACGCCGGTATATCAACGTTTTGATGACTGCCTAACCCGTTCGTGCAACTATCGTGCAACTTCTGGTGCAAGTCCAGCGGTAACACCGTTGTTTTGAACCTGCGCCACGTCTGATTTAGCGGTCGAAATTTCGACTAGACCATTCAGCCGTTTGGCGGCCTCAAAGTTCATATTCGGATATAAATGCCCGTAAGTTCCGAGCGTCGTCTGAATATCTTCGTGGCCGAGGCGTTCTTTAATCACCAGTGGGTTCTCACCCAGACTGATCAATAGCGAAGCATGTGAATGCCGTAAAGCATGAACGCGGATGCGATGGACTCCTGCCAGAGCTGCATGCCGCTTAATGATTCGCATGACCAGATCGCGGCGAGTAGGAACGCCGTTGAACGATAGAACAAAATCCGTTTTACACTCAAGCGCTTGTGCTTTCTTCCAATTGGAGAGAAGCTCAAGCGTTTTTGCGTCCAGTGGAATCGTGCGATTGCTGGCTTTGGTCTTCGGTGTGGAGAAGGAGTAGTTCGTGTAGCTGCGTAACCACAGCGTCTTGTTGATCCGAACTGTGCCTTCCTCAAAGTCGATGTCGTCCCATTGCAGGGCGGTTGCTTCACCAATGCGCATACCAGTCATAAACAGAAACCAGAGAGTGAAGAAGCAGAAGTGCTGGTAGAAGTCTTCGATATAGAAGGTCTTAATGACCGCCTCGAATTCTTCCTTCGTCCAGAAGTCCACTTGGTTCTTCACTTTCTTAACGTTGCCGACGGTCTTGGTGGGGTTCTCATTCATGAAGCCGAGTACAATGGCTCGTTGAAAGACGCGTGATAGCATGCATTGGACTAAGCGAGTGTAACTTTTACTTAGTGGCTGTTCAAAAACGTGTAGCATTTGATACTAGTGATTTTAGGTCATTACTGTCATATAATAAACGCATACGAAATTCCGGTTTTCAGACATTTCCCGTGCATTTACGAAATTCACTCGGAGGTTTTATCCATGGTTTATCG
>NZ_RHOG01000055.1 GCF_003946405.1 Lacticaseibacillus yichunensis | reverse complement strand
ATCGGTATCCACACAAGTGTCGTGCAGCCCACCTTTGTTTGCAGGAGCTGAATGCGGCCCATCTTGAGAACGACGCCCGAATCTTCGGAGGAGGGAAGGTCACCGAAATTCTAAGCCTATATGTCACCCAACTTGCACCAGCAATCGATATATGGCGGCGGCATGGATGCCACAAAAGTTTTTCAAAGAGCACTAATCGGCACGCCTCACTTCGTTTCCACTGCAGCGAAGCAAAGCGTGCCACCCTCCGACTTGCAGTGGGGTCGGAGGTACATAGGAGGCTCTTGCTTCCAGACAACGGCATGCCTCTTCACAACAAGATACCGTCTCATATTTGAGATCATTTACGGCCTAGTTTTGATTGAAGTTAGCTTACGCGTCTTCTGAAAGCAGTCTGCCTTTTTTTCGTGATGGCCTGCGTTGTGCAAGTAAGTCATCTTTGATCAGTGCGCACTCCATCGCAGTCCTGGCGGCGACGGCATCGGCAAAAGTAGCGAAGGTCTTGTTCAACACCAACTCACCATGCACGCTCATCCGTGCGACCCAGCGATGAGCCTGCTTGCTCCAACTCACCCCAGGGACACCGCTTCGGTTGTTGGTGTGCAGGTTGATCGAGGTCCTCGCCCGCGTTATTTCGGTCAAGCCTCGCGCGTTCATTTTTTCGAGCATGACGGGATCTTTTAAAATACGGGCGCGTGATCGTCCACGACGCACACAGCCACAACTCGTGGTCAGCCCGCGGCGGAGCTGTTGTGCGTCAACGGTGGCCTGTTTGCCACAGGTACAGATGCAGGACCACTGGGCGTTGCCGTTTCATGGATTTGTGCCAGCATTTTTTTGGACCACGAGGCGGCCAAATTGCTGGCCGGTCAAATCAAGACGTTTCACGTGACGGCCTCGCCATTAAGGCTGACAATCACGTCCCGCGTTTGCAGGTTGGTGCCAGACCCGACTGCCACGACCACCACGCCATCCGTCACGCCCTTGGTCGCGCTTGCGGCAAAGGCCAGGCCCAGCGGTGAGCCGACCGCGAGCACGGATTGACCTGTCGCCGCAGCGTCGCTTGCCGCAAATTGGGCGGTGGTCAGAGCTGTGTCGCTGGTGATCTTCAGCACGGCCAGGTCGGTCAACGGGTCGTCGCCGACCAGCGTGGCTGTGTGCGTCGTTCCGTCGTTGAGCACGACCTCGATCGCCGTTGCGTCGGTGATCACATGCTCGTTGGTCACAATAAAATACGTCTTGTCATCGCGCTGATAGATGACGCCTGACCCCGCGCCGCTGGACTGGCCGGTCGGTTTTTGGTAGGGATAAAGCGCCTGACTGCCAGCCGCGTAGTTGACCACTGTCACAACGGCCGGGCTGATCACGCGGTACGCCGCGGCGGCACTGTCATCGGTGGTGACGGCGCTAACGGGCTGGGAGGTCGGGGTCATGTTGCTGTCTGCCAGCGTGGTCTGGGATTCCGGTAATGCGTGGAGATACAGCCGTGCGCCAGCGTACCCAGCGCCAAGGGCTAATCCAAGGCCAATGGTTGCGAGGAGGAAGGGCCGGAGCCACTTTGAGATCGGTTGCTTCATGTTTACACCGCCTTCTTGTTGTCTGTACTTCAAGCGTAGCAAGACGGTTGGCACCCTGTCGCGGAACAGGCGTGAGTGATCAATATGATGAAAATGCCGGTGTGGCGGGGTCTGCAGTTGCTTTTTTCAAAAACATCCGGCTTGCTACTCAAACTTGAGACTCTCGGGACTCGCGAAACTGTACCTCTTGAATCCCGTTTTTGGAGAACGAACGGCGATGTGCCCAGCAATCTTGCCGATTCATGCAAAATAACGCCGCTGGAATTTTCTCCAGCGACGCCATAAGATTATCTCTCAGTGCATTTCACTCGGTGGTGCCCACGCCAGAACGGCCGCTCAGTCGTCGTAAGTGCCCTTGATCACAAAGAACGACCCACGAATGACCCCAGCCAAGGCGGACTTCTGATGCGCAAACTTGAACTTGTCGGCTAACTCTGCCGGCACTTCTATGCCATCGGTGAGCTTGAAGCCGACTGCCCGTTTCCCGCCAGCGGCCAGGGTGTACAAAATATTGATCGCCAGGCCGTTTTCATAGAAAACATAGGTCCAGCGCACGCCGTCGACGGTCAGGTCGGCGACTTCAAGCGGACGATAGGGCAACACTAAGTCGCGTTCTTTCAAGATCGTCGCAACCCGTGCCACCAGATCTGGCCGCTCAGCCGCCGGTTCGGTCGTGAAGACGACTTTGTATTTATTCCAGAAATAGCGGGCTTCATTGGCGCGCAGCCCGGCAAAGGCCGTGGCCACAGGCGACGAGGTGAGGCCAACGGTATCTACATTTTTAAAATCGACTTGATATGACATGAGTGCCTCCATTGTTCAAAGAAGTGATTGTTATGGAATGGATTGTACGCTATCGACTGGGAACTGGCAACACACTGAGAGACGCGTAATGCGACTATTCCTTGTCGTGTTGGGAGAAAAAAGCTTCTGGAGAGTCTCACCGTCTGTTAGTTCTTCAGTCTCTCAAAATCTGCACAACAAATTTCTCAATTATGAGACTGATTTTCCTTGCGTTTTCACACAACTATCTTGATAATGGCAAAGGTGGTATGGATCTCCCAGTCTTCACCACATATTGTTTGCACAACCCCATGTGCTCTCCAAGCGGCTTACCCCGTTTGGCTCAACATATCAAATGGTCCTCAGCCCGAATATGCCGGTTGAGGACTATTTTTTTGGATTTATGACTGTTTGACTAATTGGATGAGCGCTGCCTCTGACAAAAATGGTATGAAGGAGCTGATCTGTTCCTCCGCACCATTTTCCGCGAGGCGGTGGATGTGCGCTGTCAACTGCGCTTCACTGACAAACGGCGCCAGGGCTTGTAGCAGTTTGTTCTGCGGGTCGCGTTCAGCTGTTTGCGCGAAGACCGCGTCGTTCTGCTCTTTAGTCAAAAATGGTGCGGCGGCTTTGATCACTTCCGCGTCTGTGCCCGCTTCCTGAACAAAGGCAGCCAATGTCTGATTCTCGACAAATGGGAATAATTGGCGCAATAAGTAGAGAGGGATGTTTTGTTCGTGCAGGCTCGCCAGCGTGGCATTGTTGGCGGTACTGCTTCGAAATGGCGCCAGGGCGATGACCGTGGTAACGGTATCTGGCAACTTGGGCGTCACATATTGGGCGATCAGGTGCTCGAGGTCGCTGCTCTGAAGAAAGGGTGCCAGCTTTGGCAGTTCATCGAGAAATGTCGGGGTCGCCGAATTTGCCTTGATTCCCTCGACTAAGGTGGTGCTACTCAAAAATGGGGCGAGCGGCACCAGTTCTGCCAGCGTCAACTGCTTTGCATCAGTTCTGGCCTCGACCTGCTTGGGGGTCATGACCGGCGCGGCTTCTTCTAGTGTTGTGGCGTCAAGCGGGGTGTCGCTTGCCACCTGAATCACCGTGCGCGCGGCCTGACTGCCCAAGAGTTGCGCCAGGGGCAGGTCGAGCACCTTGGCCAGGGTCTCGTATTTATCAATATCCGGCAGGCTTTGGCTGCGTTCCCAATTGCTGACGGCTTGGTAGCTGACACCCAGTTCATCGGCCAGGGCGCTTTGGGTCATGTTTTTTTGCTTGCGGGCCGCGGCGATCGTCTGCCCAATTCGTTCTGCGTTAAAGACTTCCATTTTTAGTGCCTCCTCGATCATTGAGATCGATAGTTGATTTTGCGTTGGTTGAACGCTGACCTAAGCTTCGCACCAGTTATCTATTTTGCCTATCAAGCAGTGCTTGAGTTGGCCTGCTTGAGGAAAAATTGGCCGTACGCTACTGCTATTATGGTGGTTGTGACGCCACTTGCACAGCCTATTCCAACCAATTGCTAGCTTGACGTTTTTAGGCCAGCTGGGAAAATGTAGGGTTTGTATGCGATCGGTCTCTGTCTGCGGCCAGCCGATTCTGTATTGTGCTCAGATCAGCCAGCGCGTAAGATGAAGCTAATTCAAAACGGATAGAGCGATTCGATCGTGCGTAACTAATTAGCCCATTGCAAAGTCTCAAGCCACATCGCGTTTTGGTGTGGGCTAGATTTGTGTGGTCTAATTGCACGATGTTTTCCTTTTGATTGCAGTCGCAGTCTCTTGGGGGCTGCTTTTTTAGTCCCGTGAATTGACCACACGGGAGAGAATTAAATGTTCAAATATCTGACAAAAAGCCGGGGCCAATTTGCCCTAACTTTGGGCGTGTGCGGTTATATCGGTTGGAGCTTTTTGCTGCAGCTGATCGTCGACATCGCCACTGGCAAACGCAACGGGAGTTTGGTGGCCCTGGGCGGCTTCTTCGTCCTGTATTCGATTGTGATGGATACGGTGGGTGGCACGGATCGATGTCTCAGGCCGCGGCTCAAATTGCACGCGGCGGGCTGGGCGCGCGCGGATCTGATGACGCATGCCTTGGCCCTGGCGCCCAGCACGTTCGCGGATGTCGGCGTGGGGACGATGATCGGGAAGCTGACGAAGCAGCTGGATAACGTGACTGAGAGTTTCTTCGGTGAGGCGCTGTGGCTGTTTTATATTTCGGCGCAGATGCTGGTCGCAATGATCGTCACGCTCAGCATCAGCCCGCTCATCACCCTGATCATTTTAGTGATGAGTGTGCCGTCTTTATTGTTTCCGTTTGCGCTGAAAAAAATACTGAACGCGGCCTCTGATGCGCAGGTCGCGGCCATTGATCGGTATACGGCTAAGGCAACGGATCTGCTGGCGGGGTTTGACACGATCAAGTTTGCGTTGGCGGGGCAGCCGGCGCGCCGCGAACATGCCCGAGTCAATGACCACTTGGTGCAGACCCAGCTTCGCAACACACGCATCGAGGCCATCAGCTTTGGAGTCTCGACGCTTTTGAATGATCTGACCTACATCGCCGCCTGGTTCATCGGTGCGATCATGGTTCAGCGCGGGGCGATGGACATGGGGCAGATGGTGGTCTTCAGCACATTGACCGGCTATCTGACGTTTCCGATGATGTCGTTGACCCAAGATATTCCCACAATGATCGGCGGGATGCGCGCAGCAGACAAGCTGGCTGCCTTTTTGAAAACGCCGGTACCGGTTGAAACGAGTGCGTCGGTGGTCTCCTTGACTCAGCCGTTGGTCAGCCTCGATCACGCTTCTTATACGCTGGCGGATGCGTCGGTGCTTGTCGATCTCAACCTTGCCGCTAACGGCCAAAGTTCTGGTCGTTGGCGCAAGTGGCAGCGGCAAGACCACCTTGTTGCGGCTTGTCCTTGGCGAATTAGCGCCGACGAGTGGCCGCGCAGAACTATTTGCCCAGCCGGCTTCTGAGCTGCCGCGCAGTTCGGTATACGGCGAGGTGGGGATGTTGGTGCAATCGGGACATATTTTTGGCGGGACGGTTCGCGAGAATCTCAGCCTCTGTACGCAGGCTTTCTCAGACGCGCAAATGACGGCGGCGATGACACGTGCCGGGTTGGGGGAGTGGCTGGCCCGCCATGATCTCGACACGGTGGTCAGCGAGGCAAACCCGATTCTGTCAGGTGGAAAAATCAGCGACTGGCCCTAGCTCGGCTCTAGCTGCGCCACTATGATTACTTTGTCTTTGATGAGCTGACCACGGGGCTCGATCCACATGTGGCCGCTGGGCTCCTGCACGATCTCTTTGCTATGCCACAGGGGTTCTTGCTGGTGACGCACACCTACGATCAGGCGGCGTTTGCGGCGGCCGACCTGATCGTGGTCATGCATGGCGGGCGAATCATCGCTACTGGGCAGAATACGACGCCCGCCGTTGCGGCAGCGCTGGCGGAGCTTGAGCTGACTCATGGGAAATTGGCTGTTTAGTGTAGCCTGAACGCTGCATAAAGGACGAGCGCGTTGGCCGTGGGCTATGCGCAGGCAAGCGCGTATGACAATAGATGAAAAAACGAAAGGAGCTTGCCCTGACGCTAGGTGAGCCGGTGCAACTCAACGGCTAGCTCATGAGCCAGCCAGCCCTTGGCGTCATCGAAAAAAGCGAATCGCGTTGTGACAAAAACCGTTGAGACGCTGGCATCCCGGTTTTGTTAGACGTTGAATTGGTGCCGTGCACGGCGGCCAAAATGAATCTCGATTATGATTTTGCTGCATGTTCGACCAAAGTAGCGACGTACGCCGGAACTGTGATGGCAGAGGAGGGACTTCGCTATCGGCAAGCAGGGGACAAGCTTGACCACCGCCCGGACAAGATATGACCAAATATGTGCGGACTGAGGTCATGCGGTAGGGTTATGGCACCGTGTACAGTTTTGTCGCCTTGGGGCTAGAAGCAGCGGCCAATGTTTGCAGCATTTTGGGTTTGCTTTGTCTTTTGATTTTGGGCAAGGGTAGTCACTCCTTGCGCCGCTTCCTTGGGACATTTGTAGGAATCACTTGCATCGTCGGCCTTGTTGGGGGCATCACGGCGATGGTTGCAGCGGCTCCAAACATTGCCGGGACGATTCATCTTGGTGACCTGGATACGGAAATTCTTCGGGCGATGATCACGGGGGTGCGGGGACGTGGTAAATGGTCGTCGGTGTCGTGGTCTTGGTGGGACTTTGAACCGGCGCTGTGCGGCCTTTTTTCAGGGGGCGGGTGATGGAAAGAATAGAGAACGACTGAATACGTGCAAGTGATAAGCTTGTTTCGAGTTGATAGAAATCCTCGGACAGAATTGGAGCCTGACACGGTATGTTGAGTTCTGCCGAGCCGGGTGTGGTCGCGTGGTTGTTTCAGTCTCACGATGGTCAAATGCGCCCTCAACATACCTGTTCCCCTAGACGTTCGCCTTCATGACGGTATGGAGATTTTTATTGACAGCCTATCATTTGAGGAACATAATTCAGCCTGTAGTAAGCGCTTGCTATGAGTTACTCTTGCTGTCTTGTCACATCTTTAAACCTAGACATTTTATGGAGGAAAAGCCATTGAAAAATCTTAAGCAATTACGTAGTGGCTGTTCAACTAGGCCACCATATTCTTGGTGCTGGTAGTAAATTTGTACCGGAAACGATAGGTTTGCCCGTC
>NZ_RHOG01000054.1 GCF_003946405.1 Lacticaseibacillus yichunensis | reverse complement strand
GCTTAAAGCATAGCACCGGGGAAGACCAGGTGCCTTTTTTGTTATTCAAAAAAGGTCCAAAACTTCCGGCGTTGTCACAATCAACACCAAAAATTTTAGACCCCTTTTTTTCCCCAAAAATGTCCTAACATCATTTTTCCGCCATGCAAAAAGGCCGAGGAACTGCCCCCGACCCTCACTCAAATTGATTCCGCCTTGGCTGCGATGTTGAACTGAATCGCCGCAAAGTCGTCGTTTTCGTGTTGCGCGACATATTGCGTGGCCTCACGATTGACTGCCGCCAGATCAATGCCCTGCTTTTTCGCCGCGAACAGGCACCCACAGTAGCATTGCCGATACACATTATATTCCGCGCACATTTCCACGGAGCGCTTGTAGCCGCCGCGCTTCTTGAAGTCGCTGGGCAGATACGCCACATTGTACAGATGCTGGATCTCAAGGCCCCCCTCGTTGATCCACTGCGCATTTTTGCTAGGACTGATCGTCAACGTACTGCCGAAATAATCAAAGCCCAATTCCTGCGCTTTTGCGGCCACCGCATCTAGCCGAAAATCGTAACAGACTTTGCAGCGTGCACCGCCTTCTGGTTCATCCTTCAAGGCCTTCGTCTGTGCCAACCAATCACTCGGCCGATACTCGGCGCTGATAAAATGGACGTCATTGCCTGTCTTTTGATTGAAATCGAGGATGAACTGTTCCTGTACGAGCTTGCGGCGCTCATATTCCATCCGCGGATGAATGTTCGGGTTGTAATAGTAGATCGTGACATCCGCGTATTGCGTCAAATATTCCAACGTGTACGTGCTGCAAGGCGCGCAACAGCTGTGCATCATGAGCCGAGGCCGGGCGCCATCACGCTGCCAGCCGGCGATCACTTCCTGCAGAATCCGATCAAAATTGATTTTCTGTCCTTGTTCAAACTCCGCCGCAATCTGATCATATTCCAGCATGCCTCACACCTCACCTTGTCTTTTTATTATGCGGCAAAACGGTAGCGGTCGCAATGACAAGGTTCCTTAGCCAAAATGGTATCGGTATGGCGAGTTCCTGCTTTTTGATTGACAATGTTCATACATCGGCACTACAATGCAGGTAAAGAAAGGGGGCTTACTTTATGCCAGCCAAAGACACCACGATCAGCGTTCGCGTCGACAGCAAACTCAAGGATCATGTCCAGAAAGATCTAGACGCAATGGGCCTCGACTTCAGCACCTTGTTCACAATGACCCTGAAGGCCGTTGAGCGCTCTCATTCGCTTCCGTTCGCGCCCACAGCAATCAGTCCACTTGACGAGGCGATTGCAGAAGTTAAAGCCGGAAACTTCGAGCCGACTGTCACGCTTGACCAACACCTAGCGGAAGTAAGGAAGCTTGCTAAAGGTTAAACCTACCACCGCATATCTGCGTCAGCTAAAAAAGTTATTCAAGAAACATTATAGCCTCGAGAAATATAAGATCGCACTAACAGCACTTGCTACGGATGACAAGGCGGCCTTGAAGCGGTTGAAGGATCATCAACTGACCGGCAACTACGCAAGCTACCGAGAACTACACATCGGGCCAGATTGGCTGCTGATCTATGAACGTCAGGATGATGTGTTAGTTTTGGTGCTGGTGGCCACCGGATCACACAAAGATTTGCTCGGGAAATGAGTCGTCCCATTGCGGGCGGCTCTTTTCTTTGCCTCCGCATCTTTTCGTCCAGTATCATCGCTCCTGGGCACTGGATACCCAGCCGAACTTGATCATCCCCGTTTGGCTCTCGAGCACAAAGAGAAAACTGCTTCCAAGGGCGCTTAGTGCCGGCTGGGACGATGACTCTCATCTGCCGACTCATCGTTAGAGAATGCGCCATCACGAATGATGATGTCCGCCCACTGTTGGACAACGACTGAAGGTTGATTCTTTGACGGTGGATCTGATAACTCGAAATCCAAATTCCACATGACAGAATCACAATCTCCAAAGAATGGACCGCGGATGTACCGCAGAAATCCAATGTCCCACCAAATGTACCGCGCTTTCGTTGCCACTATTTGTCGCTAATTGGCAAACGGCCAAACAAAAAGTCCGCCGATCCGGCAACGGAGCCGAATTGAAACGGACTAAATGTGACCAAAGTATCAACGTCGGTACATCTTAAACTCAAGAAAAAGATCGTTATACAGCCCAACTGTCTTCGGCGCTAAATTCCGATAGACTTCCGAACGATCGAGCACGTCTTTGCCCGGATAGAAGTTCTTGTCGTTGCGGACATCCTTGGGCAACAACTTCTTCGCCGCGTCGTTTGGCGTGGAATAACCAACATAATCCGCGTTTTGCGCCGCATTTTTCGGGTCGGTCATGAAGTTCAAGAAGGCGTAGATCGCCTTGAAATTCTTGGCCGTCTTTGGAATGACAAAGTTGTCGAACCAAAGATTTGAACCTTCGCTTGGCACGATGTAATGCAAGTGGCTGTTGGAAGCCATCATATCCGCGGCCTCCCCGGACCAGTCAACGGCCACGGCCGCCTCATTATCCGCCATGTACATCTTGATTTCATCCGCCACGACGGCCTTCACGTTTGGCGACAGCTGATCCAGCTTGGCCTTGGCCAGCGCCAGCGTTGTCGGGTTGGTCGTATTCATCGACTTGCCAAGCGACACCAGCGAAAAGCCGAGGATGTCGCGGGCCGAATCGATCAGCATGATGTTCCCCTTCCAGCGCGGATTCCACAGATCATTCCAATGCTGGAGTTCTGAGGCCTTCGCGAATTTGTCATTATAGACGATCCCCAGGGTTCCCCAAAAGTACGGCAGGCTGTACTTGTTGCCGGGGTCAAAACTCTGATTCATGAACGAGGCGCCATAATTGGAAAGTCCCTTAAGCTTGCTTTTATCCAGCGGAATGAGGAGCTTATCTTCCGCCATTTTTTCGACCATGTACTCAGATGGAACAGTCAGGTCATACGAGGTGCCACCCTGCTGAATCTTGGTGTACATCGCTTCGTTGGAATCGAAGGTCTCCATGTTGACATGATAGCCCGTCTCTTTTTGAAACTTCTTGATCAGCGCGGGGTCGATATAGTCGCCCCAGTTGGCAAAATTGAGCGTGTTACTGCCAGTTGCGCCTTGGCTGCGCTGCAGGTCCTGGCTCCAAAATGCGAGCCCGAGCGCCACTGCCAAGATCGCGACCGCCATACTAATGAGCCGCTTCATGAATGATCGCCTCACTTTCTTTACGATGCTTGGCCTTGCGCGACTGACTACCCTGCTGAATGAAATAATACCCGATCACCAGGAGCAGCGCAAAGATGAACATCACGCCAGACAAGGCATTGATCTCAAGCGAGATGCCCTGGCGTGCGCGCGCATAGATCTCGACAGCCAGCGTTTGAAACCCGTTGCCGGTCACGAAGAAGGTCACGGCGAAATCATCCAGCGAATAGGTGAACGCCATGAAAAAGCCAGACAGAATGCCCGGGGTGATGAATGGCAACACCACGCGTGCCAAGGTCTGCGAATTTGTGGACCCCAGATCGCGCGCCGCATCGAGCATCGACTGTTGCATCTCCTGGAGCTTTGGCAGCACCATCAACACCACGATCGGAATGGAAAATGCGATGTGGCTCATCAGCACAGAGCCAAAGCCCAGTGGAATCTTCAACGCGGTGAAAAAGATCAAGAAGCTGGCCCCGATGATGACATCCGGCGAGACCATCAGAATGTTGTTCAACGACAGTACCGTGTTTTTCACCAGTGGCCGCACCGTCCGCGAGATCGCCAAGGCCCCAAGCGTGCCAACGATCGTCGCGATCAAACTCGACAGCAGCGCCAGCATCAAGGTGTCGACCACGATCTGAATCATGCGTGTATCGGCAAACAATTCTGCGTAATGCGCCAAGGTGAAGCCATGAAATCCGCTCATGCGCTCGCCTTCGGAAAATGAATAGGCGATCAGATAGATGATTGGCACGTAAAGCATGACGAACACAAAGATCAGATAGAGGTTGGTCCACTTCCATTTTTTCATGCGCGCTTCGCCCCTTTCTTCCGCCGCTCACCGGTCAGGAACATGATGATGAACATGGCCACGATCAACACAACGCCGATGGTCGAACCCATCCCCCAGTTCATGGTGGTGAGGAAATGCTCCTCGATCGCGGTCCCAAGCGTGATGACTCGGTTCCCGCCGATCAGTCGTGTCAGCATGAACAAACTCAGACTTGGAATGAACACCGCCTGCACGCCGGCTTTGACCCCGCTCATCGTCAGCGGCAAGATCACGTGTGTAAACGTCTGGGACCATTTTGCCCCAAGGTCGCGACTCGCGTTGACATACCCCTCATCGAGCTCCTCGATGCCGTTGAAGATCGGCAGGATCATGAACGGAATCTCAATGTAACTCGCCACGAAGATAAAGGAAAAATCGGTGAACAGTATTTGCTTCGGCGCGATGCCAAAGAGACCGAGGAAATTGTTGACGCCACCGTCTTGGCTAAAAATACCGATGAACGCATACGCCTTCAGCAGCAAATTGATCCAGGTCGGCAAAATGATCAGCAGCAGCCATAGCTCCTTGTGCTTCGCATAATGCAGCAGGTACGCCGCCGGATATGAGATCACCAGCGTCACCAGGGTGATCAAAAACGCGTACCACACCGAATTGATGGTCATCATGATGTAGGTGCCGGACTGAAAATACGTCGCATAATTGTCCAGCGTGAAATGGCCGTCGATGTCAAAAAAGCTTTGATAGATGATCAAGATCACCGGGGCAATGACAAACAGCACGATCCACAAGGCATATGGCACATAAAAGGCGAGACTCGTCGCCGTGTTTTTCTTCATCTCGCCCCTCCTATTCGCCTTCGTAGCTTTCAAGACGCGCATCGAAGTCTTCCTCAGATTCGTTCAAGCGCATGACATGAATATCCTCCGGGTCAAAGGTCAGATCCACGCGGTCGCCATCTTTAGCCGGATTGACCGAGTGAATCAGCCACTCATTTTTCGCGTCATCATACGCCACGATCTCGTAATAGTCGCCGCGGAAGAGCTGAGTGTCCACGTCAACGGTGACCTTGCCCTCGCCGACCGTCGTAATGTCCAGATCTTCAGGCCGGAGCACCACTTCGACCGGTTCGTTAGGCCGCATCCCCGCATCGGCACATTCAAACTCTTTGCCGTTGAATTCGACAACAAAATCTTTGACCATGTGGCCGGAGACGATGTTTGATTCACCGATGAAATCCGCCACAAAATGGTTGATCGGCTCATCATAGATATCGACCGGCGTGCCGCTTTGCTGGACCTCGCCATCGCTCATGACGAAGATCTCATCGGACAACGCCAGCGCTTCCTCTTGGTCATGGGTGACAAACAGGAACGTGATGCCCAGGCGCTGCTGCAATTCACGCAGTTCGTACTGCATGTCCTTGCGCAATTTGGCATCAAGCGCCGACAGCGGTTCGTCAAGCAGCAACACTTCCGGCTCTAAGACGATTGCCCGGGCGATGGCGACCCGCTGCTGCTGCCCGCCGGAAAGCTCGGAGATCTCACGGTTTTCATAGCCCGACAAGCGCACCATTTTCAGGGCGTTATCCACGCGCTCCTTGATCTCGGCTTTCGGCCGCTTTTGAATGCGGAGGCCATACGCCACATTGTCCAACACGTTCATGTGCGGAAACAGCGCGTAGTCCTGAAACACCGTGTTGACCCGGCGCTTGTTGGCCGGCACGTCGTTGATCTTTTCGCCATTGAAAAAGACTTCCCCTTCGCTGACATCCAAAAACCCAGCAATGGCGCGCAAGATCGTGGTTTTCCCCGACCCCGACGGCCCAAGCAAGGTATAGAACTTGCCCTGCTCGATCTCGATGTTGATGTCCTTGAGCACCTCGGTGTCGCCGTAGCGCTTGTAGACATGCTTCAATTCAACGATAACGTTGCTCATTTCCCCCAGCTCCTCACTAAAGATATGATGCGGTCGCGACTAGAAGCACCTCAGAGATGCCCTTGGCCGCGTTGACGATGCGATGCTGCTGCGTCGCGTGAAAATAAATGGTCTCGCCAGACTTGGCGATGTAGCGCGCCTCGCCTAATTCAAGCGCGATCTTGCCATGCGTCACATAAATGAAGGTCTCGGCAGGCGAAGGCTCAAACGTCTTGAAGACGCCCTCTTGCTCAAAGCGAATGCGCACCGGCTCCATTTCATTCTCGTTGCTTTCTGGTACCAGCCACCTGAGCTGATAGCCGCGCTCTTCGTCGCTGTATTCAACTTGGTCCGCTTTGGGATACACGATCTGCTCACGGCGCCCCTCTGCGAAAAATTGTGCCGGCGTTTGCCCCAGCACATTCAGCAAGTCAAAAAAAGTTTCCATCGACGGTGAGCTTTGATCGTGCTCGATCTGAGAGATATACCCCTTAGTCAGATCGGTGCGCTCCCCAAGTTCCTCTTGCGTGAGGTTCTTTTGAATGCGCAGATCGCGGATCTTTTGCCCGATGTCCATACATTGCCTCCAGGTTTCGTTAAACTAAACTTTTTGTTTAATCACAACTCCGCCTATTATATCGGCTCCGCTAGATTTTTCAAGCATTTTGACTCGCATTTTAGAATGTCATGAAAATGCAATGTTGGTTTACTGGCAGTCGCACTGGCAGTTTACCAGAATACAAGGATCTTCATGTTCGCCCACAAAAAGCTTCATCGCGCGGCGCTGGCGAAGCAAAAAAAGAAGGTGGGGCAAATATCGCACCCGGACATTTGCCCCACGACACCGCTGTGACTTGACTGCACCATAAAAGGGGCCTGCCCCGTAGCTTTGGGCTCGACCCCTCACTTATTAATTCCTATTATCTAGTCCTGTGCGACAGCGCCGCCCCTATTCTGGCTTGTCCTCGGGTTGACGCTTAGATGCTGGATATCTCTCTGGAAAATAGCCATATTTTTGCCGATCATCACCTCCGTCGACCCCCGGGTGATCACGCCGCTCAACATCGCTTTGAAGCTTTGTGAGAACATGTTCCGCCTCCGTTATCGTTTTCCAACTTGCCATTTCATTCTCGTTCGCGGGCAGTCCCGCTTCGGGCCAGTGATGCTCAGGCTTGCGGCTTGGGAGCCAGGGTGACCCATTGTAAAAGGGCACATGCTGCGCTTTGCGCCACAACGCCTGCCAGTGAAGCTTCCACACCCGCCGCGCCAATACCTGGTCTTCCACATGATA
>NZ_RHOG01000053.1 GCF_003946405.1 Lacticaseibacillus yichunensis | reverse complement strand
CTCTCATATAATGAGCCGTTTGAATAGCTCGATTTGTTGTTACTAGCGAATTGACTTCGCTCATGTTTAATTCTCCGACCAATTAAGGCCGAATCACCTACACATTTACGAAACTTTGTTCAGTTTTCAAAGGACGACTTGTCCAAAAGACAACTTTAACAGTATATCTTTTGATTAGTTCGCTGTCAACAAGAAATTCAGAAAGCGAATATTTATTCATTTGCATCCCCCGCCGAAGCGGGAAGCAGCATCTGTCTCGCTGACAACAATAGATATCTTACCAGCCGAGACCGCATGGCGTCAATAAGAAATTGAGATTTCTCGAGGCAAAATAAAATCCGAACACACAACATATTTATACATTGTGCGTTCGGATATTCATCAAAGTGCCGTTCCAAACAGCTCAGTTATTTGCGGCCGTCGCGCGGTTTGCTAATAGCTTCTGGCAATCAGGGCAAAACCCATAAACTTCGAGATGATGACCGCTGACCGCAAACCCCGTTTTTTTCGCTGCGACTTGTTCGACATCCTTAAATCGATCGTAAGTGAAATCCACGATCTTGCCACAATTCGAGCAGATGGCGTGGTAGTGAGGCTGGAGCGGAAAATCAAAATGGGTCGCCACATCATTGGAATTCATCTCTTCGATGAGATCCAAGTCACTTAACAGACGAAGATTATTATAGACGGTCGCGACACTCATATGCGGAAAACGTGGCGACAGCGCCGCGTAGATCGTCTCTGCGGTTGGATGCGCCTCACTAGCGATCAGATACTTGATGATCGCCTCGCGTTGCGGCGTCACCCGAATCTTATTGGCTTTAAGCTTGGCGATCGTCTGGTTGTAAACCGTCTCCTGCATCTATCTCACCACGGTCCCTTTCTCTAATAAGAATTGTTATCACTTGACACCGTAAGCGTACCCCAAAAGGCAAAAAGTTGCAAACAAAAAGGAAGTGACCGCAGCCACCTCCTTTTGTTGCTTACTTGTCCTTATCGCTTGAGTCACTGGTCGCGGACGAACTGCTGGCAGAAGCGTTGCCAGACGAACTAGTTGAACTGGATGAGCTGCTCGAATAGCTGTCAGCAAATTCCTTGAGGCCTGCCATTTCAGGGGCATCCGTCTTGTACTCACTCATCGTGGACTTCCCGTTGTTCTTGTCGATCAGGCTGGTCTTGTTTTTATCGTCGGCGGTCTGCAACATTTCCAGTGCCTTCGACTGCGTATAGCTGTAATCCGACTTATCTACTTTGGTAAAGCCATTTGGTGTGTAAAATCGCAGCAGATCCCGATTCACCACGCGGTCCGATAACGAGAGCTCGGTCGTGACGCGGTTGGTCATCGCGTCCACGGCTTCCTTTTGCGCCTGGGTCAGCTTCTTCAACTGCTCGCCGGTCTTCGTGTCATAGTAATTGCTGCCGATCTTCGTGTAGGTCGGACTGACAAAATCGCCATTGCGGAAGGCAACGGTCTGATTGCGATTGGCCGCCAGGAGGTCACTCCCAAACTGGATATACCCCTTATTGGAGATGCCCAGAAGATTCATGATCGTCGGCAGGACATCGATCTCGCCACCATAAGTGTGGTTGATGCCACCCTTGAGACCATCCATGTGAATCATCAGTGGCACACGCTGGAACATCGCGTTATCAAAGTCATCGAAGCTATCCTTGCCCAATAGCTGCGCGACCGCATCTTTATGGTTGGCTGAGATGCCAAAGTGGTCCCCGTAAAAGACGATCATCGATGTCTTATCGAGCCCAGTCTTTTTCAGCCAAGCCATGAACTCGCCGATCGCTTGGTCGAGGTAATGGGCCGTTTGTACATACCCGTCGACAGTCTTATCGCCGGTGTCCGTCTTGGCAATCGACTGGTTCTTTTTGTCCAGTGGATACGGGTAGTGATTGGTGACCGTGATCAGCTTCGCGTAAAACGGCTGCGGGAGCTGCTCGATATACCCCGCCGCCTGCCGCATGAACAGTTTATCCTTGATGCCGTAGCCTAAAAAGTCATTCTTGATGTTCTGGTAGTAGGACTTGGAAAAGAAATAGTCGTAGCCCCAAGACTTGTAGGCATTGTCACGATTCCAGAAACTGGCCACGCCGCCGTGCAACGCCGCCGTGGTGTAGCCCTGTTGATCCATGATGGCTGGCGCCGCCTGGAATGTGTTGGAGGTGCCCAGTAGCGACATGGCAGATCCTTCAGGCAACCCGAACAGCGAATTTTCCATCATAGTCTCCGCATCAGAGGTCTTGCCTTGACCGACCTGATGGAAGAAGTTGTCAAAACTCAGCGTGTCGCTTTCGTGATAGAGCTTATTGAGATTTGGCGTGACTTCCTGGCCGTCCCACTTGTAGTCGATCAGAAACTGCTGGAAACTCTCCAAATGAATGATGAAGACATTTTTCCCTTTGGCCACCCCGGTATACTGGGCGATCGGGTCGATGCGATTTTTCTTCAGGTAGGCAAGTACCGAGTTCATGTCGCTTGCCTTGGCGTTGGCCTTCGTGGCACTCGTCTGCGCCGTTTTCACACCATCAAAGACAGTGTATGCATTCAAGCCCAGATATTTGACGATATAGTTGTTGTCAAAGGTCCGGGTCAAGAGGCCAGAGCGGTCGTGGTAGGCCATGGAGAGGTTGGAGCCGAACATCAAGCCGGCCAGCAATGTCACGCCCACTGCGAAGAGCTTCTTGATTGGCCGCGTGTCCATGCGAATCACATGGAAGGCAAGCAGCAGAATCAGAATCGCCACATCGAGAAAAACCAGCCAGTCGCTGGCCCGCATGATGCCCATGACCCCGGTGGATAGGTTGCTCGAAACAGAGCTTGAGCCCTTGATCAGCGAAAAGGTCATAAAATCGGAAAATTCGCGATAATAGAGCACGTTCGCGAACAACCAAAGCGACGTGAGCGCGTCGATGATCAGCATCGTGATGTAAGACTTGCGCCCGGATATGTACAGCGCGACGCCGAACAATAAGATCGTGGTCGGTAGCGGATTGAGGACCAGCAGCAGGTTTTGCATTTTCCCGCTGACCCCGAGATTGAATTTTGTCTGATAGGCCCAGTAGGTCTTCGCCCAAAACAGCGCGACCGCCAGCGCAAAAAATCCGAGCCGCGTATTGAAAAAGCCTCGAATTTTACTGCCAAGTTGCTTCATCGTGTTCCTCCACCGCTTTTAAACGTTTCTTGAATTGACGCACTTACACACAGGCATAAGTCTACACACTCCGCCGCCAAAACACAATTTTGATGCGATTATTTTGCGCGTTTTTACGCTATCTTAAACGACGCGTGACGTTTTTTCTGAAATTCCACCGTCAGTAGGCGCTGGTCCACCGAGGCGAATCACCCCACTATTATTTCAACCAAACAAAAAGGCCAGGTTTCCCTGACCGATCGTAACCTATTCTTCATCATCAAGCAGGTCGTATATCTCCATGGCGACCAGGTCAATGTTGTCGAATTCAAAGTTTTGGTGGCTTTCGACCTCTTCAAGCGTATACGTCTGCGTACTTGGATCGAAGGAGACAAGCCCCTTTTCGACCCCTTCTTTTTCAAAGCGACGGGTCTGGACCTCGTCATCAGACGCTTCCTGCATCGCTTCAAGGCGTTTAATGATCGCAACTAACTGTGAGCTCTTCATAAAACGGCCCCTTTCATTTGGCTTCTGTCATAGCGTACCATAAAACGCTGACAGGTGCCCCCAAAAAGTGCTTGGATAACAGATTTTTTTAATCTTTGTCATGCTGTCTGGCAAGCAGTTCTCGCGGATCAAGTGGCGCCGCGGCCATCTTGTTTGGGGTCACCCCCAGCGCAAAGATACCGCAGATCATCCCCAGATAATAGGTCAAAAAACGCCACAGCAACATCGCCAGCAACAGCCTTGGCGCCGACGCAACATACGCGCCAAACAGCGTCTTGAAACTGTACTCGGCGCCGCCTGTCCCACCGGGAATCGGAAACAGCGACACGATCATCACGATCATCACATGCAGGACCATCACTTCGATCAGATCAACATGCTGGACGCCGAAGCTAAGCAGGACAAAGTATGGCACGGAATAATACAGCAGCAATTGCAGCATGGTCAACGCCGCGGCCTTCACCACCCGCTTTTTTTCCCGCTTCAGATGGAGGCTTTCGGCGTAAAATGTGTCGATTTTGAGGTCCATCCGCTGCTTCCACATCGCCAGGCGTTTGGGACTCATGAACAGCCCCAGAAAATGCAGCGCCCAGTTGACCAGCTTCTTGGTGAACTTATACTGATACATCACCAAAAGCAGACCGGTGATGACCGTGATGTGAATCAGAAAGCCGAACACGATCAGCCAGGCAAGCGCCTGAAACCGCCCGGCAATCTGCTGAAAGCCCACGATCAGGGTCAGGACAAAATTGATCAGCACCATGAACTGGTAGACGATGAATTTCATCAAGAGCACGGAGCTCGCCCGGCCGGCTTCGACGCCGGATTGCATCAACGCGACCAGCTGTGCAGGTTGCCCGCCCGAGGCAAACGGGGTGATCGCATTAAACAATTGCTCGACCAGTGGCACCCGCAGCGCCGCTTTGAACGGCAAGCGCTCGCCGTCATGCTGCACAAAGATCTGCACGACCAAGGTCTCGATGACCCATGTCGCCAGCATCACGAGCAGCGCGACGGCCACCCACCGCAGCCGCAGCCCCATCAAAGTCCGCCAGACCTGATGGATGTTGAGATCACGCATCTCGAACGCGAAGATCGAGACCCCGATCAACACCATGATCAGGACTGCGAGCTTATTTCGTTTTGACATGAGACTCCTTTACAAGCGCCGCCTGACTGCGGTAGAAGTGCTCCCACACCTTGGCCAAGCGCGGCTCGGAATAAGTCGCCGCCGCCTCTGCACTTTTTTGCGCATATTTTTGCTGAAGCGCGGGCTCCTGCTGCAATCGATGCAGCTGCTGATTCATCGCATCCACATCCGGCGCCATCATCGCAAACGGCGCAATGATCTGATCATACAGGGCGAGCTGCCGCACCATGACAGGCGTTTCCGTGGAAAATGCCTCCAGCACCGCCATCGGAAACAGCTCCTCATACGACGGCAATAAAAAGACATCCGCCACATTGTAGTAATCGACCATATCCTCACGCGGTACGATGCCGGTGAAGATCAAGTTGTCGGGCGCATTGGCGACTTCGGATTTGAGATGGTCGTACCCGTTGGTGATCATCCCAAAGGAAAAGCCGCCCGCCCAAATGAATCGCATCTTCGGATTGCGCTTCGCCAAGGCGATGAAGTCATCGACCCCTTTGCGATCCTGGACTTGGCCGGCCCCGAACACCACGAACTCATCTGGGGCAATGCCGTATTTTTGTCGAAGAATCACCTTGTTTTCCGGCGTCTCTGGATAAAACGTCTCCCGGGAGACAAAATTAGGAATGTAGGTGACGTGCTTCGGGTCGATGCCGTATGCGGCGAGCTTGGGAATAAAATTCGGATTGACCACCACGAGCTGATCCATCCGCTTGTAAAACGCGATCACATACTTATCGAGCGTCCAGCGCGCCACCCCAGGTAGGCGCAGGCTCTGATCCAGCGTATTTGGTAGAAAATGCACATAACCGATCTTGCGGCCGCGGCGCTTGGAAAAGGTGGAGGCGTAAAAAGCTGGGTCGATCGTGTGGTAATGACTGATCACGCTGGGCGTGTATTTATTGATGCTGACGTTGAATTCCCCTGGAAAGTATTTTTCAAGTAACGCCAACAGCTCGGTGTAGACTGCACCGACCCCCTGACCAGCCACCTTATCCGCCGAGGAAAACATATGAATATCGATCATGGACCTATCCCTTCATTGAATCACGTTCTGGGTCATCGACCTCTGCAACCTCATCAGTATCCGCGGCCTTTTGTGCCATGAACGCGTCAAAATTCGCTTGCGCCTGTTGATAGGCAGTCAGGACACGCTCCCCAAATAATTCGGCCGAGATCTCGTAGAGTTTGGCTTGCAATGGCTGCGGATCATCGAAGGCCTGCGGATGCTGCAGATAATTTTCAATCTGATGGACCATCTGCGACTGCTCAGTGAACGTGGTCCCGATCGCCGGGTCATCCAATAGCGACTGGGTATATTCGCCGGCCAGCGCAACGACCTTAAGCCCCGCCGCAAGCGCCTCAATGTAAGTCAGGCCCTGCGATTCGGAATCGCTGGCTGACACAAAGAGGTCTGCGGCTCGATAATAGTCGGCGATCTCGCGGTGATCGACCTCACCTGTGAATTTGACATGATCCGTGATGCCAAGCGACTGCGCCTGTGCCTCGAGATCCTCTTTGGCCGGCCCATCCCCGACGATCAACAACACCGCATTTGGAATCCGTTGCAAGATCGATGGCATTGCATCGACCACTTTATCGATTCGTTTTTCATAGGCCACTCGCGACAGCGACAACAGCACCGGCACGTTGGTCAACCCCAACTGGTCACGCAGCTGAGGATTTTTGGCCGCGCTGAACTGTCGAAGGTCAACCCCGGTCGGAATGATCGAGATCGGCGTCTTGACGCCATAGCCCAGCAGCGAGTCTTCAGACCGCTCAGACGGCGCGATTACCCCCGCAACATGGTACAGAAACGCGCGAATGAACTGTTTCACATGATAAGGACGCAGCAAATGCCCGTTCATCACATAATGAAGGTAATCCTCATACATTGTATGGTATGTATGCACAACAGGAATCTTTAACTGGCGCGCCACAAACTTGCCGATGTACCCCATCGAAAATTCAGTCTGCGTATGCACGATATCCAGTTTCAATTCCTTCGCAACAGCATAAGCATGGAACATACCGCGAATTGCGATGCGTCGATCCGTGAACGAGATGAATGGGACGCTCGTGAAACGAAACAGATTTGGTTCCACCGCGTCGTCGGGCACATGTGGATCGGTCGTTGTAAAAATATATACAGTGTTGCCACGACGCTCCAGCTCATCTTTTAATGTTTTGATCGAAGTTGAAATACCGCTGACCTGCGGAAAATAACTGTCCGTAAAGATGCCAATGTTCATCAAACTTCCTCCCAACGGCGATAATGCCCTATTGCTAGTATAAGGACAAATCAGAGCCAGTGCAATTATCGCCAGCATCTCCATTGTAGCAGACCAGTCACCGTCCTCATCGACCCTGCGACTGAGTTTAGATAAAATAAAAGGGTCTAAAATTTTTGGTGTTGATTGTGACAACGCCGGAAGTTTTGGACCTTTTTTGAATAACAAAAAAGGCACCTGGTCTTCCCCGGTGCTATGCTTTAAGC
>NZ_RHOG01000052.1 GCF_003946405.1 Lacticaseibacillus yichunensis | reverse complement strand
TGTAGCGATTGCGGTTTTGTAATGAGTGGTGACCAAAAGCTCACGCTTGCAGACCGCGAATGGACGTGCCCACAATGCGGTACCTATCACATTCGTGACCACAACGCCGCAAGAAATATCCTAGCAAAAGGTCTAGCACTTAATTAGCGAATACAGTCCGTCTGGCCCTACGGAGTCCGACGGAACTAAGCTGCAAAAGCAGTGAGTCCGTCTGGCAACCTTCGGACTTTAAAGGCTTTGGTAATTAGCACGTAAGACCTGTGTACAGGCAATTGCTGTATCTAAGCAAACTGTAGTCGCACCGCCGTTAGGCGGTTCTCCTACAAGCGTCTGACTTCAGTCAGGCGTGGTTGACACAGTTTCAAGGATACGGAAGAACAGTCTAAGAATCAATCAATTTTCGCCCTGTGACTAGGTTTTCTCATAATTCTCTGGTAGGGTGGAAAAGGTTCAAAGGGGGGCGTTTGCGATGCTGCATCGCTTGATGCGAAAATGTTATGGGTTATTGACGGCGGCATTCATTCTGGCGCTCGTTTATGCGTTTGGGGGGCGTACTTGGCTGCCGCGCACGGTCAAGCCGGTGCTGGATCCCGCTAGTTTTGCGGCCATCAGCGGCTGGGTCGTGGTCAACGCACTCCTTTTTTATCGGCATCACTTCCGGTTTCGCGACCTGCAGCTTGAGCAGATCGACACAATGGAAGGGCCGGTCTTTGAGGAATTTTGTGCATACCTGCTCAAGCGCAACGGCTTCAAACACATTCAGGTGACCAAACAATCCGGCGATCAGGGTATCGACGTGATCGGCACGAAAAAAAAGGCCCAAGTCGGCTTCCAGTGCAAACGGTATGAAGGCGTCGTCGGCAACAAGGCGGTGCAGGAGGCCTGGGCTGGCCAAAGCTTTTATAAACTCGATCAGGCGGCGGTCATCACCAACTCCGAATTTTCCGATTCGGCGCAGCAACTCGCTGAAGAGCTCGGTGTGATGTTGATCGACCGTAAGCAACTCAAGCGCCTCATGCGCCGGTTGCCCAATTAAAAACGGCAGGGCATGTGTCCTGTCGTTTTGTTTGCGAAATTTCTATTAATGCAACACCAAGCCGTCATCTTGTTCCTGAAAGCCAAAGATCGCTTGGGGACCCGTTTCGCCGTCGCCGAGTAGGTAGGCCCCGCGCAACTCTGGTCGGTTGATCAAGACGCGCAGCTCCCAGACCTTCAGTGGGTGGCCGCCTGTTTGCGGCACGAAGATCAGCTGGAGGCTCTCGTTTTCGGTGAGCGTGCGAAAGGTGCGAAAGACCGCGCGCGGGCCGTCCGTTTGGAGATAGACATTGGTGTTGATGCCTTGATCTGCAAGCAAGGCCAAAAGTTCGATCGTGCGCATGAGGCGCCTCCTGAAGTACCTGAATCGGAATGAATGGGTGGCGGGCTGATCTCGTGGGCGTCACGAGATACCGCGGACCAGAACGCCCGTCTTTGAGCATAACGCTTCGGCTTTTTCCTGGCGAGGGCATTTTCTAAGTTTTGGTAAGGCCAGTGGCGCACGGCCGGTGGTATCGTATAATAGTAGCAACATCAATCGCAACTCATTTGGAGGCTATCATGGACGCGGTCGTCATTCTCAGTGCAAAACGTACCCCCATCGGAAAATTAGGCGGCAGTCTGACTGGCATGAACGCCGTTGCGCTGGGCACGATCGCCGCGCAGGCCGCCATCAAACAGGCTGGCATCGAAGCCTCGCAGCTTGATCAGGCAATCTTTGGCAATGTCTTGCAGGCCAATTCTGGCCAAAATGTGGCGCGGCAGATTGCGCTGAACAGTGGCATGACCACCGCCAGCACCGCGATGACTGTCAATGAGGTCTGCGGCTCCGGGCTCAAGGCGGTGCGACTCGGCCAAAGCGCGATTCTGCTGGGGGATGCCGATGCGGTCTTGGTCGGCGGCACCGAAAGTATGAGCAACACGCCGTACTACGCGCCCCAGCAGCGATTTGGCCACAAGTTTGGGGACTTGTCCCTGGTCGATGGCATCGCGCGCGATGGCTTGAGCGACGCCTTCACCGGCCAACCGATGGGCATGACCGCCGAAAATGTGGCGGCCCAATTTGACGTCACCCGGGAGCAACAGGATGCTTTTGCGTTCGCATCGCATCAAAAAGCGGTCGCCGCGCAGCAAGCCGGCGCGTTTGAAGCGGAAATCGCGCCGGTCACCATTTCGACGCGCCAAGGCGACCAGCTTGTGGCCACAGACGAAGCGCCACGGCCGGATACCAGCCTGGCAAAATTGGCGAAGCTGAACCCGGCGTTTGAAAGTGGCGGCACCGTCACAGCCGGCAATGCAAGCGGCATCAATGATGGTGCCGTGGCGTTGGTCTTGATGCGCAAAAGCAAGGCCGAGGCGCTCGGGTTGCCTTACCTCGCCACGATTCGCGGCTACAATGAAGGTGGCATCGATCCAAACTTTATGGGTTACGCGCCGAAAAAAGTGATCGAGAAACTTCTGACCAAAACGTCAAGCAGCCTGGCCGATATCGACCTGATCGAGATCAACGAGGCGTTTGCCGCCCAGACGATCGCGGTAGCCAATGAGCTTGGCATTGATGACCAAAAGCTCAACGTGAATGGCGGTGCGATCGCGCTTGGCCATCCGCTGGGCGCATCCGGGGCGCGGGTGCTCACGACATTGATCTACGCATTACGTGCCCGCGGTCAGCGCACCGGGCTGGCGGCGTTGTGCGTCGGCGGCGGGCTCGGCGTGGCGATGCAGATCGAGGTCGCCCCATGAAATTTTATGAAATGACAGCTGCCCAGCGGCTGGCGCAACTTGTTGAAGAAGACGCAATGACTGCGGAAACGGCCGCGATTTTTGCCGGCTCCGGCGCCTTGTCCCCTGATGTGGCTGCCTCGCTCAGTGAAAATCAGCTTGGCCAGTTCAGCTTGCCGCTTGGCGTTGCCCGCCAAGTCCCGGTGGCGGGGCGGTTGGTCAATGTGCCGATGGTGACCGAGGAGCCTTCTGTGGTAGCCGCCGCCAGCAACGGTGCGCGTCTATTGCGTGCTGGGGCAGGCGTGCAGGTCGTGCTTGCGCCGCACACGGTTCGCGCCGAGGTCGTGTTCGACGGGCTGCCCGACTTGCCAGCTGCCCAGGCGTTGGTCAAAGCGAATGAGGCACTTTTCAAGCAAGTCGCAGATGCCGCGCATCCCTCGGCCGTTCAGCGCGGCGGTGGGCTGAAGGCACAGACAGTGGCGGTCATCGCCGACCGTTTTTTGAAAATAGGGTTGATCATCGCCCCAGGGCAGGCCATGGGCGCGAATTTGGCGAACACGATCGCCGAGGCAGTTGGCCAGGCAGCCGGTGAGCTGCTCAACAGCCGGCCGCTCACCGCGATTTTGACCAATCGCGACGAGGCGATCGGCCGGGCCACTGTGGCGGTCCCACTCGGCGTGCTGGCCACTGGGACGCGCACTGGCGCTGAGGTGGCGGCGGGAATCGCGGCGTTGAGCGCGCTGGCTGTGGTCGATGAGGACCGCGCCGTCACCCATAACAAGGGTATCCTGAACGGTATCGAGGCGGCGGTATTGGCCACCGGCAATGACACGCGGGCCGTTGCGGCGGCGATCTATGCGCATGCCGGGGCGACCGGGCGGATGAGCCCACTGGCGACTTGGCGGCAGACAGCTACCGAGCTTTTGGGATCGATTGCGTTGCCGCTTCCGGTCGGAATTTTGGGCGGTGCGATTCGCTCATTGCCGGTGGCCCAGGCGAGCCTCGCTTTGGGCGGCTTCACCACCGTCGCTGACTTGCAAGGGGCACTGCTCGCGTTGGGGTTGGCGCAGAACCTGGCCGCCTTGCGCGCACAGGTTGGGCCGGGCCTTCAAGCCGGCCATATGAAATTGCAGGCGCGCAATCTCGCCATCAGCGTCGGCGCGACTGGCAAGGAGATCGGCCAGCTCGCGGTGGCCTTGAGTGCTGGCGCAATGAGTGAGGCCGCCGCGCAGACACTGCTTGACCGGATGCGAAAGGAGCAGCAATCATGACGATCGGCATTGATCAATTGGGACTCTATACCCCGCCATTTTTCATCGATTTACGGGAATTGGCCACCGCGCGCGGAGTCGAGCCAGATAAGTACACGATCGGCATCGGCCAGGACCAGCAGGCCGTGGCGCCATCCAGCCAAGACGTGGTCACGATGGGCGCCGCGGCGGCCAAGGAGGCGCTGGCCGGCCAAGACCTCAGCAAGCTCGGCCTGCTGATTCTTGCAACCGAATCGGGCGTTGATGCCAGCAAGGCCGGTGCGCTGTATATTCACCGCCTGCTGGGGCTGCCGGCCAGCATGCGCGTCTTTGAGCTCAAGGAGGCCTGCTACGGTGGGACCGCCGGGTTGATGATGGCGCGTGATTATGTCGCGGCGCATCCAGGGAAAACCGCGCTGGTGATCGCCAGCGACATTGCCCGCTATGGCCTGGCGACAGGGGGTGAGGTCACGCAAGGCGCCGGTGCGGTCGCAATGGTGGTGGCAAGTGCCCCGCGTATTTTGGCCATCAACGACGACTCGACACTGCACGCTGACGACATTCAGGATTTTTGGCGGCCGATGTACACGGATCAGGCGCTGGCCCGCGGCAAATATTCCACCGAGCAGTACATCGCGTTTTTCGATGAGGTGTGGGCCGCTTATCGCCAAGAGACCGGCCGCACGCTTGCGGATCACGCCGCGATGCTGTTTCATCTGCCGTACACGAAAATGGGGCTCAAGGCGCTGAAAACGGTGCTGGCTGAGGCAACGCCGGCGGACCAAGCGCGGCTACTTGCGCAATATCAAACCAGTATTCAATATAGCCGGCGCATCGGTAACATTTACACAGGCTCTTTGTATCTGGGCTTGGTCTCCCTGCTGGAAAATAGCGAGACGCTGGCGGCCGGCGACCGACTCGGCCTTTTCTCCTATGGGTCGGGGGCAGTCGGCGAATTCTTTTCCGCCACGCTTCCGCCGCAGTTTCGGCAGGCGGTGCCGCGACATGGCCACGCGTCGCTGTTGGCGCAGCGCAAACAGCTTGACATCGCGACTTACGAACAGCTTTTTGCCGATACCTGGCCAAGCGATTCCAGCGATTATCAAAGCGACCCCGCCTGGTTTGCTGGGCCGTTTGTAATGAGCGGTGTGATTGGGCAGGAGCGGCAGTATCGCGCAAATGACTAATAGTTGAACGCCAAAAAAATAGTTCGAGCAACGCCGCATGATGCGGGTGCTCGAGCTATTTTTGCATACGGCGCGGGGGGTACTGGCTTGGCAGGTTGACCTTGTCCACGCGAATTATCATGCCTTTTATTCTTTGCCGGCAGCCGCCGAGTCAAAATCCACCGGTTTTTCCCGCCAACGTGCTACGCTTGAATTGTACCGCACAGACCACTTGTATTTTGTAAGAAGAGTGTTAATATACTTATATTAAGTAAGCATATATGGAGGAACAACAATGGTAGCGAAAATCAATGCGTCCGATGCAATGATCAAGGTCATCGAGAGCTGGGGTGTCAAGAACATCTACGGTTTGCCTGGCGGGTCGTTCGACTCGACCATGAACGCTTTGCACAACCGCAAGGACACGATCAATTATGTCCAGGTGCGTCATGAGGAAGTCGGCGCATTGGCGGCTGTCGGTGAGGCTAAGATCACAGGCAAGATCGGTGTCACGTTCGGCTCAGCCGGCCCAGGCGCTGTCCACCTGCTCAATGGGCTGTATGACGCCCAATACGATCACATTCCGGTACTTGCGCTGGTTGGCCAGGTGCCGACAAGTGCAATGAATACCTCATATTTCCAGGAAATGAACGAAAACCCAATGTTCGCCGATGTGTCTGTTTATAACCGGACCGTGATGACGGCCCAGCAGATGCCGGCCGTGGTGGATGAGGCAATCAGGCAGGCGTATGCGCAGCACGGGGTCGCGGTCATCACGATTCCAAAGGACCTTGGCTGGCAGGAGATCGACGACACCTATGTTTCGACTGCGCCGCTGTTCCAGAAGGCGATCGCACCGGAGCCCGACGTGGTGAAGGTCGACGAAGCACTGGCCATTTTGAAAAACGCGAAGCATCCACTGATTTACATCGGGCAAGGCACACGTGGCGCCCGCGCGGAAGTGATCGCGTTGTCCGAACAGTTGCATGCACCGATTCTGTCGTCTGCGTTGGCCAAGGGCATCGTGCCGGACGACTACAAGGCGTACATGGGCTCGGCTGGGCGCGTGGCGTCCAAGCCTGGCGTTGAAGTGGCAGGCGGCGCCGATGCCGTGCTCTTCCTGGGCTCCGATATGCCATTTCAGGGCTATTTCATCAAGCCGGACGCGAAGTACATCCAGGTCGACATCGATGGCACCAAGTTTGGCCGCCGCCACAGCGTTGACGTGGCCATCTTAGCTGATGCGAAAAAGACGATCGATCTGATGCTCAAGCGCGGCGAACAGCTGCCGGAAACGTCCTGGTACAAGGCTGCTGTTGCCAACAAGCACAACTGGGTGGAATGGATCCATTCGTTTGAAGACGACGCGGAAACGCCGCTGCGCGTGGAACCTGTTTTCAAAGCCATCAATGACATGGCAACCGACGACGCGATCTTCCAAGTTGATGTCGGTAATGTGACCATCAACGGGATGCGCTATCTGAAGATCGATCAAGACCAGCGCTTCACGACCTCGGGCTGGTATGCGACGATGGGGTACGCGCTGCCCGCGGCAATTGGTGCACAAGCTGAGTTCCCGGATCGCCAGGTATGGTCGATCTCCGGTGACGGCGGCTATGCGATGGTGATGCAGGACATTTTGACCCAGGTCAAATATCACATGCCGATCATCAATGTCATTTTGACCAACGAGAGCCTCGGCTTCATCGAGGCCGAGCAGGATGACACGCGCCAGCCGCATTCTGGCGTTGACCTGATCGATGCCGATTACGGCACCGCCGCAGCCGCACTGGGGGCCACGGGCTTTGAGGTCCACGATCTGCCAGAGTTGAAGGCCGCGTTTGAAGCCGCCAAGCAGCGCAAGGGGCCGGTCGTGATCGATGTGAAGATCTCGGATCTGCGTCCACTGCCAGTCGAACAGCTGGTGCTCGATAAAGAGACTCAAGATCCAGCCGCCGTGGATGCATTTGTGAAGAAATACCACGCGGAAAAATTGATCCCGTTCCGTCGGCTTTTGGCGGAAGCCGGGGATGAAAATTAAGCATGACGCTAAGTCGCCATCAGGATGCGCAAAGCCGTCTCCTGATGGCGGCTTTTTCGTGGCTAAACGCGGACTAGCAGCTTGCCCTCTCAGACTGGCAACTGGCTCGATGGCGGTGTCCTGGCCGATCTATGACTCGGGAGACACCGTGCCAGCTCGTCGTTGTTTGGACAGAGACAATTGTTTTGACTGGCATCCACCCGGCAGTGGGTGCTTTTTGATTCGCATGAGGCGACGATGATCCGCCTGCGGTAAAGGGTTGTTATCGCCGTTTATGTACCCCGGTTGCCGGCACGACCGGGGGTGAATGATGGGGTTGTGTTATGCCGGCAACACAAACCCGTCATTCGATTGGCTCTTTGAAACTTTATTGGCATCCATGCCGCCGCCATATATCGATCGCTGGTGCAAGTTGGGTGACATATAGGCTTAGAATTTCGGTGACCTTCCCGCTTCCGAAGAAGAAGGCGTCGTTCT
>NZ_RHOG01000051.1 GCF_003946405.1 Lacticaseibacillus yichunensis | reverse complement strand
CGATAAACCATGGATAAAACCTCCGAGTGAATTTCGTAAATGCACGGGAAATGTCTGAAAACCGGAATTTCGTATGCATTTATTATATGACAGTAATGACCTAAAATCACTAGTATCAAATGCTACACGTTTTTGAACAGCCACTAAGTAGGTGGCGGCGTGGGCTGACATCGCGTCAAACAGTCACAAATGAGTTCACTCCTCGTTAAATCTTAATGATGGCCCGTTATACTGGAAAATACATTTGGCCGAGACAGATACGAAAATAATATCGCAAGGCGGCACCGCTATCGCAATAATTCTCGCCGCCGGTCTCACCTCACGTCCAACGACTGATCGACGAAAAAAGCTGATCAGAATTTGGGGGAATTATGAAAAAACATCTATTGGCATTTTTGTCAGTGCTTACTGTCCTATTCGTCCTGACAGCATGCGGCGCGCAAGCTGTTAAGCCAGACTATACCGAAAAGACCGCGGAGACAGCGCTCAACGCCGGCAAGGACCTCGAAGGAAAAACCGTTCAGTTGACAGTCGACAAGCTCGCGCCGAATAGCATGTTTGGCTACAACATCCAGACTGGCAAGCATCTCAACTTTGTCAGCTCGTCCAACCCAAAAGTTAAAGCGGGCGACAAGGTGACCGTGAAAGTGACGAAGGTGCAATCGATGATGGGGTCATTCATCATTACCTATAGCAATCTGAAAAAATAGGCTTCAGATGAGATTTCGCCTAAACAAAAAGCGCCAGAACCGCGACGAGACGCGGTTCTGGCGCTTTTTTCCATTCATGTATCACCCGTACGGGATTCGAACCCGTGTTTCCTGGCTGAGAACCAGGCGTCTTAACCCCTTGACTAACGGGCAATGTCCTCAAATAAGCACAAGTAATAGTTTACCGGATTCTCCGCACATGTCAACAAAAAATTCCCGAAAAGACCGGCGACTATCGATTTTGCGGCTGGCCGCGGTATAATCGAGAAAAGGAGATGAGCCCATGGATGTCATTTTCCACATCGACGAACCGGCAAAATGGCCGGTCGTTCTCAGCAATCTTCACAACTACATTACCGCGGCCACCGATGAAGGCGTGCTCGGTGAAATCGAGCTTCTCGTGAACGGATCGGCGATCACCGGGGTCACGCAGGCCAGTTCCGTCGCGTTTGCCGACCTGCAGGAGCTCGGCGTCACCGTGGCCGCCTGCAGCAATGCGATGCGCGGCCACGCCATCACGTCCGGGGAACTCAAGCCTGGCGTCCTCGTCGTCCCCGCAGGCGTGGTCGAATTGGTCAAAAAACAGCATGCCGGCTTTGCCTATATCAAGCCATAACGCAAACAGCGCCCGCGTATTAATCACGGACGCTGTTTTTGTCCCTTGGTGTCATCTCAGATCGTGCGAATAAGACACCCACCCCTCGACCCGCTGGCCTAAGGTGTCGTACAGGCGCTGGGCGGCGGTATTACTCGTGCGCGTCTGCCAGTCGACACGACTGCAGCCGAATTGCCGCACCAGCGCAAACGTCGCCGCGATCAGGGTGTGGCCTGTTCCCTGGCCGCGCAAGGAAGCCACAACAAATAGATCATTGAGCGTCATTGTTTTGGCCAGTGCCCGTGTGTCATACCCAAAATACAGAATCGCAAATCCGACGAGCACTTCGCCCTGAGTCGCGACCAGTAAGCGGCCAATCTCGGGCTGGCCCGCTAGCCGCCGCAGATGCGCCGCCATTTCCGCATCGTCAAACGCATGCGGCACCGGACTTAACGCATAATAATCGTGCACCAACGGCACCAGTGCCTCAGCATCTTTTTGCTTGGCCAGCCGCACCTGAATTGTCTCTGCCATCGTTTTCTCCCTGTTGCGTTTACATTCAGTGTCGCACGCAACAGGCGAAAACGCCAGCTTATCGCCGCAAATGCGAGACCCCCTCGTGCCGCTCAAGAATTTTCTCAGCGCGATCGCTCATTGCCCAGAAGACGATCAAATGCACCGCAATGAGCCCACCACTCACCAAAAGGAACATGTCATCCCCCACCTTTCGCGAAAAGCATAGCAGGCGGATGTATCAGATGATGGCATGCGCGGACGACTTTTGAAAAAGTTGTGTACAATTTTTGTGTCGTTTTCGTTTTGACATATACAAAAACCGCGGCGACCAAACCGCGGCTTTTTCGCTTCGAACGACTAACAATGAGCCTTATTTTGTTTGTTCAGGTTGCGGGCGCTTGCGCAACACCCACAGCATCGCGCCGGCTAACAGAATGAGCAGGCCAAATGCGGCGGCGTTGCCAGCCAGCATCCCGCCTGGCGTGCCGTGATCGAGCAGCCCGGACACCGACAATAGAATGCCGGTCAGGCCGACAATGGAGCCGCCTGCGATCAAGCCAGAAGACAAGCTGACGCCATTTTGCACGCGCTTCGCATTTTCCGCTGGTTTGCGGCCTTCAACGACTTTGCGGATCAATGCGCCGACCAAAATGATGGCGGTGGTGGCCATTGGCAGGTAGAACCCAATAGCGACGGTCATCACTGGCAATTTTAAGAGATGCAGCACCACGCCCATCACCACCCCGATGAAAATGATCGTGAATGGCAGTTTACCGGTGAGAATCCCCGAGGTCAACGTTGCAATCAAATTGGCCTGTGGCAAAGCAAACGCCGCATTGTCGCTGGTGTCGGCGAGTTGCCCCGCCAGCAATACGATCACGCCGACCACGGTGATGGTGCCGAGCACCGCCGCAAGCAGGAAGCGGCGCTGCATTTTCGGGCGATCCGCCTTCATCAACTCAGTGGCCTTTTGCGTTTGCGCATAGCCCCCGCCGATACTAATGGCCGTCACCACGAAGGTCGCCAGAAGCAGCAGCGACCGGGTTTCGCTTTGGCCGGTCCAGCCGAACGCCACGAAGAGCACAGTCAACAACACAAGCGAGGCGATGGTCATGCCGGACACGGGCAGATTGGACGTACCAAGCGTGCCGGTGAGATTGGCGGCGACCACCACGAAGACAAAGGCCATCAAGATCGCCAGCGACCCACCGAGCAGCCCAATCAGCAGGCTGCCGGAAAACAGCGAAGCCAGCCCGATCGTCGCCACAATGGCAAAGCCGAGCAGCATCATGCCAAACGCAGAGCGGCGCTGGGTGCCACCGAGCGCACTTTTGAGCGAGCGGCCGATCACCGGCACCAATTTCAGCGCACCGATGATTCCGCCTGCCAGCATCATGCCGGCGCCAAGATAGCGAATGTAGCCGCCGGAGATTCCATCAAACGCGAGCTGATTGACCGCGGTGTCGCTGGCATTCCACACCGTTGCCCCACCATGCGCCATGTCGGTAAAATACCCGATCAGTGGCACAACGGCGAAGTTGGCGAGTACGGACCCGGCAAACATCTGGACCGCGACCTGCAGCCCGACGATGAAGCCGATCCCGGCCAAAAGCGGGTTGACCTCTAATTCGAATTTCCACTTAAAGTCTTTTGCCCCGTAAAGCACGAAATGGTTGTTGATCCAGCCAAGCATCGACCCCGTCAACATAGTGAGCGTGCCACCAATGGCAAAGCCGCTGGCCATCATTTTCAACCCTTCCCCACCGGTGGCCGAGGCGCGAATGGTCTCGCTGATCGCCATCGCTTCCGGATAGATCAGGGTGTCCTTTGAGTCGATCAACAAATGATTTTCAACGATCGAGGCCGTGCCAATGCCGAACAAAACGCCCAGCGTGCCGACGAGAATCGCTTCAAAAAAGTTGATCGACGCGCCGATGAGCAGCACCGCCGGCAGGACGAAGATCATCCCACTGGCGATTGTTTCGCCGCCCGAGGCCATGCCCTGCATCTCATTGGTGCCTGCAAAGCCTTGGCGCTTCGCAAAGGCCCGCACGACCGCCGAACCGATGATCGCCCCGGGAATCCCAGCGGCGACGGTTAGCCCCGCCTTCATGCCAGAATAAGCAGTGGATGCTGCAAACAAGATCGCCAGCAAAATACCGACGGATAACACGATGGTGGCGCCAGTGCGCGAGCGCGCTTTGACGCCGGTCTTGGGAACGCTGACAGGTTTTTCCATCGCAAAGTTCCTCCTTATCAAGATAATGATTAACCACCTTGATTAAATCGTAGCATCTTGACTAGCCCGAGCGCTCATATGAACACTTGGGCAGAGAAAAAAGGGTGCGGAGCGGGGCGTTTAGGGCTGAGCAGATAGTTCGGCCTAGACGCTTGATGGCGCACTTGGCCATCGAGTGGCTGGGCCGACTATCTTTCTCGGCCCTGCCCCGCGAAGCCCAACTACGGTGCGGAGGTGCGCGGGATGGTCGTGCGGGTAGCTTGGGCTGGGTGCTGGATGGCGTACCATGCCATCAAGTGCACAGCCCAGTTAGACGACGCGACCATGTGCAGCGAAGCCCAACTAGGGTGCGGAGGTGCGCGGGATGGTCGTGCGGGTAGCTTGGATCGGCCTTGGATCTGGCAAAAAATCGACACATAAAAACCCCACCGACGCGCGATGGGGTCCTTCCTGATCAATAAAGCTGTTTGGCCTGCGCTTGATAGCTGTGAAAGGCTGGTATCGTGAGCGCGCGGTCGTACTGTGTGAGGGCCAACACGGCGGTATCATTGAGCCCGCCATCGATGAAATCATAGATCGCCGCATCGCGGAACCCGATCGCAGCAGCGTCCTCGGCCGCATTGCCGTAATACACTGTTTTAATATTCGCCCAGATGATTGCAGCCAGACACATCGGACACGGCATCGCAGAACTGTATAGCGTACACCCGCTCAGATCATGGCTGCCCAGCAACGCCCCGGCCTGGCGCAACGCCATGATCTCGGCATGAGCAGTCGGATCATGTTGCGCCAGTACCTGATTATGCGCCGCAGTCAAAATCGCCCCTTCCTTGACGATCACACAGCCAAATGGCCCCCCTTCGCCGCTGATCAGATTGCTTTCGGATTCTTTTGCCGCCTGTTTCATAAAAGCTTTGTCATAAGCCATTTTCTGCGCCTCGTTTCTTGTATAATCAAAAGAAAAGCCATGGAGGGCTCTCAGATGTCAAAAAAGCATTCGTTGCGCACCTTTGGTATCATCACCACCGCGTTGAGCGGATCCCTGCTTGCGACCAGCGCCGCGAGCCTGGCGATCGGCATCATCGCGATCATTAAGGGCAACCGTTAAAGAAACGGAACTGGGACAAAACTTTTGTTTTGTCCCAGTTCCTGTATAGTGCACTAATGTGACTGCAGTGTCGTGGGCCAAATGTCCGGGTCCGAACAGCTAAGGCTCCAATCACCTGGCCCAAAGTTCGGACCTGGCGCTTGGAACACTTACCTGTCGGACCCAAGAACGACATTTGTCCCACTTCCGTTTTTTCAATCAGCCAAGCGGTGCAACATCTCATCCAGCAGTGAATGCGTGAGCCGGCTCGTTTGTGGTTCGATCGGGTTGGCTGTGGAGTTGGCCACCGCCTCAACAAAGGCGTGGATCAGCGGCGCAAACCCGCGCGTTTCAAGCGTTGGTTCCCAATCCGGCGCCACCTCGGTCGTCACGTTGCTGCCAGCGAAGTGCTGGAGCTGGCTTAGATTTTGAACGCGATAGACCCCAGTTGGCGTGGCGACAGTTGCTTCCTCAAGATTGGCACCAGCAACCAGGTTGATGGCCGCTTCACCATGGACCCCATTGCCCGTGAATGTGATGCTGGCCTGCTCGAGCAAGCCGTCTTTATTTTTATGTAAGCTGAAGCGGGCGTTTGGCTCTTCTGGAAAATTGGCCAGCGCCAGTGCGGTATCCAGCGGGTGAATCAACAGATCATAAATGGCTTCTGCCACTGGCTGGGGCGCATTGACGCGATTTTTCACAACCGAGATCATATTTTTATCTGGCAACGCGATCAGCTGCTTGTCCAGCGGGGCAAAACGGCGGTTGAACCCGACCGTCAGCAGTTTCTGGTGTTGCGCGGCCAACAGATAAAGCGCCGTCACCTGCGCCATCGAGGTGGCCAGCGGTTTGTCGATGAACACATTGACCCCGCGGCTTAGGAAATGTTCCGCGAGTTCATAATGCGCCGGTGTCGCGGCATGAATCATCACCGCATCAAGGTTGAGGCCATCCAACGCCGCGACCTCGGTGCCAGCCGCCACCATGTGATACTGATTGGCTAAAGCCGTCAGCTTAGCCAGATCGCGAGTCATCAAATAAAACTGGACCTTATCCTGCATCTGCGCGTAAACAGGCAGATAAGCTTTTTGGGCGATATTGCCCAGGCCGATCACACCGATATTGAGCATCCCTTCACCGTTCCTTCTTGTTTCGATAGCCTAACGCTAGCACACCAAACAAGACCGGTCAAAAGCTTTTCGAGTGCAACCGGAGAGTGGTGACTATTTTTATATAAAACATAAATATTCCGTGATTTTCCACGCGCGGCCCTTCATAATAGGAAGTGTTGGCAAGTCCGTAGCGGTGCGGCGTCAACACCATCAACATCATTGGAGGAACGATTATGACATTATTGATTGGATTATGGGTGATGCTTGCCATCATTGGCGGTGCCACTGCAGGAATCCTGAGTCACCCCACAACACGGGGCAACCGCTCGGCGAAAATTGGGCGCCTGCTGACCGTTGGCGCAGTGCTACTGCTACTTGTTGGGTGCGGCGGTTCGCCATCCGGAAAAGACTCAAGCAAGGCGGACTCGGCACGCTCTTCAAAGATCGCCAGCAGTAAAGCGAAAGCCAAGCAGGCAAAAGAAGAAAGCGAAGCAAAAGCGTCAAGTGAGTCAGCTGCCTCAAGTGAAGCGGCCGCCTCTAGCGAAGCCAAGTCTTCTTCGATCGCAGCGGCCTCATCCAGCAAAGCGGCCGCAACGAAAAAAGCCGCGGCGGCTAAAGCAGCGGCAGCAAAGGCAGCCGCTGCCAAGGCAAAAGCGGCGAAAGCGGCTGCGGCCAAGAAGACCGCAAACAGCCTCGCCAATCTTACATACAGTGGGACGCAAACGATCAACGTCAATGGCGGCAAGCCGACTTTTTCCAGCGCGGATCTCTCAACCTCGCGTGGCGCCTGGGAAAGTTACAGCGCCTTGGATCGACTCAACCGCGCCACCGACGCCGAGGCACTGCTGAACAAGAGCTTGATGCCAACTGGCGAGCGCGAAGGCCTGACCTGGAACCCGACCGGCTGGCACAACAAAAAGCTCAAGAGTGGCTATCTCTACAACCGCAGCCACTTGATCGGTTATCAGCTTTCCGGGGAAAACAATAACCCGAAGAATTTGATCACCGGCACGCGCTCCTTGAACAGTCCGGAAATGCTGCGCTATGAAATGGACATTGCCTATTTCCTCAAGCAAAACACACGCGCGTATGTCCGCTACTCCGTCAAACCGGTTTATCGCGGCAATGACCTGCTTGCCCGCGGGGTTCACATGATGGCCCAATCGGTCGGCGCAAGCGGTATCTCCTTCAACGTTTTTGTCTTCAACGTTGAAAGTGGCGTCACCTTAAATTACGCAGACGGCACCAGCACTGTCAGCGCAGCCCAAACTGCAGGCGCAGCCACTGCTTCATCGCAGAAAAAGTCGACATCCAGCGCCACCACCAAGAAGACGCCAACTGCCGGCGCTGGCGAAGTGATCACTGGGCAAGGCAAGATCATCGGCAATTCACGGTCGAAGATCTATCACGTGCCTGGCCAAGCCGGGTATCACATGAGCTCAAAAAATGCAGTCTACTTCCAAACTGAAGCCGCAGCCCAAGCAGCCGGCTATCGTAAAGCAAAACGATAATGACCTAACAACAACATGGTCCTCCCATTTCCGGGGGGATCTTTTGATTCCCACCTTTCAGTGATTGCAGGCCCTCTGGAAATCTATGTACCCCCGATCCGGTCGGGCCTTTGACCGAACTGGGGGCCACACACGCTGCAAGCGGCAGGCCCTCGCCAGTCGCAAGATGTGTGATTGCATTGCTCTTTGAAAACTTGGTTGGCATCCATGCCGCCGCCATATATCGATTGCTGGTGCAGTAAGCTTAGGTCATGTAGGCTTAGAATTTCGGTGACCTTCCCGCTT
>NZ_RHOG01000050.1 GCF_003946405.1 Lacticaseibacillus yichunensis | reverse complement strand
TGCCCCAAGTGGAGACTGTCGCATGCATATTCATTCGACTCCATGGGCGGTCGGGGGAAACAACACACCAACAGAGCGCCTGAATGTACAGCAGGCGTTCAGCACCACTCGCACCTCGGGAGTCCGGACTCCCACAATAGTCTTTCATCAAAATATCGTGCAGCCCACCTTCGTTTGCAGGAGCTGAATGCGGCCCATCTTGAGAACGACACCCAAATCTTCGGAGGCGGGAAGGTCACCGAAATTCTAAGCCTATATGTCACCCAACTTGCACCAGCGTCCGATATGGCGGCGACTCAAAGATCCACCCAAGATGAAAGACGAGCGACTTGCGCAAGCAGGTCGTTACTGATGCAACGTCCCTGGCGGCAACGCCACGTCACGCTCTTTGACAGCTGAATAGCTCTACCGGCATCCACACAAGTGTCGTGCAGCCCACCTTTGTTTGCAGCACCGGGTATGCGGCCGATCTTGAGAACGACGCCTTCTTCTTCGGAAGTGGGAAGGTCACCGAAATTCTAAGCCTACATGACCTAAGCTTACTGCACCAGCAATCGATTATGGCGGCGGCATGGATGCCACAATAGTTTTTCAAAGAGCACTTCATTCACACCTGATTCGACTGGCGCCACAGTCGCATCACGTGCGAATCCTTCCGCCAGGCCGTGGCGCCGGTCTGGTAGAAGTACATATCCGAGCGCCAGCCGACACGGGAAAGCTGTGCATAGCCAGTAAAACACGTCAAAGCAGTCAAACTGACCGATTCAAATAGCCCGAGTGCTCCTCGGGCCACATAGGCGCCTAGTCAAAGTTCTGACTAGGCCGATCTCTCATTGTTTGACTCTGGCAACTTGATCACCGTTTGAACCGCATCAGCCCCTGCCCGATCACAGGCGTCACAACACCCGCCATCAGCGTCTCAAGCGCCGCATTGGTCGCGAAGGCCACCATCAGAAGCCACCACAGATTGGATGCATTGGCGCCGGCCAACACCTGTGTCGCGTTATGGGCGAAAAATAGCCAGGTGAACAGGATCACCAACGCCGTGTTCGTCAACGCACCGGCCACGCCTGCCGCAATCATCTTCACGGTCGCACCAACGCCATGCAGAACAGACGGGGCGATATGGTTGAAAATGGCTCCGGCCACGATGCCCACCATCACGCGCGGGATGATCGCGATAACCGGATTTTGGAAAAGTAATAATGTGAGCGGATCCGTCGCATCGGTGTAGGCCTTGATCAGGCTGATCATACCCCACATCAGACCAAGCCCTGCCCCGCCGCGCACGCCTAGAATCACACCCGCCATGATCACCGTCAGATGCATGGTCGAGATCGCGGGCAGGCCTGGAATAATACGAATGTAGCCGACCATCGGGATGTACGCCTGCATGATCAGTAGCGCGCCGAGCACGCCGACGATACTGATGGTGTAAGCAGAGCTAGACTTATGGGTCATAAAGCGCCTCCAGAAGATCTCTTTTCCGTATTATACCTTATTGCCGTTTTGAGGGTAGCAAAAAAGGGCTCCGAAAAGCCCTCTTTGCTTGGATCAGTCTTCGTAACCGCAGAGCGTGTAACCCTCTTGAATGGCTACTTTGAGCGTTAATGTCTGGATGCTCTTCGCATTCTTCAATGCCCGACAATTCTTGTCGAAGTGATATTTCTTACCGGAAAGCGGCGCGACATAGACCGTACGATTGAGGTTCGTCGAAGTAGTCGTCTTCGCAGGCGTGGTCGTCTTCTTCGCCACCGTCTTGGTCACGTTGCCGGCCTTTACGCAGGAAGCGTTGATGTAGCCAATCCACTTGTTACCAGTGGTGTAAACGGTGTAATACTTGCTCCCGTTGTAATGCTGATACCAGCCATGAACGACCAACTGGGTGCTCTTGTAGCTTGATGCTTTGACACCGCTTGTAAACCCGAAGCCCTTCCAGATGGTAGCGCCAGTATTGGAAATCGTCGCATTGAATTTCTGAACATGAGCAATACCCTGCTGCCCAGTGGCCTTCTTAGTCGCCGTCGCGTTGACGATACCGACCAGCTTGTTTGACTTGTTGTAGACGGAAAGAAACTGTGCGCCGCTGAAATTGGGATGAACATATTTGACGTGGAAGGTCTGGTTGACAACAGACGCAGACGTGCGCGCTACTTGCCAATCAAAGTTCTTGTACATCTTAAAGTTCTTGGAGGTCACCGATACATAGTAATTGGCCGGCAAACATGCCCCATAGGAAGCCGGCGCTGCCTTTGTCGCGTTCTCATTGAGATAGCCCCAGGATTTGCCATTCGTGTCCACCAGCTTCAAATAACGCACACTGGCCGGTTTCACGCTGGTCGTATAATAAAACGTCTTATTCACCAGCGAGGAAGTCGCGGTGCCTGTTTTAGTCAGCTTAGCATCCTGCCAGGTCTTGAAATTAGCAGCAGTCACAGTCACATAATGCTTCGTTGCCGCCTGCACGTCTGTCGGCTTCGCAACGGAAAGCCCGATTCCCAAGAAAAGGGCTGCACCGATCAGCCATTGACCCAAATGTTTTTTCATCAAAATATTCTCCCCATTCACTATTATCTTCCAAGTCATTATATCTGGTAATTCGATTCACCGAAATAGGTTTAATAAAAATATTTTTGCACACGCCACCAATGTCGCGATTTCAACGAGGCCTGACGATTATTGACATAAAGAGGCCGCTCCCCAATACCATGGTTGATGGCTAAAAAAATAACCGGCCTCTCACAGAGGTCGGTCAAAATGCGGGCGAAAGGACTTGAACCTTCACGGCCTTAAACGGCCACAAGATCCTTAATCTTGCGCGTCTACCAGTTCCGCCACGCCCGCATTGCGCTAACAAGCACAAAAAATAGTATATAATCTGGCTAGGGGAAAGTCAACGACAAAATAAGAAATCCATGGCCACAAATACAGGCTACGGCCGCATTGGCCCAAAGTCAGCTACAAACGACCTATCAAGGAGTGCACAAACCATGCAGATAAACGAAGCCACAACCCAACAGATACCCGAGATCGGCCAAATGGAAGTCGCCTTGACGCGAGAAATGGCGGCACTCGCGCCTACCACGGTTCGCCTTGCCCCACCCAACATTGAGTTGATCGAGCAGCGTATCCGTAGCGCCACCAATACGATCTTCGTCGCTAGTGATGATGGCACGGCGATCGGATTTGCCATCGTGTCAGAGGCGGAAATCACCGCAGATCCGAGTTTTGTCCCCCATCACCTGGCGTTGCTTCAGGAACTCTGGGTCGCGCCGAGTCATCGCCGCGAACATGTTGGTCGCGCGCTACTCAACGCAAGCTTGGCCTGGGCGAAACAGCGCCAGCTCGACTTCCTGCAACTCAACGTACTCGCAGCCAACGAGGCAGCGCGTGACTTTTATCAGGCAGTCGGTTTTTCGACCACGCAACTGACCATGAACTATCCGCTCACAGACAACGCCTCTCAGTTTGACGGGAACAGATAGATATATTTGAATCCGGCATCAGCGTAAATGCGAGAGATCCGATTGCCCGCGCCGGGCTGATGCCACATCTTATCTTGTTTGCTAGTCGCACCCCAGAAAAAGCCAATGTGGCAGTCCGCAGTCGGGTGATCAAAATAGAGGATGTCCCCTTTTTTGGCCTTACCACTCGCGAGCAACGCTTTGACTGAAGTGAAGCGATAATACGGCACTGTTTTGACTAACGCATTCCGGTAGTTATACGCATTGGCAACGCCACCCCACTGATTGGACAGACCAGTCAACCTCGATAGATTCGCACCGGCGCGCTGAAGTACGTACGAAACAAAGCCTGTACAATTCATGCCGACTCCATACGGTGAGCTAACCCCCCGCGGTACCATGTAACGCGCGGCAGTCGCAGTGGCCAGCCCGCGATACGGCGTACCCAAATAATAATGGTCATTCAAATGGGCGGTCAACTCGGCCACGATCTTGGTACGTGTCGTACCTAGAAAACTGGCAGCACCCGTCTCGTCCCAGCAGGAGGCCTGATTGACATAGCCGACCCACTTGCCGGCGCTTGTGTACAAGCTCAGGTAGATCGCGCCATTAAAATGATGATACCGGCCGTGTACTATTAAGCGTTGCCCAGTAAAAGTCGATGAAGCTGCCCGCGTCTTCCAAGCAAAATCGCGCCAAACGACTGCACTCTTGGTCGCGACCTGCGCGTACCAGTGCCCGAGCTCAGCCGCTCCCTGAGGCCCCTTTGCCGAAGCAGTCGCCGCCTCGTTGATAATGCCGACCAGCCGTTCGTTTTTATCGTACACGGACAAGAAATTTGCGCCACTGATTGCGCGGTGACTATATTTGACGTGAAAGGTCTGATTCGCCACAGAGGCCGACGTGCGCGCCACCTGCCAGGCAAAATTGCGATACAGCTTAAAGTTTGTCTTCGTGATCGTTACATACTGGTTTTCTTGCAGGCAACTACCATAGGAACCCGGTGCCACGGCAACGGCTCCTTCATCAACAATGCCGACCAGCTTTCCGGTACCATTGTAAAGCGACAGGTAATTGGTGCCTGACGCCGCTGGATGCACATATTTCACGCGAAAAGTCTGGTTTACAATGCTTGCCGTCGTTTTCGCCGCATGGCCGCTCAAGTCTTGCGCTAAGGCATAGTTAGCCTTTGTCACTGTCACATAACGGTCAGCCTTCAGACAGGCCCCTTTCGCGTTGGTCTGAAGCGTGGCATTTTCGTTCAAAAAACCAATCGAAGTGCCATTTTGATCGATCAACCCAAGATACCGAATAGCATATGGTTGCACGCTTATACGAACCCTAAACGTCCTATTTTTCAAGCTGGCTGTCGTCATGACCGAGCGCTGAAGTGAGGCGTCAGTCCACACCTTGAAATTGCCGGCCGTCACCGTGACATAGCCAGCGGCCCTACTCTGGACCTGCCCCACTTCGGCGCCGGATGCGCCATTGCCATTCGCTGCTTGAACAGGCTGGCCGCCTGCCAGTAGCCCCGCTGCGACCATCAAGCCGATCACCCATTTGACTCGCATCCTCTTTTCCTCCTCCAACCCTGATCACTGCTACCCAGCAGCCTTGCTTATCAGCATTAATTTTCCGCGACACCGCCCGCACCCATAGCGCCGCGTATCGATGCGGCGCTGGCGCGGATACTGCATCCCGCATTGCGTACACCGATACAGATAGCGCGGCTGATGATCAGGCAAGGCTGGCGCATACCGACTCCCACCCACCGCCGCCAGCAGCTGCTTGAAGTCGGCATCCCCGTGGCGAAACCCGCGATGCGCGCGATACAGATGGTAATGGCATAATTCATGCTTGATCACTCCAATCTGCGCCGCCTCATCGATCGCCGCAAACAGCGTCGGGTTAAAATCGAGATTCTCGTCTGGTAAATGAAAGCGGCCGCCTGTCGTCTTGAGTCTTGCGTTGAACGCCGCGTGATGCTGAAACGTCCGGTGAAAACTCGTTTGTGAGACACGCTCGACCAGCTTTTGTAAGTCTTCGTTTGTCATGTCAATAGGATAACATACAAGTGGCCGCATCGCGCACAGTCCTTAGGGGAAAACTGTGCGCGATGCGGCCACTGTTTAGTTAGCCAAAATATTGAAGCAGATCCGCTCGAGTCAACTGCGCCTTGGCCTCGCCACTGTAATCCGCGACGATGTGACCGGCTTGCAGAACGATCAGGCGCGAGCCATAGGTCAAGGCATCCTCAAGTTGATGGGTGATCATCAGGCAGGTGAGCTGTTCGCGCGCGACGATCTGCTGGGTCAGGGTCATAATGGCTTCTGAGGTATGCGGGTCCAGCGCCGCCGTGTGCTCGTCCAGCAGCAACAACTCAGGCCGCCGCATCGTCGCCATCAAGAGACTCAGGGCCTGGCGCTGGCCGCCGGAAAGCTCTTCGGTGGGCTTATTCAGCGCCTTTTCCAGGCCGTTGCCAGTCTGCGCGGCCAATTTTTCAAAGGCGGACAATTGGGCTTTAAGTTGACGCGAGGCAAGGGTCAGGCGTTGGCCGCGGCGTGAGGCCAAGGCCAAATTCTCCGCGACTGTCATCCGCGGCGCCGTCCCCATTTTCGGATCCTGAAAGACTCGGGCAATCAGATGGGCGCGGCGCTCGCGCTTGGCGGCACTGATGTCATGGCCGGCCAGCGTGATCGTCCCGCCGGCCAGTGGCACATCGCCGGTGATTGCGTTGAACAAGGTTGATTTCCCGGCTCCGTTTGCCCCGAGCACCGTGACAAACTCGCCCGGTTGGACGGTCAAGTCGATGTTTTGGAGCAGCGGCCGCACGCTTTGGCCGACGACCACGTTAACGGCGACTTGGTTCAATTGTAATTGCGCGGCTTCTTCGTTATTTGCTTGTTGCATCGCTCTTCACCCCATTTTTCAAGACCCGGCGGATATGTAATTTGTTTTCAAATGACGGCACCATGATGGCGATGGCCAGAACGATCGCGGAAATGACCTTCAGATCGTCCGGCGCAAAGCCAAGCGCCAGCACCAGCAGCAGGACAAAGCGGTATACGATGCTGCCAAGGACGACGGCGATTAGGCGCTGGCTCAAGGTCAACTCACCAAACAGCACTTCGCCGATGATGATCGCGGCCAGCCCGATGACGATGATGCCGATGCCGGAATTGACATCCGCGAAGCCGTTGTTTTGCGCCAAGAGCGCGCCGGCCAGCCCAATCAAACCGTTGCCGACGACCAGCCCTAAGATCATCTGATTATCCGGGTCGATGCCCAGCGAGCGGGCCATGGTCGGGTTATCGCCGGCTGCGATGAAGCCCTGGCCGATCTGGGTGTTGAGGAACACGATCACCAGCGCCACCACGATCACGGTGACGATCAGGCCGACGACCACGCTGTCAAAATACGGTGGCAAAGCCTTCAAGATCTTGGCATTGAACAAATTGGGCTGATGCAGTAGGGACAGATTGGCCCGCCCCATCACGCGCAAGTTGATTGAAAATAGCCCGGTCATGACCAGGATTCCAGCCAGCAGCACCGGAATGTGTCCCTTTGTCGCAAGCAGGCCGGTGATCAGTCCGGCCAGCATCCCCGCCAGCATCCCCAGTAACGTCGCGATCAGTGGATCAACGCCGTGCGTCAAGGCGCTCACGGCGACCGCCCCGCCAAACGGGAACGTGCCTTCAACGGTCATATCTGGAAAATTCAAGATGCGGAATGTCAGAAACAGGCCGACGCCTAAAATGCCATACATCAAGCCTTGCCCAATTGCGGAAACCCCTAAGCTGATCATTTGATCACCTCCCCATTCTTCTTTGCTTCTTTCAGCAAGCTGGCCGGCAACTTGATGCCAAGCAGCTTTGCCTGTTTCGTGTTCAAGATCAATTCGCCTGTCGTTTCAAAATGAATCGGGGTCGTGGCCGGCTTCGATTTGCCGGATAGCACGTCCGCCGTCATTTCGCCGGTGACAACGCCCAAGTGGAACTGGTTGATACCGATCGTGGCGACCCCGCCGTCTTTGACCATCGTGTCGACCGTTGGGAAAACAGGTACTTTTTTGACATTGGCGACCTTGACCAGCGTCTGCATCGCGCTGGCGATCGTGTTGTCCGTTGGCACGAAGACCGCATCCACCTGGTTGACCATTTGGCCGCCAACTTGGGCGAGATCATTGGTCGAGCTGATCGTGTAATTCTTCACCGTAAAGCCCTCGTTCGGCGCTTCCTTGGTGACCAGGCGCGCTTGCGTCTGCGCCGAGTCATCGCTGGAAGTGGAGATCACGCCGAGGGTCTTGGCGTCTGGCATCAGTTGCCGGATCAGCTTCAACTGCGCCTTGACTGGAGCCTGGTCGGAGACACCGGTGATGTTGCCACCGGGCTTGGTGTTGTTGTTGACGAGCTTGGCGCCCTTTGGATCGGTGATCGCGCCCAAGATGATCGGCGTGGTGCTGGTCACATTGGCCAAGGCCTGCGCGGAAGGTGTCGCGATACCGATCATCGCGTCTGCCTTTTCACTGGCGAAGCGCTGGGACATAGTCTTGAGGTTGCTTTGATCGTTTTCCGCATTTTGAAAATCGATCTTGAGGTTCTTGCCGACCGTGTAGCCCTTGTTTTTCAATCCCTGAATTATACCTTTATGAATGGCGTCAAGCGCGGGGTGACTCATCAACTGCAAGATCCCCACCGTTTTGACGTTGCTGGTCTTGGCGGCCTGTTCCGGTTTGCTCTCAACGCCGAACGCGACGCCGAGAAAAACGACCAAGACCGCGATCAATGCGATCATACGTTTCATTATTTTTCCTCCAAACTGACTTGCGACAAACAAAAAGACTCCCGCACAGGTCGCGGAAGTCCCGAAAAGACAAAACGTCCGCATAGCTCCTGAAGTATGACTTCAAGTATCTATGCGGACGCAACTGAATAGCAGTCAACATAGACACGACCTGCGCATCTGGCAGATCGCGTCTTGCGACCCACCTACTGTTGGCTTTGCCAGCTCTTCAACTGTAAGGTGATGTTCGTCATGTTGATTGCTCCTTTGATTTAATGACCTGAGTTTACGCGAGAGATTGCGGGGTGTCAAGGAGGAATTAATAAAGTAATTAGTCAGTACTGAACTAGGCTGCTGACTTTGACCGTTCAGTGATGACTTTATAGTTAATTTGATATGTTTTGCCGGCT
>NZ_RHOG01000005.1 GCF_003946405.1 Lacticaseibacillus yichunensis | reverse complement strand
AGCCGGCAAAACATATCAAATTAACTATAAAGTCATCACTGAACGGTCAAAGTCAGCAGCCTAGTTCAGTACTGACTACCTAACGCTGTCGTCAACTATGAAGACAGTTTTTCTGGCGGTATTGCCAGCCTTGGAATTGGTGAAGTGACTCCACCTGTTGTCGAGGACGATACGGCCAACATCATCTTTGTGGATGACGATGACAACGAAAACCAGGTCGGACCCGCAATCCCTGTCACTGGTGTGGTTGGAAAGCCAGCGAATTACGATGTGACGGATCAGATTCCAGCCGACTACGAGGTTGTCAAAGGTGATCCGAAAGGTAACATCACCTTCACACCTGGTGATGATGATGTCCAGATTCACCTGAAGCACAAGCATGAGATCAAAGAAGATGTCCCGGTAGACTTCACGGTGCATTATGAAGGCGCTGGAAAGAATACCCCGAAAGACAATGTTCAGCATGGCACCACGACAAAAGATACGGATCTGGTCAGCAACACGAGCACGTATACGCCAGTTGAGTTCAATGATGTTCCAACGCCGACCGTTCCCGGCTACGAGCCCGACGATGCTGTTGTCGATGGCCCAACAATCACAGATGGTCAGTCTAAAACAGTGACGGTCAACTATACCGCAAGCCAAGACTCGGCTAAGATCACCTTCGTCGATGACGACGCCAATGGCAAACAAGTTGGCAAGGTCACAACTATTGAAGGCCACACTGACGCATCAAAGCCATTTGATGTGACCAAGGATATCCCAGACGGCTACGAATTAGTCCCTGGTAACAAGACCACCGGAACGATCACCTTCACGCCGGGCAACGATGATGTCCAGATTCACCTGAAGCACAAGCATGAGATCAAAGAAGATGTCCCGGTAGACTTCACGGTGCATTATGAAGGCGCTGGAAAGAATACCCCGAAAGACAATGTTCAGCATGGCACCACGACAAAAGATACGGATCTGGTCAGCAACACGAGCACGTATACGCCAGCTGAGTTCAAGGATGTTCCAACGCCGACCGTTCCCGGCTACACCACAAAAACGCCGTCTATCGAGGGGCCTACAATCACAGATGGTAAGTCTCAAAAAGTGACGGTCCACTATACTGCTGAAGAAGACTCGGCAAAAGTTACCTTCGTCGATGACGACGCCAATGGTAAGCAAGTTGGGAAAGAAACAACTATTGAAGGCCACACTGACGAATCCAAGCCCTTTGATGTGACCAAGGATATCCCAGCCGGCTACGAACTCGTCCCTGGTAACAAGACCACCGGAACGATCACCTTCACGCCAGGCAACGATGATGTCCAGATTCACCTGAAGCACAAGCACGTGATCAAAGAAGACATCTCAGTCAACTTCACGGTCCACTACCAGAACGGCGGCAAGAATACCCCGAAGGACAACATCCAACACGGCACCACAACATCGGATACTGACCAGGTCACGCATAAAACGACTTACACACCGGTCGCCTTCAAAGATGTGAAGACCCCCGACGTTCCTGGCTACAACTACGATAAGGCCGCTATTGATGGGCCGACGATCACAGATGGCAAATCGCAAGAAGCAACGGTGACATACACCGCGAAAGACGACCAAGCCACGATCACCTTCATCGATGATGTCACCGGCAAACAGGTCGGCGACGCCACAACGGTCACCGGTAAGACGGATGAAACCAAGTCCTACAATGTGACAAACAAGCTCCCGGCTGGCTACGAACTCGCCCCAGGCAACAAGACAACCGGCGAGATCACCTTCACGCCTGGCAACGATGACGTCCAGATTCACCTGACGCACGGCACCGAAACTGTCACAACAGGCGTCGACGGGCTGACCCGGGATGTCACGCGGACCATCCATTACATCAATGGTCGCGATCAAAGCGCGATGCGGCCAAATGTGACCCAGCGCGTGTCCTTCAAGCGTTCGGCCCTGATCGATAAGGTCACCGGTGAAGTCATCAAATACAACGCTTGGCAGCCAGTTTCCACTGCGCATTTTGCCCAACAGGACAGTCCGCTGATCGCGGGCTACACTGCCGATAAAAAGACGATAGCACAGCAGGCAGCCGATTCGAGCGTCCTTCATGCGGATGTGACGGTCACCTACACCGCCGACGAGCAGGCGGGGACCGTGACCTATATTGATGACACCACGGGCAAAATACTGCGCGTGGATCACCTCAAGGGGCAAACGGATGCGTCTGTGAACTACCCGGCAGCCGCCTTGCTGAAGGGCTATATCAACGCAGGCTACACGATCGCGGCCAGCGATCTGCCGGCGGACGGTGTGATCGTCTTTTCCGCAGCGGGGGCCAATGCGTACACGGTTCATCTGACACATGCGACGAAGCACATCACACCGACTGATCCGGGCAAGCCTGGGACGCCGGTCGACCCGACGAATCCGACTGGTCCGAAGTGGCCGGCCGACTCGAGTAAGGATCAGCTGGTCAAGACGATCACGGAGACCGTGACCTACGTCTATGCCGATGGGCGCGAGGCTGCCAAGCCAAGCCGCGACACGGTGACCTTCACACGTGAAGGCACGGTCGATCTGGTCACGGGTGAGGTCACCTTCACCGCGTGGGTGGCCCAAGACGGCGACGACACGTTTGATGCGAAAAATAGTCCGCAGCTGGCAGGGTATACCGCGTCTCAGAATCGTATCGAGGCGATCGCCCATATGACTGCCGACGCCGCGGATCAAGTCTTTAAGGTCGTCTACACGAAAGATCCTGCACCAAAGAAGGCACCTACGCCGGAAACGCCGCAGAAGCCGCAAACGCCGGCTGCGCCGAAAGCGACGCCACGCCCGGCCCCAAAGGCAGCTAACAACGTCCTGCCAAAGACCGGGGACGAAACGGCCACTGGCATCGGATATGTGGGCCTGTTTTTAGCCTCACTGAGCGCGCTGCTGATGGTCGGCGGCAAGAAACGCCGCGACTGATTCAATTTTTTGCCTCACCACTGCTCCCCCCATGAGCAAAAAGATCACGCCTCGCAAACGTCATGCGGGGCGTGATTTTTTGTGTCTGCGGCCGGGCAGTTGGGCGAGGTGCGACTTTGTTTTCCCATAAGAAAACGGTATCATTAAGACAAACGACAAAGGAGCTGAGAATTTGGCTGGATTACGCAAAGATTTTCTCTGGGGCGGCGCGGTTGCCGCGAACCAACTCGAAGGTGGCTTTCAAGATGGCGGCAAGGGTCTGTCTGTCGCGGATGTGATGGCGGCCGGCGCAAATGGTGTTGAGCGCGAGATCACAGACGGTATCGTGGCTGGCAAAAACTATCCCAACCACGAGGCAATCGATTTTTACCACCGTTATAAGGATGATGTGAAACTGTTCGCGGATCTTGGCCTCAATTGCTTCCGCACCTCGATCGCCTGGACACGTATTTTTCCCAATGGCGACGAGACTGAGCCGAACGAAGCGGGGCTGCAGTTCTACGATGACCTGTTCGACGAGCTCCATAAATACGGTATCGAGCCGGTGATCACGCTGTCTCACTTCGAGATGCCGTACCACCTGGTGAAAACATATGGCGGTTGGCGCAGCCGCAAGCTGATCGATTTTTACGTGCGTTATGCGACCACGGTGTTCAAGCGCTTCAAGGGCAAGGTTCACTACTGGATGACCTTCAACGAGATCAACAATCAGACCGGCTTGAACAAATTCGCGCTGTTCACCAATTCGGGCATTCTTGTGCGGCCTGACGAAGATGCCGCCGAGGTGATGTATCAGGCGGGGCATTATGAAGTCGTCGCGAGTGCGCTGGCGGTTCAGATCGGCCATGAGATCGACCCCACCAACCAGATCGGCTGCATGGTCGCCATGGGCCCAACCTATCCGGCCACGACCGACCCCAAGGATGCGTTGAAGGCGATGCGCGAGATGCAGCGCAACTACTGGTTCGCCGATGTGCAGGTCAAGGGCAAGTACCCGAGCTGGCTGGTCCAGTATCAAAAGGCTCACTTCAACTTGGATATCACGCTGGAAGACCTCGACGTCTTGAAGCAAGGCACCGTCGACTACATCGGTTTTTCCTACTATGCCTCGCACGTGGTCAAGGCCAGCGAAAATGAGCCGGTCAGCTATGTTGATCCGTTGCACACAAAGGGTGTCGCCAACGACAAACTCGAGCGCTCGGATTGGGGCTGGGAGATCGACCCAATCGGCCTGCGCGTGGCGCTCAACTGGTTTGCGGAGCGTTATGACAAGCCGATGTTCATCGTCGAAAACGGGCTGGGTGCGATCGACACGCCAGACGCGGCCGGCCATGTGCACGATCCATACCGCATCGACTATCTGAAAAAGCACATCGAGCAGATGAAACTTGCGGTGGAAGTCGATGGCGTTGATCTGATGGGCTATACGCCTTGGGGCTTCATCGATCTTGTCTCCGCCGGCACCGGCCAGATGGACAAGCGCTACGGCATGATCTACGTCGACAAAAACGACGCCGGAGAAGGCAGCCTTGAGCGCAGCAAGAAGGATTCCTTCTACTGGTATCGCAATGTGATCAAGACCAATGGCGAGGAGCTTGGCGATGTGACGCCAGACTACGAAGCGTAATTGAAGCACGCAGCACAGAGCTGGGGCAAAATTGTCCCAGTTTTTTTTTACGCAAAAAAACGCCAACCGACAAATTTCGTCAGTTGGCGCCTCAGGACACACTAAAGAGGCCTCGAGAGGCCCCATTTTTGAAATTTTCAGTTACGAACGTGCCGCTGTCTGCGCGGGAGTCGGTGCCGCGCCCTATGTACCGTGTGCTACCCGCTGTGATGGCACACGGTGATCCATCCGACCCATTTTGAACACCAGATGAAAATGGCATCCGTTGTTAACGCTTATACCCGAATCGCCGAACACGCGCCAGCGCCGGTGAGACAGGCCCCATGAGACTCAAGGGAAAGCTACGATCGTTCGGCAACCGGACTCGGCCGGCAGGACCACCGAAGGAATTGGACAGGAGAGCAGTGGGTTAGCAAGGCCCACACCTGCAATCGAGTTAACAAGATTAGTATAGTCAGGCACTTACTTTTTGTCAACGATTTTAATTCGCGCGGAATCGCTGTTATGGCGGCGTTGTGAACGCTTACGAAAAACTTAATAATTTCATTTTTCTGTGTGTCTGGGGCCTGATTTTCCGAGACCTGGAATATATTTGCTTCGCCCACACAAAAAATGACATTAACTGGCCGAACCGCCTCTCTCCGTCATGCTTGCGGCAATCTGGGGATGACGCCCCCTTGAAAAGAGTTAAGTCTTGAACGAAAATAGACAGCGGAAGGTGGTTTTAGGTTTCCCAAAAATTCGGATACGGAGGGATGTGAGCATGATGAGACCACAAACAAGACAGGATCTGCTCTACGCGGCACGGACAGAGTATGATCGGTTTGAGGCGTTGCTGGGGGAATTGCCATACGAGGGCAAGCGCACGGTATTGTCCACCGAGGGGCACGGGATGAACATGCGCGACGTGTTGGTGCGGCTGGCTGCTTGGCAAAAGTGCTACCTTGATTGGACCAAAGCGAATTTTGCTGATGAACAGCGAGGCTTTTTCCCGCAACCCTTCAACTGGCAGAGCGTCCCGCGGTTCAATCGGGCCGTCTGGGCGGCCAACCAAAAGACCTCATTTGCGGCGGCGAAGCGGGCATTTGAAACACAGCACGTGATGATCGTTCAGCAAGTCGAAGACATGATCAAAGAGCAATTGTTTGTGCCAGGATTTTACCCATGGACAGGCAAACGGCCGCTGGCGGATTACACCTTCGAGGCGACGATTGCCCGCTACCAGTGGGCCAACCGGCAGCTGGCGAAGTATGAGAAAGCGACCAAGCAGCCTCAGGAATCTCGTTGAGGCGATGCAAGTGATGCAAAGAAACGGAGAGACGTGCACGTTCCATACGACGTGCCGGCTCTCCGTTTTTCAGTCTAGAATCGCCGCGACTTGGGTCTGCAGGGCCGGTACCACGTCGCTTGCAAACCACGGATTAGTCCGCATCCAGCGATAATTCAAGGGCGAAGGATGCACCAGGGGAAAATACTGCGGTAGGTAATCCTGATAATGCCGGACTGTTTCTGTGAGGGTCCGCTGCCGCCGCGCCCCAAGATAATAATTTTGCGCATAGGCGCCGATGAGCAGGGACAGTCGGACTTTTGGCATCAATTCGAGTAACGGCGCATGCCATTTTTCCGCAAAGCCCTTGCGCGGTGGCAGGTCGCCGGATTTGTCTTTTCCCGGGAAATAAAAATCCAGTGGTAGGACGGCCAATTTCCCTGAGTTGTAAAAAGTCTCGCGGGACATGCCCAACCACGTCCGCAAGCGGTCGCCGCTGGGGTCGTTCCAAAAGGTCATGCTGGATTGGGCCAAGCGGCTAGGCGCCTGGCTGATCAGTAGGAGCTCCGCGTCAGGCGAGATTGAAAATAGCGGGCGGTCGCCGCGAGCGGTGAAATCCGCATTGGCGGGGTCGGCCATGATGGCGTCGGTGATCTGTGCGAGTGTGTCCATATTGCACCTCCAGTGACAGGATACCGCCAACTTGGCCAGCAAAAAAGCCCTTCACGTGGAAGGACTTTTGGCAGGCAGATGGTGCAAGACTCAGACCTCTTTTGCCGGCTTGATCTGCGGAACGCTTTGCGGCGCCTTGCTTGGGCGGAGGCGCCAGTACAGTTCCTTGAGCCCGGACAAGACGAAGGTCGGAATGGCGGGCAGGAAGACCACCGCAAGATACAGCGGGGTGGTCAGCGGCGCCGTGCCGATCACGGTGTTGAAAAATGGCATTACGGTGACTAGCAATGAGGCGACTGCGGCAAATGCCACGGCCATCAGCAGGCGCGGGTTCGAAAATGGGTTGCGACGGAACAGGGTCCGCGTCGAGCGCGCATCAAACACATGCCATAGCTGGCCGAACACAAGGGTCAAGAAGCCAAGCGTTTGCGCTTCTGCGACGCTCATGCCGTTGCTGGCGGCCCAGATGAAGGCGACATAGACGAGGCCACCCATCACGATGCCGCGGAGGAAAATGCGGCCCAGCATGCCCGACAGAATCGGTGCCTTTACATTTCGCGGCGGCAGCTTCATCAGGTCGGCTTCTGGAACGTCATAACCCAAGGCAAAACTCGGCAGGGCATCTGACACCATGTTGACCCACAATACCATAAGCGCCGTCAGGGTCGGCGCGGTGGCGGGCACGTTCCCGATCTGATGCGTCATCAGAATCACGCCGAACAGTAGGGCCAGCACTTCAGCAACGTTGGTGGTCAATTCGTGGCGCATGAAGTTCTTGATGTTGCCAAAAATGGTCCGGCCGGCTTTGACGGAGTTTTCGATCGTCGTGAACTTGTCATCCAGCAAAATCAGATCGGCGGCATCCTTAGTGACTTCGGTGCCATTGATGCCCATGGCGATACCGATGTCGGCGGCCCGCAGCGCAGGCGCGTCGTTGATACCATCGCCGGTCATTGCGACGACCTCACCGTGTTTTTGCAGTGCATGGACGATGCGCTGCTTATGCTCCGGCGACACGCGCGCATAGACTCGGACTTGTGGCACGATGTTGAACAGGGCCTGATCGTCCATGCCCTCGAGCGTTTTGCCTTCGACGACCTGAGCGTTCGGGTCCGATACGATACCCAAGCGCAAGGCGATCGCACGGGCTGTTGCCGCGTGGTCGCCAGTGATCATCACGACTTGAACGCCGGCCTGGTGCAGTTCGGCGACACTGGTCTTGACCTCTGGACGCGGTGGATCGATGATGCCCGCGATGCCAAGTAGCGTGAGGTGCTGTTCCAGGTCGGCGGCGGATCCATGTTTGGCCAGTTGTTCGTCGATGTCTCGTAGCGACACGGCGATCGTGCGCAGGGCGTCTTCGGCAAAATTCAACACGACCTCATCGACTTTGGCACGGCCCTCTGCGACCGGCAGGAGTTGATCATGGTCTTGAATCAGATCCGTCTTTTCCAGCAGGACATCCGGCGCGCCTTTGGTCAGGACCTGATAGTGATCCTTGTCCTTGATCACGACGCTCATCATTTTGCGTTCGCTGTCAAACGGCAGGACGCGGACGAGGTCGATATCCAGGGCATTATTTTTATCCAAAACGGTATCGCGGTCGACGCCTGTCTTGTGGCCCATGACGACTAACGCCACATCGGTCGGATTGCCAAAGGGTTGACTGCGGCCATTTTCATCCTGCTCGATCGCGGCCTCGTTGTTGAGAACGCTGGCGAGCATGAAACGGGAAAAACCGGGGGTGTCGGCATCGTCGTCGGCAATGATCTCGCCGACGGGTTCATAGCCATCGCCTTCCACTTGATAGCGGGCGCCATTGGCAAAAAAGCGGGTGACCGTCATCTGATTTTTCGTCAACGTGCCGGTCTTATCCGAGGCGATGTAACTCGTGGCACCCAACGTTTCCACGCTGTTCAATGACTTGATCAAGCCATTATTTTTCGCCAGCATCGTCGCCCCGATCGTGAGCACGATCGACAAGACCGCTGGCAGCGCGTCCGGAATCGCGGCAACGGCAAGTGCGATCGCGGTTGATAGGCTCTCGGCGATCGCCGCAAAGGACAGCGCGCCGGTCGCCTGGTAGGCCTTGAACAGTTCCAGGCCAAGCGTGAAGGCAACGATCGCCATGGCGACAAGCATCAACTTCTTGGTCAACGCGTTGATGGTCAGTTCGATCGGGGTCTTCTTAGTTTTGACCTGGGTGAGCAGAGTAGCAATCTTGCCGAGTTCGGTGTCCATGCCGGTGGCCACCACGAGGCCGAGGCCATTGCCGTGGGTGACCATCGCGCCGGAATAGCCCATATTCGTGCGATCGCCGAGTTGCGCGTCTTCGTCCAGCGCGTGGGTCTGTTTGCGCACGGGTTCCGCTTCGCCGGTGAGATGCGCCTCGTTCACCTGCAGTTCCGCGACATGAAGCCAGCGGACATCCGCCTCGATGAAATCACCCGTCTTGACGGAGACAATGTCACCAGGGACAAGGGACTCCGCCGGGACGGTCTGCCATTCGCCGGCGCGTAGGACATTCGCGTGATGATCGGCCATGGTCTTCAGGGCGGTCAAGGACTTCTCGGATTTTTCCGCCTGCCAAAACGACAGACCGGAGTTGACGCCGATCAGCAGCAAGATCGCAATGCTTTCATAGATCGCGGCGCTGGCGTGGCTGACGTCGCCGATCACGAACACGTCATAGGCAGCACTGGCCCAGGCCAGCAAGACTGCCACAAATAAAATGATGACTAGCGGCTCTTTCAAGGTGTTCAAAAATTGGCGCCAGCGCGGCAGGCGCGGGGCCTCGGCCAACGCATTGGGGCCATATTGGGTGAGGCGGCGCTGGGCCTCATCCGGGGTTAGCCCATGGGTGCGATCGCTTTGCAGCGCGTCGAGCACATCCTGTTTGTGGGCGCGAAAACTGTCTTTCATTGGAAGCCTCCTTATCGGGAACCAAAAAAAGCGTACGTTCAACCGAGTCTTCCTCCCCAGGAAGACAAGTCTTGAAGCGTACGCCCAACCGATGTCTTTAGTGTTTTGTTATTTACATTGTAAATTATCGCTAATATTTGTGTCAAGATTATTCGAATCGCGATCTTGTGCGCGTCTCTGCCGATGTCCTAAAGAAATCCCATTTCAATGGTAGAAAATGGCACCCAAGGGAAAGGCCTGATCTGGAAAATTCAGCGGGTCCGCTGCTCACAATCGACTCGATAGACTATCGGGTGAACGGAAATTCACTGGCAGTGTCGCTCGGGGGACCTGTTTTGTCCCGCCCGGCCGCATTGTGGTGCGTCGATATTGTATTTTCGCCATGATTTCTCTACAATGCTAATTGTGATGGCAATCACGGACAAGCAGGCGACGGCGTCTGCGGACAACATATGGAGGGCAATAATTATGCGCAAAACGAAGATCGTTTCGACGCTGGGTCCAGCTTCGAACAATCTGGAAACGATCACGGCACTGATCAATGCTGGTGCCAACATTTTCCGGTTCAACTTCTCACACGGCGATCATCCTGAACATCTCGGCCGGATCAACTTGGCCAAGCAAGCAATGAAGGATACCGGCAAAAAAGTCGGTCTGATGCTTGATACCAAGGGCGCCGAGATCCGCTCTGGTGAAAACACCGACGACGCTGTTTTCGAATACGAGACCGGCGACAAGATCACCCTGACCATGAACACCGGCCTTGATAACACCAAGGACGTTGTCGATGTCAGCTACGCGAACCTGTACGACGACGTGACGGTTGGCGGCCATGTGCTGTTCGATGATGGGATCTTGGATACCAAGATCATCAGCAAGGACGAAAAGAAGCGCGAATTGACCGTTGAGGTGCAAAACCCAGCCGAACTCGGCTCTAAGAAGGGTGTCAATGCGCCAGGCGTGACCCTGCAGTTGAAGGGTATCACCGAAAAAGACAAGGACGATATCCGTTTTGGGATCAAGCAGGGGATCAACTACATCTCCGCTTCCTTCGTGCGTAAAGTCTCCGATGTCCAGGATCTTCGTCGTCTGCTCAAAGAGGAAGACGCTGAAGATGTCATGATCATCCCAAAGATCGAAAGCCAAGAAGGTATCGACAACGCCAAGGACATCATCGAAGCCGCTGATGGCGTGATGGTTGCTCGTGGCGACATGGGTGTTGAGATTCCTTATGAAGAAGTTGTTGCCGTTGAGCAGGACCTCATTCATTTGGCAAACCTGATGGGCAAGCCGGTCATCACCGCAACCCAGATGCTTGATTCCATGCAGGAGAACCCGCGCCCGACCCGTGCTGAAGTAACTGACGTGGCCTTTGCTGTTTTGCAGGGCACCGATGCGACCATGCTGTCCGGCGAATCCGCCAATGGGGACTACCCGATTCAGTCCGTTCACACGATGGCTGTTATCGACGAACGTGCCGATCGCATGCGCCCGAGTCACTCCCCAGTTCTTGAAGAACTGAAGACCTCTGGCTCGATCACCACAACCACCGCGATCGCCGCTGTTACCGCTGCAGAGCGCGTGAACGCCAAGGCAATCATCACCCTGACCTCAAGTGGTTACACCGCACGTCAGATCAGCCGCTTCAAGCCGCTGGCCCCGATCATCGCGGTGACCTATGACGAACGCACAGCGGAATCTCTGTTCCTGTCCTGGAACGTGACCCCGATCGTGATCGAAAAGAAGGGCGCAACGCTTGAAGCGCTGACCCAAGAAGCTGAAAAGAAGCTCATCGAGAACGGTTCTGCCGCAGAAGGCGATGTTGTCGTTGTTGTCGCTGGCTTGCCGCTTTACGAAGCAGGCAGCACCAACAATGTCATGATTCGTCGTATCGGCGACTAATTTTCATGACGCAAATACGTTTGATGCAGGCCGCAGATGTCGCGGCGATCGATGCGGGCTTTCGGGCCCAAAATTGGCCGCCGCGCACTGCGGTTTTGCAGTCTTATTGGCAGGACCAGCAGGCGGGGCGCCGCCAAGTCTTTGTCGTCGAGCAACACGGGGTCGTTGCAGGCTATCTCACCTTAGTGTCCCTTGCCGCCCATGGGCCATTTGCGGGAAAATTGCCAGAGGTGACCGACTTCAACGTGTTCAGCGCTTTTCGCCAACAGGGCATCGGCACGGCACTGCTCGATGCAGTGGAAAATGCGGCCCGAACTGCTGGCGCCACGGTGATCAGCCTGGGGGTCGGGTTGCATGCAGGGTATGGCCCGGCTCAGCGACTGTACGTCCGGCGCGGCTATGTGCCGGATGGCTCGGGTGTGTGGTACCAGGATCGACCGCTGCCCCAGGACGCGAGCAGCCGAAACGATGATGCGCTGGTACTTTATCTCAGTAAGCCCCTTTTCAGTTGAAGAAATGCCCAGGAACCGGCCGCCGCAGTAGATGTGGTGGCCGGTTCTTTTCGTGATTGCTGAAAAATCGTTCGGATTCTAACGAATATGCGAAAATTATTTGATTTATCTTTCGGAACAGGATAAGATGATTGTCGTTCGTTTCGGCTATCATTCGGAAAACGTTCGGGTTTTGGAGGAAAATCATATGCTGAATAAGATCTCGACTTACTTTGAGCTTGATAAACTGGGCACGACTTGGAAGCGTGAAGTGCTTGCGGGCTTTACCACCTTTATTTCGATGGCTTACATTCTGTTCGTCAATCCGTCTGTGTTGGGCGCGGCGAATATGGATAAGGGTGCGGTGTTCACCGCGACTGCCTTGGCGAGTGCCCTGGGCTGTTTGTTGATGGGTATCCTTGCGAAGTATCCAATCGCGACGGCACCGGCGCTGGGCATCAATGCATTTTTCGCCTATTCCGTTGTGATCGGCATGAAGGTCCCTTGGCAGACGGCCTTGGCCGGGGTGTTCATCGCCTCGTTGATCTTCATCGTCATCACGATCTTCAAACTACGCGAGCTGATCATCGACGCGATTCCTTCTGATCTTAAATACGCGATCTCTGGCGGCATCGGGTTGTTCATTGCCTTCCTGGGCCTGTCTGACGGCGGGTTGATCGTGGCAAACAAGTCCACGATGATTGGACTTGGCTCACTGTCCGAGCCGACCACCTGGCTGACGATCTTTGGGTTGATCGTGACGGCCATCTTGATGGTGCGCAAGGTGCCTGGCGCGATCTTCGTCGGGATGGTTCTGACCACGATCTTGGGGCTTGCGACAAAATTGATCGCGATGCCGACTGCCTTGGTCTCGGCCGCCCCGAGTCTCAAGCCAACATTTTTGGTCGCACTCAAACACGTTGGTGACATCAACACCTTACAGCTGGCAGTGGTGGTGCTGACGTTCCTGCTGGTCACATTTTTCGATACGGCGGGCACATTGGTCGGGTTGGCGAATCAGGCCGGCTTCATGAAAGACAATAAGATGCCACGTGTCGGCAAGGCGCTTGCCTCCGATTCGACAGCGATGCTGGTGGGCTCATTGCTCGGGACATCGCCAGTCGGGGCCTATGTTGAATCTTCCGCCGGAATCGCAGTCGGCGGGCGCTCTGGGTTGACCGCCGTGACGACCGGTGTGCTGTTCCTGTTTGGCCTGTTCTTCTCGCCACTGCTGGCGGTCGTTTCCACGCAAGTCACCGCGCCGGCCTTGATCATTGTCGGGGTGCTGATGGCGCAGTCGCTTCGCCAGATCAATTGGGATCAATTGGAGATCGCGATTCCGTCCTTCCTGATCTTGATCGGGATGCCGCTGACTTACAGTATTTCCGATGGCATCGCGCTGGGCTTCATCGTTTATCCGATCACCATGATCGCCGCCAAGCGCGGTAAGGAAGTCTCGCCGATCATGTACGCGTTGTTCTTTGTCTTTGTTGGGTTCATGTGGATCTTGAACGTCGGCTGACCCGCGTGTCATGAGCGTGAGCGCCGCAATTTTTATTGGGAAACAGGCCAAGGCATGCACGCGGCCTGTTTCTTTTTGCTTCCATTCGCCCCAACGATTATGATAGAAGTTATTAACAGGGAGGCGTGTCAGCGTGACAGTTCAGGGCAATATCGAAAGTGCAAAGGCACATCTTTCAAGCGCCGAGATGCGGGTGGCGGCTTACATTCTCGCGCATCCCGATGACGTGATCTCCATGAGCGTGCATGCGCTGGCTGAGGCGGCGGAAACCAGCCCGGCCACGATCTCGCGGCTGGCTCGCAGTCTTAATTTCCCGGGTTATCGTGAGTTGAAACTGCAATTGTCCTCTGACCAAAGCCGGGCGCTGGCGGCGCAGACCGACGATCAGATCTATCCCAATGAGCCGATCGACTCGATCAAGTTCAAGCTCCTGACCAATGCCAAGAATTCGCTCGAAGAAACGGTCGACCAGATGCAAGAAGCGCCCCTTCAAGACGCAGTCGCTGCGCTGAAAAATGCCTCCCAGGTCGTCTGTTTTGGCGTGGGCGCCTCCTATTTGGCGGCGCTGGATATTTCGCAAAAATGGGCGCGGCTGGGCATTCCGACGCTGGCCAGCAGTGATGTGCATGAACTCTTGCCACTGACCAGCGGCGAAATGGCGACGAAAAAAGTGTTCTGGGTCGTTTCAAATTCGGGAGAGACCCCCGAGGCGGTGCTCGTCGCGTCCCTGGCCAAGGAAAATGGGGCCACCGTGATCACCATGAGCCGAGTTGGCCAAAATTCGCTGACCAAAGCCGGCAGCATCGCACTTCAGACCAGCCAACCCAGGGAAGGGGCGATTCGGTTCGCCGCCACCCAGTCGTTGCATGCCCAATTTATGATGGTCGACATCGTTTATTACAGCTATGTCAGCCAAAACTATGAGCAGGCGAGTCGACTGGTCCGCGATTCTCGAGAGCAGCTGGATGATTACAAGCAGCAGCTTCACCATGTTCTCAAGAAAAATGACTGAGGTTGAGCCGGCCCGGTTATTGAACGCCGCATGACTGGTGTTTCCCTCAACGATATAACCGCAGGACCAAAAGCGGCCACCCGCAAAACACTCGGGTGGCCGCTTTTTGTGTCGATTTTTTCGATGACACACGTTGCCTGTCGTTGTGTACTACAACAGAAATTATATTTCATAAATTATCAATAACCCTTGAAACTTAATTTCTAACGTGCTATTCTAGTGCCGTTGGTGAAAGTGCTTACACCGCCCGACCCAGCGGCGGCGCAAAGGGGGCTTTTGATGATCGGATCTTCCATTTATTTGACCGAACCACTCACTGAACGGGATCACCAGGAACTTAAGCAACTCGCCCAGGCAGGTTTTAGTGGGGTCTTCACCTCGCTGCACATCCCGGAAGATGACGCCGCGGCCTTACTGCCACGGCTTCGTCAACTGGCAACCTGGTGCCAAGAGACCAAGCAGACATTGACCGCCGATATCTCAGCGGATTTTGTCGCCAAGCTTGGCTGGGACCTTGCTCGACCCGAGTCGATCTTGGCCGCTGGCGTCACGGCGTTGCGCTTGGATTTTGGGGTCGATCTGCCGACCATTGCCCGGCTCTCGCAGGCAATGCCGGTGGCGCTGAACGCAAGCACGCTCGATGAACCGGATCTGAACCAGCTGGCCGAGGCCGGCGCGGACTTTTCTCATATTGAAGCATGGCATAATTTTTATCCGCGTCCCGAAACTGGCTTGGCTCGTGATTGGTTTGCGGCGAAAAATCGGCTGTTTCATCGCCACGGCTTGAAGACACAAGCCTTTATCCCGGGCGATGGGGTGTTGCGCGGGCCCCTATTCAAGGGTCTGCCAACGCTAGAAGATCATCGCAACTGGGCGCCACTGGCCGCAATGTTGGACTTGCAGACGCTGGGGACGGATCTCATCTATGTCGGCGATAATGCACTCAGTGAGGCCAGTTTGCGGGCCATCGCCGCAAACCGCCAAGACGGGGCCGTGACCTTGCGTGTTGCAGGACTGCCGGATACGCTAGCGCAGACCTGGCACAACCGGCCCGATGCCGCGCGTGATGTGATTCGAATCGAAGAGAGTCGCTTCGCCTTGCCGCTGGATCGACCGGCGCCAAGCGCCACGCAGACTCGGCCGCTGGGCACCCTGACCGTGGACAACACGGCATATGGGCGGTACGCCGGCGAGGTTCAACTCACGACCCGCGATCTGTCGGCTGATGAGGCGGTCAACGTGCTTGGACGCGTCATCGAACCGGATCGCCCACTGCTTGATTTTATCGGCGGCGGGCAGGCACTGACGCTTGTGCCAGCACCGAAGTAAAAGAGAGGATGTTGTCATTTTGAATCTGTCGGAACTTACAACGGAAACGCGTAATCAAAAAACAATGCACCTGGATACCATGAGTGTCCATGAGTTTGCCACAACCATGAACGCCGAGGACCAAACCGTCGCCGTCAGCGTTGCCAAGGCCTTGCCGCAGATCGAGCAAGCAATCGAAACAATCACTGCGCGGTTCAATCGCGGCGGCCGCCTGTTTTACATGGGCGCTGGCACCAGCGGGCGGCTGGGCGTCTTGGACGCGGCTGAGTGCGTGCCGACCTTTGGCACCGAACCGGAAATGGTGCAGGGGCTCATTGCAGGCGGCATGTCCGCCATGACCGTCGCCGTTGAAGGGGCGGAAGACAATGTGCAACTGGGCGCCGATGATCTGAAAAATGCCAACCTCACCGCCAATGACACCGTGGTCGGCATCGCTGCCAGCGGCCGGACGCCATATGTGGTCGGCGGGCTGGATTACGCCAAAACAGTTGGGGCTGCGACCATCGCTTTGTCCTGCAACAAGGACAGCGTGATCTCGGCGCATGCGGCCCTGGCGATCGAAGTCCCGGTCGGCCCCGAAGTCTTGACGGGGTCCACGCGACTCAAAGCTGGTACAGCTCAAAAAATGGTCTTGAATATGTTGTCCACCGGCGCTATGGTGGGCATTGGTAAGGCTTATGGCAACTTAATGGTCGATGTGCGGCCGACAAATGAAAAATTGGTCGAGCGCAGTAAACGCATCATTCAGGAAGCCACTGACTGTGATGCCGACACCGCGGCAGCGATGTTTGAGGCAGCCGATCACGACGTCAAACTCGCGATCGTCATGACCTTGACGAACCTGCCAAAAGCCGACGCAGAGGCGCGCCTGAAAGCAGGCAACGGCTTTATTGCGAAAGCAATTTCCAAGGAGGGTGAAAAGTAATGGCTGAAGACAAATATCAGGTTCTTGCCAAGGAGATCTATGATCACATTGGCGGCCCTGACAACGTGCAAAAAGTGATTCACTGTATGACCCGCGTGCGGATCACCTTGAAAGATGATTCCAAAGCGGATACCGAGGGTCTGAAAAAGGTACCCGGTGTTCTGGGTGTTGCAAACGAGGATACCTACCAAGTCATCGTCGGCCCTGGCGTTGTGAACAAGGTCGCCGCGGACATGGTCGCCCAAGTTGGCGTAGGCCTCGGCGAGCCGTTCCCAACAGCCGCTGGTGGTGCCATGGCATCAGCTGCCACGGACTATCAGTCAGGCAAGGCGGCCGTTGAAGCAAAGGCCGCTGAGGTTCATGCCGCACATAAGGCTGCCCAAAAGCAGACCTGGTGGCGAGCTGCACTGAAGCATATTTCCGGCATTTTCATTCCACTGATTCCAGCCTTTGTTGGCGCTGGGTTGATCTCTGGTATCGCAGGGATCTTGAGCAACTTGATGACCGTCGGCACGCTCGGCGGCGGTTGGGCGCAATTCATCCTGGTCCTTAAAGTTATCAACGGCGGGCTGTTCACTTATCTGAACATCTACGTCGGCATCAACGCCGCCAAGGAATTCGGCGCAACTGAAGGCCTCGGCGGGATCATGGGTGGCCTTGTACTGTTGCCTGGCGTTGTCGCCGGCACCGCTGCGACCACCATCACCAACATTTTCACCGGCCAGGCACTGACGGCTGGTTCTGGTGGGATCATCGGGGTCCTGTTCTCCGTTTGGATCCTGTCTTATGTTGAAAAATTCTTCCACAAGCACATTCCGGATTCTGTTGACATTATTTTCACGCCATTTTTGACATTGCTCATCATGGGCGTGTTCACCATCTTCCTGGTCATGCCTGCTGCGGGTTGGCTCTCCAACTCCTTGGTCGGCGGCATCAACTGGATCTTGAACGTCGGCGGGGCCTTCTCCGGCTTCATCCTCGGCTTGGTCTTCCTGCCGATGGTGATGTTGGGGCTGCACCAGATTCTGACGCCAATTCATCTGTCTATGATCGCCAAGCTGCACAATACGCCGCTTCTGCCGATCTTGGCCATGGCTGGCGGCGGCCAGGTCGGCGCGGCGATCGCGCTGTGGATCCGTTGCCGCAAGAATAAGCAACTGACAAACATGATCAAAGGGGCGTTGCCTGTCGGTATTCTCGGCGTTGGCGAGCCACTGATCTATGGTGTTTCCCTGCCACTTGGTCGGCCGTTCATCACCGCATGTATCGGTGGTGGGATCGGTGGTGCCGTTATTGGCGGCATCGGGAACATCGGGGCGATCACCATCGGCCCCTCTGGCATCGCGCTTATTCCATTGATCTATCAAAATCGTTGGTTCGGTTATGTTCTTGGCCTGCTGGCAGCTTATGTTGGTGGGTTCATCGCTACTTACTTCTTCGGTGTGCCGAAGTCCGCGATGGTCGCCAAGGATGAAATGGGCAACCTGCTGACCGCAGATGGCGTTGTCGCAGACGCCTCTGTTGCCGCTGACGAACCTGTTGAAGCACCAGTCGTTGCGGGTGCCAGTCAATTTGTTGCAACTGCTGCTGGTCAATTGAAGCACCTCGATCAAGTCAATGACTCTGTTTTTTCCACCAAGATGGTTGGGGATGGGTATGCCATTGATCCAACCATGGAAACAATCGTCGCCCCAGTGACTGGGACGATCGCAAATATCCAAGACACCAAGCACGCCTTCATGATGACGACCGAGACCGGACTTGAAGTGATGGTCCACATGGGTCTTGATACCGTTGAAATGAAGGGTGCCCCCTTCACCATTGAGATGAAGGAAGGCCAGCATGTCACTGCCGGCCAGCAAGTTGCCATGATGGATCTGGCGGCTGTGAAAGCGGCCGGCCATGACACCACGATCATCACTGTGGTCACCAATATGGATCACGTCGATAACATTCAGGACTTCCAGGATGGCAAAGTCGATGTGGGCGATAAAGTCGCCATGATCACAAGCAAGTAACACATTTGGTCCACAGCCTTGTTTGCGGCACACGCAGGCAAAACGCTGTGACTCCCCCCAAATGTGAAAGCGCCGCTCACCTGTTAAAAGACAGGAGGGCGGCGCTTTTTTGCGTCTGATGGGGATTGGAACACATCATCGTCTAGGCCGAGCTACCTGCCCACCCCTAAACGCACGGCTCCGCACCCTTTTCCTAGTAAGGCTCCGCGCGGCAGGTCTGAGGCATCTAACTGGGTCCGGCACTCGGGGCTAGGAGCGGCCCCAAGCACCAGACCCTGTTAGCTGCTCAGACCTGAACGCCGCGCCGCGCACCCTTTTATAGTCGGGCTCCGGTGCGCATGGTCGGGACGTCTAACCGTCTCGTGCACTCGATGGCGAAGTGCGCCATCAAGCACCCGAGCCAAGTTAGCCCCCCCGACCATCCCGCGCACCTCCGCACCCTTTTCCTAGTAAGGCTCCGCACCCTTCAAAAAAACGGCGGCATCGGCGCGCTACTGCTGCGCTTCGGTGTCGCCGTTCGTATTAGGGGGTGTTGCAAAGATCAGGCGCGGGTCAGGTAACGCCGCAGGAACTCCTGGGTGCGCGCTTCTTGCGGATGCTCGAAGATCTGCTCCGCGGTGCCACTTTCGGCAATGACGCCTTCGTCCATGAAGAATACGCGGTCCGACACATCTTGAGCGAACGCCATTTCGTGAGTGACAACGATCATCGTTAGGCCAGTGTGGGCCAAGGCGGTCATCGCGTTGAGGACATCATCGACCATTTCCGGATCCAGGGCAGAAGTTGGCTCATCGAACAGCAAGACTTCCGGATCCATCGCTTCAGCGCGGGCGATCGCCACACGCTGCTGCTGGCCACCGGAAAGCTGGCCCGGCTTCGCGTTGATGAACGGCTCCATGCCGACTTGCTTCAGCAGGTCCAGCGCATGGGCCTTGGCTTCGGCGGCGTCGCGCTTCAACACGGTTTCCTGAGGGACGACGACATTGTCGAGCACGGTCAGGTTATGAAAAAGGTTGAAGCTCTGGAATACCATGCCAACATGGGCGCGGTATTGGCGCAGGTCGAAATTGTCAGCCAAAATACTTTGGCCGTGGAACAGGATGTCGCCATCGGTTGGCTCCTCAAGCAGATTGATGTTGCGCAAAAGCGTCGACTTGCCAGAGCCGGACTTCCCGATCACGGAGATCACTTCGCCGCGATTAACGGAAAAACTGATGTCCTTGAGCACTTCATGGTCGCCAAAAGCTTTTTTGAGGTCCTTGACCTCGAGAATCGTTTCGTTTGAATCAGTCATGTTGTGCTCCTTTCTAGCCGATCTTCGGGGTCTCGACTTGCATCTGATTAGTCATGACGTTGTAGTTCTTTGGCCCATCCATGTGTTTTTCAACAATGCGGAACAGGCGGCTGATGGTGAAGGTCAAGATGAGGTAAATGGCCGAGACCACCAGGTAGGTGTGGAAGAACTGGAAGTTTTGTCCAGCGACAGTCTCCGCGGAGAAGAACAATTCGGAAACGGAGATGACGGACAGAACGGACGTATCCTTGATGTTGACGATAAATTCGTTGGTGACAGCCGGCAAACTGTTGCGAATCGCTTGCGGCAAGATCACCTTGATCATGGTCTGCAGATGGGTCATGCCCAGTGCGTGGGCGGCTTCGAACTGGCCAGGGTCGACCGAGGTGATGCCCCCACGAATGATCTCGGAAATGTAGGCACCGGTGTTGATCGAAACGATCAGCAAGGCGGCGGCCGTCCGGTCCATGTTCAAGTGGAAGGCCTGAGCGGCGCCATAGTACAGCACGGCGGCCTGGACGATCATTGGGGTGCCACGGAAGACTTCAATATAAACGGCGAGCAGCCAGTTGCCAATCGCACGCAGGCCGCGCTTGCCCTTGCTCTTTGGTACTGGGGTGGTGCGGGCGATGCCGACCAGCAAGCCGATCAGGAAGCCGACGACGGTCCCAATCAAGGAGATCAGCAGGGTCATGCCGGTGCCGCGCAGCAACATCGGGCCGTATTGCTTGAGCAAAGCGACCAGCCAGTTGCTGGTGCTATCGCTGGATGGCTGGTTTGCGACCGCTTCGTTCATCAGGCGATCACGCGTCTTTTGTGGGATCTTGGCGAGCTCGGCATTGATCTTGGCCTTATCCGGATCATTTTTCCGCAGGCCGATTGCCAGGTCAACGTCTTCGGGATTGGTCTTGAATCCGTTGGCCTTGTCGAAGCGCAGGTAGGTGAGGTCCGGGTTCGCATCTTCAGCGGTGATGCCTTCTGGAACTTCGGAGACATAGCCGTCGATGGTGCCGGATTCAAGGGCGACACGCATCGCCGGAAAATCGTTCATCGCCGGCTCCTTGATTGCGCCTTTGAGCTGATTGATCGCCTCATAATGGAAGGTGTTCAGCTGGGCTGTGATCTTGGCGCCGTTGAAATCCTTGATACTGGTGGCCTTGGCATACTTACTGTCACGCCGGACCACGACCGTCAACTTGCTGGCGTAATAGGTGCTGGAAAAATCGATCGCCTTGCGCCGTTCAGCAGTCGGAGACATGCCGGCGATGATCGCGTCGATTTTGCCCGAGGTCAAGGCTGGCTGCAGGCCATCCCAAGAGGTCTTCACAACGACGACCTTTTTGCCCAGCGCCTTGGCGACCTTTTTTGCCATCTGCACATCGTAGCCGTTCGCCCATTCAGACGAGCCTTCGATCTTGACCGCTCCGTTGGCACTGGTGCTTTGCGTCCAGTTGAACGGTGCGTAGCCGGCTTCCATGCCGACCTTGAATGTCCCATCATCTGCCGCTTGCGTCGACTGCGGGGCCAAACTGCCTGCCGCCAGCGCAAGTGCTGCCGCAAGCCCGGCCGCTAAGCCAAGCGCGCGTCGCCAAATCCTGTTCTTCATGTAAAAACTCTCCCTTCGTGTGGTGACAAACCAAACCGCCGGGGGAAATAGAGCAAACTTAAAGGGGCTGACCTCTAGATAAATAAAAGGTCAGCCCCTGCTGCTTCTGTCGTTAGACAAGAATCATAGCGCTCCGCATTGCTGCGACAGTCCAAGCGATATTGTCGCTTGGCCCAACCTTGTGTTCCTCTGAGAGAACGCAAGATTTCGGCGGTGGATGCTTACGGCTGATTCAACGTGCTCAGGCACTCCTCAGTGTTCGTCAGGCCCCGCGACCTCTATTTCTTGGTGTTATTCGAATGTCTGAAGCCCACACTAAAGGACTCGGCCGGCCTTGTCAACCCCTCCTAGCCAAAAAAGTGGCGAAAAGATGAATTTTTGGTGAGAGACAAAAGGACGGCTACAGGTTTCGTTTCTTTGCGTGCAGGGGTGCCTCACTTGCCTCGTTCGGGGCGTCGGTTGCATTCGGCCCCGCTACGATCTGTGTCGTCGGCGCGCCTATTGCCCGGGAAATAAGCGCCGAATGCGGCAAGGTTCCCATCAATGCAAGCCCGATCACGAGACAGCCGCCGGTGAGTGCTGCAAAACTCAGCCAGCCCCACCAGCTGCCGCCCATGCTGGACGTGCCATTCAGGTCAAAATAATACGCAATCGTGTCAAATATGGTGTGCGCTAAGATCGGCACCAGTAGATTGTGCGTTATGAGGTACAGTGCGGCCATCGCCAATCCAAAGGCCATCGTATAGAGGACCTGCAGGACGGTTTGCCACAGACTTTGCGAGCCCCCAGCGTTTAACAGGTGCAGCAGCCCGAAAATGACCGCCGACACTACTGCCGCAAACCAGCTGCTAGAAACGGCGCTCGGGGCATGTTTGGCCAGAATAAACAATAGCGGGCCCCGACATAGAATCTCTTCCATTACCCCGGCGGCCAAGCCCAGTAGTAGCGCATCACCAAGGCGCCACCAGGACCAGCCCGGAAAGCGGCCGAGGTCCAAGCAGTTTAATGCGATGATCACGCCGGCCGCGCTCATGGCAGGGACGAGGTGCGCTGGCCTATCAAATAGTGGCAACCGCAACCAGCTCACAGACAGACCCACCATCATCAGGCCAACGATCAATTGGACCAGGGCCACGCGGGCGTTCTCGTCTAACGGCCCGTGGCGAAACAGAAAGGCAAATAAGATCAATGAAAGCAAACTGATGCCAAGAACTGCGAGCGATTTTAATTCGAGGTGCTTGGGTAAAGCAGAAAGATCTGTCATGGTTAGACCACCTTCGTATTTGAGTTGGGGTTATCCCCATCTCAAAGCCTAACCCGGGCAATACCGCCAAACGAGCACCGCCTGGTTGCACCGCCGCCGCAACCGGCAGGCGCGGGCGGGCGCGTCGCTAGTGGCGCCCCAGCCCGACCAAGAAGCCGCCCAGGCCGTTGATCAAGATTGGGAGCCAACACAGGGCGAGGGCCACCCATAGCGACCATTTCAGTCCGCGTGCCAGTTGAGACCACAGCGGCTGGCGCTGGAGGCGGCTCATTGCCCACAGAAAAAGGGCCGCACCGGCAAGCGCCAACAGGTCCGGTAGCCAGCTGGTGCCTGCGGTATTCGTCAGAACTAGCGGCAAGGTCAGCAGCAAGGCGGCCAGGGGTAGCCCGAGCCAAAATACGCGCCGTTCTTTTTGCTGGTCCTGCTGGCGCAGGGCTGCAAGCAGCGTTAAGTCCGCCCGCAACAAGTCATCCAGGCTGATGCCGAACTGATCACTGAGACTGACAATATTGTCAAAACTGGGCTGGGCACTGCCCGTTTCCCACTTGGACACGGATTGACGGGAAATATGCAGCTGGTCGGCAAGGGCCTGCTGCGATAAATGATGCTCGAGTCGGATGCTTCGAATCTGATCGCCGATCGCCATTTTGGGGCCTCCTTCATCATGCTTTCCTATTGATGATGCGCCTCTTTTGATGTGACTGGCGCGCAGGGTGCAGATCTGCACTACCCGTGATCGGCTTGCAACAAAAAAATGAGCGCTTTCAGAAATTGTCAATCAGAATACATAAATATAGTTTGTAAATAATTGAACTTACTTCGTGCAACCGGTTTCGGTTTCTGAAATTAGTTATCAAAATTGGGCTGGTGGCCGTGTGCGGCGGCTCATGGGGGTCATCGGGGTCAAAAATGGGAGCGGTTCCGCGAAAAAAAGTTGCCACGAGAATGTTATCAACGCAACTCTTTCATGAAAACGCCTTATTTTTCGAGCCGTTTTGATTGCATTCAATGAAAGCAATGTTTAGACTGTTTTCTGGAGCTGATGGGCGCCTATTTTGCCATGGGCTGGTCCATCTTATCTTTTACTAGGAGGCGACATTATGGTCGGTATCATTCTTGCCAGTCACGGCGAATTCGCGGCTGGCATCAAACAATCCGGGCAGATGATCTTCGGCGAGCAAGAAGACGTCGAAGTCGTGACCTTCATGCCCAATGAAGGTCCGGACGATCTGCACCAACACCTGGAAGACGCGATCGCCAAACTCTCCGACCAGGAACAAGTGCTGTTCCTGATCGATCTGTGGAGCGGCTCACCGTTCAACCAGGCCAATCTCATCTTGGCGGATCACGAAGACAAATGGGCGATGGTCACAGGGCTCAATTTGCCGATGCTGATCGAAGCCTATGGATCACGGCTGTCGATGGATTCGGCGCAGGACATTGCGGCGCATATCGTCGAAGCCGGACGTGACGGGGTCAAAGTCAAGCCGGAAAGTCTGGAACCACAAGCAGCCGAAGCACCTGCCGCAGCGGCTGCGCCGGCGCAGGCCGCTGGCGCATTGCCAGAAGGAACGGTGCTGGGCGATGGCAAGATCAAGATCGGGCTCGCTCGTATCGATTCGCGTCTGCTTCATGGTCAGGTCGCAACGGCTTGGACCAAATCCGTACAGCCGACGCGCATCATCGTCGTGTCCGACAATGTCGCACATGACAACCTGCGCAAGACCTTGATCACTGAGGCCGCGCCGCCTGGTGTCAAAGCCAACGTGATTCCGATTCAGAAAATGATCGACATTTTCAAGGACCCACGCTTTGGCACGACCAAGGCACTGCTACTCTTTGAAAATCCGGAAGACGTTGTGCGCGTGGTGGATGGCGGGGTCGAACTGCCAGAAGTCAACGTTGGCTCGATGGCCCATTCGGAAGGCAAAGTGATGATCAACAACGTGCTGTCCGTCAATCAGGAAGACGTTGATGCCTTCAAGCACCTCGAATCAAAAGGGGTCAAGTTCAACGTGCAAAAGGTTCCAACGGATAGCAAAGCCAATTTGGACGACCTGCTGAAAAAGTCGGGTCTCAAGGGCGTTTGATCAGGGAATAGACAAGTGGCGCTTTGATGCGGTGTTTTTCGCGGTCATTTCGCGTGGCACGCAAACGCACCGCTGCCTCGCTACTTGTCTCACTACATATTAGGAGGAGAACAATGTCTGCAATTACCATTATTCTCGTACTCATCGTTGCGTTTTTTGCCGGGATGGAAGGCATTCTTGATGAGTTCGAATTCCATCAGCCGATCATCGCCTGTGCGTTGATCGGGCTGGTGACCGGGCATCCAGTTGAAGGGCTACTGCTCGGCGGCCAGCTGCAACTGATCGCCCTTGGCTGGATGAACGTCGGCGCTGCGGTTGCACCGGATGCCGCCTTGGCTTCTGTTGCGGCCGCGATCTTGGTCACCATGAAGGGTAGCGACGTGGATACCGCCGTTGCTTTGGCAATGCCGCTGGCTGTTGCCGGTCTGGTGCTGACCATTTTCGTTCGTTCCATCACCGTTGGGTTGGCGCATGGCGCTGACAACCAGGCGAAAAAAGGCTCGTTCCGCGGCGTCGAAGCGTATCATTTAACGGCGCTGATGCTGCAGGGCCTGCGTATCGTCATTCCTGCCGCGCTGGTCATCGCCATTCCGGCGGAGACCGTGCAAGGCGTTCTGAACGCGATTCCGGAAGTGATCAAGTTCGGGCTGCAGGCTGGCGGTGGCATGATCGTCGCCGTTGGTTACGCGATGGTCATCAACATGATGGCCACGCCTGCTTTGTGGCCGTGGTTCTTCATCGGTTTTGCCATGTCCGCCGTTTCCGAGATCTCGCTGATCGGGATGGGGATCATCGGCGTCTGCCTGGCACTTGTCTACCTGCAGCTGTCGCCTAAATTCAATGGCGGCGGTGGCAACAGTGGTGGCAATGCTGGCGGTGCCGGGGGCGACCCACTCGACGACATCTTGAACGATTACGAGTAAGGAGGAATCGACAATGGCTGATGAACAAATTCAATTGACCAAAAAGGACCGCCTGCATGTTTGGTGGCGCAGTCAGTTTCTCCAAGCGTCCTGGAACTACGAACGGATGCAAAACGTTGGCTGGGCATATTCCATGATTCCGGCCCTGAAGAAACTGTACAAGACCGAAGACGACCGGGCGGCTGCTCTCAAGCGCCACCTGGAATTCTTCAACACACACCCATACCTGGCATCACCGGTCCTTGGGGTCGAAATGTCCCTTGAGGAAAAACGCGCAAACGGCGCCGCAATCGACGACAAAGCGATTCAGGGGGTCAAAATTGGGATGATGGGCCCGCTGGCTGGTGTCGGCGACCCGATCTTCTGGGGGACCATGCGTCCTGTTATCGGGGCGTTTGCGGCTTCCCTTGCACTGAAGTCCAGCTGGCTTGGCCCGATCTTCTTCTTCGTTGTGTGGAACGTGATGCGGATGGCCTTCCTGTGGTACACCCAGGAACTCGGGTATCGCCAAGGCGAAAACATTACGCAGGATCTGTCCGGCGGCTTCATGCAGAAGCTGACCACAGGCGCGTCGATCTTAGGGATGTTCATCATGGGCGTCCTGGTGCCACGATGGACCACGATGAAGTTCCCGATGATCACCAGTACGATTGCCAACGACAAGAAGAGTTTGGTCGATTTCTCCGCGATCAACGGGACTGGCGCACACAAGGCCGAGGATTGGCGGAACGTGATCGACCAGATCCGCAACGGCAGCAACGTTGACGTCAACAAGGTCACGACCTTGCAGGCAACGTTTGACCAGTTGATCTACGGCTTGATGCCACTTCTCTTAACGCTGGTCTGCGTCTGGCTCTTACGCAAAAAAGTCAGTCCAATCATCATCATCTTCGCGCTGTTTGGCCTGGGGATTCTGGGCTACTGGAGCGGCGTGCTCGGTGCCTAAAGATAAGCCAAAAGACGGGGTCAACGCCTCGTCTTTTTTGTTAAAATAAGGTATTCAGAAAGGCGGCGACAGGCATGGTCGAATCACTCAATCACGAGGTCGAATACGCGATCAAGGTCAACGCGATGCTCAATCCTAATTCCCCGCGGCCCGGCGTGATGGCGTTTGGCGACAAGGGAATGGAATACCGGGCCAACAGCGGCGCGGGCTTCGTTCAGATTCCATGGGAAAATGTGGCGCTGATTCGAGCTCAAGTCGTCGGCAAAAAACACATCCGGGGCATTTACATCGACCTCGATGACGGCCGCACGATGAACTTCGTCGTTTCAGATGCCATTCCGGCGCTGCGCGTGGCCCGCAAATATCTGGGTTCGGAAAAATTGGTCCGGGCCAAGACGATGAGCGGTCAAGTGAAGAAATGGTTCCGCAAGCATTTTGGCAAAAAGACAGGCGATCGCGCAGCGAAATAGCGGTGTGTCAGTCATATGAATCGTACTTCTGACAAGGCGCAGGGCATCTTTCCTGGCGCCTTGTTTGTTTGCCGAAAATTTTTCCTTCTATTATATTGTGCAACCGGTTTCGCCGGCTAAGATGACAAAACTGTTACCGCTAGTCGCTCAGTTGACGTGGTACGCTGTGCACATAACATGGCGGATGGTCCGGAAAGGCGGCAGCTGATGAACGAAACGATACTTTTGGTCGAGGATGAGGATGGCTTGGTGACATACCTGCGCTCGGAGCTAGGCTTTGAGGGGTATCGGGTGGTGGTGGCGCAAGATGGCCAGACTGCCTGGGAGACCTATCAGGCGCAGGCAGAGCATATCGATCTCATTTTGCTGGACTGGATGTTGCCGCGGCTGGACGGCCTGGAAGTGATGCGCCGCATTCGAAAATTGTCCCAGGTGCCGATCATCATGATGACCGCCCGCGATTACGTGGGGGACAAGGTGGCGGGCCTGGATAATGGGGCCGACGATTACATTACCAAGCCCTTTGAGATCGAGGAACTGCTCGCCCGTATCCGGGTCAATCTGCGGCATCACGATGCGCCCACGAAAAAACAGCTCAGCTGTGGCGACACGATTCTGGACACAAAAGCCCATCAGGTGACCCGCAATGGCGAGATCACCCAGCTGACACAACGCGAATTTGACCTGCTTCAAACGCTGATGCAACACGCCGGCCAGCCCATGACCCGCGATGAATTGCTGGATCAGGTCTGGGGGCCGGAATTTGACGGCCAGGTCAACATTGTGGATGTGTACATTCGCTACCTGCGCAATAAGATCGAGCGCCCAAGCCTCCCACCGCTCATCCAGACGGTGCGCGGCGTTGGGTATGAGATCGGAGGCAAGGCATGAGCCAAGCACCAGAGAAGCGAGCTGCCGAGGCCACCGCATCGCCCCACAAGCCGCGCCGCAAGCGGCAACGCACCAGCGCCAGTCGCATGACCTGGACGTATATTTGGTTATTAGCCGTGATCATGGTGGTCACCAGCTTTGCGACGATCGGCCTCGTCGGGTATCACCTGATTCGCAGCAAGCGCGATGACAGCATTTTGATGATGAGCACGCTGAAAAGCGCGACCTCAACCAACGAACCGGATTGGCAGAAGTGGCATAACAGCACGCCGGCCAATACCCGCCGTGCCTTTGTCAAAGTCACGATGACGGATGATGCCGGCGAGGAGACCTATTTTTCCCGTGGCACGCAGCATTTTTTGAAAAATGATCTGGATGAGTGGCCACTGTCGTCGCATGTCCAATATGAACCGGACCAGGGACTGTACTATCACAGCGAAGCCACCGAGCGGCGCGGCACCGTCACCATTCACTATCAGATCTGGCAGTCGCTTAATCCGATGGTCAATCTTCTGCGCCTGCTGGTCACCACGATTTTAGGCATCACATTGATCGGGTTGGTGCTGGGTATCTGGCTGATTGGGCTGCTCGCGCGGCGTCTCAACCAGCCACTGGTTCAGCTCACCGAGGCGGCCAACAGCATTGATTCTGCCAAGGATGTCACGTACCACGAAACGCTGCCGGTGCCCGATAACCCCGTGGAAGTCCACGCACTGAGCATCGAGTTCAACCGCCTGCTGAATTCGCTCAATCGCCAGGTGATCCGCGACCATCAATTCGTGTCGGATGCCAGCCACGAGTTGCGCACGCCGCTCACGGCGATCAGGGGGCATCTGTCCTTAATTCGGCGCCACGGTGAGGCCCATCCGGAGTTGGTGCCACAATCGCTTGAAGTGATCGACACTGAGTCGCTGCGCATGCAGCACCTGATCGAGAGCTTGCTCCAGCTGTCGCGCATGGATCACGCCACCCTCACGCTCGCCTTATTTGATGTCACCCGCTTGATGCAGGGGCTGGTCGTCGCCCAGCCACCTGCTGGTCAGCGCGTGACCTTCCAGGGAGATCCAGGCGTGATCGCGTATGCCAACGCGGACACGGTTGAGCAGATTGTGTCGGCGCTGATCTCGAACGCCCGCAAGTATTCACCGGAAGACAGCACGATCGAGGTGTTGTTGCAGGAATCCGGCCAGCACGTGTTCATCACCGTGACGGATACCGGCGAAGGTGTTCCCGAAGCGGAGAAAAAACGGATCTTCGACCGTTTTTACCGCGTGGACGCGGCCCGCTCCAAGGAAGTGGCTGGCACCGGGCTTGGCCTGGCGATCGCCAACCGGATGACCGCCCTTAATCACGGTCAGTTGACGGTCTCGGATAACCAACCCCGCGGTAGCCGGTTCACCCTGACGTTGCCGGCAGGGAAGCCGCTTTCTGAGAAAAACTCAGATAATATATAGAAAATATAAGGGGAAGCCACCGTTATATTTTCCTACACTAGACACCGTTGAGTCAGAATGAAAAATTCTGACGACGGTGTTTTTTTGTGCGAGGGGGAATCGATATGCCGACAGCGGCGTTGATCATGCCAAGCTGGCAACAGACAGCCATCACGGAAACAGTGATCCGCTTTCGGGCGGCACTAGATGAAAGCGCACGGCTTTGGCCGGGGCTTGTTGTTGATTATTGGTTGATCGACGACGGCGCCAATAACGAGGTCTTGACGAGCATTGAGACGCTTCGCGCAAAAGACCCAGCACACATCCATTACATCAGTTTATCTCGTCACTTTGGTTTTGACGCCGCGGTGCAGGCGGGGTTGGCCAACATTACGGCGGATCTTTACTTGATCGCCGATCTGGATCAGCCGCATGAAGATCTACTGCCGCAACTTTTGTCCAACCATTTCGATGCGGGGGCGGAAGTGGTCGGGGTGACGATGCCGGGGCAGGACCACGCCCTGCGGCTGAGTCCGCCGGTGCATTGGTATCATTACGCCTTGCTGACAGCGGCCGCCCGAAGCGCCTTGCTGAAAGTGGCCACCAAAGAGGGCTTTTCCCTTGAGCTGATCGACTGGATCGGGTTTCGTCAGCGGTACCTCGTCTGGCCGGCCACGCCTACTGCGGGGATGCCGGTCCCATGGCGGCACTGGTTGCGCATCGGCGCATTGACCCTTGCCATTTTCGGCATCGTCGCGCTGGCGATGGGCCAGCTGGTGCTTGGCCTGCTGCTATTGAACCTCGCGCAACTGCTCGTATGGCTGAGCGGCGTCCACAGAAGAGGCCGCCCGCGCCCCGTCATGTACGTCGTGAGGGGAATATTTAGATAGGATGCGCAGCCGCGCGGGAGGGGGGAACGACTAACTTGGCGGGAGTGCTTGGCGGCAAGACCGCCGAGCGCGAGGGTCAGTTAGACGTTTCACCCCTGCACGGCGGAGCTCAACTACAGGATGCGCAGGCCTGCGGGATGGTGGGACAGCTAGGTCGGCTCAAGCGCTTGAGGGCGCTCTTACCCTCGAGTGCTTGAGTTGCCTAGATGTTCCCACCATGCGGGCCGGAGCTCAACTACAGGATGTGCAGCCGTGCGGGAGGGGTGGGCGGCCAACTTGGCTGTTCCAACCCCCGCACAGCAACTCAAGGAGGTAAACGCAATGACAGCGCGTTTTTTGACCTGGTGGCATAAGCCGGTCGTTCAATTCATCGGCCGCACGCTGCTTTACGCGATCATCATCATGATCTTGGTTTATTTATACAGTTATCGCGGCGTGACGAATAGCCGCTTCATCTACAACGAATTCTAGGAGGTCCATTATGATCAAAAACATCATTGACACCATTGACTCGATCGCTCAGGCCGATCCGGACCGACCTGCTTATAACGTGCTCGGCGAGATCAACACGTATGGGGAATTGAAACAGGCATCCGATGGCGTGGCGGCCACGTTGGCAGAGAAAAACATTCCAGCTGGCCCAATCATGATCTACTGCGATCAAAGTTTTGCGACGATCGCCGCGATGCTGGGCGCCGTCAAAAGTGGCCACGCCTACATTCCCGTTGACACCCATTCGCCTAACGATCGGCTCGCAATGATCGAAGAGATCGCCCAGCCCGTTTATGTCCTTGCGCTTGCGGATCTGCCGATCGCGATGCACACGCCGGTCATGACGCCGGCTGAAGTGACGACGGCAATCGCTAGTGGCAAGCAAGCGGCAGGCCTGCAGCCTGTGCAGGGGGATGAGAATTTCTACATTCTTTTCACCTCGGGCACAACTGGTCAGCCAAAAGGGGTTCAGATCTCCCATCGCAATTTGGTCAGCTTCGTCAACTGGATGCACACCTTCGCCTTGCCGATGCATCCGAAAATGCTGAGTCAGGCGCCATATTCCTTTGATCTGTCTGTGATGGACCTGTATGTCGGCTTGGCGGCTGGTGGGTGCATCGAGGTGATGCCAAAATCCGTCACCGACAATCTGATGCAACTGTTTGCGACCCTGCCTCGGCTGGACCTTCAGGTGTGGGTCTCCACCCCATCATTTTTAGACATCGCCTTGCTGGAGCCGACCTTCGATGCGGCGCATTATCCGGACCTTGAGATGATTCTGCTGTGCGGTGAGGAATTGACCCATGCCACGGCGGCCAAAGTGCTCGAGCGTTTTCCACAGATTCGACTGTACAACACGTATGGGCCGACTGAGACGACCGTCGCCGTTTCCGCCGTTCAAATCACGCAGCAGGTCCTGGCTGATCATGCCCGCCTGCCGATCGGGATCATGCAGCCGGAAGACACGGTCAGCTTGAAGGACGCGCGCGAACAAGACGGCCATCAAGTCGGCGAGCTTGTGATCAGCGGCGAAAGCGTCTCGAAAGGTTACATCAATCGACCGGAAAAAACGGCGGCGGTCTTCAGCACGGCTGCCGATGGGACGCAAAGCTATGCAACCGGCGACCTTGGGTACATCGATGATGACGGCATGATCTTTTATCTCGGCCGGACCGATTTTCAGATCAAGCTCAATGGGTTCCGCATCGAGCTTGAAGAGGTCAACCATTTTCTCAGTGATGCACCGATGATCCGGCAAGGGGTCGCGGTGCCAAAATACAACGCGGACCATAAAGTCGCCCAGCTTCTCGCCTTCGTGGTGCCGGAAGCCAATGACTATGAAAGCAACCTGGCGCTGACCAAGGCCATCAAGAGCTACCTGGGCGGCGTAATGATGCCGTACATGATTCCGCAGCGCTTCATCTATCGCGACAGCTTGCCGCAGACGCAAAATAACAAGGTCGCGATCAAGGCCTTGATCGCGGAGGTCAACGATCAATGATCAATTTGCAGCCATACGCCAACCCGATGTATTTTGTCTATCTGCTCATCGCCTTGGTCCCGCTCATGATCGGTCTCACATTTGGCCGGCGGTTCAAGATCTATGAAACGATCGTCTCGTTTCTGTTCTTGTTTCTGATCTTTGATGCTGACAAGTGGCAACAAGGCGTCGCGCTGATCGGTTATGTGGTGTTTGAAGCCGCGCTGGTGTGGGGGTATCACCGCTATCGCAGTCGGCAAAATCAGACCTGGATGTTTGTGCTCGCCGTGATTGCCAGCATTATGCCACTGGTGGTCGTGAAAATGACCCCGGTCTTCTCGCCGCATCCCTCGCTGATCGGGTTCTTAGGCATTTCCTACCTGACGTTTAAATCGGTTCAGATGATCATGGAAATGCGCGACGGCACGATAAAGAACTTCTCGCTGTGGGCATTCATTCGCTTCCTGCTTTTCTTCCCGACGATCTCCAGCGGCCCGATCGACCGTTTTCGCCGGTTCGAGCAGGATTATGAAAAAATTCCTGACCGGGATGCTTATATCGACATGGTCGGCAAAGGCGTCCATTACATCTTCATCGGCTTTCTGTATAAATATATTCTCGGCTATCTGTTTGGCACCGTTGCACTGCCCCAGGTGGCGCGCGGGGCGATGGGGATGCGCGATGCATTCTTCGGCACCGGCCTGTCGCTGGAGCTGGTCAAGTACATGTACACGTACTCGATGTATCTGTTCTTCGACTTCGCAGGCTATTCGCTGTTTGCCGTTGGGGTGTCTTACCTGATGGGCATCGCCACTCCGATGAATTTCAACAAGCCATTCATCGCCGGCAATATCAAGGATTTTTGGCAACGTTGGCACATGACCCTGTCGTTTTGGTTCCGCGATTTCATCTTCATGCGCGTCACGTTTTTCATCATGAAGCACAAGCTGGTGAAAAATCGCATCCGCGTGTCCCAGGTCGCGTACCTGATCAACTTCCTGGTGATGGGCTTCTGGCACGGCGTCACCTGGTACTACATCGTCTACGGGCTGTTCCATGCCGCGGCGATCATCATCAATGACATCTGGCTTCGGTTTAAGAAAAAACATCGCAAGTCACTGCCGCACAACAAGTGGACCCAGGCCTTGGCGATCTTCATCACCTTCAACGTGGTCTGCTTCTCATTCCTGATCTTCTCGGGCTTCCTGAACCAACTCTGGTTCGCACCAATGCCACATATCTCGCGGTAGGGTGCGGAGGCCCGCGGGATGGCGGAACAGCTAGGCCGGCTCAGGTGCTTGGTGGCGCACCTTGCCACCGAGTGCATGAGACGCCTAGAGGTCTCCGCCATGCGGGCCGAAGCCCAACTGGAAAGGGTGCGAAGCCGAGCGTTCAGGGGTGAGCAGCTAACTTGGGCCTGGCGCTTGGGGCGCTCTTAGCCCCGAGTGACGGGACCAGTTAGATGCCTCACCCCTGCCCCGCGAAGCCCAACTGGAAAGGGTGCGAAGCCGAGCGTTTAAGTCTGAGCAGCTAACTTCACCCACAATCAATTCTATCAACAATCAAAAGGAGAAATTATCATGGCTGAAAACATCAAAGAAACGGTATTGAACATTTTGCAGGACCTGACTGGCGAAGACCTGGCCAACAATTTGGATGATAACTTGTTTGACAACGCCCTGCTGGATTCGATGGACACCGTTCAGTTGTTGCTTGAACTGCAGGACCAGCTCGGCGTGACCGTTCCTGTTTCTGAGTTCGACCGCAGCCAGTGGGATACGGCTGCGAAGATCATCAAAAAGGTGGCAGACGCCCAATGAAAAAGAAGCTCTGGCAGATCTTCGGACCGATTGCGGTCGCCTTTGCGCTAGTCGCGGTGATCTTGGTCGCGCCGCTTCCGCTGGGGAATCTGAACCGTGGCACGATCGAACGCGCTGCGGTCTCCTTGTCACCAGACGTGCTTGCGGGTCAGCGCATCAAGCATCAGGCGGTCCAAGACGGCTACGTGCCGTTTTTCGGCTCAAGTGAATTGTCCCGGATGGACGCGTTTCATCCCTCTGTTTTGGCGGCCAAATACGATCGCAATTACCGCCCGCTGCTCCTCGGTGCGCCGGGGACCCAGTCGCTGACGCATTTCATCGCCGATCAGACGATGATTCAGCAGTTGGCCGGGAAAAAGGCGGTCGTTATCTTATCCCTGCAGTGGTTCACCAAAATGGGCCAGATGCCGGATGCCTTCGCCTATTATTTTTCGCCAATGCAGACGATCGAATGGCTGCGCTCGGCGGAGCCAAAACGTGCGGCCGATGTCTATGCGGCGCACCGTTTGCTGAAAATGCCGGTGATCCGTGACAACGCGACGCTTTATGACGCCACCAAGGACATCGCCGCCGGACAACCGATCTCCAGTGCCACGATGTCGCTGCTGGATCTTCGCGCGCGGCTGTTGAACAACGAAGACGCCCTGTTTTCCCGCTATGGGTTCAAGGCCAATAACTTGCCGAAGATCGAGAAGGCGGAAAAGCAGTTGCCGGCCGCCGCGACTTATCCGGAGCTGAACGCGCTGGCCGACAAGATCGCGGCCAAGGCGACGTCGAACAATGACCTGGGCATCGACAATCATTTCTATTCGACCCGACTTGCTGGCGGGAAGATCGATGGGCTGAAAAATAGTCAGGTGCGCTTCGATTATTGCCGCTCGCCCGAATACGGCGACTTGGAGCTACTGCTGGAGCAATTCGCGCGCTACCATGTCGACGTCCAGTTCGTCATTCCGCCGATCAACCAAAAATGGGCCGCCTACACCGGGCTGTCGCAGTCGATGATCAAAACGGCTGCCAGCAAGGTGAAGCACCAATTGACCAGCCAAGGCTTTGACCGCGTTCAGGATCTCACCCAGGACGGCAAAGAGAAGTACTTTATGCAAGACACCATTCACCTGGGTTGGCGCGGCTGGGTGAAGGTCGATGAGACTGTCGCCCCGTTCCTGGAAGAGAAGCAGGAAAAGCCAGTTTACCACATCAACCACCATTACTATTCCGCCGCGTGGGCCAACGCGACAAGCTGGAAGTGAGTCCATGCAAACACGCAAACAGCGGCGTGAGCAGTCCGCCCACGCCAAACGACCAGCGCATGTGCTCGCGGCCATTCTCGCCCTTGCAATGGTGGCGCTGGCCGCGATGGGCGGCGCCTATGTTTGGCACCGCCACCAAGCCAACGCGGTGGCCCAAAAGGCGAAGTCGAGTCTCGTCACGATGACACGGACGGTCTCTGAGCCCACCGTTACCAGTTCTAGCAGTGTCTCGAAGACGCCCTCGACGGTGGACCCGACCATCCAGGCTGTTTTGCAGGGTCGCCTTGCCCCGCTTCACTTCAACGGGACGGCAATCATCGTGCGGGGCGGGAAACTGGTCGCCAGTTACGCTAGCGGTATCGCAAACGCCGGCACGGGCCAGAAAAATAGTTTGGGGACGCTGTACGAGATCAACTCGATTCAAAAAAGCCTGACTGCTGCATTGATCATGAAGCAGATCTCGGCGGGTAAGCTCGCGATGACGACCAAACTGAGCCAATTTTTCCCACAGTTTCCGGCGGCCAGCCAGGTCACGGTTCAGGAATTGTTGACCATGACCTCGGGGTATCGCCCTGGCCAAGGATATGGGCCACGCCCGTACGTCAACGACCAGCAAGCCGTCGCGAACATGGCGACCATGGTGCAGTTTGACCCGGCGCAGCACCGCAGTTTCTTCTACGCCGGGCTGAACTACAACATTCTCTGCGGCATCTTGGCGAAGGTCAGCGGTAAACAGTATCCGCAAAACTTGCACGAGCTGATCCTCGATCCCCTCAAGTTGAACGCGGCGACATTTGCCTATGACCCGCTCCCACAAACGGCCGCCCTGGGATACCGCTGGCCGCCGAAAGCCGCGCTCGCGGATTTCAGTGCCGCCTATACCACCAGCGCAACGCAGGCTCATTTCGAGCTGGGCACCGGGCAGCTCTACATGAACTGCATGGAACTGTATCACGCGGAAAAAGCGTTGCAGGATGGCACGATTTTGACGCCGGCGGAGAAAAAGACGTTGTACACCCGGTTAGCTGGCACGAATAGCAGTTACGCCGGGGGCCTGTATCAATCGGTGGCGACCCAGCGTCGCGCGCAAGGCTACGGCTACGGCTTCACCGGGTTCATGCGCATCAGTCGAGACGGTCAAAACGCCGTGATCTTCTTGACCAACACAACCAAGGCGCCGGACAAGTATCCGTTCCTGAAGATCGCCGACGCGCTGGCCAAACAATATATTTGATCGATCAGTCGAGCCTTGCAAAATGGGCTCGGCTTTTTTCGCGTGCGTAAACCAAACATTAAGTTTTTCGTAAGCGCTCACAACACCGCTGTAACAGCGATTCCACGCAGATTGAAAACGTTGACAAAAAGTAAGCACCCGACTATACTGATTTCGTTAACTCGATTGCAGGTGTGAGCCTTGCAAACTCACTGAACTCCTGTCCAATTCCTTCGGTGGTCCTGCCGGCCGAGTCCGGTTGCCGAACGATCGTAGCTTTCCCTTGAGTCTCATGGGGCCTGTCTCACCGGCGCTGGCGCGTGTTCGGCGATTCGGGTATAAGCGTTAACAACGGATGCCATTTTCATCTGGTGTTCAAAATGGGTCGGATGGATCACCGTGTGCCATCACAGCGGGTAGCACACGGTACATAGGGCGCGGCACCGACTCCCGCGCAGACAGCGGCACGTTCGTAACTGAAAATTTCAAAAATGGGGCCTCTCGAGGCCTCTTTAGTGTGTCCTGAGGCGCCAACTGACGAAATTTGTCGGTTGGCGTTTTTTTGCGCAAAAAAAGCGCGCGACGTTTTGTCGCAGCGCTTGATTGGACTTCACTTTCAATTAGCCTTGTCAGGCGAGCGACGAATCATGCTTCTGGCGTCGGACTGACAAACGCGCGAATCAGCGGGTAAAATCGGCCGGCGTCTTTGACATAATCGCTGTGCTCGGCGTTTGGGACGATCTGCAAGATACTGCCCGGAATACCGCTGGCGATCGCGATACTCTCTTTGCGGGTGATGACATCTTTCGCCCCAGTCAACACAAGTGTCTGGGCCGTGATCGCCCGCAACTGTTTTTGACTGATGTGCGGGCCGTGCAGCATCAGACCCAACAGCGGATCGCGGTGCTTGAGATAGGCAAGTCGCACCCCGGTTCGTGCCGCCCACCGCACGCCGCGTGGGGTGAGATTACCACCGGCTAGCACTAATTTATGAATCCGCCTTGGCGAGGCACTGGCGACCAGCATCGCGGTGATCGCGCCGTCTGAGAACCCGATCAGCGTTACCTTCATCAGATTCAGCTCACGCAAAAAGGCACGCACGTCCTCTGCCATCAGTTCATACGTCAACGCGACGCCGCGCTCGCTTTGGCCGTGGTCTCGGCTGTCCAAGGCATAAACGGTGTGCGTCTTTGCCAAAAGTGGCGTCAGATCGTCGAAAAGGTGCAGATCTTCCCCGTTGCCGTGAAGCAGTAAAAGGGGGGCGCCGCTTCCGTGCTTTTCATAATTGATGCGAATGTGATTGACCGTGATCTCCATGTGATCACCTCCACGCTCAGTTTACCTGACCGAGGCAGGGAGGGAAAGCGGCGGATGGCATGCAGGTCGAAGTTCAATGCCATTAGATGGTCGTATCGCAATTGATCAACTCTATTTGGATTGTTGACCTGGATTGTTAGGACACGTGACGGCGGAGGGTTGCTACAAAGCATCGATTACTTACTAGTCGAAAAGGTGTGATAGAGTGTAGCGACTGCGTGGCCGCTCTTTTCTGGATAGATATTAAGTGTGACCCTGTGTAGGCCTGGGCGCGCTAGCCGAGCAGTTGAGTCTGAAGGGTCGTCTGCAAGCGTGATCGTTGTGGTGTCGGGTCCAGCAATGCCAATGTCGACGCCATCTAAGAGAATCTGTCCAGTGTAGCTTTTTGGAAAATCGCTAATGATAATGCTCAGCTCTGATCCAGATTGTCGTGTCAATGTTGCCCCTGCCTGAACAATGTGTGCACCATATTTGATCTGTAAGGATGGCTCCTGATAGAGTCTGGCAGATTTTGATACAGTCGTTTGATGCGCGGCCAAAGAGGAGGTACTGGAAGGAGAATGAGACGCTACTGAGCAGCCAGCTAGTAATGTGCATATGGCAATTGCTTCGAGAAGTATGGGCCGCATGTAAAATCCTCTTTTCACTTTTGAACGTTATCCGCCGATAGAATGAACCAAATCAGCAGGGTTGGGCATATTACCAAAATCAACTGCTTGGACTTCAAATGATTCGGATATTGTTGAGCTATCAACATGGCTTAGGTCAAATTGAGTGTTTGCTCCCACTACTGATAATGGGGCGTTAGAAGCCGCATAGAATTGAATCTGTTCAGTTGGTGCGGATAGACTATAGTTCGTGCCACTCTTTGGGTTTGTAACGGATTTTCCGTCTGTGTATTCCCCCGCGAACATCATACGTGAGCCGTCTTCATTATATCCATTTCCATCTTGACCTAAAATCATATACATGGTACGGCAGAGCATACGGCTATCATGGCTCTCATACTTACTCGTCATCCCACTAATTTTAGCACATGTTATGCCTTCGAAAATACGTTCATCGTAGCGTACGGTTGTTGAACCTGTAATCGACATCGATTGGTCCTCACCTGTTCTGGTCAGCGTGCCAACGGTTAAGACGGCTCGTGGCGAAGCGAATAAAGTCGCCGCTCGTACTTCTGGCCCTGCTGGCATATCAACAGAAAACTGACTAAGTGTGTAGTCGCCAAGATGCTTCGTCTGAACTGAAACGCGGTATCCCGGCCAGGTGACCTTTCCGTTGAGGTTGAATTCATCGATAGCTTGCTGAGCTCGGTTTTCGATCTGTGTGTTGCTTAATTCTAAGAGTAGATTGGAATTGTTGGCTGAGGATGTTGAGGTAGGAGAGCTTGCTGAGACGGGATGAATAGTAGTGAAGAGGACGCTAGCAACAAGGCTAATGAGAGAGATACAAGTTTTTTTCATGGCGTATCACCCCTTTCTTTTTTTGATACCATAATTGTAGCTGGGGGGTTAGTGAAACACAACCATAAACACTTGAGGGTGTTAACTTTCTTCTGACGTCCTAGGAACAGCAAATATTGAGTGTCACAAGGTTGTCTGAGCCTGGGGCGATCGGTTATCGTCGTACATGGCTGCTGGCATCTGAGGGTAAACATTGGTAGAGCAGTCAATACAGACAGTCCCCAGGAATTCAGCGCACCCTGAATTTTTGCCCCTGTTGTGACAAACCGTTATAATGGAGGCAGAACACACCAAGGAGGGCCGACTATGGCGAAGAAGATCTTGGTCGTTGATGACGAGAAACCGATCTCGGACATCGTGAAATTTAACCTGACAAAAGAAGGCTACGACGTTGTCACCGCATTTGATGGTGAAGAAGCGTTGGCCAAAGTGAACGAAGAAGATCCTGATCTGATCTTACTTGATCTGATGTTACCGAAGATCGATGGGCTCGAAGTGGCACGCCAGGTGCGCAAAGACCACGATACCCCAATTATTATGCTGACGGCAAAGGACTCGGAGATCGATAAGGTCCTGGGGCTGGAGCTCGGCGCGGATGATTATGTCACCAAACCATTTTCCAATCGGGAACTGGTGGCGCGGGTCAAGGCAAACCTGCGCCGCAGTGGGACGCAAAGCGCGCAGCCCGAAGCGGAAGATGAGAACAAGGAGCTGAGCATCGGCGATTTGACCATTCATCCGGATGCCTACACGGTGACCAAGCGCGGCGAGAAGATCGAGCTGACGCACCGTGAATTTGAGTTGCTGCATTATTTGGCGCGGCATATCGGCCAGGTGATGACGCGAGAGCATTTGCTTCAAACGGTCTGGGGCTACGACTACTTCGGGGATGTGCGCACCGTCGATGTGACGATGCGGCGCCTACGTGAAAAAGTCGAGGATAATCCGTCGCATCCGGATTGGCTGATCACCCGTCGCGGCGTGGGCTACTACCTGCGCAACCCGGAAGCTGAGTAAGTCGGCTTTCTGACCTGATCATCTCTAAGGACGGCGTTTTTCGGCCTGCCCGAATCACGCCGTTGCCACCTATCTCCATGGAGCGACGGCTGTTATGAATAAGAAGATTCGCTTTTTCCAATCGATTCATTTCAAGATCGCGCTAGTGTTTATCCTGTTACTGCTGGTAACTGTGGAAATCATTGGCGCGTATTTTGTGCGCTCGCTTGAAAGCCAGAACATCGAGACATTCAAGACGGCGGTCAATATCGATCCGTACATTCAAGATAAACTCGCCACGGATCTGTTGCGCAAGGATACCGGCGACGCCAACAAGGACATGAAGACGACCATCAGCCAGGCGGAGATCGCCAATTCCGCTGAGATTCAGGTTGTCGATGCCAAGGGGACCGTGCGCGCGAATTCTAACATCAACGCGCAAAGCGCCATCGGGCAAAAAAGCGCGGCGAGCAATGTGAAATCCGTGCTCTATAACGGCCAGATCTTTGAGGGCTTCGAGTACGAAAATGGCAGCGGCGCCAGTTATACCAAGATCATTCCGGTGAAAAATCCCAACGCGACCGGCGACACCAACACCGTTGTCGGCGCCATTGCCATCACCGCGAGCATGGAATCTGTATATGGCAATATCAACAAGATCGTCCGTATTTTCCTCATCGCATCGCTGGTCGCAGGCCTCTTGGGCATCGCGATCTCCATTGTCATCTCCCGGGCCATCACGCGGCCAATCGACGAGATGAAAAAACAGGCGATTCGAATGGCGCGCGGGGATTACTCCGGGCAAGTCCGCATCTACGGTCAAGATGAGTTGGGCCAGCTGGCGGTTGCGGTCAATAACCTGTCTGTCCGCGTCGAAGAGGCCCAGGAAGCCAGTGAGGCGGAGCGGCGGCGGCTGGATTCGGTACTGGCCCACATGACCGATGGGGTGATCGCCACCGATCGCCGGGGCAATGTGATCATCATCAATCAGACGGCGCTGGATTTTCTCGAGACGAAAAACGAAGACGTGATCGGCGTGTCGATCTTGCGCCTGCTCAACATCGAAAAGGACTACACACTGCGCGACCTGCTGGAAAATCAAAAGGAGTTGCTGCTGGACTTCACGGAACAGCTCAACCGCGAGCTGATCTTGCGCGTGGACTTTAGCCTGATCCAGCGGGAGACCGGCTTCATCTCCGGCCTGGTTGCTGTGTTGCATGACGTCACTGAGCAACAAAAAAGCGATCGTGAACGGCGGGAATTCGTGTCGAATGTCTCACACGAATTGCGGACGCCGCTCACGTCTATGCGCAGCTACATCGAGGCGCTGAACGAAGGGGCCTGGCAGGATCCGAAGATCGCACCGCAATTTCTCAAGGTGACGCAGGAAGAGACCGACCGGATGATCCGGATGATCAATGACCTGCTCAGTTTGTCGCGGCTTGATTCGGGCACCAGCAAGATCGAGCTTGAGACCATCAACCTCAACGAATTTTTCAACTACATCCTCGATCGCTTCGACATGATGCTCAAGACGCAAAATGAGCATGCGTCCAGCGACAACAACCAGCACATCGAAGTTGCGACCACGAAAAAGACGTACACGATTCGCCGTGAGATCACCAAGCGCGATCTGTGGGTCGAGATCGACCAGGATAAGTTCATGCAGGTGATCGACAACATCATGAACAATGCGATCAAATACAGTCCGGATGGCGGCGTGATCACCGCGCGGCTGCTTGAGACGCACAACCATGTGATTCTGTCGATCTCCGACCAAGGCCTGGGCATTCCGCGCCAGGACCTCGGCAAAGTCTTTGACCGCTTCTATCGCGTGGACAAGGCCCGCTCCCGCAAACAAGGCGGCACCGGGCTTGGCCTGGCGATCTCCAAGGAAGTGGTGGAGGCGCTGAACGGCCGTATCTGGGTCGATTCCGAGGAAGGTAAGGGCTCCACATTCTATATTTCGCTGCCGTATCAGCCGATCGAAGACGAAGGAGGCGATTGGGATGAAGCTTAGTGGCTGGATCTTACGCGTCAGCCTCATCGCGATGATCGCGCTGAGTCTTGTTTTCACCTGGTTGATCTGGCAGAATCCGTCACGCTTGGGCCGCGAAGAAACCACCGCGGTCGTGCAGACGAAAAAAGATCCCAATATCGCCAAACTCAAGTCCACCGTCATGGCGCCGACTGCGGTCTATTACCAGCAGAACGGGCAAAAGTGGCAGCTGTTTGAGGCGGACAATGATGCCGCACAAACGGTCCGCCTGGCGATGGCCAAGTGGCGCCTGGGCACGGTCGGCACCGCGGTCCGGCTCAGCGCGGATGACTTCACGAAGCTCTTGGCCAGCCAGGACACCGTGCAACTGCATTACAGCGGGATGATCACCTATCGCACATTCAACAGCGGCTTTTTCAATAAAAAAGCGACCGCGACCAACGGCGATTTTCAGTTTGATCGACTGCTGTTTGATTTTGCCCATCCGGACCGGCTGGCCTTCATCAACGACGAGACGCGCCAGGTGCGCTATGGCAATTTGACCAACGCGAAGACGGCGGCGCTGCGCCAGACGGTGGATGACACGTTGCCAAATGCCTTCGCAATCAGCGAGATGCGCCTCGGCACGCGGCAGGTGGCGGTGTATCGCGACCAGATTCAGGTGCAGCCGTATGCCTATCTGCTCGATCAGCAAAGCGCCAACCATTACGTGGCACTTCTGATGCCGGCCCAGCAAGCCAGCGCAATCGACTCGCGGGAGATTGGGGCGGAGACGGTCTACACGGTCGGCACGAATTATCGCCTGACCCTCACGCCATCCAGCGGCTTGATGGAATTTGAAAATGCCGCGTCCGCCAACCGCAAAAAGGATCTCCAGACCGCCTTGACCAAGGCGTACAGTGGATTGGGGAACCTCAATCTGTTGGGCCTCAATGCGGTGCGCTATTTTTCCTATGACCGCACCAGCCAGGAGACCACCTTCCGCGCATTTGCCCAGGGCCTGCCGATCTTTAACGGCGAGGACAACGGCAAGGTCACGGTGGCGAGCACGAGCTCGGGCCTGCAGATCGATTTTTCCACCAATAATCTGATCGTGCCGATTCCCACGCAGCAGGCGAAAACAACGCTGCCGACCACGGCGACGGTGCTGGCTCAGCTGAAAAAAGATGGCTACGCGACAACGGGCATTCAGGATATCGTCCTCGGTTATTATTGGCATACGCAGGCGGCAGACAGCCAGGTCGTGGCACTCACGCCGACGTATTTTGTCGAGATCAATGGCGAATACCGGCGCTACACGCAATGGCTCGCCAGCGGCATGCTCGATGACGACAGCAACGCCAACCCGGCACAACCGCTTGAATAGGAGGTGAGCACATGGATTTTCGGCGGATCGAATGGATCTTCTTGATGGTCTTCATCGGCCTGAATATCTTCCTGGGCATCAGTTTTTTCCAGTCACAGCAAGTTGACCTTGCGACCAGCACCACGGACACCGCGGATCTGCTCGCCGACATGGGGCGTGACGGCATCAAGCTGCCGAAACTGGCGACCACCACGCCGACTGGGGGGTATCTGGCCAGCCAGCCGAACACGGCGCTCAGCCAGCGCAAGGACCAGCTGATCGGCCAGTATACCACCGTCAGCGGCACGGCGCCTGAGACGCTGCACAGCACGCTGCGCGGCGACGTCGTGATCAAGGAGAAGGACGCGGCCACCCAGCTGAAGAAATGGCTCGCCAGCGGGGAAAATGCGATCGATGGCGACGAGTATGTGTACGCGGAAGGCCTGTCGAGCAAGGACACTTACATTTTTGTCCAAAAACGCGACGGGGATGAACTCTACGATCGGCGCGCGGAGATCGTTTGCACGGTCAAAAATGAGCGGCTCATCAGTTACACACAGACGTACATCGACAAGCTGACCGTCCTGCGCAGTGATGTGGCCCTGGCCTCGGCACAAGATGCCGTGATCACCCTGTATCGCGACAATGAGCTGGCCAACAACGCGACTGTCACCTGGACGAAGCTCGCGTACACCTACATGCTCGACGCAAAGGGCAGCACGGTCTTCGTGCCGGCCTGGTTCGTCGGTGTCGAGACCCAAGGCGCCAAGTCGCTCACGGTGAAAAAAGTCAACGCGATCTCCAAGACGGTGATCACGACCCGGACTGAGGAACAATAGGCAACAGTAGGGGGCGGCGATCTGCTAAATAGGGTCGCCGCCCCCGTTTTGGTTGTCGCATGGGGGCGCGCGCTGTGAGGTGGGCGGCGCCGCTCCGGTGAGGGTGACCGCCGTCTTATGGGCTGGCTGCTGTGGCATGGGGAGGCCAGCTGTCATGTGGGCCGTTCACTGGCTGTTTGGGGGCCAGGTCCAGCGCCGGGTCTGGGCCGGCCGCCAATTGTTTTCCCGATGCGAACAGGGTACAATTGGGCGTGCACTATACAAAAGGAAGAAAGTAGCGATCTAAAATGAGCGAGGATTTTGGCATGCGCGTTTCGGTGCTCGCCAGCAGCAGCTCCGGCAACGCGACTTATATTGAGACACCCGAACATAAGGTGCTGGTCGACGCCGGTTTTTCCGGGAAGCGGCTGGCGGCGATGATGGCCAGCATTGGCCGCGATCTCAGCGACGTGGACAGTCTTTTCATCACCCACGAACATAGCGACCACTGCCGCGGCGTGGGCGTGCTCGCGAGGCGCTACCCGAAGCTGGCAGTCTACGCCAATGCCCCGACACTTGCGGCCCTGCCAACGAGCCTGGGAAAACTGCCAGCGGACCAACTCCATGTTTTTGACCGTGGGGCGACCTTGAGCCTGGGCGATCTGGATGTCGAGAGCTTTGGCGTCTCCCACGACTCGGCGGCGGCTCAATTTTACCAGTTTCATCACGATGACCATGCGTTTGCGATCGTCACCGATACCGGCTATGTCTCGGACACGGTGGCGGGCACGATTCGCGACGCGGACGCGTATGTGATGGAATGCAACCATGATATCGACATGTTGCGGCAAGGACCGTATCCGTGGCCACTTCAGCAGCGAATCTTATCCGACACGGGCCATTTGTCGAATGAGGATGGGGCAGATGCAATCATGGATGTGATCGGGTTGCGCACCAAGCGCGTTTACTTGGGGCATTTGTCGCCGCACAACAACTTCAAGTCGCTGGCCCATGCGACTGTGGCCGATCTGTTGATGCAGCAGGGCCTCGGTGTGGGCCACGATTTTGAGCTGTACGATACCGATCCGGAAGTGCCGGATCCGCTGTTCACCGTTGGGGCGTAGACGTCGCGGGCAGCGGTTAATGATGTGTGAGGGTGTTCAGCCTGGGACGTTGGTGCGTCCTGGGCTTTTTATTAGGAGGGAAAATTCATGCAGAATAAAGTTCTACTTTTCCGGTCATCTTTCAGGAAAATAATGATGACGGCCATTATATTACCGTGACCAGCCCCAATATCCCGGGGATGGTCACGCAAGGGGATGACCACGTGCACGCCGCGATCGAGGCCGCGGACGCCATCGCGAGGACTATCCTGCTGTCCAAGACCACTCAAAATGGCATCTTGAAGCGAATGAGACCGTTGCATACATCGCTGTGACTATGACCGGGCGGTATCGCGAAAAGGCCAAGAAGGATAGCTGACCTAGGCACTCGGGGCGAAGTGCGCCCCAAGCACCTAGGCCAAGCTAACTGCCCACCCCTAAACGCGAGCCTCCGCACCCTTTTCAGTCGGGCTCCGCGCGGCAGGTCTGAGGCATCTAACTGTCCCCGTCACTCGGGGCTAAGAGCGGCCCAAGCACCTAGGCCAAGCTAACTGCCCACCCCTAAACGCGAGCCTCCGCACCCTTTTTCAGTCGGGCTCCGGCTCGCAGGGGTGGGACATTTAGCTGACCTAGGCACTCGGGGCTAAGAGCGGCCCCAAGCACCTAGGCCAAGCTAACTGCCCACCCCTAAACGCGAGCCTCCGCACCCTTTTTCAGTCGGGCTCCGCGCGGCAGGTCTGAGGCATCTAACTGTCCCCGTCACTCGGGGCGAAGTGCGCCCCAAGCGCCAGGGCCAAGTTAGCTGCTCAGACCTAAACGCCGCGCTGCGCACCCTTTTTGTAGTCGGGCTCCGGTGCGCATGGTGGGGTCATCTAATTGTCTCGAGCACTCGATAGCCAAGTGCGCTATCAAGCGCTCAAGCCAAATTAGTTGCCCCACCATCCCGCGCACCTGCGCACCCTTTTTCAAATGTCACACAATTGAAAGAAAGTGCAATCCTTCTTCATAAATTCATCACAGACACCCGTTAATATATGTCTTGTAGAAACGGAGCAGATCACCGAGGAGGGACTTCGTAATGGATAATCAAAATAACGATCAAGAAAAGAAATTCGATCCAATCACAGGCGCACCATTGTCACAGTCGCGTCAAGCACTCAATGCGGCGGCACCGCAGCCGAAGAAACGGCGCAGCGGGCTCAAGTCGACCGCGCTCGTTGCCGTTGTTGCCGCGCTGATCGGCGGTGGCGTCGGCGGTGGGGCTGCGTACTACGGCTTCACCAAGACCGCTCAAGGCCAAGACCTGGGCGTCACCTCGACCACGCAAAAGGCGGGCACGACACAAGTCTCCAATGTGTCGGTCAATGAAAGCTCGGCTTCGCAAACGGCTTTTGCAAAAGTTGAAAAAGCGGTCGTTTCCGTCGTCAACATGCAAAAGGCCCAAAGCACGAGCAGCGGCCTCGATTCATTTGGCGATATCTTCGGCAACGGCTGGGGTTCCAGTAGCGATGGCTCAGGCTCCAGCGACAGTTACGGCTCGGGCTCTTCCGACGATTCTGATAGCAACTCTTCCAGCTCCGATTCTGGATCGCTTGAGGAATACGGCGAAGGCTCTGGCGTCATTTATGAAAAGAAAGACGGTAAGGCCTACATCGTCACCAACTACCACGTGGTCGAAGGCAGCGACGCCCTTGAAGTCATCATGAGCGACGGTAGCAAAGTGACCGCCAAGCTCGTCGGCACCGATGAAGACACCGATCTTGCAGTGCTCAGCATCGACGGTAGCAAAGTCACCACCGTTGCAAGCTTTGGCGACTCCAGCAAGATCGCCGCTGGGCAGACTGTGCTCGCAATCGGCTCGCCGCTGGGCTCTCAGTACGCGACGTCCGTGACCCAGGGCATCATTTCGGCTACCAGCCGGACCGTTGACACCACCGATGAGACCACCGGCCAGACAACCGGCCAAGCGACCGTCATCCAGACCGATGCCGCGATCAACTCCGGTAATTCTGGCGGCCCACTGATCAATTTGTCGGGCCAGGTCATCGGAATCAACTCGATGAAGCTGTCTGGTACCAGCAATTCCAACGCCACGATCGAAGGGATGGGCTTTGCCATTCCGTCTAACGAAGTCGTTTCGATCATCAATCAGCTTGTCGCAAACGGCAAGGTCGTTCGCCCGGCGCTTGGCGTTACGGTCCGCGATCTGTCCAGTGTGACCTCTGATCAGCAGGAGAGCCTGCTCAAGTTGCCAAGCAGCATCACGGCTGGCGTGGTGGTCGCCGGGTTCACCGACACCTCGATCGCAAAGAAGGCTGGCCTGCAGCAATATGACGTGATCACGGCCATCGACGGCACCGCGGTTTCGTCCGTCGCGGAGCTGCACACCGCCCTGTACAAGCACAGCGTTGGCGACACCGTGAAGATCACGTATTATCACCAAAGCACCAAGAAGACGATCAGCCTCAAGCTGACTCAGACCACTGAGCAGCTGAGCACCTCGTCCACGGATAGTCAGAGCTCAAGCAACTGATCATCCCGTCAATAGGCCACCAGGTTGGGGAAAATTCCTAACCGGTGGCCTATTTGTGTGCGTTTTGCAGGCCGGCCAGCGGAAAATTCGGAACAGACGAATTTTATTGGCCAATACCTGATGAAGTTGGACAACCGCTGGCCAATTATGGATGTTCTGAGACGATCTCGAAAAATCGTTCAGTTTTCAGTTGTCAAGTGTGAATTCGCCCCGGGGATAACCACAAGGCCGACCTGTGGATAACTCTGTGGATACTGTTCATAACTCAGTTTAGCGGGTGTGAATAGATTTTCCCACAACATGTGCACAACCTGTGGACAAAAAAAGTTTGCACGGCAATGAACAAGCGTTCGGCCAGTTTTATCAACGGGTTCACCGTTTTCACAAAAGTAAATCGAACGATCAGACGGTGTGGATAAGTGTTGATTATAAAAAAAAAACTTGATTTTTTCCGGCGCAAAAAGTGGTGTCAAAAGATCAGCTGACCACCAGTGATAGCGTCTCGGGTTTTGCACATGTGGATAAATGCTGGGGACAATCCGTGCATCATGTGGATGAAGTCGGTTATACTGAATTTAAGTAAGTTGTTGTTGACCGCGGACGCAGATCGGGTATAATAGAAACTGTAAAAAGGTTGTGCACAATCTAAAGCCCCGACGAAAGGATGATCATCATGCAAATCAATATCAAACCAGCAGCAATGGAGTACTTACAAGATAAAGTCGCCAAGGACCAGCATTTGTTCCTTGCGCTTGATGATGGTAGTAGCAAGTTCTCGAAACTCGGTGGCTCCTGTGCGATCGGCAACAAGTTCCAGCTGGTCCGCAGCGCTCACGCCGACAGCGATTACGATGTTGTGATCGACAACAATGCGGGGCTCAACTTGACCACCGCGATGCCTGAAACGATGTACCTCGGCCACGGCCTTGCGCTGGATCACAAGCTCGGCGCGCTGGTCCTTAGCGATGACAGCGGCATGCTCGACGGCGCGGTCACACTTGAAGACGCACCAGAGGCCCCGCAAGACGATGATGCGAAACGCAAGGAAATGGAGACCCTCGGCGGCAAGATCTGCTAAGGTCTCAGCCATCACGAATTGAATAGCATGACAAAACCAGGACAAGCTGAAAAAAGTTTGCCCTGGTTTTTTTGTTGCGAAAAAATTTGACGTTATTTTTTGGCTGAGCATCCGGTTTCGAACCGGCCGTAACATTAGAGATAAATTAGAAACTCCACGATTTTTACACAAATGTATGAGGCGGGCAAAACCTGGTTCGTAAAATTCACATTCCCATTCGATTATTCATTTACTTCGTGTTATTTACCAACATTGCGGTTGCCAAAGCAAGGCGTCGAAAATCCGCGTTAAAATGCGTCGTTTAGTAGTGTAATGGTTATGTTTCGCAAAAACTTGAACACCAGGTTAATTAATATTAATAAATATTTAATTCAGTCGTTGATTCGAGCCTTTGCTGAGGATATACTTTGCAAACATCAGATAAAATTAATGTAAATCTAATTTTCTCGTTGGTTTGCACTCATTTATTGTAGACATCAAATAGCCGGCGTTTCGTTATCTGGGCAGAAACACCGACCGTGGCGGGCCGTCATCGCAGCAGTGTGGGGCAGATGACGACCGCATGGACAAAGGGTTTTTGCGGAATCAGGGATGGTCAGCGAAAATGCGGCGGTTTGCTGTTGGAGGGGGTTCGTTTTGATGAAGAAACACCGGTCATCACATTTTAATCGGCGCGCGGGGCTGATCCTGCTGTCCACCATCGTGTTGGGCACAGCCACCACCATCGCGACCGATGTTCAAGCGGTCCAGGCGGCAGTCGCCTCGACCGTGAGCTTCACGCCGGCGAAAACGGCGGAGGGGACAGGACAGACTGCCGAGGAAAAGGCCGCGGCACTTGTCCGCAGTACTGACAGCAGCACCCAAAAGACGCTGCAGTCGACCTACCTCAAGGGGGTCAAGGCCCAGCTCGAAGCAAAAGGACTGAATACGAAGGACCTCACCTTGGAAAAAGCCTCCGAGGAGACCGTTCGTGTCATCGTAATGGTCAACGGCGAATCCGCATTGGCCAAAAACGATGACCAGCGCCAAAGCACAGCGGCCGCAAACGCTGCGGAAGACAAGGTGCTGGACAAACAGGAGACTGTGCAGGATAAGGTCGAAAAACTGACAGGCAATAAGGTCGCCGAAGAATTTGGCTACTTGCTGAATGGTTTTTCCATCGATGCACAAGTCGGACAGCTGGCGGATATCGAGGCAATCAAGGGCGTCAAGTCCGTTGAAGTCGCCGATGTCACGCAGAAACAGGATGTGTTCGCGGACACTTCAGTCCAAGGACAGGCGGCCTGGGAGAAATATTCTCTGACTGGCCAAGGCATGGTCATCGCGATCATCGATAGTGGGATCGATCCGACCCATAAGGATCTTCGGTTGACGGATCCATCGACCGCGAAGATCACCAAGTCCGCGGCAGAATCTAAGATCAAAGAACTTGGCTAAGGGGTCTATTCCAGCGCCAAGGTACCTTTTGCCCATAACTACGGCGAAGGGAGCGACACGCAGATCTATGATTCCTCAGAAGATATGCATGGGATGCACGTTGCTGGGATCGCGGCCGCTAATGGCGAAAATCCAGACAACACGGATTCTGTTGTCGGGGTCGCACCAGAGGCCCAGCTGCTGGATATGAAGGTCTTTCCAAACACCAACACGGTCGGCCCGCTGTCTGATGTGATCATCGAAGCAATCGAAGACTCGGTCAAGCTCGATGCCGATGTCATCAACATGTCCCTTGGCTCGATCAGTACTGGGGCCTCAAGTATTTCGGCGGAAGTTGAAGCGTTGGACCGCGCGGCTGAAGCAGGCGTCATTCCTGTTGTCGCAGCGGGCAATGATGGGAATGCCGGCTGGATGATGAATGGCGGCACCGAAAACACCACCATCAATGACTGGACGGATGATTCGACTCTTGCATCACCGGCGATCGCCAAAAATGCGATCACCGTTGCATCCTCCGAAAATGAAAAGCTGGATCGCTCGGCGATCACGTTCTCCCGCGATGGCGAAGAGCTGTTTGGCGGGCCGCTGAAGATGCAGATGAGTACCTATACCTCCACGTTGAAGGATCTTCAGTTCCCAACGAACAAGCAGATCGTGGTCGTACCGGACAAAACAACGAAACTGACGGGTGGGGATCCGATCGCAAAAGTTGCGGATGGGGATGCCGGCCGTGGGTTCCTGTCAGATTACGACGGCCTTGCCGTGACCGGCCGCATTGCGGTGGTTTCTCGTGGCGATAATTCGTTTGCCGATAAGGAGAAAAATGCGCTGAGCGCCGGGGCTGCTGGGCTGATCATTATCAACAACGCCACAGACGGGGATGCCGATTATGAGGCTAACTTGGATGATGATGGTGCAAATATCCCGACAATTTATATCACCCACGAAAACGGTGTGAAGTTGCTGGCGGAGGTTCGCGCACATACCAGCACGAAATATCAGCTTTCCCCAGTCAAATATGTTGTCGACGACAATGCGGATTATGGCAAGATGTCGAGTTACAGCACTTGGGGCCCGAGCTCTGACCTGAGCGCCAAGCCTGATATCACCGCACCTGGTGGTCATCTGTGGTCGCTGGCGAACAACAACAAATATCAGGATATGAGTGGAACCTCGATGGCATCACCGGTGGTTGCAGGGGCGGAAACGTTGATCGCGCAACACCTGAAGGCCACCACCTCACTGAGTGGCCTTGATCTGGTCAACACGGCCAAGCTGATGTCACAAAATACGGCGACCCCGCTGACCGATCCAGATCACGATAACGCACCTTATTCGCCGCGCTTGCAAGGCGCTGGGAATATTCAGATCGCAAATGCTGTTGCAAACAACGTGGCACTCAGCTACGAAGATGGCACCGGGGCGGCGGCCCTTGGTGAGCTGAATGGCCGCAGTCAGACCTTTACCGTGACCTTGACCAACAACGGGAGCACGACTGCCAATTATAAATACAACGATTTTGGTGGTGTTTACACCAAGGCGATCGATGACACGAAAGTCACCTATGATACCAAGATCGCAGGCGCAACCATGACCGCGGATCAGCAGACGATTTCAATCGCGGCTGGCAAGACCGCCACTGTCAAAGTGACATTGACGTTGCCGAGCACCTTTAAAAATGATCAGTGGGCAGAAGGCTTCATCGGTTTCACCAGTCAAGATGGTCAGCCAGATCTGTCGATGCCTGTGACCTCATTCTTTGGTGATTGGGACAATCTTCAGAGCCAGACACTTTTTGATGGTGTCGCAGGCCATGATGATTCGACCTATAACCTGAATTTCTTACAGGACAGCTACGGCGATATTTTGGGTCTTGATTTTGACTACTCGACCTATCAAAACATGGCCGCGGATGGTTCCTTCGGTGATGCACTGGCGGACTATCCAGCCTATGTTAACGAAGATAAAGTGGCAATCTCACCAAACGGGGATGAGTACCGCGATGTTGCCTCACCGTATCTGATGACAAATCGGAACGTCAAGAAATTGACCGAGTACATCACAGACGAGAGTGGCAAGACGGTGCGGACGCTGAATACCGAAAACAACACCACTCGCCATTATGTGACCAACCGCGGCGAAGAAGTGACGATCAATAATTCGATCTCCTTCAGCGCTGGGACATTTGACGGCAGCAAGTACGACACCAAGACCGGCGTGATGGCCCAACTTCCGGAAGGCCAGTATTACTACAACGTCACAGCGACACCGGATACCAAAGACCCGCAGCCTGAAACAATCAAGATGCCCGTCAAAATCGATGTGACAAATCCGGTCTTCAAGAATGTGCAATTGGTCAAAAAGGCGGATGGCTATCATGTCACCGGGACGGTCACCGATAATCTGAGTGGACTCAACAACTACTCAGCGATTGGTATCAGCGTCAATGGGGCCAGCGATTCGGCGGCTTACCATCTCGATAACAGCGCTTCGCTTGCGGATTACATCAACCAGGATCCAAAGGCGGATCAACTGCTGACGAGCAAAAAGTTTGACCTGACCCTGCACAGCAGTCTGAATAAGTACCTTGAAACAGGGAAAAACGAGATCATCCTCAGCATCCAGGACAACGCGGATAATCTGACGCAGAGCAAGTTTGCCCTGAGTGCAGATACCAACCAGTCTGGTAGCCAACTGATCTTGTATAACGTTTATGATGGCGAAAATGAAAGTGCCAACAGTTCCTCCTACTATGATGCGAAGACTGGGACCTATACACTTTATGGCTACTTCACCCGCGATTTTTACATCAATGGGCAGCTTGTGACCATCAATGATGACGGGACTTTCACAGCCCACATCAAGCTGGAACCAAGCACCAAGGAACTGGTCTTCTCGCTTGATAACAAGCAGGTGCGCGTGATCAAAAAGATCGCGTTCAACTGGGCTGTATTGCCGTCTGTAACCCTGGAAAAATCCGGCGCAACGCGGACCTATTACAACGGCCAGTACATCCAAATGTACACCAACAGCGCCCCTTACTTTGTGGTCAATGGCTCAGTTGATGACCAGGCAGGGACGACCTTTGATGGCGTCGGCGGTGTGTTTGACGCTGAGATCTTTGCCAATTATCAGGCGTCGCCACAGAATTTTGAATTCAACTTGGATAAGGACACGAATAAGTTCAACGCGACCTTCAAGATGGTTGGGACCGATCCTTCCACAAGCGGCCTTTCCGCTGAGGAATTGTTGAGTAGTTACGACACGGGGTACCCTGGCGATAACATCATCTCGGCATATGCCTACAGTGGCGAGTTCGGGAGCGATGAAGAGCTCGATGGGCTTTCCGATTCAATTCTGGTCCGGCAGACCGGTACCACCGATTCTGTGAAGTTCAACAACATTACCGACGCTGGGATGGTGCAATATACCGGCAAGAATGCCGCTGCCAATGGCTATGATGCGGATAAGGGCGTCTTTGTGGTCAAAGGTGTTGTGAACACCGATGCGCTGAAAGATTTTGTCATTCTCGGCCATTCAAACGATCCAGATGATCCTCTGAATAAACCGACCCTTACCACAGACCAAGCCGGTAACACGACCTTCACCTACGATCTGAAGATGGGTGCCACGGAAGATCGTTTTGTGACGTATGAATATACGAGCAAGGCGACTGGTGAGATCGCTGAAGGGAACTTCGGGGTCGCGCTGGATACGGTCTTCCCACAGCTCTACACCGATGATGGCGACACCTGGCAAGTTTCGACCAAAAAGGGTGTCGATTACGAGATCTGGACCAACAAGGACACCTATACACTGTCCGGTTGGGGAAATGACGACCTCTCTGGTTATACGCTGTACATCAACGGCGACGAAGAGTACCACGATCCGACTGATGGTGCGTTGATCGCGAAGTTCAGTGGTCATGACAAGTACAACTTCAGTAAGACCCTGCCGCTGACGGATTTTGACGGGGATCATTACTTCCAGCTCGCGCTTTATGACTCCTATCAAAACATGACCGCGGCGACGCTGTTGGTTCACCATTCCACAGCCAAGCCAGCGGCACCAAAAGTCAAAGCGTCGACAACGAAGATCACGAACAAGCCAGTTTTGCTGAGCGCGACTCAGGCGCAAAAGGCGCAGATCCAGTTCAGTCTCGATAATGGCAAGACTTGGAGTGATTACAGCAATGGCGTCATCAAAGGCTTGAACGGCGATGTTCAGTTCAAGGCGACTGACAAGTACGGCAATGAATCCGATGTTGTGACCTATCACGTGACGAATGTCTTCCCGCTGATCGCCGCGACGCCAACCGCCTCGCTGAGTGATCTAGCGCAGGATTCGGCGACCGTGACCCTCGGCTATGACAAGACGATGACCGAAACGGCTGCGGCGATGACACATCTGCAGTATAGCCTGGATGGCGGCCAGACCTGGTTGACTTACAGCGAGCCATTCAAGGTCACGGAAACCACAGATATCAAAGCGCGGACGATCGATGATGCGGGTAACGTCAGCAAGGTCAAGAACGTCCACGTGGCATTGCCAACTGCAACTCAGACAGTAGCAGCACCGGTTCAACCGGCGACTGAAGCGTCAGCAACAACGAAAGCCAAGACTGCGCCAACGGAAGCGACGATTGCGAAAAAGACGACTGCGGCACCACTCACTGTTGCACAACCAGCGGCGACTGCGGGTACGGCCAGTGCACGGTCCACGACGTCCGCTTCATTGATGCCTGCCGGAATGGATATTATGGCAATCGTTGGCCATGCGACAGGCAGTCTGACGACAGGCGCTGCGAACGTTGCGGCTGCAACAGCTGCACGTGCTGCACAAAAGGCTTCGACGACAAAGACATCAAAGGCAAAAGCGACTGCTGCGAAAACAGCATCTGCAACAAAGGCCGATACGGGGTTGCTGACCGAAAAGGCTGATCAGGTCGCAGTTGCGGCAATTGGCCTTGGTGCGGCAATCGTCGGCGGCGCAGCCGTCATGATGATGCGGCTGAAGAGGAAGGATGAAACGAATGAAAAGGACTAAAACCAATACCTTGCTATATAGCGCCATGGTCCTTGGGATGTTGGGGATGAGTGCTGGGAGTGCCACCGTTGTTTTGACGGCGGCAACGCCGGTGACGGTGCGTGCGGCTGCTACGGAAACCGCGGGCACACCGCCAACGAGCGCATATGACACGTCGAACGATGGCGGTGTCGATATCTGGAAGTTTGGGACCAGTTTTGCTGCAAATGCAGATACACCGCAAGCCACTGAGGCGGTGCCGATCAACGAGACGACCTTCCCAGACGACGGCCTGCGCCAACTGGTCCAGGAAATGGCCAAATCAATGGCATCCGAACCGGACATCGTGTCGGATGAAGAGCTCGAATCGTGGGATGGCGAGAGCCTTTTGCCATCCATGTTGAACTACCCAACTTCACTGGATCTCTCGATTCCTTCTAATCATGCCTCGATTTCGAATCTGCACGGACTGGAAGTCTTTCCGAATCTTCAGCAACTTGGGCTGGAACACACTGGTGTGAAGGACCTTACCCCGCTGAACAAAGTGCCCGCGCTTAAAGAGATCACGATGAACTTTACGCCTGCGACTGATCTTGCGACACTGACCAATCCTTCGATTCAGCGAATTGCGTTGTATGATACCTCATCAGTGACCGGTGAGTATGAAAGTGGTGTGGACAGCATCGATTTTAGCCACTTGGCAGGGCTCAAAATGGTCCAGATGGATGGCTCGACCCTTAGCAGCATCAAGTTCTCGCCAGATCAGAAGCTCCAATTATTTTCCACGCGTGATACGCCTAATCTGACGAATGTTGATTTGGGTGACACCTCCGAGCTGTTAGAGTTTGACGTGAAGCAGTCACCGAAATTCTTCAAGGACAACTCACTCGATTTGACAACGATGCCAAACCTGATGCGGGTACAGGCAAACGAAGATGGTTTGACCGATGTCAATTACGGGCAGTCCGATAAGTTGCGTGAGCTTCAGATGTACTCCAACAACCTGACCAAGCTGGATCTGTCTGGTTTTCCTAATTTGACCAACTTGTTTGTGGATGGCAACGACCTCAAGACGCTTGATCTGTCGAACAATCCATACTTGGTCTATCTGTCAGCGTCAAGCGATAACTTGTCGAAGTTGGATCTGACTGGCCTGCATGAACTACAGACCCTCCATGCAGGGGCAAATCAGATCTCGGATATTACGTTTGATAACCCGAAGATCTCTCAGATTCAATTGGGTAGCAACAAGCTTTCTGGAGAACTCGACCTGTCAAACTATCCGGAGCTTCGGAACTTGACGATCACCGATAATCAGCTGACCTCTTTGAAGCTGAACAATGATCCGCGACTGAATGCCTTGTATGTGGACAACAATGAGCTGACGAATCTTGATATGACAGGGTCGAAGGCGTTCGGGTCGATCTCTGCCACCAATAATCACTTGGCCTTTGTTGCTTTGGACACGTCATACCTTTATTCACAGAGTTTGTCCGCAAATGCCCCTCATTTTACAGGGAGCGGCCAGACGACCGATATGGGGATGTACGAAGTTGACAATACCTGGTTCGTCGACCTGGGGAAGGCGATCGGGTTGGACAATATAGATTGGGTGCGCCTGATCGGTGATGACTGGCAACTCGATGATCGAAGCGGCATCGCCCGGTATCTTGGCAACGGGACACCAACGGAGCTGCAATACAATGTCAACGCGATCCATATTTCGAATTTGAACCCGCTTGGCAGTTTTGTGCCTGATACGATCGTGACGGCTGCGCTGACTGAAGTACCGGCTCAGAAACTGGGACTGACGATCACGACCGCACCTGATAGCGATGAGGACGCGGCCTTCCACGGCAAAGTGGCTGGCACGGACGATCCACAGGCAGGCGTGTTGGTTCAAGTCGATGCCGGGGCGTTGCTGACCGAAGATGACCTTCCAGCCTTGGAGCCAGACGAGGGCCACAAGTTCGACCACTGGGAGACTAGCATGGGGGACACTGTCGATCTGACGAACTACAAGCCAGTTGGCGATGAGACGCTTTACGCTGTGTTCAGCCAATTGACTGAAGCAGAACTTCAGGCGCAGCAGGCCTATAAGTTTGGCTATCAGGACGGCTACAGCAATAGCCTGCGCGATACGACTCTGTCATATCAGTCGGATAGTTATGTTGCGTCGTACGGGGATGGTTATGAAGCCGGGAGCGCAGCACGCACCCAAGAGATCAATGCTGGCAAGCTCGCAGGGCAAAATGCCACCGAGCTTGAAACAACGGTCTTCACCGACCCGACGCTGACGGAGACATATAAAGACGCTTACCGCGACGCCTTTCTTGCGGCGCACATCACGGATCCGGTCTTCATGCCGACCGCGATGTTGCTGGCGAAGATCGATGGCGCGATGGGTTGGGAAAAGGCGGACCTGTCAAGTATCGACGGGGCCCAGGCCGCATATGACCAGGTCTATGATGGGGCCGCGGCCGATCGCACGGCGGGCCTGGCAGCCGGTCAGGCAGACGCGACGGCCGCCAAAGACCCAGCGGATACGAGCGCGGAATCGCTTGGCTACCAGCTGGGCTACACGGACGGTTATGCAAGCGTCAGTGAGACTAGCGCCGGGACAGTCGCTGGGAAAACGGATGCCGATGCCGGTCTGGCGAAAGCCGATCTGAATGGCCAATCTGAGGCTTATACGGCAGCTTATCAGGCGGCTTATCAAGCAGAGGTCGATTCAGGCGTATTTGCCAAGGCAAAGGCGGAAAATAATGCAACGACCCTAGGCACGCTGGAAGGGGAGCAGGATGGCGAGCTCGGCTTGGCCAAGCGGGATACCAGCAACAAGGACGCCGCTTACCGAACCGCCTATGATGCGGCCTATGAAGCCGCTAAAGCCGAATATGATGCCGATTATGCGCAGGGTCAAGCCGCTGGTGCGGATGACTTTGAGGCAGGCAACCCTGAAGCTGATTTGAGTAGCTCGGATGAAATGACGGGCTACCAAGATGGGTATGCAGCTGGCTATGAGGCTGCTGCGGCCGGCGATGGGACTGCGAGCGCCGCTGCAGATACAGCCGCGGGCACTGAAGCCGGCACGGCCGATGGGGCTGCAGGCAAGGATGCAGCCGATGTGTCGGATCAATCTCAGGCCTATCAGACCGCTTATCAGCAGGCCTACTCGGATGCGCTTGGCCAATACAATGACGATCTCTCCGATGGGATGGGCGATGGGTTCAATGATGGCATCAACGGCGCAACGCCGGCGGATGTCTCGGCGCAGTCGATCGGCTATCAGGCAGGGTATCAAAGCGGGTTTGCGCAGGGTGAAGCATTAGCTGGAACCAGTGCGCTCGACCCCGAGGATGGCGAGGACCCAGATACTGACGCTGAGCCAACAGATGAGGCTACCGCCGACGCTGCTGCTGGCACCGAAGCCGGGACGGCCGATGGGGCAGCCGGCAAAACAGCCGCAGACCTGACCGCGCAATCCGACGCCTATGCCGATGCCTACACCGCGGCTTATAACACCGCCAAGGCCGCCTATGACGCTGATGAAGCGCAAGGCGAAAAGGCTGGGGCTGCGGATTACGCGACTGGCCAGGCTGCCGCTGACAACAGTGAACAGTCGGCCGGTTATCAGGCGGGCTACACCAAGGGGTTTGCGGATGCGCAAAAGGCTGACGAAGATGCCCAGGCGCAGGCCGATGCTGAAACTGCAGCGGATGCCGCCGCTGGCAAAGCAGCTGGGACGGCCGATGGGGCAGCTGGTAAAACAGCGGCTGAGCTGACTGGCAAGTCTGATGCGTATCAGGCTGCTTACAATGAGGCATACAACACGGCTAAGGCCGCCTATGCCGCCGATGAAGCACAAGGCGAAAAGGCTGGGGCTGCTGATTTTGCGGCTGGTAAGCCGGCAGCTGAAAATAGTGCCCAGTCCGCTGGCTATCAGGCGGGCTACACCAAGGCCTATACTGCAGCCCAACAAGCCGCGGCGACCACGGCGGCAGAACAGGCAGCAGCCGATACCGCTGCTGGCAAAGCGGCTGGGACGATCGATGGGACAGCAGGCAAGCCGGCCGCAGATGTGACCAGCCAATCCGATGCCTATCAAGATGCCTACACCGCCGCGTACAACACAGCCAAGGCCGCTTACGACGCCGATGAAGCGCAAGGCGAAAAGGCCGGTGCCGCTGATTTTGCAGCTGGGAAGACGGATGCTGATAACAGCGCGAAGTCAGCCGGCTACCAGGCCGGTTACGCGAAAGGCCTGGCGGATGCCAAAGAAGCAGCCGCTGCGGCCCAGGCGCAGGATGAGGCGACGAAAGCGGCCGATACCGCCGCTGGCAAGGCGGACGGGACGGCTGATGGTGCAGCTGGCAACAAGCAAGCTGATCTGACCGGCCAATCCGATGCCTATCAAGATGCCTACACCGCCGCGTACAACACGGCCAAGGCCGCTTACGACGCCGATGAAGCGCAAGGCGAAAAGGCCGGTGCTGCCGATTTTGCGGCTGGCAAGCCGGCAGCTGAAAATAGTGCCCAGTCGGCCGGCTATCAGGCTGGCTACACCGCGGCTTACGCCAAGGCGAAGGCAGCCGCTGAAGCTGCGGATCTGAAGCAAGTTGCGGCAGACACCAAGGCTGGCACAGACGCAGGCAAGGCGGATGGCCAAGAAGGCAAGGACGCCGCTGACAACAGCGCGCAGTCCGCTGCCTTCCAGAAGGCCTACGACGATGCCTACACACTTGCCAAGCAAAGCTATGACGCCAAAGTGGCTGCGGCGGATGCAACGGCGGGCGCGAAGGCTGGCAAGGCAGATGGCCAAGCCGGTAAAGACGCCGCCACGCTGGATGACAAGTCGGATGCATACAAAAATGCGTACAAGGCGGCCTACACCCCAGCCAAGCAGCTTTTCGACGCAAAGCAGGCCACGGCGGGCACGAAGGCTGGCAAAACAGCTGGCGTGGCTGATGCCAAGGCAGGCAAGGCGCAAGCTGATCTGACTGGCAAGTCCACTGCCTACAAGAATGCCTACCTCGCCGCCTACAAAGCGACGAAGGCCAAGCAGGATGCCAAGAGCAAGGTGCAAGGCAAGGCCGCAACCAGTGACCCAACCGACAACACCGCAACGGGCACCAATGACGACCAGTCGACTGGTACCGCGACCGGCACAACCGGAAACGGCGCAAGCACGACCGGCACAGGCGCGGCCACCACAACCGGCGGCGCCACCCGCGCTGCCGCGACTGGTACCACGACTGGCGATGCGACGAGCACAACCGACGCCACAACCAATGCCACGACCGGCGCCGCTGCGACCACAACGGGCAGCGAGGCGACCTATCCGGCAACGGGTGAGGCGGCTGGCACGCGCACCACGCTGCTGGGCGCGATCGTCGCTGGGTTCTCGGCCCTGCTCGCGTTGGTTGGCCTCGGCCGCAACAAGAAGCACGAAGCCTAACAGCTGCCGGCACCTCCTTTTTTGAAAATGCTGACTGAACCCCTCAGACAGCAGAAAACATGGCGATCAATTGCGACCGCCATGTTTTTTTGCCAAACATTAGCACTCTGTTGACAAGACTGCTAAATCCGACTATCATAGATTATGTGAATAAGAGAAACGCAAACGTGCGCTTCTCGTGGTGAAAGGAAGTTTTCGATGATGGCAAATGAGTTGACAAATTCAGGTCGTTGGCTGGCGGATCCGATGTTTGATGAGCTGAGCCGCCGCTTCTTTGATCGCTTTGCGCCGGCAGTTGATGATGACCGCTTGCTTAGAACTGATATCCGTGAAACGGCGCAGGCCTATGTGGCGGCGGTCGATGTGCCGGGCGTCAAAAAGGACGCGATCGATCTGCGCTATCAAGACGAGATCCTGACGGTCACCGTGCATGAGGATGCGGCAGACGAAAGCCAAGACAGTGGGGTGCTTCTCAGCGAGCGCCTGCACACGCAGGCCCAGCGCCAGTTCAAGCTGCCGGATGTGGACCCGGCGAAGATCAGCGCGACGACCCAGGATGGGGTGCTGACGATCACCTTGCCCAAGGCGGCTGAGGTCCACACGCATGACATCCCGATCGACTAACACAATAGGTGCGTCATTCGTTGCGTACTTAATAGAAGAAAAACGAAAATCTGCAAGCTAAATACTCGCATTACTGGCTGTCATGTCAGTATCATCAATGTGTACCACAAATAATGAAGGGAGACTTGTTTTATGGCTAATGAAATGATGCGTCGCAATGACTGGCTTGACCCGTTCTTTGATGATTTTGGGCGCCACTTTTTCGGCAATATGCAGCCCACTGACCAGGTCCTGAAGACCGATATCAAGGAGACGGAAAAGAATTATGTCGCCAATGTCGATGTTCCGGGCATCGCCAAGGACGATATCAAGTTGAACTACCAGGATGGGATCTTGAACATCAGTGTGAAAAAGACTGACTTCAATGATCACGAGGACAAGGATGGTAATGTCCTGATGAGTGAGCGGCACTATGGCGCGATGAGTCGCAGCTATCGGTTGCCGAATGTGAAGGAGCAGGACATCAAGGCTCATTATGAAGATGGTGTCTTGACCATCACCTTGCCGAAGCTGACTGCGGATGAAAAGAGCCCGCATCAGATCGGAATCGAGTAAAAATAAAATAACTTTCTGACAAACGGCGGACAGCATTTGTAAACAGCTGTCTGTCATCAGTAGAAGCCACCGGCCCGCGCCGGTGGCTTTTTCTTTTCCCCCAAAAAGCATCCGCGCATGAACGAAGAAGATGCTTGAAAATGAGTGTTTGTCCATTTTGTGGTGAAAATGAGAATAAGCAGTGACCGGCCAGAAGTGAACAAAATACTTATTTAAAGAATCTGCGCCGCGCCGATACCATAAGCGGAAAGATCACCGACGTTTTTTTAAAATATAACGAATGTGTGAAAACGGTGGGCACTTTATGAGAATGAATTGAAAAAAGTGCTTGAATTTAATCTGTTTCCAATGTACGCTAGTCGCAATCACAAATAAGTTGTCGGCATTTCTTGAGGGGGAACCAAGTATGAAAGTCAAAAAGAGTCTTAAGGCAGGCGCCATGCTCCTGACACTCGCAACGGTCTTGGCCGCTTGCGGTGGTAATAGTAGCAAAGCGACCACCAAGTCCGCGAGCGATTCCACATGGACCACGATGGTCGGAGATGTCATTTCCACCATGGATCCATCCATGAGCACGGATATCATTTCCGGGCAGGCATTGAGCAACACGACAGAAGGTCTGCTTCGTTATAGCGGCGCGGATCTTCAGCCAGCGCTGGCGACCTCCGTTCCGGAAGCGACCAACAATGGCCTGACTTACACGTATCATCTGCGCAAGTCGACCTGGTCGAACGGCACCGCCGTCACCGCGAAAGATTTCGTTTATAGCTGGCAGCGCACCGTTGATCCGGCCACGAAGTCTCAGTACGCCTACCTGTTCTCAGGCATCAAGAATGCCGATGCGATCATGGCCGGCAAAGCCAAGGCCAGCACGCTGGGCGTGAAGGCAGAAGGCGATGACACCTTGGTCGTCACCCTTGAACGCGCAATGCCTTACTTCAACACGATGCTCGCCAGCCCGACCTTTGCGCCGCAGAGCCAAGCCTTTGTTGAAAAAGCGGGCAGCAAGTATGGCCACAGCAGCAAGTACATTCTTTCCAACGGCCCTTACATCCTGAAGGACTGGAACGGGACCAGCGATTCCTGGACCTCGGTCAAGAACCCGAAGTATTGGAATGCGAAGAATGTCCACATCAAGACCCTGCAAACGAAAGTCGTTAAGGATAGCGCAACGGCTTTGAATCTTTACAACACCGGCAAGCTCGACGATGCCTCACTGTCTGGTCAGCAGGCGGCTCAGGCCAAGTCGAACAAGGATTACAGCGCCCTGAAGCAATCCGCTGTGTTCTATCTTGAAATGAACGAAAAGAAGGACAGCTTCTTCAAGAACACCAAGATCCGCCAGGCGATCTCCATGATTCTCAATCGTCAGCAGTACATCTCCAAAGTCTTGAACGATGGCTCCATTCCAGCCACCGGGGTCACCCCTGAAGGCCTCGCCGGCGATCCGGATGATACCACGAAGGATTTTGCCAACGAAGCGGCCGAATCCACGAAGCAATACACCACGTACAACAAGAAGGAAGCAGAGAAGCTTTTTGCCGAAGGGCTGAAAGAAACTGGTAACTCCTCGATCTCTGTTTCCCTGCTGTCTGATGATACCAGCGCTGCCAAGTCCACCTCGCAGTACCTGCAAAGTGCATTGCAGACCCTGGATGGGCTGAAGGTCTCCATCACCACCGTGCCATTCAAGACCCGGTTGACCCGGAGCCAAAATGGCCAGTTCGACATGGTCGTTTCCGGCTGGTCCGCGGACTTCCCAGACCCGATCACCTTCCTGGATCTGTTCACCTCTGGCAATGCTTATAACGATGGTAAGTGGAGCAACGCGCAATACGACAAGCTGATCCAAGAAAGCAAGACCACGTATGCCACGGATGCCACCAAGCGTTGGGCGACCTTGCTCAAGGCACAAGAGCTGCTTACGTCTGAAGCCGGTGTGATCCCAGTTTACCAGCAAGTGGCTTCTCACCTGGTCAACTCCAAGATCAAGGACCTCAAGTTTGGCCCGAACGGCTTTTATAACTACGTCGGCGCCAGCATCAAGTAAGGCGCGGCAGCGGGCAATGCCGTCATCGGTACAAGGGTGGCGGCATTGTTTGAGTTCAAAGGAGACCTCATATGATCAAATACATTCTCAAGCGGATCGGGTACCTGATCTTGACGCTGTTTCTCGTGGCGAGCATCACCTTCTTTCTGATGAAGCTCCTGCCAGGGACGCCGTTCAATAATCCGAAGCTCACGCATGACCAGATCGCGTTGTTGAACAAGCAATACGGGCTGGATAAGCCGCTGTGGGTCCAATTCTTCCAGTACATCGTCGGCATCGCGCATGGTGATTTTGGCCAGTCCTATCAGTATGTCGGCGAGCCTGTGTCGACGCTGATCGCCACCCGGGTCGGCCCGTCGCTGCAACTCGGCGCCCAGGCCATGGTCGTTGGTACCATTCTCGGCATCCTGCTGGGTGCGATCGCGGCGATCCGGAAAAATACGTGGGTCGATTCCGTGGCGACAATTTTCGCCATTCTCGGCCGCTCGATTCCAAGTTTCGTGTTTGCCGCCTTGCTCCAGTTCTTCGTCGCCTACAAATGGGGCCTGTTCCCCGTTGCGCTGTGGGAAAATGGCTTTTCCTCAAGCGTTTTGCCGACGATCGCGCTGGCCATGGCGCCCTTGGCCAATACCGCGCGCTTCATGCGAACGGAAATGGTCGACGTCTTGAACAGTGATTACATCGAGCTCGCCCGGTCCAAAGGCGATGCGAAGTGGCAGGCGGTGGCCTGGCACGCGCTGCGCAACTCGATGATTCCAATCGTCACCATCATCGGGCCAATGGCGGTCGATCTGATGTCCGGCTCCATGGTCGTGGAAAATATTTTCGCGATTCCCGGCATCGGCGAGCAGTTCGTTAAGTCGATCACGACCAACGACTATCCCGTCATTATGGGCCTGACCATCATGTACTGCTTCATGTTGACGGTGGTCATTCTCATTGTTGACATCCTATATGGCTTCATTGATCCACGAATTCGACTGACAGGGGAGGCAAACTAAAATGGCAGATGCGAAAAATCAATCAGCGACCGCCATGGCTTCGCTGCCAAAAGACGCGTTTGAACCCGCCCAAGTCGACAAGACTGAAAAAGAACGTATCGCGGCGCCGGCTTTGACCTTTACCCAAGACGCGATGCGCCGGCTGCGCCAAAACAAGGCTGCAATCATCTCATTTTGGATCTTGGTCGTGATCGCGGTGCTGGCATTCGGCTCGTTTTTCTGGTCCCCAGCGGATCCTAATCACCAGAACCTGACTTATTCTTACCTGCCGCCAAAATGGGGCAACCTGAATATTCCGGGGCTCAACGGCTGGAACAACGGCGTGGATGTTTACAAGGCAAATGGCATTAAGGATGGCGTCTATTTTCTGCTCGGCACCGATGGCTTTGGCCGCGACATGCTGAGCCGGCTGCTGGCAGGGACGCGGGTGTCCTTGATCATCGCGATCGTCGCGACCTTCTTTGACCTGTCGATCGGCGTCGTGTACGGCATCATCTCAGGCTGGCGCGGCGGCCGCACCGATATCGTGATGCAGCGTGTGATCGAGATCATCTCCTCCGTGCCAAACCTGGTCGTCGTAATCTTGATGCTGCTGGTCTTCAAGCCCGGCCTCACCTCGATCATTTTGGCCATCGCGCTGTCCGGCTGGGTCACCATGGCCCGCCTGGTGCGCGCCCAAACCTTGCAGCTCAAGGACCAGGAATATGTGCTGGCCGCCCGCACGCTTGGGGAAAGTTCGGTGAAGATCGCGCTGAAGCATCTGGTGCCGAACCTGAGCTCCACCATCATCATTCAGACGATGTTCACCATTCCGTCGGCGATCTTCTTTGAAGCCTTCCTGTCTTACATCGGCATCGGGATTCCGTCGCCGCAAGCCAGTCTGGGGACGCTGCTTTCCGACGCCCAGCAGAACCTGCAGACGCAGCCGTACATGCTGGTGTTCCCGGCGATCGTCATCGTGCTGTTGATGCTGGCGTTCAACCTGCTCGGCGATGGCCTGCGCGACGCGTTTGATCCGCGGTCATCTCATTAGAAAGGGGCGGCATAATGGAAAAAATTCTTGAGGTCAATCATTTGACCATCGATTTTAACACCTTCGCCGGCCCGGTCCATGCCATTCGCGACGTCTCGTTTCACCTGAACAAAGGCGAGACGCTGGCCATCGTCGGAGAATCCGGCTCCGGCAAATCCGTCACCATGCGCACGGTGATGGGCTTGCTGGCGACCAACGCCAAGATTGAAGCTGGCGAGGTCAAGCTCGAAGGCAAGGACATTTTGAAAAAGTCGGAAAAAGAGCTCAACGCCATGCGCGGCAATGACGTCGCGATGATCTTCCAGGATCCGATGACGTCCCTTGATCCGACCATGACCATTGGCAAACAGGTCGCAGAACCACTGCGCCTGCACACCAAGATCTCGCAAAAAGCCGCGCTGAAAGAGGCGGTCCGGGTCCTTGAACTTGTCGGGATTCATGATGCCGCGCGCCGGCTGAAGGATTACCCGCATCAATTTTCTGGCGGGCAACGCCAGCGCATCGTTATCGCTATTGCAATCATCAACCATCCCAAGGTCCTGATTGCCGACGAACCGACCACCGCGCTGGATGTGACCATCCAGGCCCAGATCATTCACCTGCTCCAAGAGATCCAACATAAGATCGACACGGCGATCATTTTCATCACCCATGACCTGGGCGTGGTGGCTGGCATCGCGGATCGCGTCGCCGTCATGTACGCCGGCAAGATCATCGAGTCCGGCGATGTCGATGAAGTCTTTTATAACCCGCAGCATCCCTATACCTGGGGCCTGCTGGAGGCGATGCCGACGCTTGAGACCAAGCGCGACCGCCTCTACGCCATTCCGGGCACGCCGCCGGATCTGCTCGACCCGCCCAAGGGAGACGCGTTTGCGCCCCGCAATCGCTATGCGATGAAGATCGACACCGAACAGGAGCCACCATTTTTCCAGGTGTCTCAGACGCATTATGCAGCGACATGGCTGCTGGCGCCCGGTGCGCCGACCGTTGAACTGCCGCCGGAGATCGTGCGCCGGCGCAAGATATGGGCGCAGAAACACCCAAGTCAGGAGGCCGCCAAATGAGCGAAGACACGCGTGAAAAATTAGTCGAAGTCCGCGATCTCGTGCAGACCTTCAACGCCGGGAAAAAAGATGAGGTCCGCGCCATTCAAGACATCTCCTTTGACATTTATCGCGGCGAGACATTGGGGCTGGTGGGCGAATCCGGGTCGGGGAAAACGACGACCGGCCGCTCGATCATTCGCCTGTATGACCCGACTTCTGGCACCGTCAAGTTCGAAGGCCAAGACATCGCCAAGTTGAAAAATGGCAGCAAGGCCATGCATCAATTCCGGCGCCAAATGCAGATGATCTTCCAGGATCCGTATGCGAGCTTGAACCCCCGCATGAAGGTCAAGGACATCATCGCAGAGGGCCTGGACATTCACCATTTGGTCAAGTCCGAAAAAGAGCGCGATGACCGTGTCGCCGCGTTGCTGGAAGAAGTTGGGTTAAACCCCGATCACGCCACGCGCTACCCGCATGAATTTTCCGGGGGCCAGCGTCAGCGAATCGGCATCGCCCGCGCCCTGGCCGTGGAGCCGGAATTCATCATCGCCGACGAGCCAATCTCGGCGCTGGATGTGTCCATTCAGGCCCAAGTGGTCAACTTGATGAAGGATATTCAGGATAAAAATGGCCTGACGTATCTGTTCATTGCGCATGACTTGTCGATGGTCAAATATATTTCCGACCGGATCGCCGTCATGCACAATGGCCGGCTGGTGGAGCTTGCGTCTTCCGATGAGGTGTACACGCACCCGCTTCACCCGTACACGCAGAGTCTGCTTTCCGCGATTCCGGAGCCGGATCCGGACACGGAGCGCCGGCGCGTGCTGGTGCCGTATGATGCCAGCCAAGCTGAGGGCGATGACAAGGCCCGAAGCATGACCGAGGTCTTCCCCGGGCACTTCATCTACGCCGCCACCGACGAGGTCGCCGGCTACCAGCATGCTGCCCAAGCGGCGCACGCAAACGACTAAACTGCTATTGTTCTGTGGCGTCCACCGCTTCTTGGTGGACGTCTTTTTTTGTTGTGTTGGCCCCCGGGTGGGCGCCGGCCAGAAATCGGCTGGAACGCTCCCAAGTGACTTTGAGCCCGCGGAGAGCGCGGTCTCAAAGCTCACTTTCGGTGTAAGCGGCAGAGCCGCCAACACCGACGAGGGGGCTGAGCCGTTTCTGGCCGGCGCCCACCCTTAGATCCAGGAATCAAGCTGTTTGCCGGAAGCGGTGACTGTTAGTGAGGGATAGCGGTTTAGTCGAATGCGGCTGGTCGCTGTTTGAGTGGTGCAGAGTAGCGGGCGACCTTGTCCGTGGATGCTCGCTGATGCTGTGACGCGGCTTGACGGTTTGATCCTCGATTCGGCCTTGGATGTGCCTGTGTCTTCGCCTGGCCATGTGCATCGAGTAGGCCAGTTGTGTTTGTGGCCTGCTATTTATATAGAAGGAAAAATTTCGATTACTCGGATGTCCGCCCTTCGCATGGCCGGTCCGACGCCCTTGTTGCCTCTTTTTTGTGGTTGGATGAGACCGACCAGCCAAGTTTATTGGGCGGTGTGGCCCGGTTCTTGTGACTATTTTTCCCGTGTCGCGGGTTTTCGCCGGCGAGATTGCTATAATAGTTGAGAGTTTAGCAGAGGAGAAGTGGGATGGCACAGAGTAGTTCACATAAGAAGATCATGGTGGAGGTGCCGGATGCGGTGGCGAGTCAGCTTGCGATTCATCCGGGGGACGAGTTGCAGCTGAAGGTGCGGGGCAACACGCTGAGTTACACGAGTGGGGTGGTGTCGCCACTTCGGCAGCGGTATTTGATCATTTGGCCGCTGGCGGTTGCGCTTGTGATGGGAATTGTGGCGATGGTGTATGCGTCGGTGCAACATCTCGGGTTGATGCCGCTGGCCGGTGATAACTCGGTGGCCTCGCTGACCATTATTTTGGGGTTGATCTCTGGGTCGCTTTTATTTATTGGCTTTTTCATCAAGTCGCGCAATGATAATGCGAACCGATTCTCTAGCAAAATATATTGGCGAAATTTTCCCACGATCACGTTGTCACTGGTGCTGATCTTGGGGCTCGCGTTGATCGGGATTTTCTGGGTGCTCGGGGAGCTTTTTCCCACGGCGGCGTTTGACCGGTTCACGTCGATGTTGATCTTGGTGATCTTCGATTTTTTCGTCAATGCGTTTATGGTTGCGGCGGCTTTTCGCATCAATGGACGAATTCTCACGACGCTTTTGACCACGGTCATCATCGGCGGGGTCGTGATCTCGATGGCCTCCAATGGGCAGCGTCACTGGTGGCAGCGGAACCTCAGTTTTCTGGGGTCGCCGGAAGCGGCCAACAGTTGGCAATTTAATTTCACGCTGATCTTGTCGGCGCTGATCATGGTTGCCTTGATCGATTATCTGTTTGTGTCGCTACAAGAAGTGATGGCGCGGACGTGGCAGTTGAGTCTGCTGCGGGTGATGCTGACGCTGACGGCGGTGGATCTCGGCGCGGTCGGGGCGTTCCCGAACTTCACGGATACGCCGTGGCTTCACTGGCTGCATGATTCCGTGTCGGGGATGCTGGTGTTTCTGATCGTCTTTTTGATCATCGGGTTGCGCTGGCTGTTGCCTGGGGTGACAAAAGAGTTCCTGTGGTTATCATACGGGGCAGGGATCTTCCTGCTGATTCTCAATTTCGGCTTTCGGCTGGTTGGGTATCCCTCGCTGACGGCGTTTGAGGTGCAGGCCTTTGCAATCGCGTTCGGTTGGCTCTTGATGTTGTTTGGCCGCCTGCAGACGTTGGTGGAAGAAGGCCCAACTCCGCAAGTCGTCAAGGCAGAAGCGCGGACCCGACACCATAATTAAAGGGTGCGGAGGTGCGCGGGATGGTCGAGCAGCTAGGCTAGCCTGGCGCTTGGGGCGCACTAAGCCCCGAGTGACTGGCGTACCTAGCTGCCTCGAGCATGCGCACCGAAGCCCAACTGGGAAAGGGTGCGGAGCGGGCTGGGAGGCCTGAGCAGATAGTTCGGCCTGGGCGGTTGATGGCGCACTTGGCCATCGGGCGACCGGGTTGACTATCTGTCTCAGACCTGGCCCGTGGAGCCCAACTGGGAAAGGGTGCGGAGCGGGCTGGGAGGCCTGAGCAGATAGTTCGGCCTGGCCCACTGTCCTCTATAGAGCGATTTAAGGACACGCAGCCGCGTGTCCTTTTTGCTACAATTTTGACAAAAAAGCGCGCTATATCCGGCGGTTTCACGTGAAGCGACGAACTTGTCCTAGACTTTTCAGATTGGAATGGTTATAATTAATTAGAAGTTACAAAGTACATAAGGGGGACATGAACATGCGTGAGTATCGACGGCTTTGGGCAGTGTTGGCAGTAGGGGTAGTGGCCCTGATCTGTGAGTTTGGATTGGGGCAGGCGCTTTGGGCACAGGGCGTCATCACCATTTTAGGCTCGCTCATCGCGCTTTTGATGCTGATCGACATGATCAAAACGCTTCGCAGTGGCTCGTTTGGCGTGGACCTGCTGGCGATCACGGCGGTCGTGGCCACGCTGGCCGTGGGCGAATACTGGGCATCGATGATCGTCCTGTTGATGCTCACCGGTGGGGATGCGCTGGAGGACTTTGCGGCGCGCAAGGCGAACTCTGATCTGAAGAGTTTGTTGGACAACACGCCGACGACGGCCAATCGCTTGGTCGATGGGCGCGTTGAAGAGGTCGATGTCGACGTGGTCCAAGTCGGGGAGGCAATCGTGGTCAAGCCGGGCGAGCTCGTGCCAGTCGATGGGGTGATCACGGATGGCGACAGCATGGTCGATGAGGCCAGCCTGACGGGCGAATCGCGGCCGGTGGCGAAAACAGTTGGCGATGACCTGATGTCGGGGACGGTCAATGGCGACGCGGCGCTGACCGTGCAAGTCACGAAGCGTGCGGCGGATAGTCAGTATCAGGGGATCGTCAAGTTGGTCCAGGAAAGTGAAGCCAAGCCTGCCCATTTTGTCCGGATGGCGGACCGCTATGCGCTGCCTTTCACGATCGTCGCCTATATTATCGCTGGGGTGGCCTGGGCGTTGGCCGGTGATCCCGTTCGCTTTGCGGAAGTGCTGGTCGTGGCGTCGCCGTGCCCACTGATCTTGGCGGCGCCGGTGGCCATGGTGTCGGGGATGAGCCGCACCAGTCGCGACGGGATCATTGTGAAATCCGGCACGGCGCTGGAGAAATTAGCCATCGCCAAAACGGTTGCGTTTGATAAAACAGGCACGATCACGCAAGGCGTTTTGGACGTGGCACGGATCGAGCCCACTGCCGATTTTTCCAAGGAAGAATTGATGACGCTGACGGCCAGCGCCGAGCAGCAAAGCACCCACATTCTGGCGCGTTCGCTGGTTTCGCATCTTGGAGCGACCAAGCTGCGGCCGGCCAGCGATGTGGAAGAGGTGACTGGCAGTGGCGTGCGGGCCGTGGTGGATGGGCATCAGCTCGTTGTCGGCAAGCGCGCGTTCGCCGGGGCGACGGAGGACGCGAATGATACCGCCGTTTACGTTGGCGTCGATGGCCAATATGCCGGGTATATCACATTCACCGACATTGTGCGGCCCGAAGCAAAGGAAACGATCGCCGCGCTACACCAGCTGGGCGTGGCCGACACAATGATGATCTCCGGCGACAGCCAGGCAATCGCCGATGAGGTGGCGGCGCAGGTGGGGCTGGACACGGTTTACGCCGAGCAGTTGCCCGCGGATAAGATCGCGGTTTTGGAAAAAATCGATCGTCATGGCCGGCCGGCGGTGATGGTCGGCGACGGGGTGAATGATGCGCCATCCCTGGCCATTTCCGATGTCGGCATCGCGATGGGCGCGCATGGGGCCACGGCCGCCAGCGAAAGCGCCGATGCGGTGGTGCTACGCGACGACTTGACCAAGGTCGCATCTGCCATGATCATTGCGCAGGACACGATGCGCATCGCCCGAGAAGCTGTTTTGATCGGCATCGCAATCTGCACGGGGCTGATGCTGATCGCCAGCTCCGGTATCATTCCGGCCATGATCGGCGCGCTGTTGCAGGAAGTCGTCGATACCGTGACGATTCTTTACGCGCTGCGGGCCCGGACTGGGCGGCGCGACGCGGATCAGGTCACGGCAAGCGTCAAGGCGTAGGGTCACATGGAATCAAAAAACAGCAGTGCGCCCTGGGTGGGGTGCGCTGCTGTTTTTGAATCCGCCGTTTTGACGTGCCTGATCAATAGAACTGCTTCCAATAGGCATCATCGGCTTCAACGATCGGCTCAGTATCGGCCAATACCTCGCGGCGATTTAACTGATCCAATGCGACGGCATATTCGAGCGACTCAGGGCGGGCGCAAAGGGCGGTTTCAAGCCATACTAACTTCTCCAGCGAAAGAATCGCCACGGCTCGTTGATTTGGCCGGACAATAGTGAGCGTTTCATCTTGGTTGTTCACGCGGTTGAGGGCAGTGTTGAAATGCTTGCGAAATTTAGCTTGAGACATCGTGATCGGCATTCTCATCATCCCTTATAGACTCTATTTTCCAGACTGATCCGCTTTCCGTCAAGCGCCTAATTTTCCTCCTCGCTCACCCGCATTCGTGGTACGATGACCCAAAGCAAACTGTTTTGGAGGCATCCTCATGAATCTGACTGGCAAAATTCTGTATAGCTTTGGCGACTCCCTGATCGCCGGGCACGAACTGAACTATGGGCTACTCGATGATCTGGCCGCCCGGCATCAGCTGGCCTGGCAAAATTTTGCGCAAAATGGGGCGACCGTGGTGCCGACCAAGCCGACCGATCACACCTGGCCAAGTGACAATCAGGTGCCAGACATCGCAGCGCAGGTCCAGGGCGCGCCGAGCGAACAGCCAGATCTGATCATTTTCGATGGCCTGGTCAATGATTGCATGAGTTACATCGGTCAGTTGCGCGCGATCGGGACGCCGGCGCTGGGTTATGCGGACGCCGATTTTGACCGGAACACCTTCGCCGGGGCGTTTGAGCATGCCTGCTGGACCATGCGGCAAAAATATCCGGCGGTGCCCATTTTGTACGTGAGCGTCCATCACATGCCGAACATCCCGCAGCCACTGCAAGATCAGGCCCATGCGCTGGCGGCCTTACTGTGCGCTAAGTGGGCATTTCCGGTGGTCGACGTGTATCGCGCCGGCACGATCAACACCTGTCTGCCGGCGATGGCGGCTGAATTTTCTTACAACGGGCGGCCGGTCTTTCATGGCGGGGACGGCACGCACCTGAACAAGCTCGGCTACCAGCGCTATTACACACCGATGCTCGAGGCGGCGCTGGCGGCGGTCTGAGGAAAAATCGGTGGCGGACGGCGGCCACTGCCGGCAACCAGAAGCCAACCAAAAAGCGCTGAGCCTAGGCCCAACGCTTTTTTTGTCCATTTCAAAATTAATCCAGATCCGCGCCGTTGCTCTCAATGACGTGTTTGAACCAGCCGTACGACTTCTTCGGCACGCGCTTCATGTCCAGCAGGTCGTGGTTGGTGCGGTTCACGTAGACCATGCCGTAGCGTTTGTCGAAGTTGCCACCGGAGCTTGGAATGTCGATGAGGCCCCAGCCGAGATACCCGAGCACCTTGACGCCATCCTGCTGAACCGCGTCGCGCAGTGCTTCAAGATGGACGCGATGGTACTGAATGCGATAGTCGTCCTGAATCTCTTTGCCCTGATAGTTTTCGCGGACGCCGATGCCGTTTTCGATTGGGAACATCGGAATGCCGTATTCGTTGTAGACCTTGCTCAGGATGTCGCGGAAGCCCAGTGGATCGACGTTCCAGCCCCATTCGTTATAGCGCGTGTACTTGTTCGGCACGCCACCATAATCAAGGTAGCGCGTCGGCACCGTGCCCACCGGGACCTTCGTCGAGTCGATGGAATCGCTGCGGTAATAGGAAAACGCGATGAAGTCTGTTTTCACCTGGTCGAATTGCGCTTGGTCGGCGGCCGTGAAGTCCATGTCGATGTCGTGGTTCTTGATGAAGGTCAACACTTCATTGGAGTAGCGGCCATGGGCATAGACATCCAGTAGGTTGCGATTGAAGAATTCGTTGATCTGGCGCGCGAACAAAATATCTTCCGGATTGTTTGTCGCCGGGTAGCATTCCTCATACGCGAGCATCCCGCCGATCTGGGCCGTGGAATGCGCATGCAGGTAGTTGGCGATCTCGACATGCGCGATCATCACGTGATGGGCGATGGTGAAGATCTCCTGATCCGTGTCGCCGCCTTCCAGCACGCCAGCGTAATGCTTGGCGTAGGTCGTTGAATAGAGGTTTTGCTCGTTGAAAACGATCCAGTAGGGCACCTTATCGGCAAAGCGGTCAATCATTTCCTTGCCAAAGCGAATGAAGGCGTTGGTCACATGCCGACTCAAAAAGCCGTTCTCTTTTTCCGCCAGCGCCAGCGGCATATCGAAATGATACAGGCAGATCATCGGGGTGATGTGGCGCGCGATGAGGCCATCGATCAAGCGGTCGTAAAACGCGATGCCTTCCTCATTGAAATCCCCGTCGCCGGTCGGGCAGACGCGACTCCAGGAGATCTGGAACCGATAGCAAGTCATGCCCGCGGCCGCCATCAGATCGAAGTCTTCATCGAAATCGTGGTATTCATCGATCGCGACCTTCCAATCGCTCGAATTTTCCGTGGCTGGGCGCACGTCATAGACTGACTTGCCCTTGCCGCCTTCGTTCCAGCCGCCTTCTGTCTGCATGCTGGAGGTCGAATTCCCCCAGAGAAACCCTTTTGGCAATGCTTGTCCCATTTGTTGGACTCCCTTCAATTGTGTGCTGTCCTCATTATAACGGCCTCCCGCGACCGCTGTAAACACGCTTTCAAATAAATGTATATACTATTTTGTGGCGAAATGCAAAGCGAAGGCATAGACTATGACTGACGGATACTCGCCAGCATTCGCTCAAGCCCATAGATGACGAGTGGAAAATCGGGCGCCACCGCCATTCATGGCGCATAAAAAGGGTGCGGAAGCTCGCCGGATGCTGGAACAGTTAGGTCGGCTCAGAGACTTGGTGGCGGTCCTGGCCACCGAGCCCCTGAGCCGCCTAGATGTTTCCACCATGCGAGCTGTAGCCTGACTAGAAGGAGACACACATGTATAAATATCAAGAGATCGCAGAAAAACTGCAGGCGCTTTTCACCGACGGCACCTATGCCCCAGGCGCCCAGTTACCGGATCAAGAAACACTGGCCAAGCAATTCGACACGACCCGCATCACCATTCGCAAGGCGATTCAAAGCCTGATCATCGAAGGGGTCGTTTACACAAAACGCGGCGCCGGCACATTTTTACGCAAGGACTACAACCCCAACGCCGCGCGCCAAGCCGCCAGCATCGAAGCGCCGCTGGGGACCACTTTTACCTACCAGGACCGCCAAGTCTCAAGCCTTGTGCTTGGGCTGGAGGCGCGGCTACCTGCGCCGGATGAGGAGGAAAATCTCCTGATCGACAGCGGCACGCCGGTCTACGACATTCGCCGCGTGCGCTATCTGGATAAAAAGGTATACGCCTATGAACATACGATCATGCCGACCAAGATCGCGACCCTGACGGAGCAGGTGCTGCTGGGCTCGCTGTACAGCTATCTGCGCGATGTGGCGGAGATCGAGATCGCCGGGGCCCATCGTCAGGTGTTTGCGATCGAAGCGGGGATGCCCGATGTCACGGCCGGCGTGGCCAAGCGCATCGGCGAACCGGTGCTCGTGATCAAGCAAGTGGCGTATACCGACAGCGGCGAGCCCTTCGAGTATTCTGAGAGCCATTTTCCATTTAAGACCAGTCGCATCGTGGCCGATGTAACGCTGTGACGCAAACCTGGAGGCGGGGACATGGAAAACAAAATTCATAATGAAAAAACCTTGCCGCTGGATGATTACCCGCGGCCCCAGCTTCAGCGGCCGACCTGGCAGAATCTCAACGGTTGGTGGCAATACGCGATCACCGAGATGGCGCAGGAACCGACGCAATACGACGGCCTGATCCTGGTGCCGTATTCGCCGGAGACCAAGGCCTCAGGGGTGCAGCGGCCGGTTTCGCCGACTCAGACCCTGTGGTACAAGCGAACGGTGACGGTGCCGGCGGTTGAAGCCGGGGCGCATGTGCTGCTACATTTCGGGGCGGTGGATCAATTCTGCCGGGTCTTTGTGGATCGGCAGTTGCGGGTGACGCACCGAGGCGGGTACTGGCCGTTCACAGTGGAAATTACAGGCGGGGCCGCGCCGCGGGACGTCGAGTTGATCGTCGCCGTGCAGGATCACAGCGACCAAGGCCTGGAAGCATACGGCAAGCAAAAATTGGCGCATGGCGGCATGTGGTATACGCCGCAAAGTGGAATCTGGCAGACGGTCTGGCTGGAAGTGGTGCCTGCGACCTATTTGACCGACCTGACGATCACGCCGGATGTGGCCGCCGGAGCGGTGACTGTTGCGCTGACGACAAATCGGCCGGCGTCTGCGCTGACCGTGCAGGTGCTGGCCGATGGGGAACCGGTTGCCGGCGCGCCGATCGACCCGGCAAGCGGCTACGTGACCGTGTCGCTCCCTCGGCCGCATCTATGGACCCCGGCCGACCCATTTTTGTACGATGTGGTGATCACGGCCGATGACGATCAGGCGCAAAGCTATTTTGGCCTGCGCAGTTTTGCCCGCGGCCTGGATGCGGCGGGGCGGCCGGCGTTTTTGCTGAACGGGCAGCCATTTTTCCAATCCGGTCTGCTCGACCAGGGCTACTGGGCAGCCGGCCTTTACACCCCGCCGTCCGACGCCGCGGTGGTCCGCGAACTCACTGCGATCAAGGAAATGGGCTTCAACATGCTGCGCAAACACATCAAGATCGAGCCGCTACGCTGGTATTACCACTGCGACCGGTTGGGCATCTTGGTCTGGCAGGATTTTGTTTCCGGCGGCGGGCCATATAATGATTGGCTGATTCGTATTTTGCCATTCGTCGGCGCCCATTTTTCCGACCAGGATCCGGCGCTGCTGGGCCGCGGGGAGGCGCGCAGCCGGGCGGTCTACTTGCGCGACGCCCAGCGCACACTCGATCTGTTGAAAAATACCGTCAGCATTTGCACCTGGGTCCCGTTCAATGAGGGTTGGGGGCAATTTTCCGCCAATGAGATCGCGGCAGAGGTGGCATGGCGCGATCCGACGCGTTTGGTGGATCAAGCCTCGGGTTGGTACGATCAAGGCAGCGGCGATTTTCGCAGCCATCATAGTTACTACAAGCCGTTTCGCCTGGTGAAAAACGCGGGTGCGCGCATTCAGGCCCTCACCGAATTTGGCGGGTACGCGCTGGCGGTGCCAAACCACATTCAGGTCGACCGGGCATTTGGGTACAAGTCCCTTGCAGATCCAGCGGCATTGCTTTCGGCCTTGACCAAGCTTTATCACAGTCACGTGCGCGCGAATATTCCGCGAGGCCTGGCCGTCGCGATCTACACCCAGGTCAGCGATGTCGAGGATGAGATCAACGGCCTGTGGACCTTCGATCGCGCCGTCTGCAAAATTGATCCAGCCGCGCTTGCCGCTTTGAATGCAGACCTCCAAACGACGTTCGAAGCTGCACAAAGTGGGGTCTAACTGGCTGCGGCTTGCTGGCAAAACGGGACCTGATAAAACGCCAATGAGCCGCGTTACTGTGGCGTTTTTCACAACCGGACGTGCACAAAATAATTGTTGAAAAATAGTTGACAGTAAGCGCTTTCGGGTTTATACTTTTTGCATCTTAAGAATGGGTGCTGCAAGGTGGCCGGAAAATGGCGCAGTTTGTTGCAAGACCCCGTGTCTTGGACGAGACGACGCGCGGTGATTCTTCCGGAGCCCACCGCGGCACCAAAAAATCGGACTCGCAGCAAGACGGCGACCGTCACTGGGAAGGCCAACCTGCCTAGTCACCCTGGGTACACCAGGCAAATGAACAAGTACTTCCGGAAAAGCCCGGTACCACTGCGGGCTGGGACGCCGATCACGTCCCCCTAACGAGTTGGAAAACAACGATTTGGGAGATCTAAAAAAATCCCTTCATCAAGGCCGTATTAAGTGCGGTCAAACGGCCAGGACCAATCTGACAAACGAGGGCCGCTGAACAGACGCCCTGACCCGAACCAAAGATCGACCCAAGCGGCGTGACGCCCGCCTGGGGATGTTGCATCGGTAACAGGAACAAAATAGACCGATCCAGTCGAGTGAGACGGCTGGATCGGCCTTTTTTTGTGCAGTCGACGGGGACTTGCCGCATGCGAAAGCGGCGAGGAAAGGCGTGGCAGAGGACTTGAGCGGGTATCGCGCTGCAAGTCATTATAATTTCACATGCTGAGTTTACCTGAACTAAAAAGCGGGCTACGCAATGGCGCTGGGTCAGCATTCGCACTTTCCCGAAGATGCCAGTTTGTTTAGAATCAATTCAAAGTTGGATATGAGGGTGGGCTCCGGCCAGAAACGGCTCGTTTCGCATGTCTTGGCGTAAGGCATAAATGCCTAACGCCAAGAGCAAGCCCCCTCGTCGGTGTTAGCGGCTGTGCCGCTTACACCGAAAGTGAGCTTTGAGACCGCGCTTTCCAGCGGGCTCAAAGTTGCTTGCCGCTCTACTACGGTCGCCAGCCGATTTCTGGCCGGAGTCCACCCGGGCGATACCTCAAACGGTTTTCGAATCCCAAACCGCACAAACATGCCCATCGTTGCAGGCAAAGCCCACAACCTGAGATGATAGAAGCGAAGCCCGCTAGTTCGACGCGAGGTGGGCCGAGTGGAAGTAGAAGTTCAGCCCCGGGTAGTCATAGATCGTCCGCGAGAAATTAAACGGCACATTGTTTTTCGAGTAGCTGACCTGCTCGAGCATCATCTTTAGCGTCCCGACCGGCGCGTGAAGCAGTTCGGCCTGATCCGGCTCAAGCGAGACCTGGGAAATGAAGTTCTCGCTCGACGAGATCTCGATATCATAAGTATCGCGCACGAAATCCAAGATCGAGGAGTTGATGCTGTCAGTGGAAAGAAACGGGATGACGTCCCGCATGTAATACGCCTGTTCGTAGCAGTAAAGCTGCGCGTTCAGGTAGCGAAGCCGGAAGATTCGGTATAGATCGAGGTCCGCATCGATGCGCAGTCGGCTGGCCAGGTCGATCTCGCCGGCCTTGACGCGGTCGAAGGTGACGACTTTGCTGGTCAAAATACCGCCTGCCAGCAATTTTTTCCCCACGCCGAAGGACAAGTTGAGCGTGGCCTTATTTTCCAATTGGGTTTGGTTGATGAAATAGCCTGATCCCTGTACCCGGCGAAGAAGGCCACGTTGGTAGACGACGTCGATCGCGCGCCTGATCGTGTTGCGGCTGACGGCGTATTGTTTCATCAGTTGCTGTTCGGTCGGTAATTTGTCGTGAAAATTGCCAGCCTCGATGGCGCGAATCAGATCTTCTGCGATTTCGTGATACATGACAGGCCTCCAAAAAATTAAATGGTAAGTACTTGTAAAATTTGTTCCCACGTATTATTATAGCATTGTGTTGAAAGCGGTTTAAGTAATACCGCAAAAATTTACGCTTAAATCAAGGGAGAGATACGTTATGGCTGACAAGACCATTATGTTGGTATGCAGTGCCGGGATGTCCACTTCACTGCTCGTTGCGAAGATGCAAAAGGCAGCTCAGGCTGAAGGTGTTGATGCAGATATTTTTGCAACCGCTTCATCCGATGCCCCTCACATGCTCAAGGAAAAGAACCCAGACATCTTAATGCTTGGACCCCAGGTTCGTTACATGCTGAACCAGTTCAAAGCTCAGGTTTCTGATATTCCTGTCGAAGTCATCAACATGCAGGACTACGGCATGATGAACGGCGAAAAGGTGCTCAAGGAAGCCCTCACGTCGATCGACAGTTTCCAAAAGTAATCGCATCGTCATTTTAAACGCAGTGAATGGAGAGAACAATGGCTGAAGAAGAACAAGACCAAAACATGGAAGCAATCATGGGCCTCATCATCAATGGTGGCAACGCGAAGAGTTCCGCATTCGAAGCGATCGCAGCTGCTAAAACTGGTGATTTTGACCTGGCAGACAGCAAGCTCAAGGAAGCAGACAGTTTCTTAGTTGACGCGCATAACTCGCAGACCAAGATGCTGACCGCCGAAGCAAACGGCGAGCATGCCACTGTCACCTTGCTCACGGTACACTCCCAGGACCACTTGATGACCAGCATCACCTTCCGCGATCTGGCGGGTGAAATCGTTGATCTCTACAAGCGCCTGGCAAAAGACGAAGCCAAGTAAACTTCGCTTTGACAGCGCAAATAACGAGTTGTTCTGTGATGGTCTCGCAAACAGCTCGGTAGCGATGAAGCTGGGGCAAAATTGCCCTGGCTTTTTTAATATTCTCGAGCGGATGCCGGCTGGGGCAAGGGCTGGCCGCGTGCGACGCGAAAAGAAGGCGCTATCTGAGACCGCTTCCTTGTATGTCGGACCGGTTATGGTGTATATTGGCTTTATTATAGAAGATAATTAAAGGAGCGTTAAGCAGATGACACAAGGCTATCAAATGCCAGACGATTTTCTCTGGGGCGGCGCTGTGGCCGCGCACCAAGTTGAAGGTGGCTGGGACAAAGGCGGCAAGGGCCTGAGCATTGCGGATGTGATGCGGGCCGGCGACAAGAACACCGCGCGGATCGAGGATGACGAGGTCTTGGCGGACCAGGTCTACCCAAACCACTGGGGCGTTCATTTCTACGACCATTATAAGGAAGATATCAAATTATTTGCCGAAATGGGCATGAAGGCATTCCGGACCAGCATCGCCTGGACCCGTATTTTCCCGAACGGCGACGAAGATGTGCCTAACGAAGAGGGCCTGCAGTTCTACGATGACCTCTTTGATGAGTTGCACAAGTACAACATCGAACCCGTTGTGACCCTGGCGCATTTTGAGATGCCGCTGCATTTGGTCAAGGCCTATGGTGGCTTTTCCAATCGCAAGGTGATCGACTTCTTCACCAAGTTTGCGGAAGTCTGCTTCCGTCGTTATCACAACAAGGTCAAGTACTGGATGACCTTCAACGAGATCAACAACCAGACCAACTATCAGGATCCGCACCCGTTGCTTCAAAACTCCGGCTTGATCTTGAGCGACACGGATAACTGGGAAGAGGCCATGTTCCAGGCGGCGCATTTCGAATTCGTTGCCAGCGCCCAGGCCGTTCAAATCGCGCATGCCATCGATCCGCGTCTGCAAGTCGGCGACATGATCGCGTTCAACCCAATCTACCCACTGACCGCGCGGCCGGAAGACGTCCTGTATTGCCAGCGCGCGATGAATTATCGCTACTACTTCGGCGATGTCCAGGCGCTCGGCGAATATCCGGCCTGGCTCAAGAAGTATTGGGCACGCAAGAACTTCAACCTCGACATCACGCCTGAAGACCTGGCGATCATCAAGGCCGGCGCCGTGGATTACATCGGTTTTTCCTATTACAACTCCTCTGCGGTCAAGTACACCGAAGACAACCCGGAGCTGGACTTCAACGAAGGCGCCAACGACGTCAAGAACCCATACGTGCCGCGCTCTGATTGGGGCTGGCAGATCGACCCCGTCGGCCTGCGCTATTCCATGAACTGGATGACCGCGCGGTGGGGCAAGCCGATGTTCATCGTTGAAAATGGCTTCGGCGCCTATGACAAGATGGAAGAAGACGGCAGCGTCCACGATGACTACCGCATCAAGTTCCTGGCCGACCATCTCCTGCAGGCGGAAAAAGCCGTGGCGGAAGATGGCTGCGAACTACTTGGCTATTGCCCATGGAGCGCGATCGACATCGTGTCGGCTTCCACTGGCGAAATGAAGAAGCGGTATGGCTTCATCTACGTCAACGCCGACGACAATGGCGAAGGCGACTTCAAGCGGTCGAAAAAAGACAGCTTCAACTGGTACAAACAGGTCATCGCGTCAAACGGCGCAGATCTGTAATTTCTAGGTCACAAAAATGCGGCGCCCTGGCCAACGGGACGCCGCATTTTTGTTCCTTTTGTTTTTGCCCCATTTACGGTAAACTGACCGCAAATGGAGGTGTCAAAAATGAATTACGAATTGCAAGGCGACAATCCGTTTCCGATCGCGCTGCTTCACCTGAACGCGGGCGAAAGCGTCCAGCTGGAATCCGGCGCGATGATCTATCACAACGACCGCATCGATCTTGCCGGCCACATGAATAGTAATGGGAAAAAAGGGTTCGGCGGCCTGTTATCGGCGATCGGGCGCGCGGCCACGTCTGGCGAATCCTTCTTCATCACCACCGCAACGGCGACGGCAGATGGAGCGGACCTCGCCATCGCGCCAGGCAACCCCGGTGAGATCACCGAGCTGCCGGTCGACGCAGAGCATCAATGGCGCCTGAACACGGGCGCGTTTTTGGCCGCGGACAGCACCGCCAGTTATTCGATGGTGCGCCAAAAGGCTAGTGGCGCGCTGTTCGGCGGCACCGGCGGATTTTTCATTATGGAAAGCAGCGGCACGGGGACCATGTTGGTGTCGGCATACGGGGCGCTGTTGCCGATCGACCTGGACGGCACCAATGATTATGTGATCGACAACAACCACGTCGTCGCCTGGGCCAGCACGCTGGATTACAACATCGTCGCGGCCGGCGGGGCGCTCGGCTTCAAAACAGGCGAGGGGTTGGCCAACCATTTCCACGGTCGCGGCCGGGTGTACGTTCAGACGCGCAACATCGAGAGCCTGGCGGACATGATCCAGCCGTTCTTGCCAACAAATTCCAGCTCGGACTAAGCGACGTTGTATCTTTGAGCAAAAAAAACAGAAGTGACCCGGCGGCCACTTCTGTTTTTTTGGCATCCTGATCAATTGCCGGCTTCCTTGCTAAAGCCTTTCATCAACTGATCAGCGATGCGCATGTACAGACGCGGATGGACGCGGGCGGTGCGCGCCATCAGTCGGTCTGACCACGTGTTGAAGTAGGCATACTTCGGCGTTTCATCCGTGGCGGCGCGATAGAACAGGCGGGCGAGGTCGGCGGACGTTGCGGCGCTGGCTGGCAGGCCGGATAATTGCGTCTCGACCGCCTCTACCAGCGGCCGGTAGACGGAATTTGGCTTCAGATTTTTCTTCGCGTTGGCCATGGCAATCTCCGCCCAAGACGACTGAGTGCCGCCGGGCTGGACGATGACCGACCGAATGCCGAAACCCTTGACCTCCTGATCCAGCACGTTGCTCCAGCGGCGCAGCGCGGCCTTGGTCGCATGATACGCGCCGCCAAGTGGGGTGAAGACGTCCTCGCCGATCGAGGAGATATTGACGATGCGCCCGCTGTGTTGCGCGCGCATGGTTGGCAGGACCAGCTGGGTCAATGCGGCTGCGCCAAAAAAGTTAACGTCGAACTGCGCCTTGAGATTTTCCAGCGGCAACTCTTCAAGTGGCCCATATTCACCGTAGCCCGCATTGTTGATCAACACATCAATGCGGTGCTGGTCGGTGAGGATGGTCTGGATGAAGGCCTTTCGGGAAGCGTCATCGGTGACGTCGAGTTTGAGCGCATGGATGCCATTTGTGGTTGGAATTTTTTCCACACGCCGCGCGCCGCCATACACGATCCAGCCGCGCTGGGCAAACAGCTTGGCAGCCTCCAGCCCCATCCCATTTGACGCACCAGTGATCGCAACAACTTTTTCTGACATAAGTAAGACTCCTTTTGATTTGTGAATGAACGTTCGTTTCTATCAACGGAAAAGCAAGCGGCGCCTCAGCGTTTCAGCGCCGCGATGATGGTATCGATGGCCGCGTTCAGCTGCGCGTCGGTCGCCTGACTTTTCAGCATCTGAAGCGGCACGGAAAATAGGGTGGTGCCGAGCAACGCATCGATTGGGCGATAGGCCGGCGCCGCCTGGACCTGCGCGAACAGATCGGTCAGCGGTTGCGCCTGGTCATCCGCAAAGGCTTTGGCCTTCGCATCGATTGCCTGCTCATTGGCCAAAACAGCGTCGACGAACCGCGCCTGTTCCGGGTATTGGCGGAACTGGGTGATGTAATGCCACTCCGCCGCGCGGATCTTGGCGTCAAGATCCGGGGCGGCATCGATCGCGGCGTGCAGGCCGGCATCGAAAAGCGTTTTGACCTGCTCGTAAATGCGGCTGAGCATGTCTTCCTTGTCGTTGTAGTAAATGTAGATGGTGGCCGGGCTGACGCCAGCGGTTTTCGCGACTTTGCTCATCGCAAGGCCAGTCAATCCTTCTGTTGCCGTGAGAGAAAAGACGGCCTGCTGGATGCGCGCGCGTTTGTCTTCATCAATTGTTCGCATGACGCTATAATAAACGTTCATTCACTATTCGTCAACTACCAGACTTGATTTTTTTGAGGGGGTCAACCCAGGATCGGATGGCTGAGTCGCTTATTGGGAGTGTGGTGAATTCAGCATCGCGAGCTTTATGTGAGGGTGAGCACTGCTGCTGTCACTTCCCTGGTGACAATCCAGGTCGTCCATGTTACTCTGATTATAGAGATGATGGCCATGCGACAAGAGACAAAAAGAGCGCGGATGCAACCGCGCCTCCGAGAGCAAGCTCTGTCACAGTATGGTGATCCCGCTAGTTAATTCAACAAAAAGCCGCTAACTTTTGGGATTGGGAGCGGCTTTTTGTGTATGTCGAGTTATTTGACTCGCAATACTCTCGCAAGAGCGCGCCATGCCTGAATGCAAGCGGCCAATAAAACCACCACCACTAGGCATTCTCCTAGCAACTGCCGAAGCAGGTAGATTATGAGATGAAGAGACAGATTGTGTCGACAGATTGGTGACAATCCCGGTCGTCCATGTTACTCTAATTATAGAGATGATGGCCATGCGACAAGAGACAAAAAGAGCGCGGATGCAACCGCGCCTCCGAGAGCAAGCTCTCTCACAGTATGGTGATCCCATTAGATGTGACGACAAAAAGCCGCTACCCTTTGGAAAGATGAGCGGCTTTTTGTGTACAACGAGTTATTTGACTCGCAATACTCTCGCAAGAGCGCGCCATGCCTGAATGCAGGCGGCCAATAAAACCACCACCCCTAGGCATTCTCGTAGCAACTGCCGAAGCAGGTACGTCAGAATAAGCGCGAATGCGAGAGTCTCTATGACCGAATGGGCCACAGGGACAAAGATCCTCCTTTCTCAAAGACTTCAGCGCGTGCAGAATGATTCACTGCATTGGCATCATCTCCTTCTGAGGGATCACCGCTATACTGTGTAGACTCAGTATATCAGAAAATCCAAGGTTAAAAGAACGTCTGATTAAAAATATTTCCTTGTATAAAAACAATTCCAGACGATATAAATAACTTTCATCACTACCTCCGACAACCTCCCGTGCATCACCTACTGTCATCCCGAGTCGAAATATTTGACGATTCCGCGTCGATGCGGCACCCTTATGGCGAATAGATCGAGTCGCACGACACTGCAATTGCCAAATCACGCGAAGCGCTAACCCCGTAGAATCGCCGACTCGCGGAACGGCCCCTGCGAACATATCGGTTCCCGCCCCCGCCCGCAACCGGCCCAACTGCCTGCCCCAACCGCGCCCCACCGCCCGTTCTTTTCCCCGCATCTTGCGTATCTATTAAGTAGACCCCGGCGCCATTTGTCATATCGCGGGATACCAACTTTCCCCGAGAAACCGTTTCCACTTGGCGGCCGGCCGGTCATACTAGACAGGAAAGCAATCACAGTCAGCCCCGCGCAGGCGGGCATGGAGGAGTGATCTTTTTGGCAGAGAAAAAGAAGAATGTGTTGCTGCTGATCGCGGATGATCAGCGGTTTGATACCATTGCGGCGTTGGGCAACCCGCAGATCAAGACCCCGAACCTCGATCGGCTGGTGAAAATGGGCTCGAGCTTCACCGAGGCCTTCATTCCAGGCGGCACCAGTGGCGCAGTGTGCATGCCATCGCGCGCGATGATCAACACCAGCCGCTACCTGACCAGCTGGGAGAATTTTGGCGAAAGCATTCCCGACGACCAGGCACTGCTGGGCGAACAGCTCAAGGACGCCGGTTATAACACGTTTGGCATCGGCAAGTGGCACAACGGCACGCGCAGCTTCGCCCGCAGTTTCACGGACGGCGACGATATTTTCTTCGGCGGCATGTGGGACCACTGGAATGTCCCGGTCAACAGCTATGACCCGAGCGGAAAATACGACCATCTGCGCCACTTCACCCAGGATCCATTTTCCAGCAACCGGACGATCGAGCTGCCAGCGGAAAAAATCAATGTGGGCGTGCATTCCACGGACCTGTTCGCCGACAAAGTGATCGAGACGATCGAGCATCTCGACACCGAGGAGAAGCCGTTCTTTATTTACGGGGCGTTTCTGGCGCCGCATGACCCGCGGACGATGCCGGAGAAGTTCAAGCACATGTATAACCCGGAAAATATCGACCTGCCGCCGAATTTCATGCCGCTGCACCCGTTCCGCTACGACATCCGCGGCGAGCGCGACGAGCAGCTCGTGGCCTATCCGCGCGACCCGCAAGTCGTCAAGCAGCAGATTGCCGATTATTACGCGATGATCTCCCACATCGACAGCCGTGTGGGGGACATTCTCGATACGCTGGAAAAAGAGGGCCGGCTGGAAGATACCTTGATCATCTTCACCGGCGACAACGGCCTTTCGCTTGGCCAACACGGGCTGATGGGCAAACAGAACCTCTACGACGCGTCGATCAGGGTGCCGCTGATCATGGCGGGCCCCGGCATTCCAAAGGATCACCGAGTCGCAGGCAAGGCGCTGTTGCTGGACATCATGCCGACGATTCTGGATTACACCGGCGCAGCGGTGCCAGCTGGCATTGTTGGCCATTCGCTACTGCCGCAGATCAACGGCCAAGATGACGGCCGCGACACGCTATTTTTGCAATTCACCAGCAAGATTCGCGGCGTCGTGAATAAGGATTATAAATTGATCGAATACCGGACCGCGGACGGCTCGCACACGCAGCTGTTTGACCGCCACAAGGATCCGTACGAGATCACCAACCTGGCCTTTGCGCCGGAATATCGCGAGACGCTGGACGACCTGCGCCACCAGATGCGCGACCTTGCTGCCCAGCTCGGCGATCTTGATTTCTCACAGGGCAAGCTCTTCTGGAGCCGAGAGGAGAAGATCTGATGCGCGCACTTCAATTCAACATCCGCTACGACAACATGGCTGATGCCCCGCGCACCTGGGACGTCCGCCGCGCCGACGTCATCCACACCATCGCCAACTGGAAGCCCGACATCTTCACCATCGAAGAGGCCCTGCCGCACCAGTTCGTTGATCTGCAGGACGCCTTTGAGGATTACGACGGCTTCGGCGTGCCGCGCGACAACGGCATCGATGAGGGCGAAGCCACCATCGTCTTTTTCAAAAAGGATCAGTTCACGCCACTTCTTGAGGGGCATAAATGGCTATCCAGCACGCCTGACCTGCCAAGCAAGTATCCAGGGGCCGGCTCGATTCGCGAGTTCCAGTGGGTCAAGCTGCAGCACAATGTGACCGGCCAGCAATTTCTGGTTGTCGCCACGCACCTCGATGACCAAAGCGGCGCCGCCCGGTTATTCGGCGTGCAAGAGATCTTGGCCTTCTTGAAAAATAATTTCCTGGACGTCTTTTCCGAGGAGCTGCCCCTGATCTTGACGGGCGACTTCAACACCACGGAAAACGACCCGGCGTATCTGGAAATGGCGCAGACGCTGGACGACGCGCGGCTTTTGGCGCCGATTCACAAGGATGAGTTCGGCGGCACTTGGCAGGATAATGTCGAGGACCCGTTCGTGGTGCATGCCGATCAGCAGGTCCTTCAGCTGGACTTTTTCTTCGTGAAGGCCCTGAGCGTCACCCGCTACATCGTCGAGACCACGCCGATCAACGGCGCCTGGCCATCTGACCACTTCCCGATTCTGATCGACTTCTCGCTGCGCCCGATTCCAAAGCTGGATTAAGGTGGCGCGAGGCGAGGCGGGCTGTCCCGGGTTGCGGGGCGAGGTGGGCTTTCCCGGGTTTGCGGGGCAGGGCGAGCCGCGCCCGCCCACTCACCCGTTCAGACGGATCACTGTTTCACCGGTTCGGCACAAGACAGTGCTGACCGTCACTGCGGACTTTTTCCGCGGCCGGACCGCATCTGAGAAGATCGCCGCATCCTCCAAACAATGGTGGCGATTGGATCATAATGCGGTGCGGCCGCGGCGAAAGTCCGTTTATTATTTAGGAGGGCATGATGGCAAAACAGCCGAATATTTTGTTTATTTTGACCGACCAGCAGCGTAAAGATACGCTGGCGGCTTATGACCCGGCCCATGTCTGCATGACGCCGAACATCGACGCGTTGATGGCGCAGTCCGTGACATTTGAAAATGCCTACACGACTTGCCCCATCTGCGCGCCGGCGCGGGCGACCCTGCAGACCGGGCTATATCCGATGCATCATGGCATGCTGACGAACTCATATAATTATGGCAATATGGTCCAGGAATTACCGAACACCCCGGACCTCTTGCCGCATCAGTTGGCGGGTCAGGGCTATCTGACCGGCTACACCGGCAAGTGGCATCTAGGCTCCGGTGTTTATGCCGTGCAGCATGATGAATATCTCAAACATTATATGGGCAACATTCATTTCGCCGAGTTCGACAAGAATTTTGATTCCGTGCCGACCACGATTGGTTATACCGGGGATGATTTTCCGGGCCACGGCTTTGGCGGCTTCGGCTTTCCGGAATATAAGCAGTGGCTGGCAGACCAGGGCAAGTCGGTGAAAATTGAGCGCATTTTGCGCGGCTACTACGAAGGCCATCAAGCCGGCCAGATCACCAGCGGCGTCGACACCTCTGTGGATCAGTTCTTGATCGACCGCACCGAGCATTACCTCAAGAATTTCCAGGACGAAGGCAAGCCGTGGTATTTCCAGCTGAATTTCTGGGGACCGCATGAGCCTTATTTCGTGCCGAGCGAATTTCTCCATCAATATGATGATATCGATATTCCCGAGTGGCCGAATTGGCAGGATACGCCGGGCACCCAAAAGCCGCGCATCCATGACCTCAAGCGCGGCAACATCGACACCTGGGAGGACCTGGTGCCGATCATCAAGCATTACTACGCCGAGATCACGCACATCGACTATCAGATCGGCCGGCTGATCACCTGGCTCAAACAAAACAATTTATACGATGATACCCTGATCGTTTTTTCTAGCGACCATGGCGAGAGCCTCGGCATTCACGGCGGGCTCTTCGACAAGGCCATCTTCATGTACGAAGAGACCTGCTCGATTCCGCTGAGTTACAAGTTGCCTCAGCAGACCACGGCCAGCCGGCGTCCGCAATTGGTGACCAACGCGGACCTATTTTCCACGATTCTGGACTACGCCGGGGCCCCGGCGGCCAACCGCGATCGCGACGGCCAGTCCATGCGCCCGCTGATCGAGGACAAGCCGGTCGCCTGGCCGGACACCGCGGTCGTCGAATGCTCCGGCATCGGCTCCGAGCTGTTCTCCCAACGGATGCTGCGGAAGGGCCACATGAAGTACGTCTTCAACTCAGGCGACATCGACGAGCTGTACGATCTGAAAAATGATCCGCACGAGCGCACCAACCTGATCGACGCCCCAGGCTACCAGACCGCCCTACACAGCCTGCGCCTGGCCATGCAGCAATGGATGATCGACCACGCCGACAACCTCGTCTACGAATTCAACCACCTCCGCCTCCCACTAGCCGAGCGAAGACTCTCGAACCCGGGCAAGCCGTTCTCGTGGGAATAACGGGGATGCGGGAGAGTGGAAAATTCGGCTGAGGCTGAGTTGGACGCTAGAGGGCAGAGACTGCGGAAGTGGTAAAGATGCGGACCTCCTTTGCAGGGCGATGTCGCTAATTCTCCGCGTACGCTACTATTGGCGTTCTTTTACAAAGTACCAAAAGTGCTGGATGTGAGGGTGGGCTCCGGCCAGAAACGGCTCAGCCCCCTCGTCGGTGTTAGCGGCTGTGCCGCTTACACCGAAGGCAAGCTTTGAGACCGCGCTTCTCGCGGGCTCAAAGTTGCCTGGGAGCGTTCCAGCCGATTTCTGGCCGGAGTCCACCCGGGCTCTTGAACAATCCAAATGCATTATAATAGAAGAAACACACACCAAAAAAAGGAAGCAGCCATGAAAAAGCACATCTCCATCCTCATCAAACCCGCGTCCGCGCTCTGCAATCTGCGGTGCAAATACTGCTTCTACGCAAACATCTCGTCCATCCGCGAAGTGCGCTCGTACGGAAAAATGAAAGACGCGGTCGTCGAGGAAATGATCCCCAACATCTACGCCGACCTCGAAGACGGCGACGAGCTGGCGATCGCATTTCAAGGCGGCGAACCAACATACGCAGGCCTGACCTATTTTGAGAAATTCATCGCCGTCATCAACCGCCAGGAAAAGCGCGTCCACGTCACCTATGCCATGCAGACCAACGGCACCATCATCAATGAACGCTGGATTCCGCTGCTGCGCGACAACCATTTTCTCGTGGGCCTCTCCATCGACGGCGGCCCGCTCTACCACGACGCCAACCGCGTGGACACCCACGGCGGCGGGACATTCCGGCGCGTCATGCAGACCAAGGAGCTGTTCGACCGCTACGGCATCGAATACAACATCCTCTGCGTCCTCACCAACGAACTCGCCAAGCACCCGCAGAAAGTCTACAAGTTCCTCGTCGATAACCACGTGCGCTTCACCCAGTTCATCCCGTGCCTCGACGACCTTGATGCCGAGGAAAAAAGTGACTTCGCACTGACACCGGAGCGCTTCGCCAGCTTTTACCAGCAACTCTTTCCCTTGTGGCTGGGTGAATTGAAAAGGGGGCGCTACCGCTCGATCAAGCTGTTTGACGACATCATCAACCTGTTCGTCGGCGGCCGGGTGACGGCTTGCGGCCTCGCCGGTCAGTGCCAGATCCAGTATGTCATCGAGGCAGACGGGTCCGTTTACCCCTGCGATTTTTACGCGCTGGACAAATACCGGCTGGGCTATATCACCGAGGAGACCCTCAAGGAACTCTTCAGCAAGCCCATGTCCTTTGCCTGGCTCCACGACAAACGCAAGCTGCCGGCTTATTGCGCCACCTGTCCCTTCAAGCAGTACTGTTGCGGCGGCTGCAAGCGCATGAAGGACGCGATGTACGTGGCGCCAAGCGGCCGGATGTGCGGCTACCAGACGGTGCTCCAGACGATCTTGCCACATGCCCAGGAGATCGCGACCTTGGCCACTGCGGCTGGGGAAGTCACCGCATAATCGAAACGAAGGCGCGCCTGCCGATCCGAGCGCGCCTTTTTTGTCGACAAAACTGAGCCCGCCGTGCGCACCCACAGCTCCCGCCCGTCCTGACCGCCGCCGCGCGACCACTTACCGGCCCAATCGCACCGTTTACCGATATTGACGTGTATCGCGGCGAAATCGCGGTACAGTAAAGTCGCAAGCGAGGAGGCAGAAAATGAAGATCGAATTGCATATTGACCCGAACGTGGCGCCGGAGCACGCGGACGTTTATGTGCAGGCCTTGACCCCGCCGCTTCAGACGGCGCTGGATCAGCTGGGCCAAGTTGACCAGCAGTGGTGGGGCTATCAGGACAAACAAATCATTCCGCTGGACTTGCGGCACCTGTCGTTGATCCGGGCCAGCGATGACACGGTGACGGCTTACCGCGTGGGCGGCGGGCCGGTGCAGTTGCGCGAGCGCCTCTATCAACTGGAGGCGGCGCTGCCCAGCAATTTTATCCGCGTGTCCAAGGGCGAGATCGTCAATGGCGACTCGATCGACCATTTGAGCGTGGGGCTGAACGGCCTGATCAACATCGCCATGCAGGACGGCCAGGTCGCGATGGTGTCAAGGCGTTACATGAGGTCACTGAAAGAGAGGTTAGGCTTATGATGAAGAAAATTGGCCAGGCGATCGGCCTCGGCATTCCGATTGGCGTCACGTGTGGGCTGGTAATGTCATTGCTGTTTTCCTATATGTATGCGAATATGTATTACCCATCGTCGCCGCGCTTCACGGCGCAATTCCAGCGCCCGCTTGACGCCATCAGCGTGTCGATCCTCCTGTGGGCGCTGATGGGCATCGTCTTTGCCCTCAGCAGCCTCATCTTCGACATCGAACGCTGGTCCATGGCGCGCCGCACCGCCGTTCACTTCCTGGCGAGCTACATCCCGTTCACGATTTTGGCGCTCTTGGCAAAATGGTTCCCAGCTGGCTGGGGGTTCCTGGCCAGCTACACCTTGATCTACCTGGGTATCTACGTGGCGATGTGGCTCAGCTTCTACCTCGCCGCCCGGCATTACGTCGCGGCCGTCAATAAAAAATTGGCCGCACGCTAAGACACCGCGCCTCTCCGACTTTTCGGGGATGCGCGTTTTTTTGGTCCGGCACGTGTCTTCACGGGGCGACTGGATTATAGTATATTTAACTTTGATAAATAGTTTTCTAAAGCTGGGGCAAGTTGGGTTGGGGACCACTTGCGATGGGGGAAAATCGATTGATGACGCTGATCACATCCAAACTTTTTCGCGAAATATTACTGGGCATCCTATTTCTCTTAGTGATCGTCATCTATTATTTCCGCTATGTCCACATCGCCAAACATACCCGTGGCCGTGCCCAACGCCGGAAGCTGGCAGGCGCGATCGGCTCCACGCGCGTCTGGATGATCCTGATCGTGCTCGCATTCGCCGGGGTCATGGTCTATGACCGCGTGTGGGAACCGGCCCATGCGGAGAACCGCAGCGCGGCCGTTTCCTCGAGTAAGGCCAACTCATCGAAGAAGGCTGCGGCCAAGTCATCCAGTGAATCCAGTAGTGCCTCCTCGTCATCAACCAGTAGCGCGACCATCCCATCCGTGAAGCTGACCGCGGCCGGCTCCAAGGCGATCACGATCGTCTCTGGGTATGTCGGCAGTGCGATCGATGATCAGCCGGTCACCTTCCATTTTCTCGGCCAGACCACGGGCAATGCTGGCCTGCCGGTGCAGCGCGTCGGGGCCTTCGCTAAGGACAATACGCAGCTCGCCGAATACTGGGTCTACCCAAGCGGCCAGTTTGACGACAAAGCCGATGTCGCAGGACAATAAATAGATAGTGTGAGAGGTGCCAACCACTGGATACGGTGGTTGGCTTTTTATTTACGCGTGGAAAGATTGGTTGTGTGCGTTGATCGCGGAGACGTAAAAACCAAAAATGATGAACAAAACGGGACAAAAAAGCGTTTTGCACGCACATCCGTGTTTTATTACAATACATTTACAAGATGAAACTAAAATGGAAAGAATTTTTTCTCAAAAAACTCAGATATGAAAAATGCCGTCAATACAGGTTTCATAACGGATGATGAAAATGCAATGAGACAACTTTGGACTAATTTGTGTGGGTATCAAGTAACGGTTGGCTTGACTAAGGATTAATCATATTTGCAAGAAATTTTGCTGGGTATATGATCTGAAAAAATTATCAATTCTGATGGTGATCGAATTTATCGAGGCAAACGGATGCCATTTCTTGGAAATTAAGTAAAAGATAGAAAATTAGTGAAAGCGTTCAACCTCTTTGTTGCCGGTTATGTATTTTCAAAATATAACGGTCGGTTTGTAAAATATTTGCTAGTATATAAAGCTCGTATACGTGATGAACAAAAATTCTATACATATGGACCATTCCTGATAACCGCTAATTTGCTGAGGGTCGTCTGCATATTTAACAACAAAAGTTCATCAATGAACGTAAACTATTTCGTATTCATAAATAACCTTTGACTTTATATAATTGCGTTAATATACTTCAGGATAGGGATTGGTACAGTGCGGCATAGACGTCGTCGCTCTGACTAGATCGCCGGCATTATTGCGGGAATAAAAGTCATTTTTTTTAGGAGGAGATCCAGATATGTTGAAAGATCGTTTTGGCGCAAAAAAAAATGTATAAAGCGCATAAACTGTGGGTAACTGTTGGACTGGCTGCGGCAACTCTTCTTAGTGTGCAGGCTTTTTCTTCTCAACCAGAGCCAGTTCAAGCTGCTACTGAGCCTGACTGGACTTCAATTGATGGTAGCAACTCTGATAACTATCTTGATCAGTTCGGCCTACGTTATTCAAACGGGCTTGAAGGCCTCTTTTCCAAGGCTATCTCGAACAACGATTTAACTGGTGCAAAAAACATTGTTACTGAAATAAAGTCCTGAGTCGACGGCAGCACCGTACTGACAGACCTCTTGAACCAGTATGAGAGTCAGCTAGCATCATCAGATGATGGTTCTGCCCAATCTGCTGTAGATATTCTTAATGGCGGTGACGGTCAGCCTTCAACGGATGCAACAACTAGCGCTAAGCAAAAGCTCCAAGATTTCACTGATGGCCTGAAACAAGCTATTGCTGACTCCAATGCAAAGCAGGCACAGTCTAATCAAGATTTCCAGGCTAATCTGGATAAGCTTCAGAATGCCCTTGATCAAATTGCCAAGACCGAAGAAAATAATAAGGCCCAACAGAAGCTCCAAGATTTCGCTGATGGCTTAAAACAGGCTATTGATGACTCCAATGCAAAGCAGGCACAGTCTAATCAAGATTTCCAGGCTAATTTGGAAAAGCTTCAGAATGCGCTTGATCAGATTTCAAAGACCGAGGAAAGTAATGAGGCCCAACAGAAGCTCCAAGATTTTGCTGATGGTTTAAAACAGGCTATTGCTGATTCCAACGCGAAACAGGCGCAGTCGGATCAGGATTTTCAAAATAATCTAGACAAACTTAGACAGGCGCTTTCTCAGATCAAACAGCCAACAACCCAAGACCAAATCCATGATATTGCAACAAATGGGGGGACTACAGGCGAAACGAGTTCAGTACCAAATGGTGGCGATTCCACTACACCCACAAAGCCTGCAGATACTGATCCAGCAGATTTGACGGATGGTCAGATTGCAAACCTTGATGAGAATACTCTTGAGAAGGATTACATTGAGGCCAAGCAAAACGGTGATGACACCACTGCCGACCGGCTTGCCCAAGAAATTGAAAAGCGCGGCAATTCTTTGCCGGACGTACCGAACTCCGATACTGGGTCTGACAATAATACAGATACAAATAATGACACGTCCAAGGCTCAACTGCCTTTGACTGATGATCAGGCCGCTCAACTTAAGCAGGCAATTGATGACGCTGTGGCCGCCGCAAAGAACCGCGAAGAGCAAAACCAGGTCGCTCAGACGGGTTTCTCCGACAATAAGTCTACTGAGGCTTCAAACAACGCTGCGCGTGATGCGTACGTAAATGGCGAAAACGGTAAGAGTGCTGCTGAGGCAGAAGCTCAAAAGAATGCTCCTTCCGCAGGCGCAATCGACTATGTAGCAGGTGAAGAGCACAAGAGCGACGCTGAAGCAGAGGCACAGAAGAATGCCCCTTCGACTGATACGATTGATGCATACGCTAAGAAAGCGCAGACGGACGACACGACAACTCCAGCAACGACCGATCCTGATGCTAAGGGCACCAAGCTCGCCGCTACTGAGACGCCAGCTCCTAAGGCTGTTGCTCAGACCCCAGCTGATACTCCTAAGGCTGCCGCAACGAGTGCTGCTAGCTTGCCACAAGCTGGTGACGCTAACAACGCCTCACTTGCAGGCCTTGGCGTTGTCGCAGTAGTAGGTGCGCTGTTTGGCCTCGCTGGCGATCATCGCAAGCGTGCATAATTAGTACCAACGTTAGATTTGATTATAAATCTAATAATAAAAGCTCCTCGTCGGATGACGGGGAACTTTTTGTATACAACGAAAGGACAGAATTCTGAGGAGATGATCGAAGGACACGCAAATTTTCTCAATTGGGCTGTTGTTAGCCTATCTTGAAAATCGGCAGTTTCACTTGTTATTTTTAGGGCTTTAATGATTAACTCTGTTGTCTAGCGAAAGCGCTGTTTGCGATTAAACCATCAATTTGGAACGGCAAAATAAATTACGTTTCGCGAGCATGAAACGCTGTCCATCAAACATAGAACATGCGCTATACTATAACGATAATGGTTTACTCCATATATTCAATCCGTTCTTCAAACGTACGCAACCCCGTATATACCGGTGTTGAACACAACACACGGCGTTTCGTTCGCAATTCTAAATAATACCCGCAAGTGAATGGAAAAATAAATATCTTTTGACATTAAATATCACAGTGAATATACTAACAACGTGGAGCCAGATTCTCGTGTCTGTGGTTGGACGAGTTAACGAGTTTGACTTCTACAAAAATGACGTCGTTATTATAGAAGTTCGGGAGGAGATCCGTTTATGTTGAAAGATCGTAGTGGGGCAAAGAAGTTATACAAAGCACATAAGACCTGGCTTGCGGCCGGTGTCGTTGCTGCAAGCCTGCTGAGCGTTTCTGCGCTTGGCGGTCAGCAAGTTTCCGCCGCAACCGGCGATGCACAGACGGCTGTCACTGAGACAGCTGCGACTGTGAAGGACGCAACGCTGAAGAATGATCAGGCACAAGCTGCCAACGACATTGCTCAGTCGAACAAAAAGGTAGCTGACAAGAAGGAAGCTGACACCAAGGCTGCTTCTGAACAGGCTAACCTGGCCGCTGATATTGCTGCAGGCCACAACGACTCCGCAGCAAAGACCCTCGCTGATGCAACGACTGCATCTGAGAAGGCCAACTTGGCTGCCGATATTGCTGCAGGCCACAATGATTCCGCTGCAAAGGCTGCTAAAGATGCTGCCCTTGCCAAGGACCAGGCTGACGCGACTGCATTTATCAGTCAGAGCGACGCAACCGCCGCTGCTGGCAAGGCAACGCAGGCACAAAAGGCTGCTGACGATGCTGCTGCCGCAAAGACCACTGCTGCACAGCAGGCTGGTACTGCGGACCAGGCTTTGGCAGAACGCAAAGCGGACACCGCTGCTAAACTTGCGGCTAAGAATGCTGCGGACGCTAACGTTGCGACTGCTAAGCAAGTAATGAATGATCATCCGAATGCAACGACCGCCGCAGCATATGCTGCCAGCCAAGAGATTGCACAGGCAGCTAATACTGCTTTGAACAATGCTCAGGCCGCTCAGATTCCTGCACAGCTTGTTGCTGATGCGAAGGATGCTGCACTTGCTGTTGCAACCACCAAGGCAAGCGATGCTGCTGGCCAAGCAACAATCGCACAAAACCTTGCTGATCAGAAGCAGGCGCAAGCCGATATCGATCAGTACAAGGCAAATGTTGCTGACAAGAAGGCTGCTGACACGGCGACTGCCGCTGCTGCAGCCAAGACTGCCCTTGAGAACGCCAACCTTCAAAAGGACATTGCACAGGGTCACGTTGATTCCGCGACCAAGGCAGCAAATGACGCCAAGACTGCCCTCGAGAACGCCAACCTTCAAAAGGACATCGCACAGGGCCATTACGACTCTGCAAAGCTTGCTGCTGAAAAGGCAAACCTTGCCGCTGACGAAGCTCAAGGCCATGCGGATTCCGCACAGCGCGCTTTGGATAATGCCAAGGCTGCTCATGGCGAAGCCGTTCTGGATGCCAACAAGAAGGGTGACGACTTCAAGGACCATCAGAAGGCTGAAGCCGACGCTGCTGCTGCAAAAGCTGCTCAGCGTAAAGCTGGCTACGAAGCTGGTCTGAAAGACGGCAAGCTTGGTGCAGAGTCCCGCGCAGACGATCCTGCGATCAGCAAGCAAGTTGCTGAATACCAGGAAGGCTACGCAAATGGCTTTGACGAAGGTCACGCTGCATGGCAGAAGGCGCTTGATGACAAGGCTGCTGCTAAGGAAGCGCTGCACAAGGCAGGCTACGAAGCTGGTCTGAAAGGTGGCAAGCTTGGCGCCAACTCTCGTGCAAACGATCCTGCGATCAGCAAGCAAGTTGCTGAATTCCGTGATGGCTACGACGAAGGCTACGCTGAAGGTCATGCTGCATGGCTTGCCGGCCTGAAGAAGGACGACACCAACCCAACCACTCCTAACAAGGACAATGGTAAGGGCGACACCAACACCGACAGCAACAAGGGTGGCAACACCACTGATACTGGCGATAAGGGTAGCAAGACCGTTGCGACTGCCAAGACCCCGGCTGCAAAGGCTGCTAAGCAGACCCCTGCTGCACCGAAGGCCAAGGCCGCAACGCTCCCAACGACCGGCGATGACAACAATGTTGCTCTCGCAGGCGTTGGCGTGGTTGCTGTAATCGGCGCACTGTTCGGTCTTGCTGGCGATCGCCGCAAGCGTGCGTAATCCATAACCGTAACTCTCTCTAATGAAAAAGCGTTCCGTGCACAATTGACGGAACGCTTTTTTGCGTCTTATGAGAAGCCCTAGCTTCCAGTGAATCTGGGAACCCGTATAAATAAAAGAGATACAAAAGAATAATGGGTACCTGAAGGCGGGGAAGAGATGAATAAGAAGCTCGCGACGGGAGAGGTATATACATCTGGATGAGGTTTTCTAGCCATCAAACGTAATGAGAGTCGTCTAGACGCTAGCAATCGATGTTTTGCAAAACTGCCCGATCAGCGCAAAATGTTGTTCGATTGATCGAGCACTTAAAAACCTGACAGTAAGCTGTTCTCTCACTGAATTGCGCACGAAAATGGTAAATCGTGTTAAAAGTTGAGACTGTGAATTAATAGACAAAAATCTAAAAATAAATTGTTAATTTAAATATTCTGTTTTGTTCCTTGCTAACGTATAGTGCTCAATTCATTCATTTTCGTAACCAACTATATTGGATATTCAGGATTTTCTAAGCGTTCACATTTTGCGCTTTCCTTTTTTGCAAAATCTAAAATCGTCACTTTTCTAAAAAGTAAAATGATTTATTGCATTTATGCAAGTTTGTCGATATTTTGCCTACATTATTTGACGGTGATATATTAGTCAGTACTGAACTAGGCTGCTGACTTTGACCGTTCAGTGATGACTTTATAGTTAATTTGATATGTTTTGCCGGCT
>NZ_RHOG01000049.1 GCF_003946405.1 Lacticaseibacillus yichunensis | reverse complement strand
CCTCTGCATTCATTATACGACAGTAACGGAACGGTTCCCATGAAAACAAGGCACTTACAAATATTCAGTATCCACTATTTAATGGAAGAAACGAAAGGAGCGCATCAATGACATCTGTTGTGTTTATGGGGACCCCCCAGTTCGCCGTCCCGATTCTCGAGGCGCTGGTCGCCGCTCACTATGACGTGCAAGCCGTGATCACCCAACCGGATCGCCGCGTGGGCCGTAAGCAGCTGCTGGAGCAGTCGCCAGTGAAACAGGCGGCCGTCCGCTTGGGGCTGCATGTGCTGCAACCGGAAAAACTCAGCAAGAGCCCCGAACTAGACGAGGCGATCGCCTTGGCGCCGGATCTGATCATCACCGCTGCCTATGGCCAATTTTTGCCGGTGCGGTTCCTGAACGCGGCAAAAATTGCGGCGCTCAATGTTCATGGGTCGCTACTGCCGCGGTGGCGCGGTGGGGCGCCGATTCAATACAGCATTCTCAGCGGCGACAGTGCCACTGGGGTGACCATCATGGAAATGGTCAAGGCGATGGACGCCGGTGGAATTTACGCCCAGGCGCGGCTGACCCTGACCCGCGAAGACGACAGCGGCACCGTTTTTGATAAATTAAGCCTGATCGGCCGTGATCTCCTGCTTCGCGTCCTGCCGCAGATCATCGATGGTTCGCTGAAGCCACTGCCACAAGAAGAAAAGCACGTCACTTTTTCGCCGACCATTACGAAGGAACAAGAACAACTGGACATCACGCTCCCAGCCGAGCAAGTGGATCAATGGGTCCGCGCGCTGCGGCCAGACGTGGGTGGTTATGTCGTGATCAATGGCCAGCGCGTCAAGCTCTGGGCGGTGACCTCGCTGAAGGCACCCACCGACGCCAAGCCGGGTGAAGTCGTCGACCGCACCAAGAAGCAATTGATCGTCGCGGCCGGCGACCATACGCAATTGCAGATCGACACGTTGCAGCCGGCGGGCAAGGACGCCCAGTCGATCGCCGCCTATCTCAATGGCGCCGGTCAAGCAATCAAAAAGGGGGACCAGCTCATTGAGCCAACCACAAAGTAATGCCCGGGCGCTGGCGGTTTCGATTCTGGAGCAGCTGGAACTACGCGGCGGTTATTCAAATCTGGCGCTGGATGCGGCGTTGGCCAAGGCCCATCTCGATCCACGCGATGCGGGGCTGGTCACCACCATTGTTTACGGCGTGCTGCAGCATCAATTGACGCTCGATTATGACTTGGCACCATTTATCAAGGATCGCAAGCTCGATCTGTGGGTCCGCATCTTGTTGCGAACGGCGGTTTTTCAACTCGTCTATCTGGACAAAATTCCGGCCCGAGCGATTTTTTATGAATCCACCGAGATCGCCAAAACACGCGGCCATGTGGGGCTCGCCAAGTTTGTGACCGGTGTGCTGCGTGCGTTTCAACGCGACGGGGCGCCGAGCCTTGATGACATCGAAGACGACCATGAACGGCTGAGCATCGCGACCTCCACCCCGTTATGGCTGGTGGACCGCTTGATCGCCCAGCAAGGGATGGCCAAAGCAACCTCAATTCTCAGCGACATCGACCGGCCGAGTGCGGCGGCGCTGCGGGTGAATACCACCCGGACGACGCGCGAGGCCCTGCAGCAGGCGTTGGCGCTGGAATTTACCTTGACCCCGTCTGAAGTCAGTCCGGTTGGGTTGACGTCAGAAGGCGGTCATTTGGTCCAGACCTACGCGTTTTCGGCTGGGGACTACACCATGCAGGACGAAAGCTCCCAGCTGGTGGCGCCGAGTTTGGCCATTGAGCCGGATAACTTGGTGCTGGATGCATGCGCGGCCCCGGGCGGGAAAACGACGCACATCGCCGAATATCTGGATCCTGACAAAGGCGGCCGGGTGATCGCGCTCGATCTGCATCCCCACAAGGTGCGCTTGATCGACCAAAATGCCCGGCGCCTCGGGCTGCAGAAGCGCATCGATAGTCGGGTGATGGATGCCCGGCAGGCCGGGGATGAATTTGCGGAGGAGACCTTTGATCGCATTTTGGTCGATGCGCCTTGCTCCGGGCTGGGTCTGATGCGCCGCAAGCCCGAGATTCGCTACGCCAAACAGCCAAGCGATCTTGAGGCGCTGCCGGCGATTCAGCTTGCCATCTTAAAGAGCGTCGCGCCGCTTCTCAAGCGGGGCGGGCGCCTCACGTATAGCACCTGCACGATCGTCAATGAAGAAAATCAGGACGTGGTCGCGGCTTTTTTGGCGGCCTCGCCGGATTTTGAGCAAGTGGCCGTGCCCGGGGCCGAGGCCCTGATCCACGCGCATGGCGCGCCGGCACTTCAGCTTTTTCCCGATGACTATGGCACCGACGGCTTTTTCATTGCGAGCTTTGTGCGTAAATAGGAGAACTCGATGGAATATGCATACCGAACCGACCTGGGGCGACGCAGGCCGAACAATCAAGATTATGTCGGTCTTTTCAACAATCAGGCCGATGCGACGTTGGCGATCGTTGCCGATGGAATGGGCGGGCACCAAGGTGGGGATGTCGCCAGTGAAATGGCCGTCTCCCATATCGGGCATGCCTTCCGCGAGACCAAAACGGCGGACGTTGAGACCATCGTGCGGTGGTTGATCTTTGAGCTGCAAAATGAAAATGACGTCATCTTGGAAAAAGCCCAGCGCTATACGGACCTGACCGGGATGGGCACGACCCTTGTGGCAGTCGTCATTTCCGGCAGCCGCTTCGTCGTGGCCAACATCGGCGATTCGCGGTGCTACCTGTATCGCGGCGGGCATCTTTTGCAGATCACCGAGGATCACAGCCTGGTCAACGAACTAGTCAAACACGGTGAGTTGACCAAGGAAGAGGCGCAGCGTTTTCCGCAGCGCAATGTGATCACTCGCTCACTTGGGGTGTCCAGTGATGTCGATGCGGATGTGACCATTTACGACATGGAATATGATGACTATCTCTTGCTGTGTTCGGATGGCTTGACCAATCAGGTGCCGGATGCGCAGCTTGAGGCGGTCATCGGCTCTGCGTTGCCACTTGGCAGTAAGGCGCAAGAGCTGATCTTGAAGGCCAATGCCGCGGGCGGGCCGGATAACATCACCGCACTGCTCATTCATCAAGATCGGAGGGAGCACGAATGATCGAACCAGGCAATATTCTCAATGAACGCTATCAGCTTCTGAAGACCTTGGGTGAAGGCGGCATGGCCAATGTCTATCTCGCCCATGACCTGATCTTGGACCGCGACGTCGCCGTCAAGGTCTTACGGCTCGACCTGCAAAATGATCCCGATACTATTCGCCGGTTTCAGCGGGAAGCGATGGCGACGTCGGAGCTGGTCCATCCCAACATCGTGTCGATCTATGATGTCGGGGAAAGTCATGGTCAGCAATACCTAGTCATGGAATATGTCCATGGCACCGATCTGAAAAAATACATCGTCGAGCATTTTCCGATTCCTTATCAGCGCGTGATCGACATCATGGCCCAGATCCTGTCCGGGGTCCAGCTGGCGCATGACCACAACATCATCCACCGGGACTTGAAACCGCAAAATATCTTGATCGATGAAGATGGCAATGCAAAGATCACCGATTTTGGCATCGCCGTGGCCCTGTCGGACAATTCGATGACGCAGACCAATTCGTTGCTCGGCTCGGTCCATTATCTGTCGCCGGAGCAGGCCCGCGGCGGCATGCCGACCAAGCAAAGCGACATTTACGCGCTGGGCATCATATTGTTCGAGATGCTGACGGGGACGGTGCCGTTTGAAGGCGACTCGGCGGTGTCCATCGCGCTCAAACATTTTCAAGAGGACATGCCTGCGGTTCGCGATTTTGACCCGCGCATTCCGCAAGCCTTGGAAAATGTGGTGCTCAAGGCCACCGCAAAGGAGCCGGCCGATCGCTACACGAGTGCCGCTGCCATGGCGGATGACCTGAAGACCGCGCTGTCTGCGTCTCGCGCCCATGAGCCAAAATTCGTGGCGGCGACGAACAGCGATCTCGATGAAACAAAGGTCCTGCCGAGCGCGGGTGCGGTTGCTGCGGCCTCTGCCGCTGCGGCTTCGACCCAGCCGGCTTCAACGCAAGCGGCCACGACCGATTCGGCGGCCAAAAAACGTGACAACAAGAACGCCAAGAAGAAGCCGACCTGGAGCAAATATTGGCCGTTGATCGTGGCGGGCGTCGCGCTGCTGGCCTTGATCGCCTTTTTGATCTTTGCGTTCACTGGGGCCAAGGGGGATGTCAATGTGCCGGATCTGCGGGGCATGACCCAGACCCAGGCAAAATCGGCACTGAAAGCCGCGGACCTCGAACTGGGCAAAGTCTCCAAAGCCAACTCCAACTCCGTGGCCAAAAATCGCGTCATTCGCTCGGAGCCAGGGCGCAAGACCAGCGTGAAGAGCAAGAGCAAGGTCGACATTGTGTTGAGCAAAGGCGTGGAAAAATTCACCGTAGATGATTACACCGGCGAACTTTACGACGACGTGCACAGCGATCTGAAGTCGGCTGGCTTCACGGTCAAAAAGACGGAAAAAGAAGACGACGCCCCAGAAGGCACCATCCTTTCGCAAAGTCTGCAGGCCGGCAGTAAGGTCGTCCCAGCCGATGAGACAATCACATTTACCGTTTCGAAAGGGCCAAAGCCGATCGTCTCGTCCAGCAGCTCCTCTGAGCCTGAGGAAAAGACCGTGACGGTGCCAGATTTTATCGGCCAGTCCGCAGACAAGGTGAGTTCCTGGGCAAGTGAAAACGGCATGAAGGTCATCTTCGAGGATCAGGAATCGGATACGATCGCGAAGGGTGATGTGATCTCCGTCTCCCCAGCTTCCGGCAGTACCCTAACAGCCGGCGAAACCTTGACCGTCGCTCGCTCGACTGGCGCCCCGGCGTCTTCCAGCACGAGTGAGTCGTCCTCAAGTGAGCCCGATGACACGTCTTCCTCAACGCCAACCGTCAAGAGCCAGGTCGAGGCGTATGTGGGCAAAACATACATCGCGCTCCAGGGCTTCGCAACTGAAAAGGGTTATACGGTGACCACAGACGCCGGAGATCCATCCTCGGATTCCGTGATCGTCGAGAGCATTGAAAGCGTCGATGACACGACCAAAGTGATCGTGGTCACCGTGAAGTAGTTCCGTGAAAGGAAGTTTTTATGGCTGAAGTCAAAACTGGACAGATCATTCGCCAGCTCAGTGGGTATTACGACATCGCGACGGACGGCGAGGTGACCCGCACCCGCGGCCGCGGCGTGTTGCGCAAGCGCGATGTCACGCCGCTGGTCGGCGACCGGGTGACCTACACCCCCGGCGCCACCGCAGACGATGACGGCGTGCTGATCGACGTTTTGCCCCGCGACAATGCGCTGGTGCGGCCGCCTGTGGCCAACATCGATCAGGCGCTGTTGGTCGTGGCCGCCGCCGAGCCCGATTTTTCCCTGAACCTGCTGGATCGCTTTCTCGTGTATCTTGAGGGCAAGTCGATTCACGCCGAGATCTATTTGACGAAAACAGATCTGGTGCCGGCTGCGGACTTGGCGAAAATTCAGACGGCGCTGGCGGGCTACGAGCAGATCGGGTATGCCACCTTTGCGCCACTGCCGCCGTTTGCCGAGGAGACGCTTGCGGCGGTGCGTGCGAGTTTTGCCGATAAACTGACGATTTTCACCGGGCAGACAGGGGCCGGTAAATCGACCCTGATCAACCATCTGGTGCCAGGCCTGCAGCTGGCGACCGGCGAGATCTCCAAGGCCCTCAATCGCGGCCGCCACACCACGCGGACGACGGAACTGTTCATCGCAAACGGCGGGTTGGTGGCGGACACTCCGGGCTTCTCGTCGCTTGGCCTGCTGGGCGTCGAACTCAGCGACCTGCGCGACCGGTTTCCGGAATTCGTTGCGGTCGCCGATGACTGCCGTTTCCGCTCGTGCCAGCACGACAAGGAGCCAGGATGCGCGGTAAAGGCCGGCGTCGAAGCGGGCACCATCATGCAGAGCCGGTACGACGATTACCTGCAGTTTCGCAGTGAGCTAGCCGGCTTGCGGCCAACATATCAGAAAAAATAGAAGGGAAGATGTGAACATGAAGATCGCACCTTCGATCTTGAGTGCGGATTTTGCGGATCTTGCCACCGGCGTCGCGGCTGTCGAAGCGGCCGGGGCGGACCGGCTACATATCGATGTGATGGACGGCCATTTTGTGCCAAATCTGACATTTGGCCCCGACACCGTGCGCGCGTTGCGGCCGCGGACTAGCCTGCCGCTTGAAGTTCATTTGATGGCTGACGACCCCGATCGCTGGATCGCCGGTTTTGCCGACGCGGGCACCGACATTTTTCTCGTGCATCAGGAAGCGACCGCGCATCTTTACGGGACACTGCAGACCATCGCCGCGCATCACGTTCAAGCCGGCGTCGTGCTGAACCCCGGCACCCCGCTGAACACGCTCGATGAGGTCTTGCCGCTGGTCGATCAGGTGCTGATCATGACGGTCAACCCGGGCTTTGGCGGCCAGCATTTTCTGCCGGCGATGACGGCGAAGGTCGCGGCCTTAGCGAAAATACGGACGGCTCGCGGACTCAATTTTGCAATCGAAGTCGACGGCGGCATCAACGACCAGACGATTGGCGACGTGACGGCGGCCGGCGCCGATATAGCGGTGGCCGGTTCGTACATTTTCAACGGCGACCCGGCGCAGCGGCTTGCCAAGCTTGAGGGCCGCGCTTAATGGAAAATTCGTTGCTGGGGCTAATGGTCGGCGGACCACGCGGCCTTTTGCCTGCTGACTGGCCAAGCCTTGCCCCAACCTGGGCCGGCGTCGACCGCGGCACGTTGACCTTGCTTGAAGCGGGGGTGGCGCCTGCGTTTGCGGTTGGCGACTTTGATTCGCAAACGGCGGCCGAATACGCGAAAGTGCGTGCGGCGGTTGCCGATGTGGCCCGCGTTGCGCCTGAAAAAGATGAGACCGACACCGAAATGGGGTTGCGCGTGGCCTTTGAGCAATCTCATGCGACGCGGGTGCTGGTGCTTGGCGGGACAGGCGGCCGACTCGATCATTTGCTCTCCAATTTGTGGCTTTTGACCCAGCCGCGGTTTGAGTCATACGCCGAGCGGGTGAGCTTCGTTGATCAGCAGAATTGGATCGACTTTTTGTTGCCCGGCGCGCATCTCCTTCAGCCGCGGCCGCAATTCCGGTATCTCGGCATCGCCAACTTAACGGCGGTCCGGAGCCTCACGATCACCGGCGCCAAATACGCGTTGCCAGCTTGGACCAACGGCCGACCGTTTTCCTGGGCCTCTAACGAATTTTTAGGGGAGGCACCAGTTCGAGTCAGCTTTTCAGAAGGGGTGGTCGCGGTGATTCGCAGCCGCGATCGCGTTGGGCAGACTCGGGATAACTAAGCATGACAGGGTGCTCAAAAATGAGCGCCTTTTTTGTTGCGCATCCGAAGGAGAAGGGCAGAAAGTATTGTGATGGCGTCACACTACTTTTTTGCGGGATCAGGGGCAGGAATCGCACGCCCGCGGGATAAAGGAATATGTGTGTGATGCCATCACAACAATTTAGCCATGCAATGTCAGGACGTGGCAATCTTTGCGGACCACGGGACCGTGGATTTTGAGATTCACACGCAAAAGCGCCACATTTACGGACCGTGAGTCTGGCCGATGAGGGGTTTTGTCCCAGTGCGATCTCGGAGATTGCGGATTTGGTTTTTCTGATTAGGAATCACGTCATTTGCGGTCTCAAAGATCGCACGCCAGGACTGCGGCATCCACATTCGTGTCACCCCGTCACAAAACTTATATCGAGCGTCTGAGACTGGCAATCTCTGCGGACCACGGGACCACGGATCTTGAGATTCACGAGGAAAAGAAGCAATTTTGTGGACCGTGAGTCCGGTTGATGTGAAATGAGTGACCCGTTGCGATCTCGGAGATTGCCGATTTTGGTTTTCTGCGTACCAATCACGCAATTTGCAATCTCGGAGATCGCACGCCAGGACTGTGACCTCCACATTGGTGTCACCCCGTCACATAACTTGATATCGAGCGTCTGAGACTGGCAATCTTTGTGGACCACGGGACCGCGGATTTTGAGATTCACGAGGAAAAGAGGCCAATTTGTGGACCGTGAGTCCGGTTGATGTGGAATGAGTGACCCGTCGCGATCTCCGAGATTGCCGATTTGGGTTTTCTGCGTAGGAATCATGCAATTTACAGTCTCAGAAATCGCACGTCTTGACTGTGACCTCCACATAGGTGTCACCCCGTCACAAAACTTGATATCGAGCGTTTGAGACTGGCAATCTTTGCGGACCACGGGACCGCGTATTTTGAGATTCACGAGGAAAAGAAGCACATTTGCGGACCATGAGTCCGCAAATGTAAAACGAGTGACCCGTTGCGATATCGGAGATTGCCGATTTGGGTTTTCTGCGTAGGAATCAGGTGATTTGCAGTTTCAGAGATCGCACGCCAGGACTGTGACCTCTACATTGGTGTCACCCCGTCACAAAACTTGATATCGAGCGTCTGAGACTGGCAATCTCTGCGGACCACGGGACCGCAGATTGTTAGATTCACGAGGAAAAGAAGCAATTTTGTGGACCGTGAGTCCGGTTGATGTGAAATGAGTGAGCTGTTGTGATATCGGAGATTGCGGATTTGGTTTTTCTGATTAGGAATCACGCAATTTGCAGTCTCAGAGATCGCACGTCTTGACTGTGACCTCTATATTGGCGTCACCCCGTCACAAAACATGATTTCGAGCGCCTGAGACTGGCAATCTTTGCGGACCTCGGGACCGCGGATGTCGAATTTTACGAGCGAAAGAAGCACATTTGCAAACCATGAGTCCGCAAATGTGAAATGAGTGACCCGTCACGATCTCCGAGATTGCCGATTTGGTTTTTCTGCGTAGAAATCAGGTAATTTGCAGTCTCAAAGATCGCATGCCAGTACTGTGCCCTCCACATTCGTGTCACCCCGTCACAAAACTTGATATCGAGCGTCTGAGACTGGCAATCTTTGCGGACCACGGAACCGCGGATGTTGAATTTCACGAGGAAAAGAAGCAATTTTCTGGACCGTGAGTCCGCAAATGTGAAACGAGTGACTCGTCGCGATCTTGGAGATTGCCGATTTGGGTTTTCTGCGTAGGAATCAGGTGATTTGCAGTCTCAGAGATTGCCCGTCTTGGACTGTGGCATCCACATTGGTGTCACCCCGTCACAAAACCTTATATCGAGCGTCTGGGACTGGCAATTTATGCGGACCACGGGACCGCGGATGTTGAATTTCACGAGAAAAAGAAGCACATTTGTGGACCGTGAGTCCGGTTGATGTGAAATGAGTGACCAATTGCAATCTCCGAGATTGCCGATTTGTCTTTTCGGGCCATATTTCTCAACACTTGCATTCTCAGAGACTGCAAGCCCGTACCCCGGGGTTGCGGAAGTCGCTGGTTTCGCTCGAAAGGTGATAATCGGCATACTCAGGATACGCGAGTTTCAATCCCCCAGGGGCGTGCAGTTGGACAGGACTTATCTATTGCGTGAGCCAGCCCAACTACCTCAATCGTCGCTCTATTTTCGACAATCAAAACGTTGAATTGACGGCATTCCTGTGACCGAGACTATTTGCTGTGTTCGACAGATTCTGACCAGCTTAGGAAAAACGCTGATAGACCGCGGTTTCTAATGCCCGATGAAGCGTCTCAGAAGCGCATTAGAAGGTCGATTTCGTATTGAATTTGATGGATTGGTCGCGAAAATGTCGTAGGATGCGTGTGAGAGAGTTGTGTCCAATCAAGCGCTGATAGAGTTGTTAGCCTTTAACTTCTGGGTATCAACCCGGTCTCGCGCGGAGCGCTAGGGATGTGCGGATAAAGATGTGGGATGGCATCACACATCTTTTCAATCGAAATTTCATGTGCGCGGGGCTTGGCACGAGGCGCCATACCCGGGGGTAGGTGGATCTACAAAATTTAATCTGGAAATTTCTCGGCGCGGATGGAAAGAAATGTGATGCCATCACTCGCCTTCACAGCGGAGGCTTCCGGGGTGTGCGGCTCACAAGAGATCCGCATCCTCGGAGTATGCCGTTCTGTCTTCTTGGCACTCAAATCAAGCAGGTCGTATCCCCTGAGTACGCGGCGGAATAGCTACTTTGGAAAACCTGTCACTGCTTGCGATCCCTGAGACCGGGAATATCGATATTTTTGGCCGATAAACACAAAGTTGCGGTCTCAGAGATCGTAGCGTTTGCCGCCCAGTGTGGTGGCACCCCAAACTGGTGTGATGCGGTGACACTATTTCAATGAAGGGCACCGGGGGCGTGCGGACAAAAAGTTGGACTTCAGGTATGATATTAAATGTACTCACTAAAAGAGAAGCAGAGGGCCGTCGAG
>NZ_RHOG01000048.1 GCF_003946405.1 Lacticaseibacillus yichunensis | reverse complement strand
CCTCTGCATTCATTATACGACAGTAACGGAACGGTTCCCATGAAAACAAGGCACTTACAAATATTCAGTATCCACTATTCTACTCATACTTTCTCGTCCACGGGGGACGCAATCATTTTTGTTAAAAGGAGGTCGAGTTGGCCCTGCTCATCCGCGCTGAGGCGACCGAGTAACGAATTGATCGTTTGAAAATTGACGGGTAAGAACCGTGACAAGCAGGCCCGGCCTGACGGGGTCAACCGAATCACGACCGCACGCTTATCTTGAGAATCTGCGATCTTCTCCACGAATCCGCCTGTCGTCATTCGATCCAAGAGCTTGCTGGTCGTGGCCTTGGTCACCCCGAGTTTTTCGGCTAAAGCGGAGACCGGGAGTCCTTGAGGCGCATGGGCCAGAAACATCAAAAGAATAAATCGCGACTCAGACAGATCATAGTCGCTCAAGACTTGCTCATATTTCGCCTGCACATCACGGTACACAAATTGCAGGTCCAGAAAAGTCTGGACAGTCTTGATGTTGGCGTCCGCGTATTGACTGCGGATCACCCGCAAGCGCTCGGCATCAGGCCGATCGCGGAAGTTTGAATCAGGCATAAAGACCTCCCGTTAAATTTAATTAGCCGGCTAACTTGATTGAAGTATACGCCTTTATCCGAAGAGTGCAAGGGATAATTACAACAAAATTTGTCGCCACAAGCCATCCGCCAGAAAGCCTTGCACGCTCCTCGTGCCGAATCAAACAGCCCCGCTTCCGAAGAAGACGAGGCTGCGTGGGGCATGCAGATCAGCGACTGTCGCCACCCAACAGAATGACAGAAAAACCGGTCGCCTATTTTCGTGTTAGATCAGTGGCTGATCTTATCGACCGCGACAGACGGAATGGTAATGTCGCCACCCATGGTCGATTCGTAGGTGATCAAGCCGGCGGACACGCCGAAGATCGTGATCTGATCATTTTCCAAAATACGCGAGGAGACCGTGCTGCTGGTCCAGTCGCAAAGCAGCATGTTATCGTAATCGCCGTTGACTGCAAGCCGCGCCTGAACGCTGTCGCCGTCTTCCATGATCTGAACGACTTCCCCGTAGAACTTCACCTTTTTACCCATGTAAGAATCCGGGGTCCGGGCGAGTTGGTCGTACGTAATGCCGGTTTCGTACCCGCGTCGCTCCTCTTCGGCTGCCTTGGCTTTGGCGGCCGCGGCCGCAGCGGCTTTAGCTTTCGCTGCCGCAGCAGCTTCTTCCTTCTTCTTCTTGGCCGCTGCAGCTGCCGCAGCCTCCTTCTTTTTCACCCCTGGCAAGGCACTTTCTAATTCCGAAAGCGGGGTGACATTGACGAGCTCCTTTTGATCGGCCGTCAAGGAGTTGTACGTGTCGCGCGCCTTTTTGAGCGACGCCTCATCATTTGAATCAAGCTGATCGACACTTGGTAAGTCATTCAACAGCGATGTAACTTTGTCGGCTGCGGCGGAATCATTTTTTAACTTTGTCGCTGCTGCCTCGGACAGCTTCTCGTATGGCTTCATTTTTTTATGGTACTTTTCGCTTTTGGACTCGAGTGATTCGTAATCAGACTTCAGTCCATCATAGTTGACCGCAGTACGTTGTTGCTTTGTTTCAAGCTTCTGGTATGCCGCATTGAGTTGATTCATCTTCACGGAATTGGAATTGATTGTCCCAACGCCAATAAGAAAGACCAGTGTCGCGACAGCCGAAAAAATGATTCGGCCATTCTTCGTAAACTTCTGATTCTTCCACACCAGATAGATCCCCAATGGTGCGAAAACGATGGTCGCGATCAAGAGCCCGAGTTCCGACTTAAAAAAATTCTGTGCTTTTGCCAATAGATCCTTCACCTAAAAATCCCCCTGATAATAAATATAGTTGCTTGCGATGATCCCGCTCACCCAGCGGATGTCGCACCCCCAAAGTTCAAAAGTATGGTCGCAGTCAATTGCGGCGCGGGTTCACGGCACCTCGACACCCAAAACGACTCGCGATCACTGCCACCGTAAATAAATTACGAAAATCGAGAACAGTTTGTCATAGGCACGCAAAACCGTCTTTAAAAAACTGCAACTATACCAGTATCCTCGAGAATAGCAGAGAAGGCAACCAATATATCCCACACTCTCATCACTTTTTCACACGCAACCAATTGAATTCAAAAAAAGGCGGACGCAGCGGTCCCCTGCATGCGCGCCATGTCAGCCGAATCAAAAATGGCGCCGCCCCACCACAGTCGGGGGCAACGCCATCCTATTTGGATCGTAGCTATTTGGTGCTGTGCAAACCAACGCCATCCTATTTTCCAAAACCCGAAACTGTCAGCTCTTCGCCACAGCCTCTTTGTAATCATTGTTCGGGCAGACCACCTGCATGCCGCCGCGCCCGCGCTTTTCGACTAGATAGTGGCCGCAGACCGGGCAATCCCGGCCGACTGGCTTGTCCCAGGCGACGAAATCGCAATCTGGATAGCGCGAACATCCGTAGAACGTGCGGTTGCGCTTGGACTTGCGCTCAACCAGCTGGCCGATGCCACACTTCGGGCACACGACGCCGATCTCCTTGACCACCGCCTTAGTGTTGCGGCAATCCGGGAAGCGCGAGCAGGCATAGAATTTGCCGAAGCGGCCCATTTTGACCACCATCGGCGCGCCGCAAACATCGCAATCAAAGCCAGCCGGTTCGTCCTTCATCTGAATCTTTTCGATGCCGACCTCGGCCTTCGCGACCTCCTTGGCAAACGGCTTGTAGAACTCATCCACGATTGGGACCCATTCAGCCTTGCCCGTTTCGATTGCGTCGAGCTCGCCTTCGACCTTCGCCGTGAACTTGATATCCACGACATCTGGGAAAAATTCTTTGATCAGCGAATTGACGATCTCGCCAAGCTCCGTCGGCTCAAACCGGCGGGCAGTCAGCTTCACATAGTAACGCTTTTGAATCGTCTCGATCGTCGGCGCATACGTGGAAGGCCGGCCGACGCCATTTTCTTCCAGCGCCTTGACCAGGTTCGCTTCGGAATAGCGGGCAGGCGGCTGGGTAAAATGCTGGGCCGGATCAGTTTTCACCAGCTTGACTGCATCGCCGATCGCAAGCTCCGGCAAGAGGTTCTCCTTCTCGCCGTCATCGCGACTCGAGACATAAAGCGTGGTGAACCCTGGAAACTTCGTGTGGCTCCCGTTGGCGCGGAAGGTCGCGCCGTTTTGCTCGATCGTCACCGCCACCGTGTCGACCACGGCCGGCGTCATTTCACTGGCGACAAAGCGATTCCAGATCAGCTGGTACAACTTCATCTGGTCCTTGTCCAAAACAGATTCCAGACTCTTCGGCGTGCGCAACGTCGACGTCGGGCGAATCGCTTCATGGGCGTCTTGGGCGCCTTCCTGCAATTTCCCCTGCCGAATTTTCACCGCGGCGTAGGCCTCGCCATAGACGTCATGGATGAACTTGGACGTCTCAGCCTTCGCGACACTCGACACACGCGTCGAATCGGTACGCATGTATGTGATCAGACCGGTCGTGCCTTCCTTGCCGCCAAGATTGATGCCTTCATAAAGCTGCTGGGCGAGCATCATCGTCTTGCGCGTGCGGAAGTTCAGCTTGCGGTTGGCCTCCTGCTGCAGGGAACTCGTGGTGAAAGGCGGCGCCGGGTAACGGTTACGCTCCTTCTTCACGACATTCGTGATGGCAAACGGCTTCTTCTTGTCGATCTGCTTGAGCACGCCCTGAACCGCGGCGTTATCCTTCAGATCCATCTTCTTATTGTTCAGGCCGTAAAAACTTGCGGCGAATTTCGCGGTGCCCTTTTGGAACTCCGCATCCAAGGACCAGTATTCTTCCGGCTTGAAATTGCGGATCTCCTCTTCGCGGTCAATGATCAGCTTCAGCGCAACAGATTGCACGCGCCCCGCGGATAGCCCCTTCTTCACCTTTTTCCAAAGAAGCGGCGAGATCGAATAGCCAACCAGCCGATCCAAAATACGGCGCGCCTGCTGGGCATCGACCAGGTTCATATCGATACTGCGCGGCGACTTGAACGCGTTTTTCACCGCGTCCTTTGTGATCTCGTTGAACACCACGCGGTTCTTGGCGGTCGGGTCGAGCCCGAGAATGTGACTGACATGCCACGCGATGGCTTCCCCTTCACGATCCGGATCGGCTGCGAGATAAATATTGTCGGCTTTGGCGGCCTCTTTGCGAAGCTCCTTGATCACATCGCCCTTACCGCGAATAGAAATATATTTTGGCTCATAATTATTATCAACATCGACACCCATTTGGGACTTGGGCAAGTCGCGGATATGACCGAGGCTGGCGACGACCCTGAACGAGCGCCCCAGATACTTCTCGATAGTTTTGGCTTTTGCTGGCGATTCCACAATGACCAAATTCTTGGCGGCCATGTGCGCCCTCCTTCCTGCGAGCGAGCTGCTCGAAAACACCAAACATCATAAAGCCCCGGTTCGCGCTTTGTCAAACATCTGATTCTGTTTCTTCTATTATATAGCGTCGTTTCAGGTCGTTTTCCGGGAAAAAACGGCCGCCACCCGCTGGCCGCGGCGCAGCAAACAGGCCCCGGCCCAGCAGGCTTTTCAGCTGGTTTGGGCATGGCGGTTCCGGGCGACTTGCGTGGGTCGAAAAATTTAGTTTACCCACGCCTGATATTTTGCAGGCCCCCATTGGTGGTGGGACCCAGGCAATGCGGAGACTCTTGCCACGTCGCTCAATAGAATTGATAGCGCCATATTGCCCAGCATGAGATACTGGCATTAGGATTTCAATTTGCAGGAGGCCAACATGATCAAATTGATCGCCGTTGATATGGACGGCACATTTCTAAATTCAGCCCAAGATTATGACCGGAAACGATTTGCGGCGGTCCACAAGCTACTGACCGAACGCGGCATCCAATTTGTCGTTGCCAGCGGGAATCAGTATTACCAGCTGCGCTCATTTTTCAAAGACTATGCGGAGACGATCTACGTGGCCGAAAACGGCGCCTACATTCGAGGCGCCAAGCAAACCTATGCCACGCACACTTTTTCCCCAGAGGCGACGGACCAGATCACCGAGTTTCTCAGCAGTGATCCGGCGCTGTCCGTGATCGCGTGCGGCGTGGGCTCGGCGTATGTCCGCGCGCTGGAAGGCCCGGAATACATTGCCCAGACCCGGCGCTTCTACCACCGGCTCGAGGTGCGCGATGATCTGACCATTTACGGCGACCCGATCATGAAGTTTGGCGTCAACATGGCCCCTTCGCGCACCCAGGAATACCTTGTGCGCTTCACCGAAGCCTTCGCTGGAATCGCGGAGGTCACCAGCTCCGGCCACGGCGACATCGATATCATTCAGCCCGGCCGCCACAAAGCCGCGGGCCTCAAAGAACTCGGCGCCCGGCTTGGCATTTCGCTGGCGGACATGGCCGCGTTTGGCGATGGCGGCAACGATCTTGAGATGATCCGCGAAGTCGGCCTCGGCGTCGCGATGAAAAACGCGTCTCCAGCGGTGCTGGAAGCGGCGGATGTGATCACCGAGAAGACCAATGATGAGGCTGGCGTTTGTGACTTTTTGGAAGGGTATTTTTCGCCACGCTAAATAGGCTTTGATTGGGCACGCTTTTTACAGCTGGAAGGCGTGCTTTTTTGTGTACGTGGATCAGTCAAAAGACTGCAGCTCATCAGTAATGTCCCGCGCGTTCATCACAGGCTTGGCGCCGGCCTGAATCAGCGCGTTGGTGCCGGCGCCCAGGGGCTGGTCGAAATCGCGGGGCAGCGCAAATACTTCCCGGCCCGTTTCAAGGCCCATGTTGGCGGTGATCAAACTGCCACTTTTCAGGCGCGCCTCGGTCACCAGCACCCCATGCGCCAGCCCGGCGATGATGCGGTTGCGCGCGACAAAGCGATACGGCATCGGCCAGGTGCCCGGCGGATATTCGGACACAAGAAGGCCGCCCGCCGCGATGCCTGCCTGGAGTTGTCGGTTGTGCGACGGGTAGACGCGGTCCAACCCGTTCGCCAGCACTGCGATCGTCGGCAAGCCCTGCGCCAACGCCATTTCGTGCGCCATCGTGTCCGCCCCGCTCGCCAACCCTGAGACGATCGTCAGATCAGGCGGAAAGGCCTTGCCAAAATTTTCCAGCGCCGCTTTTGTGTACCGGCCGGCATCCCGCGAACCGACCACCGCCAATGTGCGCGTTTGAAGGAGGGCCCGGTCGCCCGCCGTGAATAGCACCAATGGCGGCTGGGGAATCTCGGCCAGACGCGGCGGATATTCAGGATCGGCGCGCGTGATGATGCCCGGGTCATGCGCCAAGCGGAGGGCAAGTCGCTGTTGATTTTCAAGCGCAGGCCGCTGTGCCGCCAGCCCCGGCCAATCCGCTAAGTCCCGCGCATCGCTGGTCGCCGTCAGTTGCCGCAGCGCGATCTCCAGCCAGATCTCATTTTCCGTCTGCCAGTCCTTTGTGAACATGGCCAGGTGCCACATGATCAAGAGTTTTCTAATCTGCAACTTTCTCACCTCTTGTAAACAAATTACGCGAAATGAGTGTGGGGATAGGCGCGTGGCATACGAAGAAGCCAGGTTCCCTCCACAGCACATTGCCGAAGCGGAACCTGGCTTCTTCTTATCTTTGGAATGGTGGGCGATCTAAGCCGCTCGCTTCACCCGTGCCCATTCTCCTGAATCCACTGTTGCTGGCGCATGTACTCTTCGCGGACCGGGGCGAAGCTCATCCGGTGAATCGGGGTGATACCCAGCTCGGCGAGGCCGGCGAGGTGCTTTTTGGTGCCATAACCCATGTTGTCCTTGAAGTCGTAACCCGGATACAGCCCGTCGTACATTTCCATCAGACGGTCCCGCACGACCTTGGCGACAATGCTGGCGGCCGCGATGGAGATGCTGTTCGCGTCGCCGTGAATAAGCTTGCGCTGCGGCACCTCGACCGGCACGCGCATGGCGTCGACGAGTAGAAAATTGGGCTGCACGCGCAGCGACGAAACAGCCCGGCCCATCGCGAGCTCGGTGGCATGATAAATATTCTCAGTATCGATGGCGCGCGAATCCGCGACGCCTAGCGACACAGCAACCGCTTGTGAAATAATCAGCGGATACAGCCGCTCGCGCTCATGCCGGGTCAATTGCTTCGAATCGTTGACTGGTAGCGCGCAATCCTGTCGCAAGATCACGGCTGCGGTGACGACCGGCCCAGCCAGTGGTCCCCGCCCGACTTCATCGATGCCGGCAATCAAAGGATAGTGAGGCCACAGCTCGCGTTCATAGCGACTGCGATATTGAAGGTCCAGCGCGGCGGTGGCGGCTTCGTCTTGGCGGCGCCGGTATGTGGCTAATAGTTTTTGGGCGCCGACGCGGCTGTCGCGCGCCACTTCCTCGAGAAACGCGTCATCGACCGGATCTGCGGCCAATTTTTCCCGAATCTCACTCAGCTTCATTGGGCACCTCGAGGGTGAAGCGGCCGAGCTTGCCCTGGCGCGCGTCGAAGATCACGCGCTCGGCCATGCGGTTGTACTCGTCGCCGAAGCCGTTGGTCTTGGCGAGGTGCACCATGAGGTCGGGCGTGGGCAGCGCGATGTCGGTCGCCGTCGCATGATACGCTTTGCGCAAGGCGTCGGGGTGGCGCTGTTGAAAATAGTTCAGGCCAAATAGCCCAACATCGTCAGGATTGACAACGTTGTCGGCGATGGCGCCGGTAAATGCAAGCTTGAGGCCGACTTGCTCATCGTCAAACTTCGGCCAAAGAATGCCCGGGGTGTCAAGCAGCATAAAACTGTTGTCAGCCTTGAGCCACTGCTGATTCTTGGTGACGCCGGGCCGGTTGCCGGTGACGGCGATATTCTTGCTGATGAGGCGGTTAAGAACCGTTGATTTACCGACGTTGGGGATGCCGATGCACATCGCCTTGATCATCGGGTCACGAATCCCGCGAGCCTGCTGCCGAGCAATCTTCTCGTGTAGCAACTTCTTCGCGAGTTGCGGAATCTGCTTGAGCTGCCGCGCGTGCTGGGCATCGATCGCGATTGCCGCAGTCCCTTGGCTTTCGTAAAAACGAATCCATTGCGCCGTCACATTGGGGTCCGCCAGATCCTGCTTGTTGAGCACCATGATCTTGGGTTTATCTCCCACAAGCTCGTTCATCATCGGATTGCGGCTGGCCTCGGGCGTCCGCGCATCCGTGATCTCAAGCACAAGATCGACCTGCTTAAGTTTTGCCTGGACCTCATTGCGCGCTTTCGCCATGTGGCCCGGGAACCATTGAATCGTTGCCATTGTTGTCTCCTTTGTGAATCTCTTCCGTACAGTGTAGCAAAAAAGCCCGTGGGTTGCACGGGCTAGGACCAGCCTAACAAAGTTATCCCTTCAGACCAGGCTTATTAGAACTAGGTTTCAAGAGGTTGGAATAGCCTTTAAAAACACCGACCCTTCAAGGGTGACCTTCAGATGATTTCAGTCAATATGAATGATTTTTGTCAAATAGTGGGGATTACCTTAATACATCTGTGAGTCAAAAATCTTCCAGAAACAATCATCACTCATATTTTGCATCGTTTTTTTCGGCGACCAAATCATGCGGTTGGTCTTTTTGTGCTTCGTCGACCCTTGAATGAGTACCAGCTAATTTGGTGAGCTGATCCATCGTACCGCGACCATCACCAGCTGTATAGAATTTCAGGCCGCTAATCTGAACGTTGTTTTCTTTGTCGGCGAATTCCATCTCGGCTTGATGATTGGTCATGTACAGTAGCAGCTCTTCTTTCCACAACTCACCCTCAAACCGTTCACCACTCATGCCCTTAGGTTCAATGAAAATTTGGAAGTAAAAATCATCCGTGTCTTCAAGGAAGAGAATGAAGTCAGGCTGATATCCAGTTAAATGAATACCCAGCTCTGGATTCTGCTGGTACTGATGCAACTTCAGTACTTCGCTTTTTGCCGACTCACGGTGCATGGTTTCATCCATGCGGAATAGATACACAGCCTTGTGGTACTTCGCCTGTAACTCCAGCACATGGCCTTTAATTCGTTCAATCAATTCATACTCCAGGCGATTCACAATTGCCTTATCGTAGACGTAGAAAGTATCTGCATCCATTTCATAGATCTTGATATCTTGTGTCTTCTCATATTGCGTTTGGGTATCGTACTCGGGAACACGCTTCTTGTAGTCTCCAAGATAGTCTTTAATGGGATAGCCGATAAAGTTGTTCGTCCCGCGCTTCTTGACAAAGCCAGCCTGAATCTTAACTTGATATTCCTTCAGCAACGCCACAATGACCGTTAAAATTTCATCCGGAGTTAGATTACTCTCGCGGTATTCCACTGGTACTGTCAAGAACAGCTTCAAATTCCGCGCATTTAACCATTGCTCCCCATAGATGAATTCATTCATCGACTGAACACATGGAACGTAACGCTTCAGGTTATCAAATCGGTAAAATTCGAGTTTTTGAATTGCCTTCTTTACATAGCGGACATCAAATCGCGGAACACTGATGGTCTTGCTCTTGACCGCATCAGAATACGCTTGGTAATTGACTTCACTTGAGCCATAGTTGAGGTTACGCTGAATATCCGGCTTGTGGTCTATCCCGTACTTCTGAATCGAATCAAAATAAGTCTCTGGAACATCAACACACATATTGTAATAGATTCGCCCGTGGCGATAAGCATCGGTCTTTTTGAACGCCGACTTCACCTTGATTTCTTCTAAGGGGTTCTTGATGTCCTTACCGGTGGGTAAGTCCATCTGCTTCAGTGAACCCACTAACTGCTTGAGATACTGCGGTTCATTCATCGTGTGGTAGTGCAACGTCTCCAAAATCAGTTGCCGATTGGACGGGTCATTATCAAAGCGCCGCTTGTAGCTCTTCTTGCCATCAAGTTCAAACGGATAGTATCGTGCGCCACGGCCAATCAGTTGCGCTTCAACCATCGTTGCACCCTTATTCGCCTTGGCCTCCTCGCTAATACGTACAATATCATACAAGTTGAGGACATCCCAGCCTTCAGTGAGCTTGGCCACCGCGAACACAACCCGATAGAAGTTGTTGGGACTCTCCAACGTATTGAGCGCTTGGTATTGACCTTTTTCCAACATATTACCGCTGGCATCGTTGGCGTTCAGAACATTTTTAGGATTGAAGTCATGCTTAATTTCGCTGACAATCTTGGAAAGGTCAGCTTCATTTTGCATGTAATAGCGATATGCTAACTCAAGGATGGCATTATCATTGCTATCTAGTAACTGTTGGCGCTCAATGAAAGTCTTCAGGTCTTTGGCGTTCAGACCAGCGATAATTTCGTTGAACCGATCATTGGCCTTCTTAGAGACTGCGACCTTGGCCGACTTGAACATGACAATTGGCTTGAAGGTACTCGAAACATGCTCCATGAGGGCTCGATACTTACGGAACTGCGATAGCAATACTACATTAAGCATCTTATCGTCATCACTAGATGAAGTCTCAATTCGCTTCACTTCTTTAGAGTAGTGGCTGTTCAAAAACGTGTAGCATTTGATACTAGTGATTTTAGGTCATTACTGTCATATAATAAATGCATACGAAATTCCGGTTTTCAGACATTTCCCGTGCATTTACGAAATTCACTCGGAGGTTTTATCCATGGTTTATCG
>NZ_RHOG01000047.1 GCF_003946405.1 Lacticaseibacillus yichunensis | reverse complement strand
CCTCTGCATTCATTATACGACAGTAACGGAACGGTTCCCATGAAAACAAGGCACTTACAAATATTCAGTATCCACTATTGTATTGGTGTACTTCGTCAATTCGAACTAAAAGTCACCATTTAAATAGATTGTTTATCATTTGTGACTATATGGCCACGCGATGAGAACCCCTTAATATTCTAATTAGCATAGTTGAAATCCACTTGACCTCGTAAATGATTGCGCTTACAAATAAAGATGTTCGCGGAGGAACAAAAAGAAAGGTTGGATGACTATGACTCACAAGTTCGCTGGGCTCAAACGTACTGTGCTAGCACTCATCATTGGGGCAGCCGTCGTTTTTGGAATTGTTGCATTCCCGTCGCACCAGACGCAGGCAGCTGCGTCTCCGAACGGCAAAGAATTCATGGTCTATTATCGTGCCTGGCGCGATAAAACAATGAAAGGCGTTAATACGGACCTCGCAGATCCCAACACTCAGAGCATGTTAGATCTCCCGCATGGCATCGACATCGTTAACGTTTTTAGTTATGTGCCAAGCGGCCAAGAAGCCGCTGCTGCCCCATTTTGGGAGGCGCTGAAGAATACGTATGCCCCGGCGCTTCACAAGCGCGGGGTCAAACTCGTGCGGGCGCTTGGGTACCAAAGCCTGACCACAGATTTTTCCGCATTTGCGGCGACACAAGGGGACCTCGCCAAGATGACTGCGGATGAATTCAACAACGTGGTCGATCAATGGGCGCAACACGAGATCGAGACGCTTTCTGGCAAATACGGGTTGGATGGCATCGACATTGATATGGAGCAGTCGCCAAGTGCTTCCACAACAGCTCTGACCGATGTGTTGATCGCTGCACTCGGAAAATACATCGGGCCGGAAGCGAATAATGGCACGCTGTTCATTTATGATTCCAATGGCTCGAATATGCAGCCGTTCAAGAACGTGGCCTCTGTTTTCAGTCATGTTGGTTACCAGCAATATGGTTCGAGCACGAGACGGACTGCCAGCGCCGCATCGGACTACGCAGCCGCTGGATTTGATACCACCAATTTTCTGGCCGGCCTCACTTTCCCGGAAGAGGGCGACAATAACCGCTGATATGATACAGATCCAGCTGATCCGGATGGCAGTCATGTGATTCAGGAAGCGAAGTACATCGCAGCGAGCCACTTAGGTGGGATGTTCATGTACGCCGTGGATCGCGATGGCCGCACTTATTCAAAGGATGATCTAAATCACGTGTACCCGACGAGCTACCGCTGGACGAAAACTGCGATCGCGCTGACCAAGGGCTACACCCTCAATCAGATCAAAGCGGCCGCGTTGCAGCATATTTCTCGTGTGGCAAACAGCAAGGGGTGGGATGAGGAAACGGTCACAAAGACACGGACTTCGGTCAATGCCGCGACCAGCATCTTTGAGGTCTATTCGGCCTTCATGTCAGATGATTATGAACAATCGGTTGATCCGACCTTCGACGCCATCAAGGAAATCGAGAACCCGCTGGCCGACAAGACCGCACTTGAAACTGCCCGAGCGGCTGCCGAAAAGCTGGTCGAAAAGTCAATCGATCCAGCCGCTTTGAAAACGGCTATCACGAATGCCGAGACCGTTGACGCAGACGAGTGGGCGACGCAAAACGCTGTTGATGCCGCGACCGTTGCCCTCAATACGGCAATCAAGCACGCAACCGATGCGCTTGCAGCTAAAGCAAAGGCAGACGAAGCAGCCGGCTTCAAAGTTGGCAAGCGCGATGGGGAGGCCGGTAAGTCTTCCGCTGCGAAGACTGATGTAGTTCTGAAGCAGCCTGCCGCCTATCAGACAGGCTACGCAAATGGCTACAAACTTGGCGCGGATTCTTATGCGGCCGCGCAGAAGGCTTTGGCTGACAAAAAGGACACGGCTGGGGCACAGCCGACTCAAAAGCTGGCCAAGCCTACCGTAACGCCAACTCCCATGAAGAAGGCACGGACAAAGACACTGGCAACCAAGACCCCAGCCAAGAAGATCGTTGATAGCCAATTGCCTGCGACTGGTGACCTGGTCAACACAGGACTCATCATGCTTGGTACTGTACTTTTGATGACTGTTGGTATATTGGTTGTAATTCGCAAACGCCGCGCATAAAGTCTTCCTCCGCGAACAAGGACCGAGAGAAATCTCGGTTCTTTTTTTGGACTGGAAAGATTAGCGTGAGGGCATCCTACGACTGCGGACCTTCTAGGATACAAAATAAAGCGGGGAATTGTCTCTTGGTGACGTAAATCGTTCCGCAAAGTCCCTTTGTTGCAGGATGTGAGGGTGGGCTCTCGGGTGGGCGGAGGGCAGAACCGGCTCAGCCCCCTCGTCGGTGTTAGCGGCTGTGCCGCTTACACCGAAGGCAAGCTTTGAGACCGCGCTTTTCAGCGGGCTCAAAGTTGCCTGTCCGCTCTACTTCGGTCGCCAGCCAGTTCTGCCCGGAGCCCACCCGGGCGAAACATCCAACAAAGGCACTTTGAGGGAACGCACATTTACATCGCCAAGGTGGCACAATTTGCCGGATTAGATTATCCTAAAAGTCGGACGTTTTTGTGGGCGACCCGCCCGCACGCTAAAGGGGGAGACAAACATGAAGAAGAAACATCGCTGGTGGAAGATCCTGCTGGCCCTGCTCGGCGCAGTGGTCATCGCGTTTGGCGGCTACCTGATCTACCTATTTTCCGCGTATCACCGCATGGCAGACGACCTGCCGCTGACCGCCAAGCACGAGCAAACAGGCGAACTGCAGACCGGCAAGGCCTACACCGCGCAGACTTATAACATCGGCTACGGTTCGTATCCAACGAGCTATTCATTTTTCATGGATGGCGGCAAATATTCGCGCGCTTATTCCAAAAAGGCCGTGAATGCCAGCCTCGATGGCATCATCAAGACCACCGAAACGGATACCCCGGACATCGCATTTTTCCAAGAAGTCGACTGGGACGGGGACCGCTCGCAGCACGTCAATGAGGTCACCAAGTTGGAAAATGCGTTCAAGGGGACGCACACGGCGGTCTACGGCCCGAACTACGACTCGCCGTACCTGTTCTACCCGTTCACGGACCCAATCGGCAAAGCTAAATCCGGCCTCGTGACACTGGTCAGCGCCGGGGTCACCAGCGCGCGGCGGTACAAGTTGCCGATCGATAATGGGCTCGGGCGGTTCATCGACTTGGACCGGGCGTTCACGGCGACAAAGGTCAAGGTCGAAGGGGGCAAAACCCTGCAGCTGATCAATATCCATATGTCCGCCTTCACGAAAAAGCGTGAGGTGCAGCAGGCCCAATTCGACACGCTGTTCGCTTATATTAAAAAGGCGTATGCCAGTGGCGATTATGTGATCGTGGCTGGTGATTATAATCACACGCCACTGCCGGACACGCCGAAGATCTTCGGCACCAGCAGCAAGCCTCAGACCTGGACCCATCCATTCCCGCATGACCAGTTGCCAAAGGGGTTCTACATGCCGACGATGGGGCTGGCAAAGGCCAAGGTGCCATCTGCCCGCGGATTGGATAAGCCGTATTCGGCAAAATCATTTGTCACGTTGATTGATGGGTTTATTTTGTCGCCGAATATTACGGCGCATACTGTGGCGGTCACCGATACCGGTTTTGAATATTCTGATCACAACCCGGTGCGCCTCACTTTTACGTTGAACAAATAAGGAGTTTATCTCATGTATAAAATGATCGTCAGCGATCTTGATGAAAGTCTATTAAAGGACGACGGGTCGGTCTCGGCGCGCGATCTTGAGACCATCGCGCGGCTGAAGCGCCAGGGAATCAAATTTGTGCCGAACACCGGCCGCGGCTTCGCGTCGGTGCAGCGGCTATTGGATGATCTCGACACCCGCGGCGAGGCTGGCCAATATGTGATCTCTTATAATGGCGGGGCGGTCGTGGATAATGCCCACAACGAGATCGTTTTGGCGAAGCCGTTGCCGTTTGACGTCGCGGACCAGATCTTCCAGCTCGCGATGGCGCATCCGGATTATTGCGCGCATGTCTACACGTTCCATCATGTTTATGTGACGCGGCCGAATCCCGTCGAGCTCGGCTATTTGGCCAACCGCCAAGTGGCTTTCACCGAATTCCACGCGAGCGACCTGCAGGATTTTGCCGGCCGCGACATTGCGAAGGTGATCTTCCAGCATCCCGAGATGAAAATGCGGGAAGCCCTGCGCGATGAGGTCGCAAAGACGATCGATTATCAGCCCACTGTCAGTTTTTCCTCAAATCGCTATGTTGAGTTCAATCCGGCGGGCATCGACAAGGGTGACGCGGCGATTGCACTGGGCGCGCGCATCGGCATCGCGCCAGAGGAGATCATCGCGCTGGGCGATAATTCTAACGACTTGAGCATGATTCGCAAAGTCGGCCTCGGCGTCGCGGTCGCCAATGCGATTCCGGCGGTGAAAGATGCGGCGGGGCTGGTGCTGGATGTCACAAATAATGAGGATCCGGTGACGGCGTTGGCGACGAAGCTGGGACTGTGATGTGCGTTATGTTTTGAAACGTTAGATGCTGGGAAAATATTTATATTAAAGAATTTGAGCCCCTGAAGAATTTTTATTCGGGGTTATTTTTCGCTTGACAAGTTACTTGGCGGCTCTGATATACTGAGCTCACAAAAATAAGGGGGGACTCGCTATGGATAAGCCGTTTAGCATCCACCGCCTCACCATCGAAATGGACGAAGCGCAGTATAAGGAGTTTATGGATCGCCGGAAGGGCATCTACACGCCGGAACGCCGCGCTGAGTTGGAAGACCTTGCGCGGATGATGAGGGAAACGCCGTATTATAAGTTGACGTATCGCGAGTGACGGCCGTCTTTCCCCTGAGATTGCCCCGCTATTTCTTGCGCGAATCGCGCCCTTCCAGTTTCATTCATGGCCTCAATAAGGTAAGGTGGAAGGGTACATATCCTAGGTGTCAAAGGAGCGATTCGTTTTGTTGAAAAAATTCTGTGCTGAATTTATGGGCACGTTCATGTTGATTTTTATCGGGACCAGCAGCGTCGTCATTGCAAAAGGCGACGTGTTGACCATCGCGCTGGCGTTTGGCCTGTCGATCACGGTGTCCGCCTATGCGTTTGGCGGCATCTCCGGCGGCCATTTCAACCCAGCCGTGACGACCGCGATGTGGATCAACAAGCGTGTGAATGCCGTTGAAGCGATCACGTACATCGTCGCCCAGTTCCTCGGGGCAACGGTGGCGGCCGGCATCGTGAAGGCTTGCGTCGCATCGCTTGGCCTGTCCACAGCCAGCCTTGGCCAGACTGATTTTCCGAAAATTGGCGCGGGCATGGCATTCTTCGTTGAAGCCCTGGCGACCTTCTTGTTCTTGATGATCATCTTGTCGGTGACCTCCAAGAAGTTTGGTGACAGCCGCTTTGCCGGCATCGCGATCGGCGTGGCGCTGGCCCTGCTGATCATCTTTGCCCTGAACCTGACCGGTGCGTCCTTGAACCCGGCCCGTTCATTCGGCCCGGCGATCTTTGCCGGTGGCTCGGCGCTGTCTCATCTATGGCTGTACATTCTCGCCCCAGAAGTCGGTGCGGTTTTGGCGGCATTTGGCGCCAAGTACCTGCTCGGCAGTGAAGAAGACTAATTAAAAACCCAAAATGACCCCCGCCGCTTCAAAAACGGTGAGGGTCATTTTTATGTGGAAATTTTATAAGCGTTTCTCTTCCAACACGCGCACCGCAGCCCATGTGAGCAGGCCCGTCGCAACGAGGGTGATCACGATGGCCGGGGCATAATGGCTGAGCGTCTCGCCACCTGTGGTCAGGGTCATGTTATCGGTGAGCAGCGACAGTGGGTTGAAGCGCTGGCAACTCTTGAACAGGTTTAGAATCGCGAGTCCCGCGTAAGCGACCACGCCGGTGAGGAGCCCCGCCGCACTATTTTGCCCAAGGCTGGAGCCGAAGATCAAGACGGCGGACAGCAGGAGGCCGAACACGAGGAGGGCGACCAGGCCGGCGAGCAGGTGCGGGGACTTGTGATCAGGAAAATAATAAGCGGTATACGCCCAGCTGATCAAAAAGGCGAGGGTGACGCTGCCGATCCAGGTCAGGATGGCGAGGGCGACTTTGCCGAGAATCACGGCGCGGCGCGGGAGGCCTTTGGTGACGAGGTTGATCAGGGTGCCGTCCTTGAGCTCGCTGGAAACGCTGGTGCCAAAGACGATGGCGAAGACGAGCAGGCCGATCTGGCTCATGTTTTTGTAGTACTGGGTCCAGCTGGCGGCCGAGTCGGCTTTCGGCATGAGGGCGCTCAGGGCCGCAGTCTCACTGGACAGCTTGAGGATCTCCGGGGTGAGCTTTGCCATCAAGGGCGACAGGATGCCGAGCACGGCGAACACCACCACCATGATCAGCGCGCGCCGGCTCCGCCAGAACGTCAGACACTCTTTTTTGAAAAATAGCCAGCTCATGTTCATTATATTTTTGGGGCGAGAAACCTCTGACTTTAGTCAGAGGAGGTAAGCCCGCTGCCGCTGACGTTAGTCAGCCTTTTTGCTTGGGCGTCCCGCCTTCTCCCTTCTGTTTTTGGATTTTAAAGATAATTAGTGACTGTTTCTCTGGGTATATCGCCAGGTGTCTCAATATAATAGCCATGGAGACCATAGTGGTGAAAGATTTACGCTGCCCCTTAACGTATAAATTAAATAATCTTAAAAAGAATATATACAGTGTCCATCTTTACCTACAAAGATAATTATTTGAGCAGATGGACTTCCCGGATTCTACCACTCCATTGTATAATTTGGGTGTAAGGAGGTGAAATTATATGACTAAGAAAATGGCCGACTTGGCCTATCACTATGGCTTGAAAATGCGCCTCTTCCCTTCGTCTGAACAGAAGCGGATCATCGACAACAACATTAACGCCAGCCGTTTTGCTTACAATGAGATGGTAGCGATCGACAAAGAACTCTACTTGCTTCAACAAGTTCAGATACCGATCTCGATTGTTCAAGACCGTATCGCTTATCTAAAACGACGCAAGAACAACACTCAAATGTTGTTTGCCATTCACCCCTGGTTGGCTGGCACTGGTATTGGCACCGATGTGATCGACCAAGCCAGGCGAGCTTATCAAGCGGCGTGGCACATGTTCCGTCAAGTCCACCAGGCTGGTGTCCCCGTCTTCCACCGCAAGAGCTATGATGGGAGTTATCAGTTGCCTACTCGATACACCAAGACCGAAGCGGGTCTAATGAGCGGTTCCAACCGATTTCTCGATACCAAGCACGTTACGATCAGCGGACTGGGAAAGTTCCGCGTTTCGGGTTCACAAAAGCGCTTGTTCAGTCATGCCGATAGTATCCGTGTCGGCACTATCACAGTGCGCCGTGACGCGACTGGTCGTTACTACCTGTCAATGCAGTTAGGTTCTGATGTGCCATTCGTTGAACTAAGCCAAAATCGCCAACCGGCGATTGGCATTGACCTGAATACCGACAACTTTTTAACAGATTCTGACGCCAATGTCATTGCAAATCCACGCTACTATCGGGCCATCAAAGGTAAATTGGCCAAACAACAGCGGAAGTTGGCTCGCCGTGCCCTTCGAGCTAAAAAAGAAAACCGGGCACTTCGCGATTCAAAGAATTACCAGAAACAACGAGTGGTTGTTGCCAACCTACAACGTGATGTGGCTAACCGCCGCGACGCTTTTCTCCACCTTTTGTCCACCACACTGATCAAGAACCACGATTTGGTAGTGGCAGAAGAATTGAGGAGCAAGAATATGTTGCGCAACCACGCGCTGGCAATGAGTATTGCGGACGGTGGTTGGCGTAGATTCTTAGGCATGTTGGCTTACAAGGCGGTCCTGTACGCGCACAAGTTTGTGACTGTTGATCCACGCAATACCACACAAACTTGTAGCGATTGCGGTTTTGTAATGAGTGGTGACCAAAAGCTCACGCTTGCAGACCGCGAATGGACGTGCCCACAATGTGGTACCTATCACATTCGTGACCACAACGCCGCAAGAAATATCCTAGCAAAAGGTCTAGCACTAAAATAGAGAATAAAGTCCGTCTGGCAACCTACGGACTTTAAAGGCTTTGGTAATTAGCACGTAAGACCTGTGTACAGGCAATTGCTGTATCTAAGCAAATTGTAGTCGCACCGCCGTTAGGCGGTTCTCCTGCAAGCGTCTGACTTCAGTCAGGCGTGGTTGACCGGATCACCTCCATGAAGACTTGATCGAGCGTGGGGTCGACGCGGGCAAAAGTCAAAGGCGCCAGGCCGGCCTGGGCCAGCGCCGCCATTACGCGGGTGGCGGCGGGCGCATAGTCGCCGGTGTACGGCAGGGTGAGGGGGGTCGGGGCGGCCGGGGCCTGTTGCGTTGAGGCAGCCGGAGTTGAAGCCAGGATGTTCAGAATTTTGGCCGCGGTGGCCGTTTCCGCCTCACTCGCGAAGGTCAACGAAATGGCGGCCTGCGCGTATTTATTTTTCAAGGCGGCAAGGGGGCCTTGTTCCTGGAGGACGCCGTCGTGCAAAATGCCGACGTGGTCGCAGATGCGCTCGACATCGGTGAGGATGTGGGTGGACAAGACGATGGTCAAACTGCCGCGCAGGCCGCTGAGCAGGGTCAAGAAGTCGTTGCGGCCGGCGGGATCCAGGGCGGAGGTGGGCTCGTCGCAGATCAGAAGCTGCGGTTTGCCCAACAAGGCCTGCGCGATGCCGAGGCGCTGCTTCATGCCCCTGGAGAATCCGGCGATGTGGCGGTGGTCATCGGCGAGGCCAACTTCATGCAGAAGCGGGGCGATGTCGGCGGGGTCGCCGGCTGTGATGGCGGCGCACAGGCGCAGGTACTCGCGGGCGGACATGTCCCCATAAAACGCCGGGACGTCGGGCAGGTAGCCGATCATTTTGTTGGTTGGGGTGCGGCCAAAGGTGACGGGCTGGCCGAACACCTGCAGCGACCCGGCATCCGGACGCTCAAGGCCCAGAATCAGGCGCATCGTGGTGGTTTTGCCGGCCCCATTTTCGCCGATGAAGCCAAAAATTTGACCGGCCTCGACGGTGAGATCAAGGCCGCGCAACACGGGGTGGTCGCCGAACTGTTTGGTCACGCCGCGCAGGTCAAGGGCGGCGGTCATGCTTTTTCACCGCGCCCGAAGACGAAGTAAACCACCGGGCCGACGAGTTGAAAGAGAATCACGATGACGAGCCAGAGGGCCTTGTTGCCGAAGCGGTAATGGGGATGGCGCAGGACGTGGACGACCGCAGTCAGCATCAGCGCGACTTCCAAGATGATCAGCGGAATGAAAAATGGCAGGTATTCCATGAACAATTCTGAGTTATGCATGGGCAAACGTCTCCTTGAGTAGAGTGAAGCGGACGGCAAGCGGGGCCTGCGCGGGCTGCGCAAGCAGGGCGGCCAGTGGCGGGACGGTAAACGGCACATTGGGCAATTCGTGTAGCAGCTGATCGGCGTTACGGGGCAATTGCCCACCGAGGTCGGTTTGGGCGAGCCAGTCGTCGATCTGGTCAAAATAGGCATCGCCATGCAGGCCAAGGGGCAGTTGCATCTTTTCCAAGAGGTCGGCGTAACGCTGGAGGTCGGCTAAGGCTTCGGCGGTGGCGCCGCTGATCGCCCGGGCGCTGGCGCAGGAGATCAGAAAGTTCACGAGCAAAACTGGGCTGAGGTCTGCGATGTGAAAGGCGTCGATCAGCGCCAGGCCGCGCGCTTCGGTGGCCGCGACCTGATCCGGCTTTTCGGCGATCAGCTGGGCGTAATTGGTCAGCTGGCTGAGCAGGATGGTCACGTATTGATACAGCGCCGCCTGGGTGGTGGTGATGGCGGCCTGGGTCTCCCCCTTGACCTGATGCGCCCAGGCAATCAGCGCCTCGGTCGGATAGGTCTCGGTCGCGGTCTCGCCCAGCAGCGCAAGCACCTCGTCCGGCTGATTGAGCTGCAGGTCGCAGTAGGCCTCAGCCGCGCGTGACTTGGTCAAGACGGTGGGGTCACTGCTGAGTTGTTGGCAGCGCTGAAACAGGTCGCGGGCCTGGGTGACATACGTCTGGGTCTTTTCGCTGGCATCTTTGCCCGGCAATAGGTCAAAATGGTTGAGGAGCAGCTGGCCGACCTCAAACAAAAGTGGTGCGCAGGAATAATAGCGGCGGGTGAGGTCCGTGATCGAGGTGAGGACTTGGGCGGCCGGCTGGGTCTGAAAAGCCTTGCTGAGCTGGGAATAGATGCGGCGGATCTGTTCGGCGGACAGCTGGGCGTCGTAGCTGAGCAGGGTGTCGATGCTGACGCCAAAATACGCGGCCAGTAGTGGCAACAGCGTGATGTCCGGGAACGTCTGATCATTTTCCCATTTCGAGACCGAGGCCTTGGAGACCCCGAGAAAATCCGCAAGTGTTTGTTGGGTCACCGCCTTGCCTTGGCGAAGCGCCGCGATCTGTTGGCCAATCTTCATGGTGGTCATGGGCCCACCTCCTACAATTGAAATGATACCGTGCTTCCTGCCTTCAGTATAGCGAGCGGTTGTTGATTAAGCGATGACAAAATCAACTACCGCGATACACTGGGCGACGCGGTCTTCGGTGAGGTGGCCACTTATATAGAAGAAATAATTGGCACAAGCAAACTAGTCTTCAGTTATCGATTTTTTGGTATAGACCAGAAACGGGTTTCATGCTACACTGGACGTGGTAAATGGCGCAGAACGTTGATTACAGATAGGAGCAGATCAATCATGAGTTATTGGATCCATGCAGATAAGTTCTTCTTGAAAAACAACACCGAGATCGGCGGCTGGCTTGAGGTCACCGACGACGGCAAGTTTGGCGCGTATGTGCCGAGCTACGGCAAGCAGCCGGCTGGCGAGATCAAGGATTACAGCGGTCGCTGGATCGCGCCAGGGCTGGTCGACACTCATATTCACGGGCTGCTCGGCCATGATGTGATGGACAACGATTGGGCCGGCATCGAGGAGATGTCTGAAGGCCTGCTTCAGACCGGGGTCACGGCTTGGCTGCCGACCACGTTGACCGGTTCGTTTGAGCAGCTCAATGACGTCTGCAAGACCATCGGCGACCATGCCGGCGAGGAAAAAGGTGCGAAGATCAAGGGGATCCATTTCGAAGGCCCATTTTTCACCGAGGAACACAAGGGCGCCCAGAACCCGAAGTATTTCCGCGACCCGTCGATCGAAGAATACGACGCATGGCAAAAGAGTGCGAAGGGCCTCTTACAAAAGATGTCCCTGGCCGCCGAGCGTGATGGCGCGGTGCCGTTTATTCAGCACATGGCCGGCGATGATGGCAAAGTCGTTGCGCTGGGTCATTCCAGTGCGACCTTCGAGCAAGCCAAGGCCTGCATCGAAGCGGGTGCGACGATGTTCTGCCACACGTTCAACGCGATGAGCGGCTTGACGCACCGTGCACCTGGCATGGTCGGCGCCGCGATGTACATGAAGAACGTCGACGATGAGCTGATCGCCGATGGGCACCATGTCCGGCCGGAAGTCATTTCTGTGCTGGTCAAGGAAAAGAGTGCGGAACATATTGCCCTGGTCACCGACTGCATGTCCGCTGGCCTGCAGCCGGATGGCGACTACATGCTGGGCGAATTCCCAGTCGTTGTCGCAAATGGCACGGCGCGCTTGAAGGACGAGACCCACAACTTGGCAGGCTCCATTCTCCAGCTCAAGGACGCGATCAAGAACGTCGTCGACTGGAACTCCGCAACGGCTGAAGAGGCTGTCAACATGGGCGCTTATGTGCCTGCGAAGTCCGCGAAGATCGATGCCACCTGTGGCAGCATTCTTCCCGGCCGCGACGCTGATTTCCTGGTCTTGAACCCAGACATGAGCCTGAGCGAGACCTACCTGGATGGCGAGAGCCGTTACCAGGCATAACCTTTTTTAAAAATTACGAAGCGCATCTCTCAATCTTGGGGGATGCGCTTTTTCTGGAAATTTGTCAAATGGTGTTGGTTTTATGTTTTAAGCTTTTATGGGTCTCCTCTTTTGAGGGGGCTTTTTGTTATCTTAAGGGCTTAGAGGGCTTAGAGGGCTT
>NZ_RHOG01000046.1 GCF_003946405.1 Lacticaseibacillus yichunensis | reverse complement strand
CTCGGAGGTGCGGTTCTTGGCCTCTGATTTCGCTGCGCAGACTTTTGTGGTCGTCAAATGCTCAAGTGCGGAAGCCCCGAAGCCCCGAAGCCCGCAAGCCCCGAAGCCCTCTAAGCCCTCTAAGCCCTCTAAGCCCTCTAAGCCCTCTAAGCCCTCTAAGCCCTCTAAGCCCTCTAAGCCCTTAAGATAACAAAAAGCCCCCTCAAAAGAGGAGACCCATAAAAGCTTAAAACATAAAACCAACACCATTTGACAAATTTCCAAAATAAACTAAAACGAGATCATATCCGCACTGACGATCTGCTTGTACAGCCCATGTCCGATCGGGCCGCTCGTCCACTTGTCCATCGGCAGTTTTGGCTCCGCGAGCTCCGCCAAGTCGTCTTGGCCGAGTTCCCACTGTTGCAGGCGCCAGATGACCGTGTCTGCACGGGAAGCCTGGCCGCCGAAGCGGATGTCCAGGATCTCGTAGCCTTGGCCGCGGCGCTCATTGTGCCAGACGATGCGGGCGAGTGGCTGGAGCATATCCAGCGCCTGTTTGAAGCCGGCAATCGCCGCAATGGCGGGATCCGCGTCACGATTTTCACCTGCAAGATCCAGGCCGGCGACGGCTTGAAGTGCCCGAGCCTTCGCCGCATCGGCGGTGGCCAAGGCCTTGAAGTAGGCAAAAAGCGGCTGGCTGGCCGGCGACGTTGGCGTGGTGGCCAGCGCCTGGGCGAGCTTGCTGTAATGGCCCACCAGATCAAACGGCTTGAGGTTCACCTGATAGCGCTGCAAGAGCAAGTCTTCAAATAAAACGATCTTGCTCGGGTTCTCCGCGCTGAGGTTGTCCGGATTCGGCTCGATGTGGTCGAATTCGTCCAGCAGCATGTAGCTGGCCATGTCCTCGCCTTGCATCAGCTTGAACTGGCGCGCAAGATCCGCGTCGGACACCGTTTCGTGATACGCATATTCGACGAATGTCTGCAGGCCCAGCCACGCGGATTCAAACGGGGTCTCGGCGCCGTCGTCGAACCACATCGTCGCCACGACTTCCTTAACGCCTGTTTCGCGCGAGCCGGTCATCCCCGCCCGCACGCTTTGCAGCATCTTTTGTTGATGCGGCGCCATGCCGCCCCAGGTCCACAGGCCGCCTGCATACACCACCGGCTTTTTCAGCTCGAAATGCTGCTTGAGGCGGGTCACATAGGTCTGGACGTCTTCGTGGTAATAATCCCAATACGCCTGGCCGACATCCGGCATCGCATCCGCGAATTCCTTGGAAAAATGAACGGTCTCATCATACATTTCGTGCTTCGGACTCGCCGCGGTGAACCAGAAGTCACTCCACATATAAGGCCGCAGATGCAGCTCGCGGCACAGGCCATCGACGGTCTTGATGTGCTTGGACAACAGGCTCAGCTGATCCTCGTACCCGACCTTGATCAGCCGATCGCCGGTGCCCAGCCCATAAGCCTCGTCCATCCCAATGTGAATCTTTTTGGTCAAAAATGGGGCGCTGGCCGCCTTCAACAGGTGGCGCAAAAATTCGGTCGTCTCCGGCTTTTCCACCCAGAGCACTTCCGGCGTGTCCTTGATGTCTTGAAACGCCGTCCACTTCAACGCGTTTTGCAAATGGGCCAAGGTCTGAATCGCCGGCACCATCACCAACCCGAACTGATCGGCATACAGCGCCAATTCATGTAGGTCGGCTTGGCTGTAGCGGCCACGTTGCAGGCCAAAATACGGCTCTTCCGGCACTTCAAAGCAATCTTCCAGATACATCCAGGCTTCCGTGTAGCCGAGGCTGGCGAGCTTTTCGATGGTTCGGTGCCACTCTGGCATGGACAGCACGCCATTGCGGGCGAGATCGATCATCGCGCCGACTTCGGTGAAGGCGGATTCCTCGTGCAGGTCAAACGCCGTCTCAGTTTGCGCATGGCCCAGCCACAAGGTGATCGCGCGCATCAGATCATGCACGGTGCCATAGGTGATGTGGCCGTATTCGCCATTGCGTGTCAGCGTCAGCCCGGTCCCAGCTTCTTCGACGGTGACCGTGGCCGCCACCGCGTCTGCCCCATGATGGCCGGCAATGATCAATGCGCCTTGTTCATATTTTGCGGGCAACCCGCGCCATTCAACACTCATCTTTATCTCCTTTTGGCAGACGACGCCGCGCCTGCCCTGAGTCAATTTCGCAGACGCCCAAGCGCCCGCCGTCTTCTATTTGAAAACACCTAGCACAACGCCAAACAGCCCCGCATCGCGAGGCTGCGTCCTGTTTACTTAAACTGATACGTCCGGATCTCGGCCGGCGCAAGCTCGCTGTTGACAGGCTTGGCGATCGCATCGCCGTCAAAATCGGCCAGCGTTGCGGCATCCTTACCAGCGGCCAACACCGTCAGCGGCTGACTTTCGCCGGTCATGTTGTACCCCCGCACGATCAAGCCGTGGTCCTGGCTCATCTTCGTTGCGGTGACCGCAAACGCATCCCCTTCGATGTCCAGATACGTGTTGCTTGGCGCCTTGTCGCCGGCATGCACGCCGGTCTGGCCAAAGATCACCGGAATCTGAGCCGCCCGGGCCGCCTGGTACGCGGCCAACTGCTCAGCTTCGCTGCCATCGGTGAAGGCCACCGAAAGATCGGCATGGAATTCGCCTAGGCACTGCGCTTCAGGCGTTGCGAAGTAGCCCCAGTCGCCCATTTCGCCCACGCAACGCAGGAAGGTGACCGCGATCTGACTGCCATCCGGCGTCACTTCGTATTCATTCAGGCCAAAGTTGCCGACGACCACGCCACGCGTCTCGTCATGCACCGTGGAAAAGGCCTGCTGGTGCTGCGGATTGGTCGGGTTCTGCCAGTTCTTGCCCACCTTGTTTGGCCGGGCAACGACTTCGAAGATCGACTCCGAGTCATTCGTTTCGCTGGTCAGATCTGTGTTGAACAACGCGCGCAGCCGGTGATCCTTGAGCTGGTTATCGCCGGTCACGTTGATGGCAAGCTTGTTGCTATTTTCCGCGAGGGTCAAGGTCACATGCAGGGCCAGCGGTTTGCGGTCACTGCCGCGCACGCTCTTGCGGTTCGTGATGTCGATGACCGCCTCGCGCTCATAATCCAGACTTGCGGCGGCGCGGCTCGGCAGCTGATAGGTCAAGGTGTAGGACAGCTTTGCCCCGGCGGCCGTCTGAACGGCTTCAACATCGGACAACGCCGCATCCTTTGCGGTGAAGGTCAGCTTGTCGGCGCTTTGGCGGAAAATATATTCGTTCCCCATGTCACCGACATCTTCAAAATCAACGGCGTCGCGGTATTCATGGCCGGTCGCCTGATCCGTTACAGTGACGGTGCCATCCGCTTCAAGCGTGACAGCGAGGCGGGCATTGCGGAGGGTCTGCCCATCGATTGAGACCGCCGCATCCAGGGCAGCCGCGCCCTCGATCACGGCAAAACTCTGCCAACCAAATGGACGCAGGGTCGCCGCCACATCGACATCGACGTAAAGCGCCATGTACGGCTCGCGGAAGGTGCGATCCGGCAAGTCATAGTTGAAGCGCGCATGCGGGTTAGTGATCTTTGCGGCGACTTTTGCGCCCACCGCATCGATGACGGTCAGCTCCGGCAGATTTTTGCCCAATTCGACCATCTTGTCGTATTGCGCTTGCGGGGCGCCGTCCTTGAAGTAGGCGCGCGCGATCTCGACTTCGACCGTGGTGTCCTCGTGCTTCTCGGCGCCACTGGTGTTGATCAGCACAAACGGATGGCTGTCTGCCGGGAAGTTATGCGTGTCGAGGCTGTTGGTGAAGCTGGTCAGCGCGTGCTCGGACAGCACTTCAGCGACTTGCTGGGCGCCATGGAAGCGCGTCATCATCCGCTGGTGGACCGGATCCACGGAGCAGCCGCAGATGCTGTCATGCGGATTGTTGCGAAGCTTCATTTTCCAGGCAAAATCGAGCCGGTCCTGATTTTCCGCGGTTGCTTCGCCGCCCAAATACAGCAGTGGCTCCACCTGGTTCTCCAGCGTGCGCTCTGTCAGAGTGTTTTCCTGCTTCAGGTAAACGCGGCTGGACGCGGTGTTGGCCAGGGTGTACCAGCCATCAGTGGCCTGCGACGTCAGCTCGCCTTCGATCGTCGACAGATCCTTTGGCAGGTCGGCTTTGAGCGCCTTGATGTAATCCGGCCAGTTGGAGTGGATGAACTCGTAATCCGGGAAGAGCTTGTTGGCGACCTTGATCGCCTTGGTGACATCCATTTGAACCGGCTGGTGATCGACGCCGTTCATGAACAACAGATCCGGCGTGGACGCGAATTTCTCGGCATCCGCCAGCTTCTTGGTCCAATAAACTTTGGCCTCATCCTCATCCACCGGAATCTCATTGCCGTTGGAATACCAGTTGGCAAAAAGAATCCCGAGCACCTTGCTCTTGTCGGGGCCTTCCCACCACATTTCGGAGAAGGTCGAATCGAACTTGCCCTGGCCGACCTGGTTGTTCAGGCCAGTCGGGGTGACGCCGCGCCCAAACGCGACGGTGTCGAGCTTGGACAGCTGCATCATCTGCGCCGTTTGCCCCATGTTGCCAAACGTATCCGGGAAGTAACCAAGCGGCACCGGCTGGCTCCATTCGCTGGCCTGTTTTTTCCCATATTGCGTGTTGCGCACGTTGGTCTCAGGCGAGATCAGAAAATCGTCCTGTAAAATATAGAACGGGCCGACCTTGAGCTTGCCTTCGCGGACATATTGCTCGAGCTCCTCGCGCTTTTCGGGGCGCACGGCCAAATAGTCATCCAAGATGATGGTCTGGCCGTCGAGATGGAATGAATTGAAATCCGGATCGTGCTTGAACAGGTAAAACAGATCATCCATCAAGCTGATCAGGCGCATGTGGTGCTTTTCAAAGCCCATGTACCACTCACGATCCCAATGTGCATGCGAGACGATGAATACTTTCTTCTTAGCCATGATTGTTCCTCCTGTTGAGTGGGCACTGGGAAAAACGCTGGTTTTCCCAGTTCCAGTATTGTGCACTACGGTTACAGCAGTGCCGTGGGCCAACTGTCCGGGTCCGAGCAGTTGGCCCACTTCTATATAAATAACAAGTTGACAGACTCGTTTGGGTGAAAAATGGGTACAGAAACCAAAGCCACACGGATTCTCGGTGGCAGACTGGATATCAGGGGCGTTGGGCGGCCGGTCCGTTATCGTCATAAATAACCGACCACCAGAGACTCAGGTTCAGTTACGCCTGCTTCACATGCAGGTCGAAGTAGTCCATGACCAGCTCGCAGAACATCATGTTGGCCCAGGAGAACCATTCGCGGGAATACTGCGACGGATCCTCGACGTTGTAGCTTTCGTGCATCATCTTGGTGCCGGCCGTGGTCTGCGTCAGCAGGTCCAAGATCGCCGCCTTGTTTGCCTTGTCCGGATCCGTCAAGCCTTCGATCGCCTTGGCGATAGGCCAGATGTATTCCGGCAAGGTGTGCGGGGAACCGAGGCCTGCGCCGTATGTGCCGCTGTAGAAGTACGGGTTTTCCTTGCTCAAAATCGTCTTGCGGGTCGCCACATAAACGGGATCCTCGCGATCGACCGCGCCGAGATACGGCAGTGCCAACAGGTTTGGCACATTGGCGTCATCCATCACGGTGGCGGTGCCGAGCCCATCGACTTCATAGGCATAGATCGCTTCGCCAGCCGCATTGGTGGTCTCGCCGTATTTGGCAACGCCGGCATCGATCTTTTGCGCCAGGAACGTGAAGCGCTCGCTTGGCTTGTGCAGGACGTCCTTGTAGATCTCCGCAAGGTCGTTCAGAATCTCAACGGCAAACAAGTTGGCCGGAACCAGGTAGCCATATTCGCAGCGGTCATCACTTGGCCGGAAGCCGCTCCAGCTCATGCCAGTTTTTGCGACCGGGGTGCCGACGCCATTGGCCAAAATCGAGCCGGGGTCCGCATCCGGGCGAACGAAGGAATACGGGGAATGCGCGTGGTCTTGCTCCGCGGTGATGGTCGTGAGGAGCCGCTCGATCGCCAGTTCAAAGGTCTGGTTGAAATGGCTGGTGCGGCCCGTGTTTTTCCAGAAGAGATAAGCCAACTGGACGGGGTAGCACAGCGAATCCAGTTCGTACTTGCGTTCCCAGATCCACGGGGTCATCTGCGTCTTGTCGGTCTGCGCGCCGGCGTTGTTCGCCTCTTGGTTGAAGGCATTGGCGTATGGGTCAAGCGCCATGTTGAAGAACTGGCGGTTGAGCACCTTTTCGATCACATCGGCCAGCTCTGGGTCGTTTTGCGCAGGCACAAGGTACGGGCGCATCTGCGCGGTCGAGTCGCGTTGCCACATCGCCGGAATGTCGCCGGTCAAAACAAAGATGCGCTCCTCGCCATCTTTGACCAACGCGTGCTTCAAGGTGTCCGCATACGTCAAGGCGAACGTCTCCGCCCAGGCTTTGTGGTCCTCGCCGCATTTGGCAACAATGTCGTCGATAAAGGCGCTGGCGCCTTTTGTCAAATAGTCTGTCATGTTACAGCTCCTTGGTATGTTTTTACCCTTGAAATATATCATGCAATGTGACAATATGGGCGTAACCGTTATCATTTTTCCAAAAAGTCGTCTTGTGACCTTATACCAACTGGAGCGATTCAATTGACCAAATACCAGGAACTCTTCGAAAAACTGAGAAAGGCGATTCTGCGCGGGGAGTATGCGCCAAACGCGCTACTGCCTAGCGAGAACGCGCTGGCGATTCGCTATCAAGTCAGCCGCATCACGACCAAACGCGCGCTGAATGAACTGGCCAAGGCGGATCTCATTTACCGTGTCCAGGGCAAAGGCAGCTTCGTCAAACCGCACACGACCACTGCGGTGCGCAAGCTCCTGCTCGTCCTGCCGTTTGCCAATGTCAAAATGGGCGATTACGCCGGCGCGATCTCGCGGGTGCTGCAAGGCACGACTTGGCAGCTTGAGACCATCACCAACCACCAGTTCCAGCGCATCGACTTGTACCATTTCAAGCGCGATTATGCCGGCGTCTTCTTTTATCCGCAAAACATGACCGAGGATCTGCCCACGCTGATCACCTTTTATCAGCTGCACATCCCCACCGTGGTGCTGGACGACAAACCCGGCGCGCTGGCCCTGCCAAGTGTCTCCTCGGACAATACCGGCGGCGGCGCCATGGCAGCGGCGCATTTGATGGCGCTGGGTCATCAGCGCATCGCGTTTTTCAGCCGCGTCCCGTTTTGGCGCGACTTTGTGGGCACCGTGCCGGAGCGCTTTTTCGGCTACCTGAACACGTATCATCCCCACACCTTGTTGCCAACGCAGCAATTGTTGTGGTCCAAGGCACTCGGCACCTTCACCTCGCCCAGCGAGATCGGCGCGTATCTGCGCCAGGAAAACATCACCGCCGTCATTGTCGGCAACGATGTGGAGGCCGTGAAGCTGTCGGTGGGCCTGACGCGCCAAGGCTGGCACCTGCCGCAGGAACTTGCGCTGGTGGGCTTTGATAACTTGGAGCTCGCCGCCACCAACGACCCGCCGCTGACCACGTTGACCCAGGATTTTGCCGAGATCGGCCGCCAAGCCGTGGACCTCATGTTGGCCCAGATCAACAATCCGGAAAAGGCGATCACCAAGCATGTCACTGTGCCGGTGCGCCTGGTCGTGCGGGATTCGACCGCCAAGTGCATGCCTGAACCCTAAACCCGCGGTGCGTCTCTGTTGTAGCGGAACACGTGCCGCTTCCGCTGTGTCCCCGCTGAGAGCCACTTTCCGCTTGCGGTGCGTCCCTGGAAAATAGGGACCTGTCCTCATGCCATCTGCCCGCCCCGATCCTCGCTGGCTTCCCAAACGCCTGAGCGAAGTTTGGCCGCGCCGTGGCATGGTTGACCAAGGACTGTCCATGCACCGCATTGTTTTGGCGGCGACCCGCCTGCTTGAACACCGCACGACTTTTGGCGGCGACTCGCCTCTTTTGAATTGCACGATTCTCGCAGCGACCCGCTTACTTTGGCGCGCCACTGCCACCCGGTGAGACTCTCCCAAACGCCTGCGCCGGGCGGCAGTGTGCCCGCCAAACCCCAGTCGTCGCTCCGTGCCACATGCCGGCACGATTTTGCTAGTCATTTTATATAGAAGAAACGCGCGCCCGCCAGCCAGCGGACCGCGCGCCAAACGCACCAGCCTGCGCAACGCAATCATTCAAATCTAACTGTTAGGGCCCATTTATCAGGCCGGAAAGGAATTTCCATGTTTTCAGTTGATCAGATCGATACACGCACTGGCACAGCCAGTACCTACGAATTTTCCCATGGCAACACGCTGCCTTTGACCGGCGTGCCGTTTGGGATGAATTACCTCAGCGTGCAGACCACCCAGGCGGATACCCCGTGGTGGTTCGACCCGCACCAGACCGCGTTTGCCGGCCTGCGCATCACCCATCAGCCAAGCCCGTGGATCGGCGATTACCAGCACGTCCTGTTCACCCCGCTGAGCGGCGAAGGTTTTGCGGAAACGCCGCTTTTGACCTATGACCCCAAGGCTGCGACCTTTGCGCCGCACCTGCTGCACCTGACCGAGCAGGGCCAACAGATCGCCATGACCGCCACAGCCGGCTTGACCGGCGGCGCGATTCGCTTGCATTCGCTGACCGGCACGACCTTGCGCCTGCGCATCACCTCGCCGAAAAGCGCGTTCGTGAATGCGGAAAATAATGTGATCACGCTGACCACCAGCAATTTTTCCGGCAGCGAAGATCCGGATTTTACCATGTGGCTGACGCTCACCGTTCCGGAAGGCCAACCGCTGCCAACCGTTGAAGCGGCCGGCACCGACGCGACGGACCTCGTCTTCCCCACCGCAACGGCCGAAGTGCGCTTTGCCACCTCGTTTTTGTCCGCGCAACAAGGCAAGCTGAACCTGTCGCGCCTGGCGCAATTTTCCTTCGATGACCTCGTGGCGGTGCATCGCGAAGCTTGGCAGACCCATTTTGACCAGATCGAAGTCAGCGACCATCACGCGGACCGCGAAAATCTGTTTTACGCCAACTTCTACCGGGCGCTCCTGTTTCCGATGCGGTTCTACGAAGAAGATGCCAAGGGCGCGCCGCAGCATTACGACACCACCTCGAAAACCGTGCGGCCTGGCAAGCTTTTCACCAACATCGGCTTCTGGGATACATACAAGAGCAGCTTCCCGCTGTACACCTTGCTCATGCCGGCGCAATACCACGACTTCCTGGAAGGCTGCCTGAACTCGTACAAAGAGACCGGCTTCTTGCCGCGCTGGCTCAGCCCGGATGAACGCGGAATGATGCCTGGGACCATGGTCGATGCCGTGATCGCAGACGCCGCGGTCAAGGGCCAGGCCCAAGACCTCATGCCGCAGTTCCTCGAGGCCATGATTCACGGCGCCGAGACCATTTCCCACGATCCGAAATACGGTCGCGAAGGCCTCGCCGAATACCTCGAGCTCGGGTACGTCCCTGCCGAGATCCACGAAAGCGTCAACAAGACCCTCGATTACGCCTATTCCGACTGGCTGATCAGCGTCGTTGCCACCAGCCTCGGGAAAACCGAGATCGCCGCGAAATACGCCAAGCGTTCGGAAAACTGGCGCAACGTGTTCGACCCAAGCGTCAAGCTCATGCACAGCAAGGACAAGGCCGGCCACTTTACCCCTGGCTTTGACGACCTCGCCTGGGGCAACGGCTTCACAGAAGGCGGCGCCTGGCAAAGCAGCTTCGCCGTGTACGAAGACCTGCCCGGCTTGATCGAAGCCACTGGCGGCAAGGACGCCTTTGTGGAAAATCTGCACAAAATGGTCAACCAGCCGGCGGTCTACCACGTCGGCAGTTATGGTGGCACCATTCACGAAATGCGCGAGCTCGCCGCCCAGCCATTTGGCCAGCTCGCCATTTCCAACCAGCCGAGCTTCCATCTGCCGTATCTCTTTGCCATTGCCGGCGACTCCCACAGCACGGAACTGGTCGTGAAGCAGCTCTTACTGCACGCCTTTTCCACCGCGCCGGAAGGATATCCGGGCGATGAGGATAACGGCTCGATGGCCAGCTGGGTCCTCTGGTCCGGCCTCGGCTTCTACCCTGTGACGCCGGGTTCCGGCAAATACGTCCTCGGCGTGCCATTCTTCGACCACGTCGCCATTCACCTGCCAAATGGCAAAACGCTGACCCTGACGACCCCGAACAACCACGATGCGCTGAACTTCGTGGGCGAGCGGACGCTCAACGGCAAGCCGCTGGCCGGCCCATTCATCTCCCATGCGGCTCTTGAAGCAGGCGGGGAAATGCGGACGACCTTGCAGCTGCTGGGTTAGTACTTTTTAAAAATTGGAACGTCGCTTGCTGGTGCAGGCGGCGTTTTTTTGATTCTGGAGGGGCAACGCGCCAGGCAGCCCTGTGCCCATCGTGTCGGACGCAAAAAAATCGCAGAGGCGTCTAGTGCGCACCTCTGCGATCTTCGAATCATTCTAATTGATGCTTATAGTTGCGGTCAGCCCGCTGCGATCAGTCTTCCGCATCGTGTTTGCGCTTGGCGCCAAGGCCAAACAGCAAACCGATCAATGCCAGACCACTCAATGCCAATGCCGGGTTCACCGAATCGCCGGTTTGCGGCAGGGACGGCGCGTTCTTGTCAGTTGCGGCCGTCTTGCCAGCCTTGTTCGAGCCGGTCGCCTGATCGCCTGTCGTTGTGCCGGTACCCTTGTCGCCAGTCTGATTGCCAGTGCCGTTGGTATTGGTGCCGGTTCCGTTATCGCCGGTGTTGCCGCCATTCCCGTTATTGCCGTTGCCGCCATTATCGGTGCCGTCGCCGCCATGATTGTTGACGATCGGGTTGCCATTGGCGTCATAACCGCTATCCGCCAACTCATCAACGGTTGTGGAGACACTGTCGCCATTTCCCGTGATGGTCTGACTACTTGTGCCTTCGTCTGGAACCTGACCTTCTGGATAGCCATCTGGACCATAACCGTGTTCGTGCAGGTCCGCCGGCGTCGTGTAGACCCCGTCACCATTTTGCGCGACGAACTGGGAACTTGTGCCCTCATCTGGGACTTGGCCTTCTGGATAGCCGTCCGGGCCGTAGCCTTGGTCGTGGAGGTCCGCCGGCGTCGTGGAGACCCCGTCACCATTTTGCGCGATGAACTGCGAGCTGGTGCCCTCGTCTGGCACTTGGCCTTCTGGATAGCCATCTGGGCCATACCCTTGGTCGTGCAGATCCGCCGGCGTCGTGGAGACCCCGTCACCATTTTGCTCGCGGAAGCCAGTGCCCGTGTCCGGCAGCTGAGCCGCATAATACTTGATCGTCGTTGTATCGGTCAGCGACTCGATTATCGCGGTCGGGTCCTCATCGAATGTCATCCCGTTCAGCGCGGAAAAATCGTTGGTGATCGTGCTGCCAAAATCAGGTAGATATGTCGTGCCATCCGCCACGTTGATGATTGGGAAGGTCAGGCCCTCCAACACAGTCGGGTCGGTAGTCGACACCGTGTACTTGCCGGTGACGGCATCATAGGTGATCGTCCAGTTGATCGTCTGCGTCGTGGATTGCGGGAGCTTCGAAGCGTCAACGTCGTCCGTTGCGGCCACCACATCCGTCGTCAAGGTCTGGGTCACCGAGGTAATCGTCTTCTGGTGAACCAGGTGAACGGAGAAGCTCTGATTTGGGTTATACGAGTTATACGGCACACTTCCAGTATCCGCTTGGTCCGCCGCTAATTCATAGCCTTCCGGAACGGTTGCCGTCCATGTTGGCGTATCGAAATAGGATTCGGAGCCAACAATTGCGCCATCATTGTCATCATCGACATAATTCAGGGTCGTGATGACGCGCTTCATCCCAAAATCGACTGAGCCATCGCTGTCCGGAATCGTGTATTCAAGCGTATTTCCATTGGCATAATAGTACCGATCTCGGGTGCCAGCACCATATGCCCCAAAACCAGCAAGATTCGTCCCCTGCACCGTGTACGTGCCAGTCGATCCGCGCTTGCCAGTGATGGAATCCGTGGCGATCACCTTGTTGCCGTCATCCACATCCACATAATTGATTGTGAGCGTGATCAGCGGCAGGCCATCGTCATCATAGCCGCTCGCAGCCAATTGCTCTTTCGTGACTGAGGTCGGCGTTGGATCCACTTGTTCTTTGAACGCAGTGTAGTTATACGTGATCGTCTGTGAATTTGGCGCAGCCTCTAATGCCGCGGTTGGATCCTGGGTAAAGGTCTGCCCCACCTGATCCTCAGAGCTTCGCGTCGGAACGCTCGTCTGATCCGGCACATAGGTCACGCCATCCCCGACATCGATTGGATCCACGTTGAAGCCGTCGAAAACAGCGTCATCACTGGTCAACGTGTAGATTCCTGTGGCCTCGTCCTTGTCGATGGTCCAGTCGATCGTTTGGACAACTGGGGCGGGAAGCTTGCTGGCATCCACACCTTCGCCGGCCGCGAAATTGGTTGTGAAAGTCTGGGTGTAATGCGTCACCGTGTGCGCGTGCTTGACGTGAATCGTGATGCCATCCATGTCGGGACTGAAGGTGATCGAGCCTGTGCCAGACTGGCCATCTGCAAGTTCATAGCCGGCTGGCAAGTCAGCAGTCCAATTGGTGGTCTGATCCGTGTAGCCCTTCAGCACCTGTGACCCAATGACTGCCCCAGGATAATCGGTGTTATCGTCATCCGCAAAATACAGGTATTCGTACTGCGTATCAGGTGTATACGTCACGGTTGTGGAATAATCCGCGGCACCCGGATTCTTCTGAATGTCTGCCGCAATATCTGCCTGGGTCTTGTTTGCCGTGTAGCCGTATACTTCCGGCACCTTGATCTGACTCGTTGTGTCTGTGTTATAGGTGTACGAATGGATATCGCCAGTCGCCCGGCCCACCACCGTCGACCAGGTACTCGAGATGTTGAGTGGGGCAATCTGCTTATCGGCTGGCAGCCCAGCGTAGTTCACCGTGATATTGAGAGGACTGGTGTCGGCCTTGGTGTTCTCGACCATTGGGAAAGTTGCGGTATAGGAACCACCGGCTGCATCGGCGGGAACGTCAATTTTCATCGTATTTGAATCTCGATAATCGTATGAATACGGGTCAATCGTTGCTGAATCATCTGAGGATCCATACCCACCAAAAACGGCCAGATTCACCCCCATTGCTGTATAGCTTGCCGAAGTTCCCGCCTTTAGGTAGTGGATACTGAATATTTGTAAGTGCCTTGTTTTCATGGGAACCGTTCCGTTACTGTCGTATAATGAATGCAGAGG
>NZ_RHOG01000045.1 GCF_003946405.1 Lacticaseibacillus yichunensis | reverse complement strand
GACGGGCAAACCTATCGTTTCCGGTACAAATTTACTACCAGCACCAAGAATATGGTGGCCTAGTTGAACAGCCACTAACTAGGGTGCGGAGCGCGGCGTTCAGGTCTGAGCAGCTAGTGCGGCCTGGGCGCGAATGGCGCACTTGGCCATGCGTGACCAGGACGACTAGATGCCTCAGACCTGCCGCGCGTAGCCCAACTGGAAAAGGGTGCGAAGGCCCAACTGGAAATCTCGGTGCCGCGCTGGGTCTATCACAGAGGCCAACACCTCCGCAATAACTCCCCAAAACCCCAATCGACAAATCCCGCTCTCTCTATTTTCCCCAATAACGTACACGAATGGAGTCTTATCATGAAAAAACTATTCTGCTTCGCCGGTGCCTTGGCACTTGCAGTTGGCGTTTTCGCCGGCCGCACCGCAACGGTAAAAGCTGCTGATACGACTTGGCAACCGGTCGCCACGCTTGGGGTCTCGTTGACGGACGCCCAGCGAAGCGGCACGCTGTCCACGCTGGAAAAGGCGGCCGGCCTCTCATCGCCGACCACGCTCACGGTCAACGGGAGCACGCTGGTCAAATACCTCAATCCCTCCGGCAGCACCTTCACCGCCAATTCCGGTGTGTGGTCCAGCGCGCTGGTCCAGAAGACGTCCACCGGCGGCATCAACGTGACCATCGTGCCGTATGATGGCAAGAACAACATCACGACGATCACCGAGGACCAGTACCGCAACGCCGCAGTGACGGCCGGCGTGACGAACGCCAATCTGTTCATCACGAGCGCCACCCCGATCGACGGCTCAGGTGCGCTGGCGGGCGTGTATGCCGCATTCGCGGAAAATGGGGAGACGCTGGATGCCAGCCAGATCAACGCCGCCCAGGATGAGGTCGATACCTTGTCCAAGATCACCGACGCCAATAAGGATAAGGACGGCTATTCGGACAAACTCCTCAACAACGCCGTCGCCGGCATGAAATCCGATATGGCCAGCCAGTCCAACAGCGGCAGTCAGACCTTGTCGCAAAATCAGATCGGCAACATCGTCGATTCCCAGCTTGAGAAAAATAATCTTGGGACGATCATCAACAACAATCAGCGCACCCAGATCATCAATTTACTGGTGACGATTCAAAAGTCCGGTGCGCTTCAAAGTAGCGGCTTCAAGCAGCAGGCGGAAAAACTCGCCGACAGCATTCAAGACAGTGCCAAGAGCCTGTTCTCAGATCTCAAGACCAAACTCAACTCCGAGGACACACGCAATTTCTTGCAAAAAATTTGGGATGCGATCGTCGATTTCTTCACCAGTCTGTGGAATTGGGTCGTGGCACAGTTTAACTAAGAGAAACAAAAAAGAGGTCACATGGCCTCTTTTTGATTCGAACTAGTCTTGAACTGGACGGCATGCGCTCAAACGCGCATAGTGGCGAGGAGGATGCCTTCTATTTTTCCTTAATAGGCAGGCTCGTCTGTCGCTTCCGTGAAGTGTGCGCCGACCAGGTTGCGGTAGTAGACCGCGTTGGTGGTGTGGATGTACGGGGCGAGCCAGAAGAGGCCGATGCCGAGGGTCGGGATGCACAGAAGGGCCCAGCCGATGAAGCTCAGCTGCAGGACGAAGTATTCCATCTTGTGGCCGACCATCAGCTCGCGGCTCGCGGTGATGGCGTCGGTCGCGTCGATCTGGCGGCCCGCGGCGATCCAGTCGCGCAGGATGTAGTTGGCCTGCGAATAGCTAAGCCCCTTGATGATCCCCGGCACGAAGAACAACAGGCTCCACAGGACCGTGAAGACCTGGGTGAGCAGGGTGGTCAGAAAAACGGCCATCGCGTTGCCACTGGTGAAGCCGGAAAACATGCCGTTGATGATGCCATTTGGGCGGCGCTGATCGACCAGATCCAGGAAGGAAAAGGCGATACCGGCGTCGATCATCAACGCGACGATGCCGATCGTGATGCTGCCGATCAAGCTGGCCATGATGCCACCGACGAAGACAATCAGGACCCCCCAGCCCCAATTGCCGCGGAGTGACGCTTTTGCTTGTGCTTTGATTTCTGCGCGTGTCATATGAAGATCCTCCAAGTATTGAATTTAGGGCGATAATACCATAATTCGGGTTCGAATAACAGAAAAGCGTTGTGCGAAAGGGCTAACGACATGAAGATGAGACCAACCAGGCCGGGCGATGCGGCCACTCTAACAGAATTGAGAGAAAAAACGTTGACCGCGTTGACCTTAGCGCCAGAAGTCCAGGCTTTTATCGCCCACACTGAACCGGTTGACGAGCGGGTGCTGGCCCGCGATCTGGTCGGGCGGGTGCTGATGGTGGCGGAACGCCCGGTCGCTTTTTACCGGGTGACGGCGCAGGACAGCGCGACCGCGGTGTTAGACGAGCTGTTTGTGCTCCCCGCCTTTCAGAACCGAGGCATCGGCCAACTGCTGTTCACGGATGCGGTGCGTCAGGCGCGGTTAGCCGGAAAAACAGAATTGAGCCTGCTGGCACTGCCGAGCGCAGAAGGTTTTTACCGCAAGATGGGGATGTCCCTGGACCTTGGCTTTTCGCCGGTGGCTCAGCCGGAGGTGCAGCTGCTGGTTTATGCCATGAGGTTGTAGGCGGGGACTGGACGACGCCGCATTAGTGACCGCGGGCATCCGACGCCCATTTGTGCGGGTGGGGATGGTGCGCGCGATACCGTTCTTCCAATTTGTCCTCGATCAGGATGACAACCAGCAGGGGCGGCCCAAACAGCATGAACGCCTGCAGGATGCTCGTGGTGAAAAACATACCCAGCGTCAGACACGGAATGATGACGATCGCGACCAGGCGAACGAGCAAGTCGATCTTGCGTTTGCGTAGCCAGCGTTTGTCGGCAGCTGTGGCTTCAACTGATTGCTTGGCGCGAATCTGTTCGGTGGCTTCTTCGATGGTGCGACGCTTGGTCATTGTCACGGGGCATCCCTTCCTTTGCATTAGATGATAGCGCTTTTGGGGTCGTGACACCGTCGTTTTTTTCGGATGCGGCCCTCATTATTTACGGGTGAGACACCGTGATTATTTTCGCCTCGGTCCACGGCTTTCCACCCACGCAAAAGGCGGCCATTTTGTCGGCCGCCTTTTGTGTGGAAATGAGTTACTTGAGCACTTCATAGGTCAGGGTGACGAACTGGTCGTTTTGCTTGGCGTTGAGCAACTTGAGCGGAATGTCGGTCAGGTTGCTTGCGACCAAGCTGACACCGTCGCCCAGCAGGACTGGCGCGATCGTGATGATCAGCTTATCGATCAATTTTTCCTTGAGCAAGTCGGTGAAGATATCCGCCCCGCCGACGAGCCAGATGCCCTTCCCCTTCTTTTCCTTCAATTGCCGGACGAATTGCGGGATGTTGCCCGCGACCACGGTGGTCGGATCGTCGGTATCATGCAGGGTGGTCGAAAAGACATAGCTCTCTTTATCGCTGTACGGGTAGGTGCCTGCGAGATGCAGCTTGCGCTGATACGTCATGCGGCCCATCAATACAGTGTCGATGCTGCTATAAAAATCCTGATACGCAGCGTCTTGGGCACTGGAGTCGAACTTGCTGAGGAACCCGGTGCCGCCGTCCTTTTCGGCGATGAAGCCGTCGAGACTTTCGGCCAAGTACAAGATCACTTGTCGTTCTGCCATAAATGCCACCCTCTTCTTTCTTGATACGTTCAGTATAGCACAAAAGAAAGCGCGTTCACTAGGGGCGTGGGACGTCTTCCACCGCAAGAGCCATGATGGCAGTTATCAGTTGCCTACTCGATACACAAAGACCGAAGCGGGTCTAATGAGCGGCTCCAACCGATTTCTCGATACCAAGCACGTTACGATCAGCGGACTGGGCAAGATCCGCGTTTCGGGTTCACAAAAGCGCTTGTTCAGTCATGCCGATAGTATCCGTGTCGGCACTATCACAGTGCGCCGTGACGCGACTGGCCGTTACTACCTGTCGATGCAGTTAGGTTCCGATGTGCCATTCGTTGATCTAGGCCAAAACCACGAGTCGGCGATTGGCATTGACCTGAATACCGACAACTTTTTAACAGATTCTGACGCCAATGTCATTGCAAATCCACGCTACTATCGCGCCATCAAAGGTAAATTGGCCAAACAACAGCGGAAGTTGGCTCGCCGTGCCCTTCGGGCTAAAAAGGAACACCGTGCACTTCGTGATTCAAAGAATTACCAGAAACAACGAGTGCTGGTTGCTAACCTGCAACGTGATGTGGCTAACCGCCGCGACGCTTTTCTCCACCTTTTGTCCACTACACTGATCAAGAACCACGATTTGGTGGTGGCAGAAGAATTGAGAAGCAAGAATATGTTGCGCAACCACGCGCTGGCAATGAGTATTGCGGACGTTGGTTGGCGTAGATTCTTAGGTATGCTGGCTTACAAGGCTGACCTGTACGCGCACAAGTTTGTGACTGTTGATCCACGCAATACCACACAAACTTGTAGCGATTGCGGTTTTGTAATGAGCGGTGACCAAAAGCTCACGCTTGCGGACCGCGAATGGACGTGCCCACAATGTGGTACCATTCACATTCGCGACCACAACGCCGCGAGGAATATCCTAGCCAAAGGTCTAGCACTTAATTAGCGAATACAGTCCGTCTGGCAACCTGCGGACTTTAAAGGCTTTGGTAATTAGCACGTAAGACCTGTGTACAGGCAATTGCTGTATCTAAGCAAATTGTAGTCGCACCGCCGTTAGGCGGTTCTCCTACAAGCGTCTGACTTCAGTCAGGCGTGGTTGACTCAGCGAGGTCCGCTTGTAGCTGCCCATCGACAGATCCAGGTAATCCACCTTGTCGCGAATCTGCTCGGCGAAAAATAGGGAGTCGGCGAGCCGAATGCCCGGGGTCTCGATTTCCTCTGGTGACAGCCGGTACCCAACGATAAAGGGCTGAGTCGCGGCACTGGCCGCTTTACGCACAGCCGCGATCACGGCGAGGGCAAAATGCATGCGGCCGGCGCGATCGCCGCCTCATTGATCGGTGCGCTGGTTGGCGTTCGGCGAGAAAAATTGTTGTAGGAGATACGTATTGGCCCCGTGTAACTCCACGCCATCAAAGCCGGCCTTGATCGCGCGAGTCGTCGCCTCCCCAAAGGCGGTGATGGTCGTCTCGATCTCCGCCTCGGTCATCGCGCGCGGCGTGTCGGAGTCGGCCGGGTACGACGCCGCAATGGCACTGGCGCTGACGGGCTGGGCGCCGCGTAGGACTTTACGCGTACTTTTCCGCCCGGCGTGAAAGATCTGCAGAATCGCCTTGGTGCCATTTTGGTGAATGGCGGACGCCACGCGGGCAAGCCCGGGAATCATGTCATCGCTGGCGACGGACAGCTCGCCTTCAAAGCCTTTGCCCAGGGCAGTCACATTGGCCACGCCGGTGATGATCATCCCAGGTCCGCCGGCGCGCGCCGCATAATAATTGACCTCGTCGCTGGTGACCATGCCGTTATAGAAACTGGTCATCGTGGTCATGGGACTCATCACGATGCGATTTTTCACCGTGAGCCCATTCTTAAATTGGTACCCGTTTAGAACATTGTTAGTCATCGGATCCTCCATAAACGCGGACTTATTTTTCGTTAGTAACACCGCGATGTTTTCAGTATAATGGGAGCAGATAAAAAGGCCAGTACCCACTTTTGAGTCGGATAGCCACCTTTGGGGAAGAAATGGGACGCGGAGGCGAACGTGACAACTTATCATATGGGCATCGAAGCAACACTTGCGGTGATCGGCGGCAAATGGAAGCCGCTGATTCTATGTTTTCTGGGCACCGGGGCCAAACGCCCTGGCGAGTTGCGCCGGCAGATGGCGCCGATCACGGAGAAGATGTTGACGCAGCAATTGCGCGAGCTTGAGCGCGATGGCATCATTTCGCGCACGGTTTTTCCCCAGGTCCCGCCGAAAGTCGAATACGCGTTGACCGCGCGGGGGAAAAGCCTGCGGGAAGTTCTGATTGCCATGTCCAAATGGGGCGAAAACGCGATTGCGGCGCGGCAGGCAGCAGGGGAAGCAGTGACCTTGCAGCACCCGGACCACAACGGCTACCTGCAATACTGACACTCAGTTGCGAGACGGGATGTCGCGGGTCGCGGTGGCCAAAATGTGGCCCTGCATCGCGTGGCGCAGCTCGTTGAACCAAAAGCCGGTGGTCAGCGGCAATGCGGTGTCCAGCGCAAACACCAGCAGCGTGTAATCGTGCACCTTGTCTGGCGGCTGCGGGCCCACGTAGCCGATCTTGATCTTGTCATCCGGGTTGTTGACTAGGTGGCCGGCGTTTGAGTTACGCCCATTGATCAGCGTGATCTCACCGCTTCGGCTGGCGTTTTCCGGCAGGGTCGTTTGCGCGGCGGCAATGTTGGCCGCGGTCCAGTGAATCCAGGGAAAACCGGAGACCGGTACGGCATCAAAATCGATCAGAAGCAGCGCAAACGTTTTGGCGTCTGTCGGGGCGTCTTCGATGGTGAACGGAAAACTGGTGATCGGGTGGGCGGCATACAGGTCGGCGCCGGTCGCGTGTTTGCCATAGCGGTCCGGCAACAACCCATTTTCTAATGCAATGTTTATCTTCATTACTTTGCACATCCTTTCTTGAAACGGTACCCTTATTATACCGCAGCGAAACCGCTGCCACCCACAGTCAGGAGGGTCGTCATGTACTATGATCAGCATGTGCACACCTATTTTTCTTTCGACTCGCAGGCGCCATTCGAGGGTTACTTACACCAGAGCCAGGCGCCGCTTGTCACCACCGACCATCTCGAAATGGCCAATCCCGATGATGCGGGGCACAACGATCTGCCGAATCAATTGGCCTACCAACAAAAGCGAGCCGAGCTGCGCGGGGCATTTCCAAACCGCATTCTGACAGGCGTCGAGTGCGGATACTATGCACCTTGCCTCAAAGAGACGTATGATTACCTGCGGCGCGCCGACTACGACCTGGTGCTGTTGTCGTTTCATCACGACGGGCACCACGATTTCCAGGATGATTTTTTTCAGTCCGTGCCCAAGCGCGCCCATGTGGAAAATTATTACCAGCTGATGGCCGCCGGGGTGGCCGAATTCGAAGGCGCGGATGTGCTGGCCCATTTTGATTATGGGTTGCGGGTGCTGGATGTGACGCCGGCGGAGCTGACCGCCTGGGTGAAACCGCAATTGATGACGATTTTTCGCATGGCGGTGGCCAAACACCTCGCCTTTGAGGTCAACACCAAGTCGATGTTTTTGTGGGGCAATGAGGCGCTGTATGAAACGGCGCTGCCGTGGTATCAAGAGGCTGGCGGGACGCTGTTCACGCTTGGGTCGGACGCCCACAGCAATGATAAGTATGAGATGGATTTTGACCGGGCCAAGGCGTTTTTGCACCGGCATGGCGTGACACAATTGGCCACGTACCAGCAGCACACACCGCATCTGGTCGATTTTTAGGAGGAAGCTATGGCAGAGATCGAGAATCCGCAACTACAGGAATTGTTTGAAGAGGTGCAAAAAGGGTATGCGATGCCGATTCATGTCGAGATCGCCGGCCCGGCCAGTGGCGTGTTGACGCATGACCAGTCGCACCAAAAACTGGAAGCTGATGGCAGCGTGACCGTCCAGATCACCGACACGACCGCGGTGGATTACACGCTGAGCCATGAGCTCTTGCACATGTATTTCACCACCCAAGGCGTGCCACTGCCGCAATATCAATTGTTGACGGGCGACCCGAGTCTCGACCGCCAATTTTACGCGACCTCGACGGCGCTGTACGATGCCGCGATGCATGTGCTGGTCACCGGCTGGCAACGCGACCACGGGCTGATCACGGAAGCAGTGGAGGCCCAGGTTCAGACGGGATTTGATCAGCTGACGCCAAAAGAGTCCCCGGAAACGGAAAATTTGGTGGTCTTTCGCATCATGTCCCTGCTAGATCTCATGGTTTTTCGCCAAGGCGGCTCGGCCGCGGACCAAGATCGGTGGCGCACCGATTTTCCAGAGACGGCGCCGCTTGCCTTTGGGTTGTTTGGCGTGATCATGGATAAGCCGCTGGATGCGCCGACGCGGGTGCGGCGAACGGTCGTCAATTTGTTCAAGATGTTCGAGGAGATCGTCCAGCAGCTGGGCTACGAACCGCCGGCGAATACGGAGTTTGTGTCTCTGCCGCCGATCTTGTCGCCGCGGCAGTTGCGGCTGTCTTTGAATCAGCTGTTTGATCTGAAGCACAGCGATTTCCGCAGCCGCGAGACGAAGCACCGGGGGTATGTCGCGCTGGGCAAGGGCGACGACCAAAACGCGTTCGTGTTGCCGCTTGTCGACCCGAAGCCTGAAGACTTCCGCAAGATGTACCAGCAGCCTTTGGAAGATATTTTGAAGAAGTATGATGTGCTTTATGGGGTTCGGAACTAAAATTCTTTGTTTTGTTTGAGAAATTGCTCGGGTGGGCTCCGGCCGAAAATCGGCTGGCGACCGTAGTAGAGCGGACAAGTGACTTTAAGCCCGCAAAGTTCGCGGTCTTAAAGCTCACTTTCGTTGTAAGCGGCAAGCCGCTAACAACGACGAGGGGGCTTGATTCGGGCGTTAGGCGTTTACGCCTTACGCCCGGACATGCGAAGCGAGCCGTTTTCGGCCGGAGCCCACCCTACATCCAGCACTGAAGTTATGGGGTTCGAATCCTGCCACACAGTCATACTTCTGTGGGGGCTATCATACTCCTGGAAGCTGGTCCATCTTCCGGCGTTCCGGTTCAAAATGGGCATCGTCTTGCGTCGTTCCTTTGGCGATTCGACGTGTCTTCGCAGCTTTTGTCTTCAAGCCGAACTTGCCAACTTATTTCTTCCTATTACTTGACTCATACCGACAAGTCTTGTTGTATTCACCTAAGGAGGGGCCGTTGATGTTTGATCTTCAAGGGGCGATCGATCAGGCGCAGTTTGTCACGTTTTTGACTGGGGCCGGGGTGTCCACTGCTTCTGGGATTCCGGATTATCGCAGTAAGGGCGGGCTATACTCGGATATGGTCAGCCCGGAGTACGCGTTGTCGGCGGACAATCTCAGGGATCATCCGGATGATTTTTACCAATGGGTCAAGGCGCATATGTATTATCCGGAGGCGCGGCCGAATATGATTCATGAAAAAATGGCGGCGATCACGAATGCCAAGGGGGCGATCGTGACGCAGAATGTGGACGGCTTGCACACGCGGGCTGGTGCGAAAAATGTGGTTGAGTTTCATGGGAACTTGTATCGGCTGCATTGTCAGACTTGCGGGCAGGCGATCGACTATCAGACCTATCTGGCGAGCGAGTTTCATGCGGCAGATGGCGGGGTGATTCGGCCGGACATTGTGTTGTATGGCGAACAGATCGCGACGCGGGTGATCGATGCGGCGCTGGAAGCGGTGAATGCGGCGGACCTGATCGTGGTGGTCGGGACGAGTTTTCAGGTCTATCCGTTTGCCGGGCTGATTCAAGGCGTGGATCCGATGACGACGCTGGTCGCGGTGAATCGTGAGGCCATCGCGCTGCCGTATGGCGCACACATGGTGGTCGGGGATGCGGTGAAGGTCTTTGAGGACCTACAAGTCGCGCCGGCATAACGCGATTTATCAAAACATGACGGCAAGCACCGTTATTTTTCTGATATGATTGGTCATACTGTGAGGTGAAGCACATGTCCAAGCAACGACTCGAGGCCTTTACTGACGGGGTCATCGCCATTATTATCACGATCATGGTGTTGGAGTTACGGCCGCCGGAAAGTGGTCAGCTCGGCGCGTTATGGGGCGAGCGGTATGTGTTTTTGATCTACGCGATCTCCTTTTTTAACGTGGCCGTTTATTGGAACAATCATCACCATTTATTTCAGATCGTGAAACGCGTCAGCGGTGGCGTGTTATGGGCGAATATGTTTTTCCTGTTCGGACTGTCGCTGATTCCGTTTGTCACGTCCTGGGTCGGCGCCAATCATGTCGCGGATTACGGGCCGGAGATGTCATACGGGATCGTGATTCTTGTGATCGATATCGCGTATTACATTTTGATTCGGACGCTCATCCGGTCGGACCGGCGGAATCAGGACATCATGAGCCTAGTGGGGCGCGGGTATTACAAGCCGATCGCCTCGATCATTTTGAACGTGGTCGCGATCTTTGCGGCGTTCATCTGGCCGACGCTCACGATTATTTTGGACATGGTGACGCTGCTTCTGTGGATCAAACCAGAGTGGCGCATTGAGCAACACCTCCAGAAAAATGACTAGGAGGTAACTCGGAGATGGGAACGCCATTCTTGGCAATTTTGATCGTTTTGGCCATCGCGGTCGTCGCGCTTGTCGTGACGCTGGTGATGCATCTGAAACGGCGCAAGAAACAATAAGAGATTGGCGCATCTTTCGCGAGATGCGCTTTTTTTGCTCGCATTTTGCGAGATTTGCCTTAGCGAAAAATCGGTCGGTGACGGATAATTAAAGTGAGCACTTCATTAACGGAGGAGGACGATCATCATGACCACAACAGAACAAACAAAACCGGCTCAGGCAGCCACCCGCTTGGCCGGCATCAATATCATTTCCGCAGACCCATTGCGGCTCGCGGATTTTTACCAGCGGGTGCTCGGCGCACAGGTCGTGAATGAGCCGGCGCATGGCGGGCCGGATCGCATTGAGATCTGGTTTGGCGGGCCTGATGACGGTAATGTGTTCATCACGGTCAACCGTGATTCAGCATTTTCGCCAACGCAGACGCAAGCGTGTCAGGGCTTTGAGCTGCGGGTCGCCGATGCGAACGCCGAGTATGCGCGCATCACGGCGATGGGCGTCGCGGTGCCCGAAGCGCCGCGTGATCTGCCGTGGGGGTGTCGGTATTTTGAGGTGAAGGATCCGGATGGCAATGGGGTCGATCTGGTGCAGATACTGTGAGCTGAAAGTGTGAGTGGTGTCGATAACTATGGGCGCGGTTTTTTTCTTGGAGTCAGGCGGAACAGACAGTCCGTTTTCCGCGGCCCCGGGCAATGCCAAACACTTTTTTCCCGCAGTTCTGGCGTGATGCTGGGCACTATTTTCCCTAAATGCCCGGTCACCCAATTAAAGGTATAAAAATAGCACCCGCAAGCCGACACTTGCGAGTGCTATTTGTTTAAGGGGTTTAGCTGGTTTGAAACTTGGAATTAAGCCTTTGCCTGTTCGTCAGTCATGGCTTGTTCTTCTTCTTCGGTGACGATCGCAGAGGTCGTGTCCTTGTCGAAGAAGTGCGCCTTGTTGATGTCAAAGCCAAGGTCAACCTTGTCGCCAGGGTTGTGGAAGTCACGCGCGTCAACAGTCGCGGTGAATTCGGTGCCGTCTACACGGCTGTACAGCTGGGAAGTTGCACCGAGCAATTCGGAAACAACAACTTCGGCGTGAACCGTTGCACCAGGCCAGGTCTCGATGAAGGCTTCTTCAGCATGGATGTCTTCTGGACGAATACCAAAGACAACTTCCTTGCCATCGTAGCCGCGATCGTTCAAGACTTTTGCACGACCTTCTGGCAGGGTCAGGTTCAAACCGGTACCATCGGAGATCTTGCCATCTTTGTAGGTGACGTTGAAGAAGTTCATCGCAGGGGAGCCCATGAACCCGGCAACGAATTCGTTACGAGGGTTGTCATAAACTTCAGCCGGGGTGCCGATCTGCTGGATCTTACCAACAGACATAACAACAACACGGTCCGCCATGGTCATCGCTTCGATCTGGTCATGGGTAACATAGATCGTGGTGGTGTTCAGACGCTGGTGCAGCTTGGCGATTTCGCTACGCATGGAAACACGGAGCTTGGCATCCAAGTTTGACAGCGGCTCGTCCATCAGGAAGATAGGTGCATCACGGACGATCGCACGGCCCAGGGCAACACGCTGACGCTGGCCACCAGACAAGTCGGCAGGCTTGCGTTCCAGGAATTCGGTCAGGCCCAAGATGTTAGCCGCATAGTCGACCCGCTTCTTGATATCGTCCTTGGCGTATTTACGCAGCTTCAGACCAAAGGCCATGTTGTCGAACACGGTCATATGCGGATACAGCGCGTAGTTCTGGAAAACCATCGCGATATCGCGGTCCTTTGGTGCAACGTCGTTCATGATCTTGTCGTTGATCTTCAGTTCGCCTTTGGTAATGTCCTCCAGCCCGGCGATCATACGCAGGGTGGTGGACTTCCCGCAGCCAGAAGGGCCAACGAAAACGATGAACTCTTTGTCCTTAACGTGAAGGTTGAAGTCCATAACAGCGTAGTCGTCGCCGTCATCGTACTCCTTATAAATGTGCTCGAGATCGATATTAACCATGATTAGCTCTCCTAACAAAATTAGAATAGGAACCTTGTTTACATGACTAAGTATACGATGTAAGCGGTTCACCTCGCAGTGGCAACCCTTACAATATTTGCCGGCGCATTTTGGTCACATTGCCGAAGAATTCGCCAAAGTGCCCAAGAGCGATATGCTACACTGAGTCCAGGAAGGTGAAAAACATGAAGCAACTGACTTTGATTCTGGTGGCCACGCCGACCGGATTGCTCGTGATCAACCGTCAAAAGCCCCCGTATCAAGGCTGCTGGAATGCCCTCGGCGGCAAAGTTGAACTAGGTGAAACACCGGCAGTCGGGGCGGCGCGCGAATTATTTGAAGAAAGCGGGCTGACCGTATCGCCAGAAGCGCTCACCACATGCGGGCTGGTCCACTGGCGCGTTGATGGCGAGCTACGCGGTGATCTCTTCCTATATACATGCACCACGGCGACCGCGATGCCGCTGCCGACCGCCACACGTGAGGGCGTGCTCATGACTTTTTCCCCGGATTGGCTGGCGGATCCGCAAAATCTCGGCGTCGTGCCGGATCTGCAGGCGATGCTCCCGCTATTTTTCGCTGGAAAAAACGGGGAGTGGAACAGCCGCTTCGCTGGTGACCGCTTCCTCGGCTTGGAGGCGACGTCATGATCCTCGTTGGCCTGACCGCCGTTGCCGAGCATCCCGACCTCGCGCCCAATGGCAAAGCGAGCACGCTGGGCGATATCGCCACCGTTTTCCCCGTGGTCGAAATGGACACGACTTTCTACCATATTCCAGGTGAAAAAACGGTGCGGAATTGGCAGCGGCAGGTGCCGTCGACGTTTCAGTTCATCGTGAAGGCGACGGCCACCATGACCCAACACGAACCGCTGCCTGCCGACACCGACCGCCGCGAGCCATTTATTCAGCTTCGCGCCAGCCTTCAGCCGTTGATCGACGCCAAGCAGCTGACCGCGATCTTGTTTCAACTCCCGCCGTGGTTCGGAGCGACCGCCGACAACATTGCCTATTTGAAGTGGGTGCGCACGCAGTATCCGGACCTGCCAATCGCCATCGAGTTGCGGGATGGCTCTTGGCTCAGTCCCAGATTTCGCAATTCGACCCTCGCATTGTGGCGCCAGCTCGACTTCATCAACGTGGCCGTCGACGAGCCTCAAGTGCCAGGCAATCCCGTTCCCCTGGTTCCCGAAGTCACGAATCCGACCTGCGCGATCATGCGCTTGCACGGGCGCAACTTGATGGGCTGGCTCAAACAGGGCGCAGCGTGGCGCGGCGAGCGCACGAATTACCGCTACTCGGACGAAGAGTTGACGGCGCATGGCGAAACGGCCAAGAAGCTTGCGGCGGGCGCCAAACAGGTCTTTGTCATCTTCAACAATAACGGCCACCAAGATGCCTCACCCGACGCCCAGCGTTTTATTGCGCAGCAAGGGTTGCAGTTCACCGGATTGGCCCCGCGGCAACTGGACCTGTTTTGATGATGGGATGGGGCGGAGGTCGAGGAAAGTAATGTGACCGCATCACACCTGGGTGCACGCGAGAAGTAATGTGATGGCGTTACACCCGGGTGCACGCGAAAAACGGGCGTGCGGACAAAAAGTTGGACTTCAGGTATGATATTAAATGTACTCACTAAAAGAGAAGCAGAGGGCCGTCGAG
>NZ_RHOG01000044.1 GCF_003946405.1 Lacticaseibacillus yichunensis | reverse complement strand
AAGCGGGAAGGTCACCGAAATTCTAAGCCTACATGACCTAAGCTTACTGCACCAGCAATCGATATATGGCGGCGGCACGGATGCCAACCAAGTTTCAAAGAGCAATGCAATCACACACGTTGCGACTGGCGAGGGCCTGCCGCTTGCAACGTGTGTGGCCCCCAATCCGGTCAAAGGCCCGACCTGAGAGGGGGTACATAGTTAAGGGACGATGTGCCGGTCGATTCTTATCACGGCCTGCGCGAGGGTGAAGTCTGCACAAAAACAGCCCAGCGCTTGTCACGCTGAGCTGCACGACCGTCTAGTTCACTCGATCGGAATTTTCCCGAGACCCTGACCTGTTGCCTGTCGTGATTCAGTGGAGGCTCGGCAGTGTCACTGGGACTTCCACTGGCAATTTTTCCCCTAATTTCATTGTGATCTGGCCGCCTGTCAGCTCAATCAGATCGGCCTGGACAGCGGCGATCTCGACTTCATCGACTGCGATGGTCACTTGGACCTGGTCGGTGTAGGCGGTGTCGAGTTGGGTGATCGCGTGTTCTTCAAGATAATGCTGAACGGTGCCGAGAAGGGGATAAGCCAATGTGAGCGTCATCGTTTGTTGAATCACCCGTTTGACGAGGCCAATCGTTGTGACGGCGTTTGAAACACTGCCGGCGTATGCGCGAATCAAGCCGCCTGCACCCAGCTTGATACCGCCAAAATAACGAGTGGTAATTGCGCTGACGTCGTGCACGCCCATTTGCTGGAGGACGCGGAGCATGGGCGCGCCTGCCGTGCCGCTGGGTTCGCCGTCATCGCTTGCATGCTGAATCTCATCTTGATCGCCAAGCAGGTAAACGGGCACATGGTGAGTCGCCTTGGGATGGGCCTTGATCACGGCGGCCAGTGCGTCATCCGCCTCTTCTCGGCTGGTGATGCGCGTCAACGTGCAGATGAAGCGCGACTTTTTGATGAGCTGCTGCGCCTCGCCATTTTTTGCGATGGTCAGGTAGTCATTGGTCGTCATTGCGTAATCTCCTTTCGAGGTGATGACAATGAATTGGGCAGGGATGCAGTTAACGGAAAAAGAGTGTCGTGCAGCCGCCGTTTCTTCTGTCAGTTTAGCACAAGCGACGCAGGTGGCGGGCCTGCAGCAAAATGGGCGGCGCTGGGTCTGTCAGCGATGCGGGGAGCGGCAGTTGCGTGCCTTGCCAGCGGGCGGTCAGTATTGTCCCAGTTGTGTCGGCCTCGATCGCATCACAAGCGGCACCACGTTGTACCGGTTCGCCGCGCCGCCAATCACGTGGCAGGGGCAGATGAGCTGGCAGGGGGTGCTCACGCCTGCGCAACAAGAAGCTCAACGCGGGGTCCTGGCCTCTGTCGCAGCCGGGCGAGATCATTTGTTGCACGCGGTGACCGGGGCAGGGAAAACTGAGATGTTGTTTGCTGTGGCTGCGGCGGTTTTGCGGCAGGGCCGGCGCGTTGCCTGGGCCACGCCGCGAGTGGATGTGGTGCGGGAACTGGCGCCGCGGCTAGCCAGTGCGTTTCAAGGCACGCCGCTGGTCGCGCGGTATGGCGGGGCGCCTTGGCCCAGTGTGGATGCACAGTTGGTGGTGCTGACGACGCATCAACTGCTTCGCTATCGTCAGGCGTTTGGGCTGATCATCGTGGATGAAGTCGATGCGTTTCCTTATCCGCAGACCCCAATGCTGGCATAGGGCGTGCGCCAGGCGGCCAGCGGTCCAGTCGTGTTTTTGACGGCCACGCCTGGCGCGGCGTTGCAGCGTGCCGCTCGCCGCGGTCAGATCGGGGTCAGTCGGCTATTGACGCGGTTTCATGGGTCGCCACTGCCGGTGCCTCGCCCGCTCATCCGGCGCGGTCGCCAGTGGCCGCATCGCCTAGACAAGACCATCGTTCGGCGGCTGGCTCAGTTGAAAAATATGGCGAGCAAGCTGCTTTTATTCGTGCCGCAGATCGACTGGCTGAAGCCCATAGTCAGCCAGCTTGTGGCGCTTGGCTGGCAGGCGGACGGGGTGCATGCCAGTGACCCGGAGCGGGAAGAAAAAGTGTTGGCGTTTCGGCAAGGGCAACTCGATTGTTTGGTGACGACAACGATTCTTGAGCGAGGGGTAACGATTCCGCATTGTGCCGTCCTCGTCCTTGGCGCGGATAGCCCACTATTTTCCGCGGCCGGCTTGATTCAAATGGCGGGGCGGGCCGGGCGAAGCGCCGCGTTTCCAGCAGACCCTGTTTATTTTGTCGCGCGCCACTGGACCTATGATCAGCTGCAGGCCATCGCGACCATTCGCAAAACAAATCGGGGGCGAGCCTGATGCGGTGTTTATTATGTGCGCAACCTTTGATGGATGATTTGTCACTTGCCGAACTGCTTACCCCCACTCAGGCGCGCTTGCCGCAACTGTGCCGCCGGTGTGAGGCGACTTTTTCCCGGATTGACCAGACGACTTGTTGTCCCGGCTGTGGGCGTCAGCTGCCGGCACCTGTTCTCTGCCATGACTGTGTGCGCTGGGAGGCGCGGGAAGCCCCGCTGCTGCATCACCGCGCGCTTTTCATTTATGATGAGGTGATGAAGGCTTTTATTCAGTCATATAAAGGAAAAGGGGACTACCGCCTGCACGGGGCGTTTGCACATCTGCTGGCGGGCCAATTGCCGAAAAACGCGGTGTTGGTGCCATTGACCAGCGAACCAAGCCATTTGCGTGCGCGCGGGTTTGATCCGGTGCTTGGGCTGTTTGGTCAGCTGCGCATAGCCCGCTGGTTGACTAAGGGTGATACCGACCTTCCACAGGCGCAAAAGGATCGCCACGGCCGCCTTCAAACACCGCAGAGTTTTTCGGCGACCTTGCCGCGTGGGCATGCGCGCATTCGCCAAGTGATTCTGCTGGATGATCTCTACACGACAGGACGGACGCTGTATCACGCCCGCAATGCGCTGCGGGACGCCGGGTATCAAGGCAAGGTCACCAGCTTCTCGTTGATTCGTTAAAGCAAGTTAAGAAAAACCTGCTTTTTGCAGGATATTATTTGTCTCAGCTCCGGAGGTTCGTTATAATAATGATAGAAGGTTGGAAAGGGTTCCAAGCCCTTCCGGCCCGCGCGCCGCATTGTGACGTGCAGGAAAGGGGAGAAGTTTTATGCTGACATACAATGTTCGTGGTGAGAACATCGAGGTCACCGATGCGATTCGTTCTTATGTTGAGAAACGGATCAGTAAGCTCAACAAGTTTTTCGAGAGCTCCGTCGAAGCGACCGCTCATGTGAACCTCAAGGTCTATCCTGATAAAACAGGGAAGGTCGAAGTAACGATTCCGCTGAACTATCTCACGCTTCGCGCTGAGGAAACAAGTCCAGATCTGTATGCAAGCATTGACTTGGTCACCGATAAACTGGAGCGGCAGGTCCGCAAGTTCAAGACCAAGATCAACCGCAAGTCCCGTGAAAAGGGCTTCGCACCGATCGAGGTGACAACCCCAGCGGACGAGACAACTGAGACGGCCGACGAAGACAATAGTCTGCAGGTCGTTCGCACCAAGCGTGTCTCACTCAAGCCGATGGATCCACAGGAAGCAATTCTTCAGATGGACATGTTAGGGCATAACTTCTTTATTTTCGAAGATGCTGAGACTAATGGCACCAGCATTGTCTACAAGCGTCGCGACGGCCGTTACGGGCTGATCGAAACCGACGAATAAGCGTCAACAGCAATCTATCGCCGCAGGTCCAAGTGATCTGCGGCGGTTTTTTTGATTCAGGGTGCGAAGCCCAACTACAGGGTGTGGAGCCGAGCGTTTAGGGGCGAACAGCTAGTTTGGCCTAGGCGCTTGGGGCCGGTCTTAGCCCCGAGTGACTGGGTCAACTAGATGTTTCGCCCCTGCTCGGCGAAGCCCAACTACAGGGTGCGCAGCGCGGCGTTTACGTCTGAGCAGCTAACATGGGCTGGTGCTTGGGGCGTTTTTAGCCCCGAGTGCCGGACCCAGTTAGCTGCCTCAGACCTGCCGCGTGAAGCCCAACTACAGGGTGCGTAGCCCGCGGGATGGTGTAACTGTTAAATTGATCCGGGAGCTTCGCCGCACTTTTCACCCACTCCCCACGTCACTGGCCAGCGCTGCTCTAATCAGTTGCCGCAAAATCCTTGGCAAAGCTGGTCAAGGCCCTGTCATGATGCTAAAATGAATAAGATATTATCGGCCGCAATGGCCATTTCCTGTGACAAGAGAGGAACACACATGCCGAATAACATTTTAAAAACCTGGGTCGAAAGCGACAAGCGTGAGGTCAACCGCCTCGGTAAGATCGCCGATAAGGTCCAGCATTATGAAGACGAATACGCCCAGTTGCCGGACGAGACCTTGCAGGCGAAGACGCCTGAGTTCAAGGAGCGCCTCGCAAAAGGGGAGACCCTCGATGATATTTTGCCTGAAGCCTTTGCGGTTGCGCGCGAAGGGGCCAAGCGGGTGTTGGGCCTGTTCCCGTTCCGCGTGCAGATCATCGGCGGCATCACGCTGCATGAAGGCAACATCGCCGAGATGAAGACCGGTGAAGGGAAGACCTTGACTGCGACCATGCCGGTGTATTTGAATGCGCTGGCAGGCAAAGGTGTTCATGTCGTGACTGTCAACGAATACCTGAGCTCCCGTGATGCAACCGAAATGGGTGAGCTGTACAACTGGCTCGGCCTGACGGTTGGGCTGAACACGCACGACAAGACCTCCGATGAAAAACGTGAGGCCTATAATTCGGATATCACCTACTCGACCAACTCCGAGCTTGGGTTCGATTACCTGCGTGACAACATGGTGGTCTACAAGCAACAAATGGTGCAGCGTGATCTGAATTTTGCCATCGTCGATGAAGTTGACTCCATTTTGATCGATGAGGCGCGGACGCCATTGATCATTTCCGGCGGGGCCGAAAAATCCACGGGGCTTTACATTCGTGCGGATCGCTTCGTTAAGACGCTCAAAGAAGAAGACGACTACAAGATCGATTGGCCGACCAAGACAATTTCGTTGACCGAGCAGGGAATCACCAAGGCAAATAAGACGTTTGGCCTGAAGAACCTGTACGACACGGAAAACACGGCGCTGACCCATCATTTGGATCAGGCGTTGCGCGCTAACTACATCATGCTCAAGGATATCGACTACATGGTGCAGGAAGGCGAAGTTCTAATCGTCGACCAGTTCACTGGCCGTGCGATGGAAGGTCGGCGCTTCTCCGATGGGTTGCATCAGGCGATCGAGGCCAAGGAAGGCGTTGAGATTCAGGACGAAAACGCCACGATGGCCACCATCACCTATCAGAACTTCTTCCGGATGTACAACAAGCTGGCCGGGATGACCGGGACGGCGAAGACTGAAGAGGAAGAGTTCCGCGAAATTTACAACATGCAGGTCATTTCGATTCCGACCAACAAGCCGGTCATTCGTGTTGATCAGCCGGATATTTTGTACCCGACGCTTGACGCGAAGTTCCGCGCCGTTACGGAAGACATCAAGGATCGCCACAAAAAGGGCCAGCCGATCCTGGTCGGCACTGTGGCCATCGAGTCCTCCGAGCGGTTGTCCAAGATGCTGGATAATGAAAACATTCCGCACAGTGTTTTGAACGCGAAAAACCATGCCAAGGAAGCCGAGATCATCATGAACGCCGGGCAACGCGGCGCCGTGACCATCGCGACGAACATGGCTGGCCGTGGGACCGATATCAAGCTCGGCCCTGGCATCACCGAAGTCGGTGGCCTGGCCGTGATCGGGACCGAACGTCATGAGAGTCGGCGTATCGATAACCAGCTGCGTGGCCGCTCCGGCCGTCAGGGAGATCCGGGTGCGACCCAGTTCTACCTGTCACTGGAAGACGACTTGATGAAGCGGTTTGGTTCCGAACGAATCAAGCAGGTGCTGGACCGTTTTGTCGACAACGACGAAGACCAGGTCATTCGCAGCCGCATGATCTCACGTTCCGTTGAATCGGCGCAAAAGCGTGTTGAAGGGAATAACTACGATACCCGTAAGCAGACCCTGCAATATGATGATGTGATGCGTGAACAGCGCGAGGTCATCTACAAGCAGCGCCAGCAGGTGATCAACGCCGAAGAGTCGCTCAAGCCTGTTTTGATGGCGATGATCGACCGCTCGATCACCCGGCTTGTCCAAGCCCATACGAACGGCGACAAGAAGACTTGGGAGCTCGACGCGATCTACGATTACGTCACCACCAACATGGTCGATCCTGAGACCTTCAAGAAGGACCAGCTGCTCGGCCGGTCGCAAGACGAGCTCATCTCGACTTTGATGGACCTGGCGGAGACCAATTACAATGAAAAACTTGGCCAGCTCGGCGATCCCGACCAGATGCTGGAATTTGAAAAAGTCGTGATCTTGCGCGTGGTCGATTCGCTTTGGACCGATCACATCGATGTGTTGGATCAATTGCGGCAAAGCGTCGGCCTGCGTGGTTATGGCCAGATGAATCCGCTGGTCGAATACCAGGAAGAAGCCTACCGGATGTTCGAGGAAATGATCGCGAACATGGATGATGGCGTCACACGCCTGTTCATGAAGGCCCAGATTCGTCAAAACATTCGTCGTTGATGTCAAAAAAAGCCGGGGCATTTTTGCACACCGGCTTTTTTGACGGGAATCACGCAACTAAGCCGACAGTCACCCAAATCAAAGGAGCATACCATGGAAACAGCAGAAATTCGCAACACCCTGTCCGCCATGCGGACCAAAATAAATCAGTTCAGGGGGTCTCTTTGACCTCGATGCCTTGAACGAACGGATCGCCGAAAATGAAGGGCGAATGGCGGAACCGGGCTTTTGGGATAACTCCGAGGCGGCTCAGCAGCTGATCAACGAGAACAACGAGGCTAAGGAAAAACACGACAATTTTATTGCCATGGAAGATGCACTGGACAACCTGGATGTGACCTTCGAGCTGCTGCAGGAGGAGCCGGACGCCGAGCTTCAAGCGGAGCTCGAGCACGATGCCGTTGCGCTGCAGGAACGGCTGAACAAGTACGACATGACGCTGTTGCTGTCCGGGCCGTATGACCACAACAATGCGATTCTTGAAATTCACCCAGGCGCTGGCGGCACCGAAGCCCAGGATTGGGGCTCGATGCTGCTGCGGATGTATCAACGCTGGGCCGACCAAAATGGCTACAGCGTCGAAGTCGCCGATTACCTCGCCGGGGATGAAGCGGGCATCAAGTCCGTTTCGCTGTTGATCAATGGGGAAAACGCGTACGGCATGTTGCGCAGCGAAAAAGGCGTGCATCGCCTGGTCCGCATTTCGCCATTTGACTCAGCTGGGCGGCGGCATACCAGCTTTGCCTCGGTCGATGTGATGCCGGAGCTCGATAACTCGATCGAAGTCGACCTGCGCCCCGAAGACATCAAGATGGAAGTCTTCCGCTCCAGTGGCGCCGGCGGTCAGCATATCAACAAGACCTCCAGTGCGGTTCGCTTGATCCATATTCCGACGGGTCTTGTTGCCTCGAGTCAGGCGCAGCGGAGCCAGTTCCAGAACAAGGCGACCGCGATGGCCATGCTGAAGGCTAAGCTGTATCAATTGGAAGAGGAAAAAAAGCAGGCGGAAACGGCGGCAATCAAGGGTAACCAAATGGACGTGGCGTTTGGCTCCCAGATTCGCTCGTATGTGTTCCACCCGTATACCATGGTCAAAGATCACCGGACCAATTACGAGACCGGCAACGGCCAGGCTGTGATGGACGGGGACCTGAATCCTTTCATTTATGCGTATCTGCAATGGGAGCTCAGCCTCAAGAACCCAAGCTGATGCAACTGTAATCTGGCTGCAACAGCTTTGAAAAAATGGCATGCTATACTGAGCGATAGTCATAAAGAAGGAGCGAAACGATGATTCAAATAGATAAAGTGATGAAACGCTACGACAATGGCGTCATCGCGATCAAGGATCTCAGCCTCAAAGTCGCCCCTGGCGAATTTGTCTATGTGATCGGACCCAGCGGTGCCGGTAAGTCGACCTTCATCAAGATGCTTTACCATGAACTGACGCCAACAAGCGGCACCATGAAGGTCAACGAGTTTGATTTTGCGAAGATGGCCAACAAGGATGTGCCCCTGCTGCGGCGCCAGCTCGGCGTTGTTTTCCAGGACTTCAAGTTATTGCCTCGGCTGACTGTTTTTGAAAATGTTGCCTACGCGATGGAGGTCATCGAGACCCCGACCGCCGACATCAAGCCACGCGTCCTTGAAGTGTTGAAGATGGTGGGGCTGGAGCAGAAAATGCGCCGCTTCCCAAGCGAATTGTCCGGTGGGGAGCAGCAGCGTGTTGCGATCGCCCGGGCCATCGTCAACAAGCCAGGCGTCGTGATCGCCGATGAGCCAACGGGGAATCTGGATCCAGACACCTCAAATGGCATCATGGATATTTTGGAAAAAGTCAATCAGCAAGGCACCACGGTGATCATGGCCACACATAACCGTGAACTTGTCGATGAACGCCCGCACCGCCTGCTTGAGATCGCAGGAGGCCGGCTGGTCCGCGATGAGGAAGGAGGCATGTACGGCAATGAAAGCTAGAGTGCTTGGACGTCACGTTAAAGATTCTTTCAAAAGTTTGAAGCGTAATGGCTGGATGACCGTCGCCGCCGTGTCCGCCGTGACCGTGACCCTGCTGTTAGTCGGTATTTTCATGGCGCTGTTGGTCAACGTCAATCGTGTCTCGACCCAGGTCGAAAACGATGTGCGCGTGCGTGTCTACATCGACCGCAATACCAGCAAGACTCAACAGGCAAAACTCAAGGATGAGTTGACCGACCTGAAGGATGTTAAGAAAGTCACGTTCCGTGCCAAAAAGCAGGAGCTCGATAGCATCGTCTCTAGTTATGGCAGTCAGTGGAAAATGTTCTCCGGCGATCAAAATCCGTTGAATGATGTCTTTCTTGTTGACACCGCCAGCCCGCAAGCGACAATCAAGGTGGCCAAGGCGGCGGGTAAACTCGACAACGTCTCCGAGGCGTCTTACGGCGGCAACACCGCCAAGAAGTTGTTCCGGACGGTGGATTTGATTCAAAAATGGGGCCTTGGCTTCACGATTCTGCTCCTGTTCGTCGCGGTCTTCTTGATCAACAACACCATCCGCATCACCATTTTGTCGCGCGCCGATGAGATCGGCGTCATGCGCCTGGTGGGGGCGACCAACAGCTACATCCGCTGGCCGTTTTTGCTGGAAGGGGCCTGGACGGGGTTACTCGGCTCGGTCATTCCGATGCTCGTCGTCGATTTTGGCTACACGTTCTTGTACCCAAGAATGGACCTTTCCGCCAGCGGTTACTCGCTGTATCCAGCCATGCCATTTTTGCTTTGGCTTGACCTGGCCATGGCAGGAACCGGCATCGTGATCGGTGCATTGGGCTCAGTTGTGTCAATGCGGCGTTTCCTCAAGATCTGATTCACAGCACGCGTTACTCCCGATTGGGGTGGCGCGTGCTTTTTCTTTTGGAGGCGTGGAGGCGGGGGCAGGCAAGCAAGCGAAAAAGACACGCTCCGCACCCTTTCGTAGTTGAGCTCCACCGAGCAGGGGTGGGACAGCTAGTCGTCCTGGTCGTCCGATGGCGAAGTGCGCCATCAACCGCCCAGGCCGAGCTACCTGCCCACCCCAAAGCGCTCGGTTCCGCATCCTGTTACTTTTCATATTCCCTTTCATCCATGCTATACTGAGGATAACGAATGGAAGGGGCGATGGGAATGCGATTGTTCGCCACGTTGCTGGGGCCGATCACGTTGTTGGCGCTGGTAGGGGTGTGGTTTTGGCGCTGGCGCCGGATCCATCATGAAAGACGACTGTTCAAAATGGCGATTGATCAGCATTGGACCCTGTTTTGGGCCGGGTTGATTGGCGGGGTGCTGGCCAGTCTGGTGATCTCGCTTGGCTTATGGCTCTTGCATGTGCACCTGCCGATCCCCGTCTTGGGCTGGTTCACCGTTTTGGATGGCGCGGCGTTTCTGCTAGCGGGCCTCGGGTTTGGCCCTTGGCTCCTCGCGTTTGCCGGGATCGCTGCTTGGGCCGCGGCGCGCTGGCTGCCCTGGTCCTGGCTCGCCATCCCAGCATTTGGCCAATGGGCGGCTGGTAGTTTGGCGCTCGTTGCGTTGGTGTTTGCGGCTGAGGCCTTGTTGCTTTGGCTCATGGCGCCGGCGATCGATGTGCCGAAGATCAAGGACGGTCGACGCGGGGCCCGCATTGCGTCATACACCCGGCGCCAGTTTTATTGGCTGCCGCTGCTGGTGACGCTGCCGACGGGCCACTTTGTCTTTTTACCATTGCTTTCGGGCGCGGCATTGACCACGCGCAAGCAATTGCCAACGCAGGCGCTGCGGTTTTGGACCAAGGCCTACGCGATCGGCGGGGCAGTTGTCGCAGGGCTAGCCGGTTGGGCGTATGCGCAGCCAGCGCTCAGTCTTTGGCCGCTTGGCATTGCGGCGGCGGTGGGACTGATCGTGGCGCTGGCTTGCCGCTGGGCGGATCAACGCGGCATCAGTTATATCTCTCAGACAACGGATGGGGTGCGCCTGGTCGCCATTTTGCCTGACACACCGGCCAGCAAAATGGGCTTGCAGGCGGGGGATATCGTCTTGAAAGCCAACAACATCCCAGTGGCGAGCAGCGATGCGCTGTACGAGGCGCTGCAGGCGCACCCGACTTATTGCCGGTTGCGGGTGCAGCGGCTCGACGGCGCAGTCCGGCTGACCGAAACGGCGATCTTCACCGGCGCCCCTCATGAACTTGGAATGATCACATTTGCGGAGGACAATTGATGAAAAAAATTCTTGTCGTCGACGACGAACCTGCGATCGTGACACTGCTGCAATATAATTTGGAAAAAGAACATTATGCGGTGAGCACTGCAGAAGATGGGGACACGGCGCTGAGTCTGGCGCTGCAAGAGCACTTCGACTTTATTATTTTGGATCTGATGTTGCCTGGGCTCGACGGGTTTGAGGTGACGAAAAAGCTGCGCGGGGCGCATGACGCGACGCCGATCATGATCTTGACGGCCAAGGATAGCGAAACAGACAAGATCGTGGGGCTCGAATTAGGTGCCGATGATTATGTGACCAAGCCATTTTCGCCGCGGGAGATCGTGGCGCGCATCAAGGCAATCGAGCGGCGCGTTCAGAATCAGCCCGAGGCGCCGGCCAGCAATGTGCTGACAGTGGGGGCCTTGGTGATCGATCCGGACAACTACAAGGCGACGAAAAATGGGGAGCGGCTGCAGCTCACGCCCAAGGAATTTGAGCTACTGGTGTATTTTGCCAAACGCGTGGGCAAGATTCTGTCCCGCGATGCGCTGCTGAACGGCGTGTGGGGCTTTGAGTACCCCGCTGAAACGCGAATGGTGGACATTCAGGTCAGCCATTTGCGCGATAAGATCGAAGATGATCCCAAGCACTCGAAGTACATCAAGACGGTGCGTGGATTTGGCTATCAAATGGAGGCCCCAAATGACTAAACCGTTTGTGCGCCGCATGATATGGGTCTGCCTGCTTGCGCTCGCAGGCTTTTTCATTATCGTGCGCGGCATTGATACCATTTTGTATGATCAACAGACCGCTCATTTGCAAAGCGTCTATGACACCTGGCATGATCTGGGCGGTGACACGACCCAGACGAAGGTGTTTGCCGAGGATTCGAAAACCACGATCACGGTGCTGGACGGTCCGGCGAAAACAACGCGCAACCGCATCGTCCAAAAAGTCGTGGATAACGACCGCACGCGTGCGGGCCACGGCAATCGCGTGGTTGTCAACGGCACCAAAGAACAGGTCTACATCGGGCGCATCGGCGAGGTCTTCATCGGGGTATGGCAGCCGCAAGCGAGTTTGTGGCGCACCGCGCCGGCCTGGGGCTGGAGCTTCACCGTCGTGTATTGGCTACTGGCGGGCGGCTTTTTGCTTTGGCTGTGGCGCCGGCATCACTACTGGGTCAAGCATCTGGCCCACATGACGGCCAATATTCAACGCATTCGGCATGGCGAACCGGTCACACCACTGATCTTGACCCCGCACTCGCCATTTTTACCGATGGGCGAGGCGTTGAATTCGGCGAATTCGGCGGTCACCCATCTGCGGCACAAGGTCGCGTTGCGGCAGGCCAGCTTTGACCGCTTGATCGACCACCTGCCTCAAGGGGTGATGCTGATCGATGCCGATCGTCAGGTGATCTTGAGCAATCAGGCGCTGGGGACGTTGATCGGCCATCCCGTCGCCCCGGGCCATCACAACTATCTGGACGATATCAAGACCTACGCGCTGGCGCGAATGATCGAGCACACCTTCCGCAAGCAAAAGAATCATCACCGCGAGATCACCTTGATCGCAACGCAAAAATCGGTGGATGCCAATGTTATCAGCTTGGCGCCCGATGACCAGCATCAGCAGGTCCTTGTGATCTTGTACGATGTCACCTTCCTGCGCCAAGTCGAGCGCATGCAGCTGGATTTTGTCGGCAATGTGTCGCATGAATTGAAAACGCCGGTCACAGCCATCACCGGATTTGCCGAAACGCTGCTCAATGGTGCGATGGACGATGAGGAAGCGCGGGTCAAGTTCCTGCAGATCATTTATAACGAAAGTACGCGTCTGACCCAGCTGATCAATGATATTTTGACCCTCAGCCGACCGGAAAATGAGGCGCTCACGCTTGAAGCCGTGCAGCCAAAAGCCTTGGTCGACGAGGCAATCACCAGCTTGGCCCAGCCAATTGAAGAAAAACAATTGACGGTCACGAATCAACTGGCGCCAACGCTGACGATTCGCTCGGATGCAGTGAAGCTGTCGCAGGTCATCCGGAATTTGCTCAACAATGCGGTGTTCTACAATCGCCTCGGCGGGCAGGTCACCATCAGTGCGCAGCCTGATGAGACGGAGCTGGTCCTGACCTTCCAGGATACGGGCATCGGCATCGCCGAAAACGACCAGGAGCGAATCTTCGAGCGCTTCTATCGCGTCGATAAGGCCCGCAGTCGGCATAACGGCGGCACCGGGCTTGGCCTGGCGATCGTGGCGGAAATGGTCAAGCAGCTCGGCGGCGAGATCACGCTGAAGAGCCAGCTTGGCGTCGGGTCAACGTTCACAGTGACGTTGCCGCTGAACTGAGCGCTTGAACTGAGTGACCGAACAGGGGTCTTCAACTCAGCGCTCAAATGGCTTGGTTATCTGGGGCGCGTGACGTGACTTTTGCGCACGCACAGGGCACGCGGATTGATTTACCGCATTTTTACATTGAGCGCGCTGAACATTTACACAATATTGATAAAATTGGCAGAGTTATCAATACGGAGGATACAACGTGAAAAAACTTTTGGGCTTTTTGGCGCTTTGCGGCCTGCTGGTCTTAACTGCCTGTGGAAGTGGCGCAGGCCGCGGTGAATCGATCACGGCGGTGGGCTCCAGCGCGCTGCAACCACTGGTGGAAGCGGCGGCGGAGCAATATCAAAGTGAAAACACCGGCGTTTTCATCAATGTCCAAGGCGGCGGCAGTGGTACCGGGTTGTCGCAGATTCAAGAAGGGGCGGTCCAGATCGGCAACTCGGATCTGTTTGCCGAGCAGCAGGCGCACATCGATGCCAGCAAGCTACAAGATCACCGCGTGGCGGTGGTCGGCATCACACCGATCGCCAACCGCAACGTCGGGGTCAAAGACCTGACTGTGGTCCAACTGCGGCGTCTTTTCACCGGCGAGATCACCAACTGGAAGCAAGTTGGCGGCAAGGACTTGCCGGTGGTGGTCATCAACCGTACGCAAGGCTCCGGCACGCGCGCGACCTTTGAGCGCTGGGTACTAGGCGACCGGCAGGCGAAACCGGCACAGGAGCAAGACTCAAGCGGCATGGTGCGCTCGATCGTGGCTAGCACGCCGGGCGCGGTGTCGTATGTCGCGTTCTCTTATGTCGACAAGACGGTGCGGGCGTTGTCGCTGGCCGGCGTGCAGCCGACGGACGCGAATGTGACGACCAACGCCTGGCCGATCTGGTCTTATGAACATATGTATACCAAGGGCAAGGCAACGGGCCTGACGAAACGCTTTTTGACCTACATGCTCAGCGACGAGGTTCAAGGGGAGCTGGTCAAGGCGATGGGCTACATTCCCATCAGCAAGATGACCGTGACCCGCGACGCAGATGGCAACGTGCAGGCAAACTAGGAGGATGACCATGGATCCAATTCAACAGGCAATGCTGAAAAAATCGCACGCCGCCAAACTCGAGCGGCGCGGCAAACTGATCAGCCTATTTTGTATCAGCCTGATCGTCGTGGTGGTCTTGGCGATTTTCTTCTTCGTTGCCTCGCGCGGCCTGGCAACCTTTTTCACCAATAAAGTGAACCTCTGGCGCTTTTTGTCGCAGACGACCTGGTCGCCGGCGGTCAAGGACGCCAGTGGCCAGCCGCAAGTGGGCGCGCTGCCGATGATCGTCGGCTCGTTTGGCGTGACGCTGCTGTCGGCGGTGATCGCCACGCCGTTTGCAGTGGGCGCCGCGATCTTCATGACCGAGATCGCCCCGAACCTTGGAAAAAAAGTGCTTCAGCCCGTCATCGAATTGCTGGTGGGCATTCCTTCCGTTGTGTATGGCTTCATCGGCCTGTCCGTCGTCGTGCCATTCATCCGAAATATCTTTGGCGGCACCGGCTTTGGTATTTTGGCCGGGACGTTTGTGCTGTTTGTCATGATCTTGCCGACTGTGACCTCGATGACCGTCGATGCGCTCAAAGCCGTGCCGCGCCATTATCGTGAGGCGAGCCTCGCACTGGGCGGCACCCGCTGGCAAACGATCTCCCGCGTCGTTTTGCGGGCGGCGATGCCCGGGATCCTGACCGGCATCGTGTTTGGGATGGCGCGCGCGTTTGGCGAAGCATTGGCGGTGCAGATGGTGATCGGGAACGCGGCGCTTCTGCCGACGAACCTGATCAGCCCAGCGTCGACGCTGACGTCTGTGTTGACCTCTGGCATCGGCAATACCGTGATGGGGTCGCTGGAAAACAACGCGCTGTGGTCGCTGGCACTGCTACTTTTGCTGATGTCGCTGGCCTTTAACCTGCTGATTCGCTGGATCGGTAAGAAAGGGGAGATCAAGTGATGGATGCAAAAAAGATCGATCGACTGGCCACCACGATTCTCTATTTGATCGCCGGCATCATTGTGATCATTTTGGCGAGCTTGCTGGGCTACATTTTGGTCCGCGGCTTGCCGCATATCTCCTGGCATTTTCTGACCGCGCCGTCGCAGTCCTTCAAGGCCGGTGGCGGGATCGGCATTCAGCTCTTCAACTCCTTGTATCTGTTGGTGCTGTCGATGCTGATCTCGGTTCCACTGGCGCTGGGTGCCGGTATTTATTTGGCGGAATACGCCCGTGAAAATAAATTGACGGAGATCATTCGTACCGCCATTGAAATTTTGAGTTCTCTGCCCTCCGTTGTGGTCGGACTGTTTGGCTTTTTGGTCTTCGTTTTGCAGTTTGGCTTCGGCTTTTCAATTTTGTCCGGCGCGCTGGCGCTGACGATGTTCAACTTGCCATTGTTGACCCGAAACGTCGAAGACTCGCTGCGCCAAGTCAGTTTTGACCAGCGCGAGGCGGGGCTTGCCCTGGGCCTGTCGCGCTGGGAGACCGTGATTCACGTGATCATTCCCGAGGCATTGCCCGGCATCATCACCGGGATGATTCTCGGCGCCGGGCGTGTGTTCGGCGAGGCGGCGGCGTTGATCTATACCGCTGGTCAAAGTGCGCCGGCACTTGATTTCACCAATTGGAATCCGCTCAACATCGCGAGCCCGCTGAACCCGCTGCGGCCGGCCGAAACGCTGGCCGTGCACATCTGGAAGATCAATTCGGAAGGCATTCAGCCTGACGCCGCGGCTGTTTCCGCTGGAGCCAGTGCCGTCTTGATCTTGGCAGTCTTGCTGTTCAACGTGCTGGCACGGGTCATCGGCAACCGCATCTACAAGAAAATGACGGCGGTCTAGGAGGGCTTATGCAAAATTATTCATTAGCAGACACCTACATCAAGCCGCTGGATCCTGCCGAGCACGAGTTGGCGCTTGAGACGAAGAACCTGAAAGTCTTCTATGGCGATCACGAGGCGATTCACGGGGCGTCCTTGCAGTTTGAACGCTACAAGATCACCGCGCTGATCGGCGCCAGTGGGTCGGGCAAGTCCACCTTTTTGCGGTCGCTGAACCGCATGAATGACTTGGTCGACAAGGCAAGGGTCACCGGCGAGATCCTGTACCGCGGCCTCGACATCAATAGCGATAAGATTGACGTCTATGAGATGCGGCGGCATATCGGGATGGTTTTTCAACGCCCGAATCCGTTTGCTAAGTCGATCTACGACAACATCACCTTTGCGCCGCGGCGCTTCGGCGAGAAAAATAAAAAGGTGCTCGACGAAATGGTGGAGACCAGTCTGAAGCAAGCTGCGCTGTGGGACCAGGTCAAAGACGACCTGAACCAAAGCGGCCTTGCCTTGTCTGGTGGCCAGCAACAGCGTCTTTGCATCGCCCGGGCAATCGCGATGAAGCCGGATATCTTGTTGCTAGACGAGCCGGCTTCCGCCTTGGATCCGATCTCGACGTCGCAGGTGGAAGACACGCTGCTGGCGCTCAAGGACCACTACACGATCATTATCGTGACGCACAACATGCAACAGGCGGCACGGATCAGCGATTACACCAGCTTTTTTTACAGCGGTACGGCGATCGAGTTCGATGAGACGCGCAAGATCTTCACGCGCCCGCAGATTCAGGCCACGGAAGATTATGTCTCTGGTCATTTCGGCTAATAAAGGAGTGCCACGATGGCGAAAAAAGAATTAGTGATCACCAGCCGCGACGTCCACTTGTCATATGGTGACTTTGAGGCGTTGAAGGGCATCTCGCTCAATTTTAAAAAAAATCAGATCACCGCGCTGATCGGGCCGTCCGGTTGCGGCAAGTCCACCTACTTGCGGCTGCTTAACCGCATGAACGACCTGATTCCAAACGTCCACATCAGCGGCGAGATCCAGGTGGATGGCCAAGATATTTATGCCAGCGGCGAGGATGTGGTCGCGCTGCGCAAAAAGGTCGGGATGGTGTTTCAGCAGCCGAATCCGTTTCCATTTTCCATCTATGAAAATGTGATCTATGGACTGCGCCTGGCCGGGGTCAAGGATCGCGCGACCTTAGATCAGGCCGTTGAGACCAGCTTGAAGCAGGCGGCGATCTGGGACGAGGTCAAAGACAAGCTGCATGAAAGTGCACTGTCGCTTTCAGGCGGCCAGCAGCAGCGTGTTTGCATCGCGCGGGTGCTGGCGGTTCAGCCGGAAGTCATTTTGCTGGATGAGCCGACGTCGGCGCTAGATCCGATCTCGAGCACGCAGATCGAAAATATGCTCTTGGAACTGCGCGACCGCTATACGATAATCATAGTGACGCATAACATGCAGCAGGCGTCGCGCATCTCGGACGAAACGGCCTTTTTCCTGGCGGGGAAGGTGATCGAGATGGATGACACGAAGAAGATCTTTTTGAACCCCAAGGAAAAAGAGACCGAGGACTACATCTCGGGCCGATTTGGTTGATGACGCGACAAAGGGAGGATCCTAACAATGCGGCGGTTGTTTGAAGACGAGCTAAACGAATTGCACACCCGATTTTCGGAAATGGGCATGATGGTCAATGAAGCGATCTACAAGTCCGTCAAGGCGTTTGTCAATCATGACAAGGCGCTGGCCCGCGAAGTGATCAGCGAAGACCAGAAGATCAACAAGCGTGAGGTGGATCTTGAGAAGCGCAGCTTTGAGATGATCGCGCTTCAGCAGCCGGTCACCACCGACCTGCGCGTGATCGTCACGGTCATGAAGGCCAGCTCAGACCTTGAGCGCATGGGCGATCATGCAGTCTCCATCGCCAAGTCCACGATCAGGGTGAAGGGCGAGACCCGCGTGCCTGAGATCGAAAAAGTGATCGCGGACATGGCGGCGGCGGTCAAGGAAATGGTGGACCAGGTGCTGGATGCCTATGTACGCGAAGATGCCGAACGCGCGCGAGAGATCGCCGAAGAAGACCATGGCATCAACACATTTTCCAAGGAGATCTATCAGCGCTGCATCCAGATCATGCAGGAAGAGCCTGACACGATCGTTGGCGCGATGGACTACATGCTGGTTTCTTCCTATTTGGAGCGCATCGGCGACTATGTTACGAACATCTGCGAGTGGATTCTCTACCTGCGGACCGGTAAATTGCTGGAACTGAATTCGAATGCGCGCGAGGATGATTTTTAAAACAGAAGGCGGTTCACTGCTCGGACCCGGACAGTTGGCGCACGGGAAATTTGTCAAATGGTGTTGGTTTTATGTTTTAAGCTTTTATGGGTCTCCTCTTTTGAGGGGGCTTTTTGTTATCTTAAGGGCTTAGAGGGCTTAGAGGGCTTAGAGGGCTT